>CAZAGG010000027.1:0-2204 GCA_964484565.1 uncultured Rickettsiales bacterium | reverse complement strand
AAGTGTATACTATCTCTCCGGTATAAATTGGATATTATGTGTCAGGAAGTACATTAAACCCTCTCTAGGGAGGGTTCTCAACTGATGCTCTGGAAGGCTTAATGATTCTTGGGGGTTTTTATGGCGAAGCTCTGAACCAATCCTCCCTCTAGTTCTGAACCAGTAGATGAATTTTAATACAAGATTGCATAGGCAGTTGAAATAAAAACTCTCTCCGACGTTCAGTTCTTATTGATTATTTCATGAGCTAACCTATTATGGCTTAGGAGATTTTTATGAAAATACGTTCGATCAGCGTAAAAAATTACAGAACATTACAGGAATTTGATTTGTCCTTGTCAGATGGTTACAACGCTGTTTGTGGAAAAAACAATTCTGGAAAATCAAATCTTATTAAAGCCATACGCCTGCTTTTTGGAGAAAAAACTGACAGGTTTCCATTTGAGGAAGACATTGATTTCTCATATAAGACTGATTTTTGTGGCTGGAAAAAGGCATCTGAATCTAAAGAAAAGATATCAATTTCTGGTGTGATAAGCGTTTCTCGAACGGATGATGAAGGTTTGGTGGCGTATCTGGAGACAATTGATTCTGTAAAAACAAAACTAGAGAATAGTAAAACGGATTACAAAATAAATATTTCTATTGAAGCAAATCCAGATAGCACAAAATTGCAATTAACCAAACTTGCAATCGATGAAAATGAAATTCCTGAAAACGTTGTCTCCCAAAGTATCTATGATAAACTTAAGGATGCCGTTGTATTCCACAATTCAACGATGACTCATAGAGTATACTTCTCGCGTCGCAGAAGGTTGCATGGAATCTTTTCTAAAATTCCACAAGGCACTAAAGAAAAAATAGATGGCAAATCAAAAGCTTTAAAAGATGAGGTTAATAAGGTCTTTAAGTCGCATGCAAAAGATCTGCAAGAGATGTTAGGTAGGCTTGGTGATAAGCTAGAGGTAAAACTAGATACGCTCCAATTCGATTACGATGAATATCCTTACGGAATCTCTCTTGGTTATAGAGACTTCAACATACCCCTTGACGATTGGGGCTCTGGGACTCGAAATCAGACTTTGATTGTTAAGGCGGTTTTTGAGGCTTACAGCTCTCGAAAAGCATCTAGTATATCAGATAGGATAACACCAGTAGTCTTAATTGAAGAGCCAGAGAGCTTCCTCCACCCTCTAGCACAAGCTGAGTTCAGCGAAGTGTTGCAAAGTTTGGCTTCTGAATGGTCAATACAAGTTATTGCATCAACACATAGCCCATATATGCTAAGCCACAAAAATCCTGAATCCAATATATTACTTGATCGACAGAAGGACAAAGTCACCAAAATGCTCTCAGAAACAAAATTGGTTTCTGTTGGTGGGGATGATTGGAAAAAGCCGTTTGAGCACACGTTAGGAGTTTGTGGGCCAGAATTCGATATATTTAAAACTGCGATATTCAGCCAATCAGACATTTTGATAATGGTAGAGGGGGAATCAGATAAGGAGTATTTCGAACTTTGCAGGGATAAAAAACATGGCAACAATGCTCTCACCGAAAAAGGACAGATTTTTGCTTATGATGGTAAAGATAAAATATCCAATGACGTTCTCTTGAAGTTTATTAGGGATAGATATTCAAAGGTTATAATTACTTCGGATTTGGATGCAGAGAGTGATATTTCTTCAAAACTGCAACGTCTTGGTTTTGAAAAAAACAAAACATATTTTCCTGTTGGAATCGACGCTCCAGGGAAAAGAGCTATTGAAGGGTTGCTACCTGAAGCCATTAGAGTAAAAGTTAGAAATGAGAATCAAGATTTAGTAACTGCGCTTGAATCCAATGAGACAAATGAAAGAAAAGATGCAAAAAATAAATTAAAGAGAAAGTATCTCGAAAAGTTTAAAGCAGAAGCCAGCATAGATAATGGTGACTATTCAGAGCTATATAAAATTTGCAAAAAGCTAAATCAAGCCTGCAAGCCCGAAAAATAGCACACGCAATACAAGAGTTATCCTATTATAAGATAGCAAATCCAACAGCAGAGGGGTTTTGTTATCCCAAGAAGGCGCCGCCATACTTTTTGACGATTATAGTATTTCCGATTAATAATCGGACTTAATTTAACTCTATAATTCCCTCCTCCTTTATGGGGGAGGGTTAGGGTGCTTACCTCCCTACATTAACTATATATTAAGAATGAG
>CAZAGG010000026.1:0-2609 GCA_964484565.1 uncultured Rickettsiales bacterium | reverse complement strand
AAAAGCGATAAAATAAATCTATGACTATTATCGGTATATTTTGTTTTTCTTTTTAGGCTAGAGAAGGCATTTCTTCCGTTTGGGAGGAAGATTTTGCCTGGTATAAAAATTACATTATCTGCAGAAGAAAAGGCGCAGCTGAGCATATGGTCAGACAGCAAAAGGCCTAAGTCTCGAATAAAATCAGCAGCTTTAGTTGTGCTGCTTCTAGCCGAAACACAGATGAGCATACAGCAAATAGCCGAACATGCTGGAGTGACAGAAAATACAGTATTTCGTTGGAAAAGGCTGTTTACAGCACACAGGCTAGAATGTTTTTCCAAGATGACTTAAATCTCACTTTGCAAAATTGCATTGTAAAAATGCGCGAATGCATAAGGCGTAAAGGTCACAATTCCGGTATTATAGAAAAACAAAAAGTTTATTCCGGTGTATTAAATGACTCTAGAGCAGTTAAAGGTGTTCGTTTGCGTTGCCCATGAAATGAACGTGACCAGAGCAGCTAAAATTCTTAATCTGACCCAAGCAGCAGCTAGTGCTTCATTAGCCACCCTTGAAAATAGATACCAAGTACATCTGTTTTCAAGAGTCGGACGCCATTTGGAACTGACAGAGACAGGAAAACTTTTTTTGCCTATTGCAGAAGATATTGTTAAGCGTGTTAATGGCGCACGCGATTTCCTGAAACAAATAAATGATCCACTCTCAGGCAGCATTCGAGTAGTAGTATCTCAGACTTTGTGCAATTTCTGGTTACCGCGCATACTTAGCAAATTCGTAAAGAAGTACCCATCCATAAAAGTTGAAATAGAGACAGGTAACTCTCAACAAGTAGAGAAAGCCGTTTTAGAGGGGGAATTTGCTATCGGCTTTAGCGAAAGAAAGCCGCATTCATCAAAAATATCCAGCTTTGCTATAGGACAGGACAAATTATTCCTCGCCATTCCAAAGAAATTTGAACGTTTATCTAAAGAAGACCTGGTAGGTGCGCTCGCCGAAATTCCCTGGATCGCGAGAGAGGAAGAGTCAGTACTTTATTTTGAGGCAAAAAAAATACTTGGTGATATTTTTTCTAATCATCAATTAAAACCTTCTGTAATTCTACCTACGAACGAGGCCATTAGAGAGTTTATTTTAAGCACAGATTCTTTTGCTCTTTTGCCCGATGAAATTATTGGTCGTGATATAGGTGATGGATTACTTTGCGCTGCGCCTATAGAGATAAGCCCAAGAACTTTTTTTTGCCTATCTGAAAAAGATAGAAATCTAGAGCACTATTACAATACATTTATTAAATTCATATCAAATACATAGCAATCAGATCAAGCAACAGTACTAATAAACTTATAGGAGAAAAGAAGATCCATGACTTCCCCTCAAGAAAAACCTTTCCACCTAAGCAGCTCAGAGCTTGAAAATGTAAAGCTTATTTTTAATCGGATATTCAGGGGACAGGCCGCTGCTTCTTGGCAGAGCTATCCAGCGAGAATTAAAGAGATCTCAGAAAAGATTCAAGCAATCAATGCAATTGAAGAATGCTTAGAAAGAAGAGAAGAATACAGAGAAAGAAGACCATCATCCATGAAACTTCTGAAGCCCAAACGCTAACTTTTTTTTCACAAAAAAACTTCTTAATCAAAAACATTAGCGCCTACTCTTTACTCAGAGCCCTTTTGAAAGAAGAGTACAAAAAGTCAATAACAGCGACTATAGGCTCTGATTTTTTTAGGCTCGGATGAGTTAAAATCCATGCATCGAAACCTTTGAAAGGTTTTGCACCGTGTAGACGGTGCATTTCTTTATCTCTATCGCCTATCCAGCAAGGCAGAATAAGATGCTGGCCGCTTGTTTTAGCCTGGGACAAATGTAAAGTCAGATTATCAATCGAAGTATTTACAGTTCCAGCAGGATAGTGATTTTCTTGAATCCACTCGTTAAAATCAACGCTCGCCCCCCAACCTATCCAATCAACAGGCTCTTTTGTTCCCTCTGCAGGGGAATATGCACAAAGATTGATTTCTCCCACACATTTACCATGTAACCCTTCAGGAAGATGGGAAGAAGGATTGTCGGTTAGACGAACAATAATATCTGCTTCTTGATTTGAAAGGTTCAAAAAAGAATTTGTTACAACGAAATTGAGCAGTATAGCTGGATACTTCTTATTGAATCTTTGAATCCCGCCTTTGATAGCATATTCATAAACAAAATCTGGCAAACTTATCGTAACACGTATGCTTTTTTTATTCTGCTGAAAAGATCGAAGCTCAAAATCTATCATCTGCATGTCAGCAGCAATTTTTGATGCATACAAAAATAAATTTTCACCTTGCGTAGTTAATTTATATTTTCCACGACCTCTAATAAACAAAGGATAGCCCAGAACTTTTTCTAAATGATCAATACGGCGCAAAACAGTTGTCTGATTGACTTTTAACTTTTGGGCGGCTTCAACGATGCCGCCATAGGCAGCGATGGTATAAAAAAACTCTATATCGTCCCAACCGATCTTCATGTTCACTCGCAACTGTTTAGGATGCAGCACTGCCAACCATACTAGGGTCCGGACCTAATAAATTTCTTGATAACAGAATCGGATAGTGATTCCC
>CAZAGG010000025.1:0-7143 GCA_964484565.1 uncultured Rickettsiales bacterium | reverse complement strand
AATTTCCCCTCGTAATCAACTAATTATTATTCTTAACAATTATTCGCAATTATACTCCAAACAACTTAAATAGACGTTAATGGAGTTTATTGTGCAAAATATGAGTTGAGAAAGAAATGTAAGGGGTGTAATAATGAAGAAAATATCATTGTGGAGGGAACTAAAATGCAATCAAATCTTGCAACCAGTGAGGCTTTTGCTTCTTGCGGTTTTACTATTGATAGAGCGACTTTGCTATCTGCCCTTTCGCATGTGCAGTCTATTGTTGAGAAACGTAATACGATTCCTGTTCTTAGTAACGTTAAAATTGATATATCTTCTGGTGTTCTTAAGATAACCGCTACTGATATGGATGTTTCGGTTAGTGAGACAATATCGCTGATGGATTCTTCTGATGGTTCTTTTACAACCCCTGCCCATATGTTTTACGAGATAGTTAGAAAGCTGCCAGAAGGTTCTAGTGTTGCAATCAACTATGCAAGTGATAGCGGTAACATTGATATATCTGCTGGAAATTCTCGCTTTACTTTGCCTACTCTTCCAGCGAGCGAGTTTCCTGAAATTGGGGAAGGGCAATATTCACATACCTTCACAATGTCTTCTGGAGCGTTGTTGCCATTATTTGAAAAAACTAAGTTTGCGATGTCGAATGAAGAGACAAGATATTTCCTAAACGGGATATATTTTCATGTTGCAGGTGAAGAAAGTGCAGCCGTTTTAAGAGCTGTTTCAACGGATGGCCATAGACTTGCAAGATATGAGACTGCAATTCCATCTGGTGCACAGGGTATGCCTTCGGTGATTGTTCCAAGAAAAGCAGTTGGTGAGTTTAAAAAGCTGTTTGGTGCTGCAGATGCGCAAGTTACAGTTTCTGTTTCTGCAAATAAGATAAAGTTTACACAAGGTTCAATCAACTTTGTCTCTAAACTTATAGACGGAACCTACCCAGATTATAACCGAGTAATTCCAATAGCTAATGATAAGTTGATGGAGGTTGATCCTAAACTGTTTTCTTCAGCGGTTGATAGGGTTTCAACAGTTTCATCAGATAAGGTGAGGGGAGTTAAAATAAGTGCAGAGAATGGCAAGCTGACTCTCAGCGCAAATAATGCTGAAAACAGTTTCGCAACTGATGTTATTGATGTTTCATATAGTGCAGATAAACTTGAAACAGGTTTTAATGCCCGCTATTTGCTAGAAGTTCTTGATCAGGTGGAAGGCGATGTTGCTCAGTTTGTATTTTCTGATCCTGTTGCCCCGACTATTGTTAGAGATACCTCTGATGTTGGTGCGCTTTATGTTATCATGCCAATGCGAATATAACATTTGCCCTATAGAGTTGATAGATTAAATCTCACTGGTTTTCGTAATCATCCATCTTTGCGACTAGAATCAGAGGGGGATATAGTTGTTCTAACAGGGCAAAATGGCGCTGGCAAAACTAATATATTAGAAGCTATTTCTCTCTTATCACCTGGTAAGGGGCTTCGTAATGCAAAATTTAGTGAGATGATATGTTCTGGCTCTGCTGATTCATTTGTTGAATATGCTTCATCATGGGTTGTTAATGCTGATGTGCAAAACTCTAATGGTTGCACAACTATCGGTACTGCACGAGTTGAAAATAGCGAAGTTGATAAAAGAATCGTTAAAGTTGATGGCAAGCAAGTTTCAGTTAACGACGGCCTAAGCAAGGCTTTTTCGCTTTTGTGGCTTACTCCTCAAATGAGTTATTTATTTACAGAAGGAGCCTCTGAAAGAAGAAAATTCTTCGACCGCATCGTCTATAATTTCGATAGCAAACACGCAAGCCGCATTAATTCATACGAGCAAGCAATGCGCGAAAGAAACCGACTTTTAAAAGAAAAAAGATTCGACAATGATTGGTTGTCGGCGCTTGAAGCGCAAATGGCAGAGAGAGGTATTGCAATCTCACAGGCAAGAATTGAGGCCGCAGATAGAGTTAACAAGGCTTGTATGCTTGTTGAGAGTGAGTTTCCGAAAGCGAAGGTGGAAATTGTTGGGGAAATCGAAATTGAGTTGCAGCTTAAAAATCCCAGTGAAATAGAAGAAAGCTACAAAGATAGATTGCGCATTAGCAGAAAAAGCGATTCAGACTCTGGTGGCAGAACATCATTTGGCTGTCATCGTTCTGATATATCAGTGATTCATCTTACAAAGGGTCTCAATGCCGTTAGCTGCTCAACGGGAGAGCAAAAGGCAATGCTAATTGCAATAATAATTGCAACAGCAAGGGCAAAAGCTCTGTTTTCTGGTGCAGCACCAGTATTGCTTCTTGATGAAGTTGTCGCTCATCTAGATGAGAGCAAGCGTGAAGCCTTGCTATCGGAGCTTGCTGATTTCAAAACCCAAATCTGGATTACGGGAACTGAAAAGCAAACCTTTGATTTTCTTGGTAGCAACGCCCATTTTTATGAGTTATGACCTAACGTCCAAAAAACCCTCTTCTTTGTTGAGATGCTTGATCAGTAAGTTCTTTTCTCACATCTTCTGCTAACTCAACGAATATTGCATATTCATTTGGAACATTGTGTTCAGAGTACCTTTTTTTGCCTCCTACTTTTCTTCTTCCTACTTGTTCTTCTTCTGTATATAGCACTGGTTTGTTAACGTGTTCTTCAACGAATTTTGGAAGATCCTGTGCTCTCTCTAAAGGTAGGGCTGCGCAGTGCAAATGAATTTGTAAGTTTGATAGTTCTTTTTTTGGGATCTCAAATTGTTCTCCCACCATTCTACCGTCAAAGTATTGTGAAGTGGTAGATATTGTATGGCTAAGCTCTTGATTCCGTGACAAAGGAGAGGAAATCAAAGCAAGATAAACCATTCTATCAGATGATGCTGTGACGACGCTGAATCCTGAATTGCTATCCGCAACCGTTATAGTTGGTATTCCTCTATTGTGAAGGTTAATGTGAATATCCTTCACAATCTCACTATTACTACAATCTTGATCATTTGAGGTGTGAACTGTGAACCCGAATTTTGATGCAATTCTTTTTGGAATAAGGGGAATCTTATTTTCTGGGTTGGTATCTACAATAAATGATATACAATCTTCAAGTGGCTCTTCGTTTTGAAAAACATTCAAAAGATTTTGGGAGGGATTACTAAACGGAATTCCAACTGATTCCTGACTTATTCCATTTGTTCGAATATCTGCAAATTGGTACTTAATAAATGGATTCTCAGGGTACATAAACTCGCGAAGTAAGAATTTATCTCTCTCGGTTCCATCTCCAGTAAATGCAATTCTCAGGCTGCCTCTTGCTGCTTCGAACTGCTCTCGTGAGGTTTTAGTAAGGTTGTTAATTTCTCGTATTGTATCTCCATCAATATCCGCTGATTTCAGCTCTTCTAATTTTTTATTGATATTGTTGAGGATATCTTGCGAATCACTTTGATATTGTTGATATATCTCAATCAAAGCATTGAAATTAACAATGGCATCTATGTTTTTTCTAATGTCCTCTAGGAATTTATCCATAAACTTTGGATCGAGAATATGGCATTCTTCCAAGAATTTCGCTTCAGAAATAATTAACTTCCTAATGTCGCGCAATATATTGGCAACGCCTTGCTCGGTATTATATTTCGGAGCATTAAATCTTGGATCTCTCTCGCCTTTTTCGTTAGTATCAGTAAATTCTATTTCGCCATCTGCTGTTAAGCGAATAGAACCTTTTGAATCAAAAAACTCTTGTAAATTTAATTTGCTATCAAGTTGGCTATAGATTCTTAAACCTCTTAAATTATCATAAATTCTATTAACCGAATTTTGAATTGATGTATCAAGACTTATTATAGATGCTTCTGAACATGCTATATGCTTTTCGATATCTTCTTTTAGTTTTGCTAGTTCATCCCTAGATTTTCCAACTTCTTTAGCAAGATAAGCATTTTCACGGGAATTATTTTCAATCTCTTGTTTTCGGGCTACGATTATATCAGCAGTTTCCTTTAATCTAGCTGCTAGACTAGAAGCATTGTGTTCAGTCATATTCCAATAGTTTGGATGATATTCAGTATCAGGATTACGGATACTTAGTGGATTCGGCTTATAATCTTGCTGATGACCTAGCTTCTTTCTTTTTCCACCGTCAAAAATTCCCATTTCAAATTCCTCAAAGTAAATTTAATTGTTGTTAAGTTATATGCAATTATCGTTACAGAATAATGACAATGAATAACATTAATAATCGCTTGGATTTTGGGGCTTAGGGTGCTAGTATCCACATTCTTAAATTATAATGCATATCAAAGATGTTTGGAATATATAGATAACTATGGAAATGGCAGCTAAGAAAACCGAAAATACAGAGCAGCAACAATATGGTGCGGATTCAATCAAGGTTCTAAAAGGTCTTGAAGCGGTTAGAAAACGTCCTGGAATGTATATCGGAGACACCGATGACGGTACAGGTCTTCATCACATGGTTTTTGAGGTTGTTGACAACGCGATAGATGAAGCACTCGCTGGTCATTGTGATAAAGTTTTGGTCGAAATAAATCAAGATGGATCAGTTAGTGTAACTGATAACGGTCGTGGTATTCCTACAGATATTCACACGGAAGAAGGGGTTTCAGCCGCTGAAGTTATCATGACCCAACTTCACGCTGGTGGAAAGTTTGATCATAATTCATATAAAGTTTCTGGCGGATTGCACGGCGTTGGTGTTTCGGTTGTGAACGCGCTTTCTGAAAAACTCGAACTAAGAATCTGGCGCGCTGGCAAAGAGCATTATATGTCTTTCACGCATGGTGAGGCTGATGCTCCTCTGAAAGTTGTTTCTGAAGATGCTGGCACAAAAAAAGGAACGCAAGTTACATTCTTGCCATCCCTTGAAACATTTAAACACCGCGAATTTGAATATAATATCCTTGAGCATAGACTAAGAGAGCTTGCTTTTCTTAACTCTGGCGTCAGAATTGTTCTTACAGATCACAGGGGCGACGAGCCAAAAACGGCAGATTTATATTACGAAGGCGGAACAGAAGCGTTTGTTAAATATCTAGATAAAAGCAAAAATGCGATTCACAACACTCTGAGAATGTTCGGTGAAAAAGACGATATCGTAGTTGACGTTGCTATTGAGTGGAACGATTCATATCATGAAAACACCCTTTGTTTTACCAACAACATTCGCCAACGCGATGGCGGAACCCACTTGATAGGATTCCGTGCAGCTCTTACCAGAGTTGTGAATAAATATGTGGAAGAATTCGGCCTTGCCAAGAAGCAAAAGGTTTCTCTTACTGGAGATGATGCGAGAGAAGGCCTTACATGTGTATTGTCTGTAAAAGTTCCTGACCCTAAGTTTTCATCGCAAACAAAAGATAAACTGGTAAGCTCAGAAGTCAGGCCTGTAGTTGAAAGTATTGTTTCAGACAAACTAGCAAAGTGGTTTGAAGAAAATCCGCATGATGCAAAAGCGATTGCAGGTAAAATTCTTGAGGCAGCCGTTGCGCGCGAAGCCGCAAGAAAAGCTCGCGAGCTAACCCGACGTAAGAATACTCTTGAGTTTTCCAGCCTTCCAGGAAAACTTGCTGACTGTCAGGAGAGGGAAGCTGCAAAATCTGAAATATTTATCGTTGAGGGAGATTCAGCGGGTGGTTCTGCAAAGCAGGCGAGAAGCAGACAGTTTCAAGCAATCTTACCACTCAGAGGTAAAATACTTAACGTTGAAAAGGCGCGTTTTGATAAACTAATAGCCTCACAAGAAATCACTACGTTAATTTCTGCACTAGGTGCGGGAATTGGCTCAGAAGACTTTAATCCTGAAAAACTCCGCTATCACAAAATTGTTATCATGACTGACGCGGATGTTGATGGATCACATATTAGAACCTTGCTGCTTACATTCTTTTATCGCCAAATGCGAGAGATTATTGAACGCGGATTCTTATATATCGCTCAGCCTCCACTTTATAAGATTAAACTTGGAAACAATGAAGTTTATCTCAAAAATGAGCAGGCTCTGGAGAATCATCTTATAGCATCTGGTCTTGATGAGGCTGTTTTGCAAACTCCTGATGGTGGAGAAATCACAGGGGATGCACTAAAAGCCCGTATTGACTACGCAAGAGAAATGGTTGGCTACATTAGGCATTTATCTCGCAAACTTCCCTCAAATATCGTGCAGGCAGCTGCAATTTCAGGTGCGTTAGATATAGATGCACTTGCAAATGATGGTGCAGCCAGAGCAAAAGATTTCGAGATAAGAATTAATAACGGCCTACAAGATTTCGAGAAATGGCGTGTTGAATATAACACTTCAGGATATATCATTAGCCGAACAGTTGCAGGGGTTACAGAGAACTTTATTCTCGAAGAATCAACGATTAATTCTCATGATGCCAAAGAACTAAACAGGCGTTTTGAATCGCTAAAACGTGATTATAACGGCACATTTAACTTCAAGCGCAAGGCAACTGAAATGCAAGTTTCAACGCCTTTGGAGTTAGTCGAAGCTGTCATGGAGATGGGCAAAAAAGGCTCAACTATCCAACGCTTTAAAGGTCTTGGTGAAATGAATCCAGATCAGTTGTGGAAAACTACGCTTGATCCAGAAAACCGAACATTACTACAGGTGAAGATTGAGCACGCGGAAGATGCTGAACTTGTTTTCTCAACACTTATGGGAGATGCCGTAGAGCCTCGTCGTGATTTCATCACTGAAAATGCTCTAAAAGTTGTTAATCTTGATGTGTAAGTTTTGTTTGATTAAAAAATATAATATGGTAGAGAATTCTACCTTAGTTTATTTGATGCATTAGCTATAGTTTTAGCATATGCTCAAGTTGTATTTTTCGGCTCACTCGGCTGAAAAATGTTTTAAGTTTTATGCTAACTAGTTTATTTATACTGGTTGGTATCGAGTGGAGTGGTGGCCGAGTGGCCCGCAAGCGGAGCTTGCTAGTTATATAATATTTTTCGGCTCACTCGGCTGAAAAATGTTTTAAGTTTTATGCTAACTAGTTTATTTATACTGGTTGGTATCGAGTGGAGTGGTGGCCGAGTGGCCGAAGGCGGCGGTTTGCTAAACCGTTATACGGAGAAATTCGTATCGGAGGTTCGAATCCTCTCCACTCCGCCATTTGAAACAGGTATATTCTTGTCACATA
>CAZAGG010000024.1:0-7639 GCA_964484565.1 uncultured Rickettsiales bacterium | reverse complement strand
TACTTGAAAAAATTGACAACGCAGCGCATCTCAAATAATTAGCTAACAGTGCCTAGTGATGCTAAGGGTTTTTCTGGGCGCGCACCGAGATGTTGAATCACTTCAGATGCCGCGATGGATGCAATTCTTGCACATTCTTCAAGAGGCTTTCCTTGTGTAACACCATATAAAAAACCGCTTGCGAATAAATCACCCGCACCTGTGGTATCAACTAATTTATGAATAGGGTGCGCTGGTGCTTTAATCACATGCCTATCTTCAGAGATTATTACAGAGCCTAATTCACTTCTTGTAATAGCAGTGATTCTGTTTCTTGATTTAAATTTTTCAATTGCAATATCAATACTATCAGTGAGAAATAAACTTTTGGCCTCAGCTTCATTGGCAAAAAGAATATCCACATATTTTTCATCAAGCTCCAGAAAATCATTACGATGGCGTTCCACACAAAAACTATCTGAAAGAGTAAATGAAACAGAAGTTTCAGAGCCTTTAGCAATATCTATAGCCTTTTTAATCGCCTTTTTTGATTCCGCATCGTCCCACAAATAACCTTCAATATACAGAATCTTAGACTGAGCAATGAGCTGCTCATCAATATCATCAACACTTAATTTGGTTGATGCACCAAGATAAGTGTTCATAGTTCTTTGCCCATCTGGAGTTACCATAATAAATGAGCGAGCGGTTGGCTTACCAGTTGTCGCGGGAACAGTTGGATAATAAATTCCATTCGATTCAAGATCATGACGGAATATTTTGCCGAGTTGATCGCTAAAAACTTTGCCGATAAACGCACCTTTTCCACCGAGCGATGCAAGCCCTGCAATTGTATTTGCAGCAGAACCGCCTGAGCATTCACGAGAATTTTTCATATTCTGATATAACTTTTCGGCGATTGTTTCATCTATCAAGCTCATTGCACCCTTAGGTAGGGCATGTTTTACCAAAAACATATCTTCAACAAAGGCCTGCACATCAACAATTGCATTTCCAACTCCAGTTACATCATAGCTTTTTTGCATCTTTAAATTCCTATATTAGATTGTAATTTCCTTGTAATCTCCATCTTCCCAATCATCTTCTAGCTTTGCTAGAGTCCTTCCAATATGAACGCCCTCATCGTAACCCATTTCTATTAACATTTTACCAGTAATCGGAAAAATTGGAATTTCCCACTCCTTAGAAATTACAGTGAAATTTTTAGCATCTTCCATTGATATTTCACCTGATAAATAAGACTTAATAACAGAAAATTGCGCTATATTTCTGCCCTGCCTTCTGATGATTTTCTTCAGATTTTTCTCGGTAAAATCCGCCCTCCATAACTCATGATATGCGGAAATTGCACTTGCGATAAATTTCTTATTGGCATTAGCAAAACGCATTTTCTGAATTAGATATTGCGGATTATTAGTTACCGCCGCCATACGGAAATATGGATCAATATCAATTTCTAACTCACTCTCTGCCAAAAAATATTTATTTAAGTAAGAAACGTTTAGCCGCTCATAAAATGTATATTCATCAACACCAGAATTACACAGAGATTTAATTGCATTAAACGGGTTTTTAGCACTCATCAGGCGAACAACTTCATGGGTAATGCGCTCTGAACTTAACGTGGCAATTGAATTCGCATATCTTGAGCAGGCAATGTTTGCAACATCGTCAATTTCTAAGGCATAGCTTGCGCTGAATCTATAAAACCTTAAAATCCGCAAATAATCTTCAACTATTCTAAAATTGGGATCTCCAATAAACCTAACGACCTTGTTTTGAATATCCAGAGTGCCATCATGATAATCATATAAATTGCCGTCTATATCCAAATAAAGAGCGTTAATTGTAAAATCTCGCCGCATTGCATCTTGCTGCCAGTCTCCTTCAAACTCAACCTTTGCATGCCTGCCATCGCATTTAGAATCTTTCCTTAAAGTTGTTATCTCATATGGCTTAGAGTTGATTACAGCGGTTACGGTTCCATATTCTATACCTGTTGGGATACATTTGATTTTAGCATCTTTTAAACTTTGCATAATTTCATTTGGCATAAGTTTAGTTGCAATATCAATCTCAGGATTTGCAATGCTTACATCACAAGATGAATGAAAGTGAGAATAAATTGAATCTCTAACTGCACCCCCAACGGCTCTTATATTTTCCACACCAAACATGGAAGACAAACGTTTAAAACCATCATCTTGCAATATTGAACTAAAATTATATGGAATGTTATTTTGATTTACCATCAATCAACTTTCCATCAATATACTGTGCGGGCTGATACTGCCCTTCCATTCGGTCACTTGCAAGACCTAAGAAAAGGAAGCAGAAAATAGCAATTGCAACACTTGCAAGCAATGTCCACACCCAAGGGCCATCTTTCAAACCAGGAAGAACTTCACTCTCAATTGCGCGTTTTTTGATTTTTTGCCTTACAATTATTAGCCAGCCGATATATAAAATTATTGGAATAAGTGCAGGCCAAAGGTAGAATATAAATCTCATCGCAAACTCCAAAAAGAAGAAGTTGTAAAGCAACATGGTTAAAAACAATATAATAAAAAATATAGAAAATGAGTTTGAGCAATCAGTTTATCTTGCAAAAAGCTGCTTTGATGAAATCAAATCAGTAGTTTACGGCCAAAATGAGGTTATAGGAAATATTCTTACAGCCGTATTCGCTGGGGGCAACTCGATGTTAGTTGGCGTTCCAGGTCTTGCAAAGTCATTGCTGGTAGAAACAATTGGAGCCGTCTGCGGTCTTGAGACAAAAAGAATCCAGTTCACACCAGATCTAATGCCAGCGGATATTACTGGCTCTGAGATTTTAGATAAATCAGCTAAAAACTCGACTGAATCTCCATTTCGGTTTATCAAAGGGCCTGTATTCACCAACCTTCTAATGGCCGATGAGATAAATCGCGCAAATCCAAGAACCCAGTCAGCATTACTTCAGGCAATGCAGGAAAGAAAGGTCACAGCGGGCGGCATAACATATGACTTGCCAAAACCTTTCATGGTTATTGCCACTAGAAATCCGATTGAACAATATGGAACATATCCCCTGCCTGAAGCACAGGCAGATCGCTTTATGTTTGAAATAGAAGTTGGCTATCCATCAATGGGAGATGAAAAACAAATCATCTTAAAAACCACGACTGAAGAGCCAAAAAATCCATCTAAAATCATCTCACTTGAGCAGGTAATTGATATACAAAACATTGTGCGCAACATGCCAATTGGCGACAACTTGACTAATAGAATCCTTAATCTTGTTAGGAGTTTAAGACCAGAAACATCTGATATAGAAATAGTGAAAAGATATGTCGAGTGGGGCGCAGGAATCAGAGCAGGACAAGCCTTCATTCAAGGCGTTAGAGCGCGTGCAATGATTATTGGCCGAACAACTCCAATTCTTGATGATGTCATAGCCATTGCTCACTGCGTTTTAAAACACAGAATCAACTTAAAACACACAGCAAGAGCCGAAGGCATTACAATTAATCATGTAATAGAAAAAGCAATCGAGACTTTGTGAAAACCGCAAATCAAATTGTAAAAAGTGCATTTGAACTTGCAGAATCTGTTTACGATATTCCGCTTGAGATATTCTATAGCAATCAAATCGTTGGTGGAGAAAACCTAACCAGAAAATCAGGAATAGGCGAAGAATTCTGGCAACACAGAGACTATGAGCCATATGACAGCGCGTCATTAATCGACTGGCGCAAATCAGCCAAATCAGAGGGCTTATTTGTACGTGAATATGAAAAACTCGCAAGCAAAACTCATTATCTCTGGCTTGATTGCTCTAAGTCTATGCTGACTGAGTCTGCTATTAAATTTGAAAGATGCGCCGAACTTTTAATCGCTTCAGCACTTTATTTCACCAAACACGGAATCAACTGCAACATATTGGGAAATAATGAATCTTTAAGCAAGAGAGACATGCCATATTTTTTGGCTGAGTATTTTATCAAAAACCTCAAAACAGCAGGTAAATTTTCATCATTCCCCAGTGCAAACCTAGTTGCAGCGTCAATCAAAGAGCGAGAATATCTCATCATGGCGGGAGATTTCTTCACACCCCAGAATGATTTTGAGCAAAACATTAAAGCAATTGCAGCACATGGAGTTAGCGGCAAGATTCTCATGCTCCACACTGTGAGCGAATCTTCATGGTCTTACAGTGGCAATTTAGAATTCACAGATCCAGAAAATGCAGAGAGCTTAGAAGTCAATGATGCCAATAAAATCAAAGATTTATACGACGAAAATTATCATAATTGGTGCAAACACGTTGAAAATATCTGCAAGCAAAACTCTTTCACTCTCTATAAATCCACCACCGCAGAAAACCCAACCGAACTAATCCGCAATTTTATTGCAGTTGCCAGTGGGCAGTAGTCAGGGGTCGGGTTTTAGGTTTCAGGTGTCAGGGGTTGATTGCCTCGTGTTTTCTCCGTCATACTGGTGCTTGACAACAGTATGACAAAAAAAATAGCGGAGGGTAGTAAAATCCTGACCCCTAACACCCGACCCCTGACACCTGACCCCTGACACCTGACCCCTGACACCTGACCCCTGAGCAAGTGTCACAAATATTTCATTTGTAAATATTTATAAAGAATTGTAGAGTAACATCATATCATAAAATAATGCTGTAATTACGTCGAGGATACGGATGAGTCAATTTTATACGTTTGATAATAAAAATAAAGAGGTTAAATCTGATATTTCAGGTTTACATAGAAAGCTGAAAGAATATCAAAGTACTGTCAGTCAGGAAAATGATTTGAATGACATCAACAGCGGAGCATTAGGATTCTCGATTTCGGAAGATAATGGAGTTTATACAATTGAAGTACCTAATCATGTCGTATTTAAAAATGGTACAAAATCTAATAACGTAACTGACAAAGTACGTTTTAAGTATAAGATTGATGATCAAGGAAATGCAACTGATGTAGAAATAGCTATAGGAGAAAATAATTTCCAAAAACTTGAAGATATACCAAATAACGATCCGAGAGATACTGTTACAGATGATGCAACCGATCTTGGAACGAGATTAACTGATAGAATTAATGCAATTAATAAGATAAAAAAAGCTATCGAAGAAGGTGGTTTTCTTAATAATGATACTTTTCTTGTTAACAAAAACAATGAAGCTTGGCCTAAAATAAAAATAAAAAATGATAGAGGTCATGAATATGAAATAACAATAGATTGTACGAGGCCTGATGACCATCGTATTACATTCATTAACGATACACATGTTGGTAATGCTGACATATCTCTTTTAAATGATTGTAGGGACGCAATTGAAGGAGCGGTAAAAAAAGCACAACCTGCACAAGATAGAGAACTCGCCCTCAAAGCCCTAGATGCAAAGATTATTGAAATCGCACAAAAAAATTCTAACTTATTTAAAACGACAGATAATGATAAGTACTTGGTGTTAAGTGAAACATTGGCCATCAAGATTGATCCTCAAAACAATAATTTGCTGGAATTAAGACGCCGTCCAAGAGTAGATAAGAATAGGAATAGTATAACGATCGAAGAGATTAAAGAAGTATCTGATGGGTTGGATGTCTTACAAAAACAATCACAACAGCAATCCACTAACAACACGCTATTATTCGCAGGGATTGGTACATTTGCTTCTCTTGCTGTTGGTTTTCTTGGTGCGGCAACAAAAAGCCCTGCCGCAACTAT
Source organism: uncultured Rickettsiales bacterium (assembly GCA_964484565.1). Taxonomy (GTDB): domain Bacteria; phylum Pseudomonadota; class Alphaproteobacteria; order Rickettsiales; family CAZAGG01; genus CAZAGG01. The sequence continues at coordinate 1,912 of CAZAGG010000024.1, read as the reverse complement.
TGGCGGAATAGTAGGTTCTGTTATAGCAACAGCATTTGGATTTGCAGAGGTAGGAAAGCTAGAGAATAAGGCTGTTAACGCAGGTGAAAAAGGATTCTTTGATAACCTCTGGACAGGTTTGAAGAAACTTGGTAAAGATCTTGGTATAGGCAAGGGATCAGAAGTATCTTTATAAAAAAATCATAAATGCAGTCAAAAGATAAAATATTACTAGAAAATAGTTTGGTGTTTGTTCTGCTTAGGGGTTATACTCCTGATATGCAAAGGCAATATGCCTATGTAGCAATCAGGGGTGATTTGATAGAACAGTTTAAAAAAGCAACCCTACAAGAGACTTTTGACATTGGTAAATATGGTCTGATATTAAAATCAGGTTTAGGCGACCCCACCCCCGATGAAATGCGCGAAATGGAAGAGCAATATAACTTCGACCACTCAAAAATGATTGTGGTTGATAGTTAGGTTTTAGGTTTCAGGGGTCGGGTTTTAGGGGTCGGGTTTCAGGGGTCAAAGTATTTTTAGCTTTATTTGATAAAGACTTCTTTTAGATGTTATTAAAAAGTAGAATTCTCTAATCCTTGTCACCTAACACCCGCCCCCTGACACCTAACACCTGAAACCTGACCTAATGTCACAAATATTTCATTTGTAAATATTTATAAAGAATTGTAGAGTAACTTATGTTCAGCAATAAAAATGTATAGTGTTTAAATGACAGATGAATTAGAAGAATATGCTTATCTGAGAGAAACAAGAAAATATCTCAAAACTGGAATTGAGAATAATACACCTCTTCATTACCTTGATAATTTAGCGGGTCTGCATCAAGATGAAAAACTCCAATGTAGATTGCAGAAGGCAGGAGTGCTTAATCAAAATGGTTATGGATCTGGATATAATGAAGATACTAAGGTTGTTTTTGTCGAAAATAGAATGCTTATTTGCGATGATAAAGATAATCTGTTAGGTCTGCTCGAACCTGATGGATTTACTCCAGCAGAAAATATATCACGAGCAGATTTAGCGGACATTTACCGTGATATTAAGGACATAGTTAATAAAGATTATCATAATGATATTGCTATTGATAATGTAAAATATTATCCTAAATTAACATTCATGGGAAAAAAACCCTATACCGCTGCAATAATGGAGTGTTTTTTGGGGTATACTCAAAAGAGAAGTGTTTTGGTTCATAATAATCAAGTACAATCATCAGTTAAAGAAATTATAGCCGAACTATTTGGATTAGAAACTGGCGCTCCAAATCTTGTCGATAGTAGTAGGAGTTCTGATAACCTCTGGACAGATTTGAATAAATTTGCTAAAGATCTTGGTATAGGTAAGGAATCACAAGGAGCATCTTTATAAAAAAATCATAAATGCAGTCGAAAGATAAAATATTACTAGAAAATAGTTTGGTTTTTATTTTGCTTAGGGGTTATACACCTGATATGCAAAGGCAATATGCCTATGTAGCAATAAGGGGTGATTTGATAGAACAGTTCAAAAAAGCAACCCTACAAGAGACTTTTGACATTGGCAAATATGGTCTGATATTAAAATCAGGTTTAGGCGACCCCACCCCCGATGAAATGCGCGAAATGGAAGAGCAATATAACTTCGACCACTCAAAAATGATTGTAGTTGATAGTTAGGTTTTAGGTTTTAGGGGTCAGGTTTCAGGTTTCAGAGGTCAGGGAATAGGTTTTTTTAGAGTACTTCTACTTTTTAATGACGCCTAGAATAATTCTATTCATTATCAAATAAAATTAGAAAATACTATATGGTGTTTTCTATTAATAATCGTACTCAAAATAACTCTATAATTCCCTCCCCATTCATGGGGGAGGGTTAGGCTTACCTCCCTACATTAACTATATATTAAGAATGAGGTGATTAAATCTCGATT
>CAZAGG010000023.1:0-8056 GCA_964484565.1 uncultured Rickettsiales bacterium | reverse complement strand
ATGTATACCATCTCTCAAGTATAATCCGTATACTATGTGACAAGAATATACCATTTTAACAATGGTCGGGGAGAGAGGATTCGAACCTCCGACCCCCTGGTCCCAAACCAGGTGCGCTACCAGGCTGCGCTACTCCCCGACAGGAGGAAAAAACCATATCAAGTAATAACGCAGCCTGCTAGTAATAATTTTTGTCGCTTCGGCTAATTGCCTTCGCTTGTGCTGCGCTACTCCCCGACAGGAGGAAAAACAAAATTCTGCAATACGTATAGCGATAAAAAATAAAATGTCACTATAAATATTACTCATGCTGTGTTAATAGGTTATGGGTCTATAGTATTTTTAGTTTCACGTCACGCTATTCATCGAGTAGAATCTTCCTGCTTTATGGGGGAGGGGATAGAAGCGTTAATCAAATTAAAAACACTACAATTATAGCAATGCCAAAGCACTAAACTATGTTTTAAGAAGTAGAAAATGATAGCAAATCGTCACATAAAAATTGGTAATGTAACAGTAGGAAATGATTTACCTTTTATATTAATTGCAGGGCCGTGCCAAATGGAATCTAGAGCTCATGCGCTGGAAATGGCTGAATATATTAAGAATGTTACTGATAAATTATCAATCCCTCTCATTTTTAAAACGTCATTTGATAAAGCAAACCGAACATCTGTGAGTGCACAAAGGGGAATTGGCCTTGAAAAGGCTCTTCCAGTTTTTGAGGAAATCAAAAACAAGTTTGGTTGCCCTGTAATTACCGATGTGCACCTGCCAGAACATTGCGCTGAGGTTGCGGAAGTGGTTGATGTATTGCAAATTCCAGCATTCTTATGTAGGCAAACCGATTTGCTTGAGGCTGCTGCGAAAACAGGAAGAGCTGTTAATATTAAAAAAGGGCAATTTCTTGCACCTTGGGATATGAAAAATGTTGCGGCAAAGATGGTTCATTTTGGCAATGAAAATGTTATGCTCTGCGAAAGAGGAGTTAGCTTTGGCTACAACACCTTAGTTAATGATATGAGAGCTTTGCCGATAATGGCTGAGTCTGGGTTTCCAGTAATTTTTGATGCAACTCACAGCGTTCAACAACCTGGTGGGAAGGGTGCAGAGAGTGGCGGCGAGAGAAGATTCATTGAGTATCTTGCGCGTGCGGCAATCGCTGTTGGAGTCGCTGGAGTATTTATGGAGACTCACCAAGATCCTGATAATGCGCCGAGTGATGGTGCTTGCATGTTACGCGCAGAGAACCTTGCAAGTGTTTTAGAAAAATTAAAGCAAATTGACGAACTTATAAAATAGAACACTCTATGATGGTAACGTCGTAAACAGGGTGTTCAAGGCCAGAAAGAGCTGGGCTTGATGAAAACATCCACCCATTAAAAACCTGTTTTGGTTCTTCGCCTGACTTAAGCTCTGATATTTGAATTAGCACGGCATTCTCTGGCTTTTCCCCTACAGGAGATTTCTTACACGTCTTTGCAATGATTTCAATTGTGCTGTGATAGTTAGTGTTTCCAACAGGAATAACAAGCTCTGAACTTCGTGCAGTGACTTTATTTAAAACCTGAATTTTAACAGCGTTATAGTCAATTTCTTGCTCTTCAACTATCGTTACTGGCTGTGCGGCTTCTGCTTTTAATTCTTCTGCTAATAGCTGGCTTGAATTAAGCCCAAATAGCAATGCCATTAACAACAGAAATCTATAGCCGTTAGCGGTTGCGTTTAAGTAGATTGCAGGCTTAAATAATTGATATAGCGCATGAAAAATACGCTGATAAACACCCGACCTTTTGCTATTCGCTATATTTTGGTTCAGAAACATGTAAAACTTCATATGTTTGAATTAAATCAGCACCTATTATATTAGCTGATTTTTCATCTTTCCAAAGAGAATATCTGACAAATTCCCATCTATCAGCATCAAGGGCGATTGCGTGAAAATATGCGTTAGGATCACATAAAACGGAATTTTGCAGTCTCTTTTCGTGCTCAACCATATCTTTGATATTAACATCGTGTTCAATTAAATCGGCTTCTCTAACTGCAAATTTAGGTTTAATATTTTTATTAACACCATAGCCAGTTGCAAGAATGCTCCAATTTCTAACCCTAGGGCGGTTGAAAGTTTCAATAACACCTTTAAAGAGATCGTCTAAAAGAAAGTCTCTGGCAGATTCTGCACCATCCCAAATGTAAAAGGGTGCGTAAAGTTTATCATCTGCATTGAACAAAAAAGACTTGTGTTTTAGCCCTTTAAGTTCGTCAAAGAAAACTTGTCTCGCCTCCACCCTTTTTCTGATGAGAGTTTCATCGAAATCTTCAGGAAGATGAATTGAATATTGCATTGCTAACATGGATTATCAATAAACCTTTACAATGTGGTTTGGCAATAGTTTTTTAAAAATGGCTGAAGCCAGTTTTATCCAGAAATATTCTTGAACCGTTATCAAATATTCTAACGTCGCTATTGCAGGTTATCTCGCCAACTTTAGTTACTCCGTTTATAACTTTCTCAAGACCTTCTTTTCCTGAGAAAACTATCTCATAATCATCGCCCCAAGTTAATATATGATTTCTTAAATTGAGATATTTAGTTTTAGCAATCTTGGATAATGGGAGTTTATCAAGGTGAATATTAGCTCCCACTTTAGATGCTTTGCAGATATTTTCTAAATCCGATATAATACCATCTGAAATATCTGCTGAGGCATGAGCGTATTTTGCAATATCCTGTGCCATGTCATATCTGGGAGATGGCAGTAAATAGCGTCCTATCAAATAATCATCGTGCTCTATTTGCTTGCGGATGGACATTAAACCTAAGCATGAATCTCCTAAAGTGCCTGTGACGTATATTGAATCACCAATCTTAGCCCCGCTTCTCAATATGGGAGGATTATCTGAAAATCCAAACGCTGTCACTGATAAAACAATCTTATCAGGGCTCACAACGCTATCGCCGCCAATCAGTGATATTTTATAAAAATCATTATCTTCCTTTAATCCGATAGTGAAATCAGATAGCCAATTTTCTCCAATAAATCGAGGAAGTGCGATAGATAAAAGATAAAACTGAGGTTTAACTCCCTTTGAGATAATGTCTGAAATATTGACGCGCAAAAGTTTTTTGGCAACATTACGGGGCAAATCAAAAGAATTGAAATGTATGCCTTCCACCAATGTATCCATAGTGAATATTGAATAGGCTTTGTTTGTGCACAACCCCATTTTAAGCATCGCTACATCATCTTGCAAACCAAGAGATTCTGGAGATCTTGCAATTGGCTCCAAATATTTCGCTATTAGCTGTTTTTCATTCATAGATGAACCTATCTCACCAATATTTAAGGAATGCGACAATGCTTATTTTTGATGCAGTACTAGGCGAAAAAAGATGTGAATATTATAAATATTCTCGAGTTTTTCAACAAAGTAATGTACAAAAAGAAGATTGTCCCTTCGGGTTGTATCAAATTTTCATTACTACGTCGTTGAAAATCTCGTCTGTAGAACCCGCTACAGACATTCAATTTTCTCCTAGTATTAAAGAAAATTTGATGAACAACACATCCGTAAATATTAGTGAGATAGGTTCAAAATTCATTTTAGACTTATAGTGTTTATTTTACTATAATTTAAGCGTGCGGTGTTTGTAGAAAGAAAGATAACTAACATGAATGCATTAGAAGTTGTTGAAATTACTAAAGAAACTCTTTGGCTGCTTATCAAATTATCAACTCCACCAATGTTGGTTGCTTTGTTTGTTGGTCTTATTATCTCACTGTTTCAGGCTTTGACGCAAATTCAAGAGATGACTCTTTCTTTTGTACCGAAAATTATTGCGATTTACTTTACTATCGTTCTGCTTTTGCCAACTGCCATTAATTCAATGAAAGACTTTAATGAACGTATTTCTGATATTATCGTGAATATTCAATGAGTTTTGATCTTACAACCTATTTAGTATCAGAGTTATTTTGCTATCTATTAATAATGTGCAGAGTTGGCTCGGTTGTAATGCTAATACCGGGAATTGGCGACGGGTTTGTTTCCCCAAGAATAAGATTATTATTTACCCTTATGCTTTGCCTTGTTCTTCTGCCTGTATTGAAACCATTTATGCCGCCTGTGCCTGAATCTCCTGCTTTATTGTTTAGAATAATTGCTGGGGAAATAATTTTTGGAATTTTTATAGGATCTATAATACGCTTGATATTTTCGGTTATGCATACCGCTGGAATGATTATCGCAACTCAATCTAGTCTTGCCTCTGCAATGCTTTTTGACCCATCGCAAGGCGCGCAGGGTACTCAGATAGGTAACTTTCTGACCCTAATTGCGCTTACATTATTTTTCGCAACTGATTTGCATCATAAGATGTTGCTTACAGTTGCGGATAGTTACACGCTGTTTAGCCCTGCAGCTTATATTCCTGTTGAGGATATGGCTAAATATTATTCAAGCATGATTAACGAGTGTTTCAAACTGGCTATCAGGCTTTCCTCTCCGATTATAATTATCACGCTTGTTTTATATTTTAGTGCGGGCATTTTAGGAAAACTAATGCCAGCGTTACAGATATTCTTTCTGATAATTCCTATTCAGATATTAATTAGCTTTTTTATACTAGTATCTCTAATTTCATCTATGATGTTAGTTTATATGGAATATACAGATAATAATTTATCTAATTTTCTAGAATCCAAACAGTAATAAATATTTAACAAATATTTAACATTATTGCTTTGCAACATAGTGTATAAGGCGGCACTCTGATTAAATTTAAACTATGGGTTTTTAAAAAGTGCCACACGTTCAAGAGAATGACTACATCAAGAATCAATTAAGAAACTTACGAAAAATTATTGAAAATATGATTTTAAGTGGGATGGTAGATATAAATTGCGGAATTACTACTATCCATAAAGATGGCTATATTGAGATTCAATTTACTCAGTCTGAGCATTGCAACTCACCATCTGCAACGGTTAGAGTCAATACTAACTGTCAACAAGATAAATATAGCCCGCTTTTTACAATTGCCGTTCGCGATGATGTAAGGCACTGCTATCAAATTTTCGAAAAGCAACCGTACACAGATTGCTTTTTGAAGAAAAAAGAAAACGTTGCAAGCCTTCTTGGTGGAATATACGAAGCAGTTAAAGCTAACAACTCACGAAGGCAAGTCATAAAACCGCAAGCAGTTAAAAACTACGCAGACTATATCTATATTGATTCAGATGAACAGCCAGCTTTATCACGTTGAAGAACTAAAAGAACTAAACCATTTTTTCTGGCTTTACCCATTCATCAAATTGCTCGTTAGTTAATAGCCCTAGTGAAATTGCGGCTTCACGAAGTGTGCTGCCTTCCTTATGAGCTTTTTTGGCAATCTTTGCAGCATTATCATAACCAATATGCGGATTTAGCGCGGTTACAAGCATCAGAGATTCTTCTCTGATTTTTGCAAGTCTTTCCATGTTTGCTTTAATTCCAACAACGCAATTATCTGTAAAGCTCACTGAGGCATCTGCAATTAGGCGTATAGATTGCAGAAGGTTATGTATCATTACGGGCTTGAAAACATTTAGCTGAAAATGGCCATTAGAGCCAGATATTGTAACTGCAACGTGATTTCCCATCACCTGCGCTGCAACCATTGTCATTGCTTCGCATTGAGTTGGATTAACTTTTCCAGGCATGATTGATGATCCTGGTTCGTTTTCTGGAAGTTCGAGTTCGCCAAGTCCGCAGCGAGGGCCTGAACCTAAAAGTCTTATATCATTAGCTATTTTCATTAGCGATACGGCGATAGTATTGAGTGCGCCAGATGCTTCAACCACTGCATCATTTGCAGCTAATGCCTCAAATTTATTGGGAGCGGTAATAAATTTCTCACCAGTAATTTTTGCAACTTCGGCTGCAAACTTCTCAGCAAATCCTTTTTTGGCGTTTAGGCCTGTTCCAACTGCTGTTCCGCCCTGTGCAAGCATTAAAAGTCTTGGCAGGCAATTTGAAATACGCTCAAGGCCAAACTCTATTTGGGTTACGAATGCTGAGAATTCTTGACCTAAAGTTACAGGAACAGCATCTTGCAAGTGAGTTCTGCCAATTTTTACAATGCTATCAAACTCTTTTGCCTTCTTATCAAGAGCAGCATGAAGATATTTAAGTGCTGGAACAAGGCGGTTTTTAATTTCCATCACTGCAGCAATATGCATAGCAGTTGGGAAGGTATCATTCGAGGATTGCCCCATGTTGACATGATCATTTGGGTGAACTGGCTTTTTTGAACCAATTTCACCGCCAAGCATTTCAATTGCTCGGTTTGAAATAACCTCGTTAATATTCATATTTGTTTGTGTGCCAGAGCCAGTTTGCCATACCGCAAGAGGGAAGTTGCCTTCGAGTTTGCCCGCAATAATTTCATCAGCAGCTTTGACTATTGAATCGCCAACTTTTTTATCTAAGCCTGCAATTTCAATATTTACTATCGCAGCAGCCTTTTTCACTATCGCAAGTGCATGAATCAAAGGTTCTGGCATTTTCTCAACGCCAATTTTAAAGTTTTCAAGACTTCTTTGAGTTTGTGCGCCCCAATATTTTGAAGAGTCAACTTCGATTTCTCCAAAGCTATCGGTTTCTATGCGAAAATTTTTACCTGATTTTATTGCTGTTGCCTGATTCATTTTTTTACCTTATTCAAGATTAGAGCATTATGACAATAATCAATAATCATATTCCGCCTTATTGGCAAGACGCAAAAAAGCATTTGGCTAAAGTTGATAGCGTGCTTGAGGATATAATCAATGGTTATCCTAATGAAGTTCTTAAATCTCGCGGTGAGCCATTTGTAACTTTATTAAGAGCAATTGCAGGCCAGCAAATATCTGTTAAAGCAGCTGATGCCGTGTGGGAGAGGTTTTCTAACGCCGCAAGTGGCGTTATATCTCCCGATTCTGAGATTTTTTCAAATCCAGATAAAATGAGAGAATGTGGTTTATCCAGACAAAAGATTGTTTATATGCAGAACATAGTTCAGTTTTTTAATGAAAGGCCAGATGTTGTTAAAAGCTGGAATGATATGCTTGATGAAGAAATTATCAGAGACCTCACAACCATTAAAGGCGTTGGAAGATGGACAGCTGAGATGTTTTTAATCTTCTGTCTGCTCCGTTCTGATATATTACCTATGGGAGATATTGGCCTCATAAAAGCAATCAATTTGAAATATGCGACTTTAGGCAATGAGGCTATTTCTAAAGATGATATTATGAAAATTTCTGATAAGTGGCGACCATATAGAACCGTTGCAACATGGTATTTGTGGCGGAGTCTTGATCCAGTAGTGGTGGAGTATTAACTGCTTCCGCAGGTGCTTTAACATGTTAAGCTATTTAAGATATTTACGTCTTAATTTAACTTAATGTATTGATATGCCAAGAAAGAATGCGTTGTCGAAAGCGACTATCGATCAAGTTGATTATTCAGCTCAGGTTGATAAGAAAAATGATTCTGTAAATGATATTGAGAGAATTAGAAAGTTGTTCGTTACTATTCTCGAAAAACTTGAATCGGATATAGAATTTTATGGAAGTTCAAATGCCAAAGAAGAATATCGCTTAAAATGGCTTTACGGCGATAAAGAAAGCGCGACCAATACCTTAATTAAAATTACGGGTTGTATGCTAAAGATTCTTGAAACTGAGCAAAAACTATCAGGCGAGGAAGTTAAGCTAGAATCATCAGAACTAGATGAGTCAGATGAAGAAATTCTTGCTCGCTTTTTTGGAATAAGTTAAGGATAAGTATATTTGTCTTAAAACTTTAACACAATCTGGTTATGATGCTTTAATAAAACTAGATTTAGTCGATTGTAGCATGAGAAATAGTAAATTCGCATATGAGAAAATCTCAGCCTATGGTAAGTCAGCAGTAACTACTGAAGATGGGTGGTGTAGCTATGCTACAGGTAATGGGTTTATCGGTCTGGGAAACGCTTACCTCCCTACATTAACTATATATTAAGAATGAGGTGATTAAATCTCGATTT
>CAZAGG010000022.1:0-8211 GCA_964484565.1 uncultured Rickettsiales bacterium | reverse complement strand
AATATGTATACCATCTCTCAAGTATAATCCGTATAATATGTGACAAGAATATACCGTAAAGGAAATGGTGGGTGGTGAGAGACTCGAACTCCCGACCCTCTCGGTGTAAACGAGATGCTCTACCAACTGAGCTAACCACCCGAAGAAAGAAAAATTTCATTAGAGTTTTACTTGGTGCAAATATTCTCTGAATGAAAAAGAGCCTGCTTTGTAACAGGCTCTCGAGATAATTTCAAATTCTTTTTTTAAAAAAATTTGGTTTATTTAAAGCTCTGATATTAGGCAGCTTTTTTAGATTTGCTACCTGTAGAATTCACAGCTTCTTTAAGTTCTTTACCTGCACGGAATTTCGGCTGGTTTGAAGCAGGGATTTTAATCACTGCACCTGTACGTGGGTTGCGGCCTTCGGTTGCTTTTCTTCTAGCAACTGCGAAAGTTCCGAAACCTACAAGGCGAACTTCATCGCCTTTTGCAAGTGCTGATTTCACAGCTTCGATGAAAGCATCAACTGCTTTCGCTGAATCGGTTTTAGAAAATTTTGTTAGTTCTGCCACTGCGGCAACGAGTTCGCTTTTGTTCACGATAACCCCCTAGTTAAAGTTTGTTTGTTGGTAAAGTGTTGTTTAAACTAACTCAGAGTATTTAAAGAAGAGTAAAAATCAAGCGATAATTAGCAGAAAACCACAGAAAATATCATTTTTTTGTCATTTTTCTCATTTTTTACAATTTTTTAGGCCATCTCTGGTTGTTTTTCATCTTCATTTTCACTTTCAAACGCAGATGTTTTATTTATTCCTGCAATTTTAAGCACTTCTTCTGATAGAGCTTTTACTTCTTCCGCCGCTGGACTTTTTGGAGAAGTTTCAGTAACGCACTTACCTTCCATAATTGAAGATGCGAAATAAACCCTGTTTCCAAGATGTACATTTGAAAGGTTGGATAGCTCTTTGCTTATTGTCTCTGCGATTTTTGAGTTAGCCGAAACCCTATTTAAAACTGTGATGTAAGAAACCTTCTCACTTTTAGCTATATCTATTGTAGCCTGAGTTGCCCATAAATCGGTTGGGCTGGGCTGAACTGGAATAATAAGTAAATCAGCATTTCTAATTGCAGCTCTCGTTTCTGTCTCTGTATGAGGTGGGCTATCTAAAACTATAACATCGAAGTTGCGCTTTAGCCTGCTTAGTTCACCGCTTATGCGCCATCCTGAAAATGCGCCGAAGGTAATTCCTGTATATCCTTCACCGAATTTTTCTTCTCTAATGCGATGCCAATGGGAAAGGCTGCCTTGAGGGTCAATGTCTATTGCTGCAACTCTTAAACCCATTTGACTGAATGCAACTGCAAGGTGTGCGGCTATAGTTGTTTTGCCTGCGCCGCCTTTTTGTTGTGCGATTGTTATAACTTTTGCATTCATAGACATCTCCCGTATATTGTATTTTTATAACTTATGTAATGACTATATATAGATTTACGATGACTAACAAAATAAAATTGTGCACTCCTGAAATTATCAACATGGCAACATCATTGCTATGCAGTGGTGACGTTGTGGCTATTCCTACTGAAACGGTTTACGGACTTGCTGCAAATGCACTTTCTGATGAAGCTGTAGAAAATATATATAAAGTTAAAGGAAGGCCATCTTTTAACCCATTAATTATTCATTTTGCTGATTTCTCTGATGTTGCAGAATTTGCAATTCTGAACAATGATGCCAAAATTTTGGCTGAATATTTTTATCCAAACAGCCTAACAATGGTTTTGAACTTGAAATCAATTAATGATGCGAGTAACCGAAAAATATCAAAAATTGCCACTGCTGGGCTTAATACGGTTGCGATAAGAGTTCCAGATAGCGACATCATGAGAAAGATTATTAAAGAGTGCGGTTTTCCCCTTGCTGCTCCGAGTGCAAATAAGTCTGGCAAGATAAGCCCTACATCTGCAATTCATGTATATGATAGTTTGAAAGACAATGTTCCGCTAATTATTGATGGTGGAAACTGCAATGTAGGGGTTGAATCGACAATCATCGATTTATCTGGCAATACTCCAAGAATATTGAGGCATGGAAAAATAACGAAAGATGAAATTGAAAATGTAATTGGCAAAAAGGTTATAGATTGCGTTTCTGATATAAAAGAATCTGAGAGAAATCCCATCTCACCTGGTCAATTGTTAAGCCATTATGCGCCTTCTATTAAGCTCAGAATGAACGCATTAGAAGTTAAACCAAATGAAGCATTAATTGCCTTCGGCTCTAACTCGCCAACTGGTGCAAAAAGAACTATCAATATAAGCCCTGACGCGAATTTAGAAGAAGCTGCAAGAAATCTTTTCTCAGCAATGCATTCTCTAGATAGCAATGAATATGAGGCCATTGCCGTTTCGCCGATTCCTGAAACAGGCATTGGGCTTGCGATTAATGATAGGTTGAAGCGAGCATCACAACCATGAATAAGCTATTAGTATCTGCAATTGCGCTTATAAATGATAAAAATGAAGTTTTACTATCCAAACGTCCTGAAGGGAAGGATTTAGCAGGATTATGGGAATTTCCTGGAGGAAAGTGCGAGGAAAACGAATCTCTGGAGCAGTGTCTAGTAAGAGAGATTAAGGAAGAACTGGGGATTACAATTTCAGAAGAGTCATTGGAACCAGCAAGTTTCTCAACTGTAACTCACAATGGCCGCTATATAATTATAGCCTTATTTCTATGCAGAAAATGGGATGGAGAAGAAAGAGGAATGGAAAATCAAGAAATAAAATGGTATAAGCCGCAGGAAATAACAAAACTTAAAATTCCAAAAGCAGACATACCACTTATAAAATATATAAGTTCAATGATTTTATAGGTTAATAATGACGAAAATACTAATATACATGCTCTTTCTGTTGCTATCTCTAAATTCAGAGCTGTACGCATCAGAAACTGGAAGCAACAATAAAGAACTTGATTCGATATATCGAGAAATAAGATGCGTAACCTGTGCTGGGCAGTCGATTCATGATTCAATGGCTCCTATGGCGGTTGAAATGCGAGATATCGTAAAAGAGATGTATCAAAACGGGTCAAACAAAGAAGAAATATTGAATTTTCTTTCATCACGATATGGTGATGCTATTTTACAAAAGCCGCCTGTAAATAATCAGACTTTGGTGTTGTGGTTATTGCCCTTTGTGGTAACTTTACTGGGCGTTTTGATTTTATTAATAACAAACAAAAATAGCAGGAAGGAAAAAGACAATGTTTAACGAATTCAAGGAGTTTATATCACGCGGCAACGTAATCGATCTAGCTGTTGGTATAATTATGGGCGCAGCATTTACAACGGTTGTAAGCTCTGTGGTGTCTGATATTATTATGCCCCCTATTGGCCTTGCAACAGGCGGGTTGGATTTTTCCAATCTATTCATAAATCTTTCAGGTGGTGAATATCAAACCCTAAAAGCTGCAAAAGATGCTGGTGCCGTTACAATTAACTATGGATTATTTGTAAATGCAGTCATTAACTTCCTAATAGTTTCAGCGGCTGTTTTCGTTCTTATCAAGCAAGTAAATAGACTTAAAAAGCCAGCACAGATAAAGGCAGAAGAGCCAACCAAAACAGAAGTTTTGCTATCTGAAATCAGAGATCTATTAAAAAAGCAGTAAGATAAAATAATGACTTTAGCAGAAAAAGAGATTGTAAAATCTTCGAGATTGCTCGATTTTCTTCCAGAAGTTAGGGGGAAATATAGAGAATCCGCACCACTAGCCAAATCAGTTTGGTTTCAAACTGGTGGGAATGCCGAAGTTTTATATAAACCAGAAGATGCAGAAGATTTACTCAACTTTTTCAGTCGAATCTCAAAAGAAATTCCTATTCAAATTTTAGGAGTTGGCTCGAATATTATAATCAGAGACGGCGGAATAAGCGGAGTCACCATCAAGCTAGGCAGAAATTTCACCAATATTGAAATTTTATCTGAACAAAATGGAATCGTGCTTCTTAAGTGCGGGGCTGCAACTCTCAACTCATCCCTTACCTCTTTTTGCATTGAAAATGAAATTGGTGGACTGGAATTTTTAAGCGGAATTCCGGGTTGCATTGGGGGTGCTCTTGCCATGAATGCAGGAGCATACAATAAGGAAGTCAAAGATGTTCTAAGTTATGCACAACTTGCACTTCGAGATGGAAGTATGGTTAACCTATCAGTAAATGATTTGAGATATAAATATCGCAAGTCAAATCATCCAGAGGGTGCAGTGTTTTTAAGCGGCGTTTTTGTTGGTTATAAGCAAGATAAAGCAGTCATTGCTGCTAATGTTGCCGACATTCAAAAAAAGCGCGAAGAAAGCCAACCAATACGTTCAAGAACTGGTGGAAGCACCTTTAAAAATCCAGAACAAGCTAAGGCTTGGGAGCTAATCGATCGCTGTGGACTTAGAGGATATAAACTAGGCGGAGCTATGGTTTCTGAGAAGCATTGTAATTTTATGATTAACACTGGTGATGCAACATCATCAGACATTGAAAATCTCGGCGAATTTGTCAGAAAAAAAGTTATGGAAACAACGGGAATCAGTTTAGAGTGGGAAATTAAAAGGATCGGAAACGCTTAATGAAAAAGAAAGTTGCAGTATTATATGGTGGAATGAGCGCAGAGAGAGAAGTTTCTTTATCTAGTGGAAAGTGTGTAGCCGAAGCCCTTAACAAAGATGGCAAATACGAAGTCGTTTTAATTGATGTTGCGAGAGATATTGCACAAAGAATATTGGAAGAAAAACCAGATATAGCATTTAATGCACTACATGGAAAACTAGGTGAAGATGGCTCAATACAAGGCATTTTAAATATCCTGCAAATTCCATATACTCACTCAGGAGTGCTAGCTTCAGCCATTGCAATGGATAAGCCAATGGCGAAAAAGATTTTTGAATCTGTCGGAATCCCAACCTCACAAGGCTTAGTGGTAGATAAAAGTGATATGCTAAAGTCAGAGCCAATGAAAAGGCCGTACGTTATAAAGCCACTAAATGAAGGCTCAAGTGTTGGCGTTACCATTATTCAAGAAGGCTCAAATTATAACTTCAGCGAAGATACTTGGCAGTTTGGAAAGCAGGTTTTAGTTGAAAAATACATTGCGGGCAGAGAAGTTCAGGCAGCCGTTCTAAACGGAAGATGTTTGGGTGCGATTGAAATAAAACCACTCGGCACTTTTTATGATTATGAGGCCAAATATACCGATGGTAAAGCAGTTCATCTAATGCCTGCCCCAATTGATAAAGAGGCATATGATAAAATATGTGAATATGCTGTTATGGCTCATAATTCACTTGGTTGCAGAGGTGTTTCAAGAACAGACTTTCGTTACGATGACTCCAAATCTTATAAAGATGGAATTTTTATTCTCGAAACAAATACTCAACCGGGAATGACACCGTTATCTCTAACTCCGGAAATTGCCGCACACTCAGGACTATCATTCATCGACCTTCTAAACGAACTTATTGAGGCCGCAAAGTGGGACGATTAATAGAAAACTCAGGCAGAAGAAAAAACTCCATCAGAGGGGCTAGTAAACTCGAGAAACAATCGCGTAAGGTGATACGACAAAAAACCGCTCGCAAATATTTTCGAGTTATTTCAATATATTCTTTTATAATCATTGTTACTGGCTCTTTGATTTGGAGCTTAACATATGAAAAGTGGTTCAAAGAATCCGCTTTTGTTGCCTATATAACCTCAACAACTAATAGAATTGTATCTAACTATTCAAAACATGCAGGCCTTGTAATTAAAGAGGTTACTATTGAAGGAAGAAATAAGGCACCAATATCAGATGTCAAAACTGCAATCGCTATCAAATCTGGCGAATCGATGCTAATGACAGATATTGCACAAATTAAGTCTAATCTTGAGCAAATCGGGTGGATAAAAGAAGCAAGAGTTACAAGAATATTTCCAGATACAATTCAAATTTCCGTGACTGAAAGAACTCCTCTTGCTCTGTGGAGGAGCAAGGGTAAGCTCTATCTCATTGACAGGGAAGGTAAAATCATCTCTGATTCAGGAATATCAGATTATCCAGATCTGCCAGTTCTTATTGGCGAGAATGCGCCTGAGAGTTCATATTCAGCCCTGAGAATATTATCAAACGAACCAGAGTTATTTTCTAGAGTTTCCTCAGTTGTTATGGCTGGAGGAAGAAGATGGAATGTGAAGTTTTACAATGGTTTAGAGGTTAAACTTCCTGAAGATAACCCTGAAAAAGCGTGGAAATATTTAGCAGAACTTCAAAAAACCAAGCAAATCATTGATAGAAATATATTATCCCTCGACCTACGCATACCAGATAGAATTTTTATACGCTTGCCAGAAGAGGAAATTGATAGGATAAATGGTAAACCACGAAAATCTGAGGAAGATACTTAAATGTCAGGCCAACGCGTTATTATATTTGATACGACTCTAAGAGATGGCGAGCAATCACCGGGTGCTTCAATGAATCTTGAAGAAAAGGTTCTTATTGCAGAAGCCCTAGATAAAATGGGAGTTGATGTCATAGAAGCTGGCTTTGCAAGAGCTTCTAAAGGAGATTTTGAAGCTATTGAAGAAGTTTCAAAAGCCGTTAAAAATGCAAAAGTATGCAGCCTAGCGCGTGCGATAAAAGAAGATATTGAAGCCGCTGCTAATGCAATCAAAAGGGCGAAAAACAAGAGAATCCATACGTTTATTTCAACTAGCCCTCTGCATATGGAATATAAATTGAAGATGACTCCAGAGCAGGTTATTGACGCCATCAAGAGTAGCGTATCGTTTGCTAGAAATTTGGTGGAGGATGTCGAGTGGAGCGCGGAAGATGGCTCGAGAACTGAGCATGATTTCCTTTGCAAAGCAATTGAAACTGCAATTAATGCTGGCGCAACTACTATAAACATTCCTGATACGGTTGGATACGCTCTTCCAGATGAATATGCGGCTTTGATTTCTATGGTTTTAAACCGTGTTCCAAATATCGATAAAGCAATTATATCAGTGCACTGTCATAACGATCTAGGGCTTGCAGTTGCAAACTCATTAGCAGCAGTCAAGGCTGGCGCACGTCAGGTTGAATGCACAATTAATGGACTAGGTGAGCGCGCAGGAAATGCAGCCCTTGAAGAAATTATCATGGCTCTTAAGGTTAGAAATAACTCCATGCCGTTTGAAACAGCAATTAACAGCGAACATTTAACTCGCGTCTCAAGACTTGTTTCAACCGTTACAGGATTTGTTGTGCAAAACAATAAAGCAATTGTGGGAGCCAACGCCTTTGCTCATGAATCTGGAATCCACCAGCATGGAATGCTTGCTAACTCTCAAACATACGAGATAATGACTCCAGAATCTGTCGGGCTTAACAAAACAAGTTTGGTTTTGGGAAAACACTCAGGCCGTCATGCATTTAGAAATAAGTTAGAAGAACTAGGCTTTGAGCTTAGCGAAACAGCAATAGATGATGTTTTTACAAAATTCAAAGAACTCGCCGATAAAAAGAAAGAAGTTTACGACGAAGATATAATCGCTTTGGTTGATCCCGTTTTGCTTCGCAGTAATGATACAATTCAGCTCGTTTCATTCTCTGTTGCCAGCAGCACAGATGGCAATGCAACCGCTACAATGGAAGTTGAAAGCTCAGGAGAGCGCAAAAAAGCATCCGTTAAAGGAGTTGGCGCGATTGATGCGACGTTTAATGCAATCAAAGAACTTATTCCGCACACAGCAAAACTCATGCTCTATCAGGTTCATGCAGTAACTCAGGGAACAGATGCACAGGCTGAAGTTACAGTTCGATTAACTGAGGATGGTAAAGTTTTCAACGGCCACGCCTCAGATATTGACACAATGGTTGCCTCTGCAAAGGCTTATATTAACGCTCTTAATAGTGCCGCAGTCTTAAGTGGAAGATTAGTTGCAGAAAGGGAGCAAAATATTGTTGCCAGAATATAATCATTGCTATAAAAAGCCTTATCTCAAGTTTTAAGCGCGCCGCTTTAGCTCATTCGGTAGAGCAACTGATTTGTAATCAGTAGGTGGTTGGTTCGAATCCGACAAGCGGCACCACTCCTAGATAATTTATAGTGTTTCTAGTTTTATTTGAAAGCAAGTGCTTTGAGGCGAGACGCGCGTGTAATATTCCGTATGATTATGTAGTGATTCGTGAGGTGATTTATATCCCAAG
>CAZAGG010000021.1:0-14364 GCA_964484565.1 uncultured Rickettsiales bacterium | reverse complement strand
AAGTGTATACTATCTCTCCGGTATAAATTGGATATTATGTGTCAGGAAGTACATACATCCTGTTTGAAGAATCTGCCTCCGACAAGGTAATCAGCGTAGTTCTAGATTCCTGATTTGGTGCACCCAGCCGTCTTACCAAAGAGGAATGAATTCCACCAAACTTCATAAAATCTATGCTTTTGGAGAGTTCTTTATCAATTCAACTCAAGTTTGGTGACAGAAGTGAGATTATAAAAGTGCTGGTTTTCAAATTAAAAGTAGCTATTATTCTTGTTGTAGTTAGGTAAGAAAATGACAGAAATAGATTTAACGCAAGCTGAGGCAGATTCTCTGTTTGCAATGGAGAAAGTTAGTGCTGACGCCAGAGAGTGGGATATGCCCGACCTTGGCGGCAGTGTATCTGTGCCATTAGTTTCATCCGATAAAAAAGAACATTTTCTTTTAGATGTAAGTAAAGGCCGAATAGACTTAAAGCGGCAGAAATATCAAAATCGAGCACGCGAAATTATCGTTCTTGCTCGTCTCGACTTAGGTAGCCCTCATAGAAATCCTGACGGTCAAGAAGTTGGCGTTCCACACATGCATCTCTACAGAGAAGGTTATGGCGACAAATGGGCGTTTACTTTGCCAGCAGGGGTATTTTCAAATCTCAATGATTCATGGCAAGTGCTTACGGATTTCATGAAATATTGCAATATTTCTAAAGCACCTAACTTTAAGAGGGGGCTATTCTCATGACCACTAATGTCGAAGCATTGATTGATGGCTACTATAGATGGCTAAAGGACAAAACGGCTTGGAAACAACTCAAAGACTGGGTTGAAATTACCACACCTTATCTTGATCGTCATAATGACTATATACAGATTTACCTAAAACAGGATGGGAATAATTATATCCTCACTGATGATAGCTATACCATCGATGACCTTAAGCAATCTGGTTGCACTGTTGACTCTCCAAAGCGTCAAAAGCTATTGGAAATGACATTGAATGGTTTTGGCGCACATAAAAAAGATGACGAAATCTTTATCAAAACCAGCCATCAAAACTTTGCTCTAAATAAACATAATCTCATTCAATCGATTCTTGCGGTGAATGATATGTTTTATTTGGCTAAGTCTAATATAGCGAATCTGTTTTTCGAAGATGTGCAAATGTGGCTTGAATTATCTGATATTCGATTCCTCGAAAGAGTGCCATTTATTGGCAAATCTGGATACACACGGCATTATGACTTCGTAATTCCCAAATCACGAAATGCGCCTGAGCGTATGATTCAGACAGTCAATAACCCTAACAAGCAAAAAGTAGATGAACTTGCCTTTAGTTGGTTAGACACAAGAGATGCTCGTGCGGAGGATGCAAAAGCATATGCTTTCGTAAATGACAATGAAAAGCCAGTCCCAGAAAGTTTTAAGGATGCTCTTAACAGTTATGACATTACTACTGTTCCGTGGAGTCAAAGAAGCCACTTTACTCAAGAATTAGTAGCGTAGTCAGATTCCACTCTCTACTTCGCTCGCATTGACTGACACGCCTTCCGATCTTCCTGACCTTGGTGCATGGTATTATTAAGTTAAACCATCGATTCAATAAACTTGGGCATGAAGTTCGATTCAAAGTTCGATCTTATCGCGCTACGCCATGCCAGCTCAGTGGCATTGCACACACTCAGCAATATAACTAATCTGCAAATTAAACCAGTTCGCTGATAGTTCTTTTTAGTAGCTTGATGTCTTCATCGCGAGAGAGTCTGTGGTCGCCATCTTTTATAAAGATTATCTGAACGTCACGAGATGTTACTTTATTTGCTATTCTGAGGCTGAAGTCATATGGAACATCGCTATCTTCCATTCCGTGCAGGAGTCTTATTGGAATATCAATTGTCAGCTTTTCATGGTTTAGAACCTTAACTTCTTTGCTTTCTTCCAGTAATATTTTAGTTATTGGATAGTGCTTTTGCCAGTAAGGGCTATATTGCAGATATTCGCCTGTTTCTTCTATTTGCTTCTTAATTGCATCTGGGAGTTTATATTTAATAAGCTCCTCTGTAAAATCAGGTGCGGCGGCTATTCCAACAAGGGCTGATATTTTATCTCTGTGTTTTAGAGAGAGAGCAAGCATTATCCAACCGCCCATGCTTGAACCAACCAGAATATTTTTGCTATGGCCAAGTTTTTCTAAAATTATTTCTGCGCTCTCATAGCCTTTTTTTACGGAGTAATTTCTAAAATCACCACTTGATTCACCATGTGCATAATAATCGAAGCGAATAAATGCTTGTCCTCTTTCTTTGCAATATGATTCTAGCTCTATTGCCTTGCTTCCTGTCATGTCTGACATGAATCCACCTAGAAAAATTATACACGGTGATGAACCTTCAAACATATGATATGCAATATAATCACCGTTTTCTAAACTTATGATTTGAGGTTTGCTTTCCATTGTGGTTATTATCCGTCAGCTAAATTATTTGTGAAAAATACTTGAATACGAAAACTAATTACAATAACGGAAAAACGCCAGCAATTTTACAGGTTTTACCTGAAATGCGCTCTGGGGGAGTTGTGCGTGGTACGATTGAAATGGCCTCTGCAATTAGCAAGAGGGGCTTTCGTTCTTATGTCTCTTCCGCAGGTGGGGGGATGGATAAAAAACTAGCCTATGTTGGAACTGAGCACATTAAATTGCCGCTTGCATCAAAGAACCCATTCAGAATATATGGAAACATAGATAGAATTTGTAAACTGATAAAAGATCTAAATATTAGCCTTTTACATGCGAGATCTCGCGCCCCTGCATGGAGTGCATATTACGCAGCTAAGAAGTGTAATATTCCATTTGTAACAACGTTTCATGGAATTTATGGCCTACAAAACGAGTGGAAACGGAAATATAATTCAATCATGACTTACGGCGAAAAAGTGATTGCCATTTCCGAGTTCAATGCTCGCCATATTATTGATAATTACGATATTGATGCTGATAAAATAGAAATCATTTATCGTGGTGTTGATCTTGATGTTTTTGATCCCACTAGGGTGAATCGTCAGAGGGTAATTCAGCTTGCTAAAAGCTGGCGTTTGCCTGAAGATGTTCCTATTATAATGCTTCCTGGAAGAATCACGAGGTGGAAGGGGCAGCATCACCTTATTGATGCAATCAAAAACCTTCCGCACCGAAACTTCTTCTGTGTTTTAGTGGGAGATCACGAAGGACATCCCAAATATAGAATGGAACTTGAAGAACAAGTTTTAAATCTGGGATTGGGAGATAAGATACGTATTGTTGGTGATACAAGTGATATGCCAGCGGCTTATATGTTAGCTCATGTTGTGGTTGCGCCGTCGATAGAGCCAGAAGCATTTGGCCGAGTAGCAATCGAAGCTCAAGCAATGGGAAGGCCAGTCATCGCTTATGCGCATGGTGGAGCAACGGAAACAATCATCAAAAATAAAACTGGTTGGCTCGTTGAACCAAATTCAATTGCAGGATTAACTAAGTCTTTGCATGAAGCTCTTGCGCTTAGTGAGAGCAGAATTGAAGAAATCGCTTATGACGCAGTTGAACACGCAAGAAGAAATTTTTCCTCTCAAGTTATGTGCGCTAAGGAAATTGCACTATATGAAAAAATACTGGCATCTAGAAATTACAGCGTTTAGCTATATATACGATTAAATCTTCTGCCAAAGCTCGTGAAAATTTCATATTCAATTGTTTTGGCGCGCTCGCTGATTATTTCAACGCTTTGATTTTCACCTATAATTTCTACATCTGCAAGCGGGTAGAGAAGGTTATCAGGAACGTTACTCACATCTGCAACTATAAGATCCATTGTGATTCTGCCAAGAACTTTTGCTTTATGATTTGAGATGAATACATCCATATTGCCAGCAAGAATCCAAGGCAGGCCATCGGCGTATCCATAGCCTATTGTTGCAAGTTTTGTACCTTTCTTAACTGGGTAGGTGGCGTTATAACCAACCGTTCCATCTTCTTCAGTGGTTCTAATTTGCAGAATCTTGGCATACACTTTTGCAACAGGCAGCATCGGATTAATATCAGAATCAGTTGGATTAGCTCCGTAAAGTGCAATTCCGGGTCGAAGAATATCAAAATGGTAATCAGCACCAAGAAAAACGGATGATGAGTTTGCTAGGCTCTTTTTTGCCAAAGGAAAGTTATGAGAAGCGTAAGTAAAGCGTTCTAGCTGCTTTTGATTAAGTTGATTGTTAGGCTCATCGGCTGAAACCATATGGCTCATAATGATTTCAACATTGGGGTAATTTATTTTTTCGGAGTCATGAATTGAAAAACCCAGCCTATTCATTCCAGTATCGAAATGAATAACACATGCTTCACCTGATTTTCTCCATATTTCAAGCTGATAAAAATCATTTATTACGGGTGTAATTTTATATGCTAAAAACTCTTTATAATCAGATTGATTTACCCCATGAAAAACATAGATTGAGATATCTTTATAAACTTCCCTGAGTTCTATAGCTTCTGAAATGTGAGCTACAAAAAAATGTTTGCAACCTTCTTCAATTAGGGCTTTTGTAACTTCAATTGCGCCCATTCCATAGCCGTTTGCTTTAACAACTGCTGCGCATAGGGAGTTTGGAGCTTTTGATTTTAAAAGTTGATAATTCTTTTTTATATTAGCAAGACTTATTAATAATGTTGCTGATGAATGGCTGTTATTCAAGTATATCCTCAAACTCTTTGAATATCATTTTATATAAGTCCTGCTTAAATGAAACGGCGAGGCTTATTATTTCCTCTTTATTTGTCCACTTCCATTGATAAAACTCTGGCTCATGAGTATCAATATTTATATCGGAGTCTTCGCCTGTAAATCTTAACACAAACCACTTTTGCTGTTGACCCTTATATTTGCCGCCCCATAGTTTTGATTGCAAATCAATTGGTAAGTCATAATAAAGCCAGTCTTTAGATTCAGCGATAATTTCGGCTTTATCAGTGCCAATTTCTTCAAACATTTCGCGGAAAAGTGCCTTTCTTACGTCTTCTCCTTCGTCAATGCCGCCTTGAGGCATTTGCCAAGCCTCAGCCAGCTTGTTATCAATTCTCTTGCCTGCAAAAATGAGATTTTCTCGGTTAAGGAGTATTATGCCAACTCCAGAACGATATATCCTTGAATTATCGTGCTCCATTTTTGTTTTCCTGAGGTGGGCTAGACTGATTATTTTGTGGCTCTGCATTTGTTGGAGTTGTCGAAGCTGTTTTCGCAATTATAGGAGGTTCATTTTTTAAAACATAAGAAAGCGGGGTTAAAACTGCGGTTCTACGCGCACCAAGCTCTCGTGCCCAAGTCGAGATTTTTTTCATATTCTGTGGATACGGTTTGCTAAGTAAGATAATGCGTCCTGCCTCAGCAGCGACTTTCTCAGCGGCTATTAATTTCTCTTCTAACGTTACCCCTTGCAGAGTAGATTCTTTGCCATCAAGAACGGCTGTTACATTAGCGAAATTGTCGAAGTTTGCATTTCTCTTGATTTCATCTAACCTCGCAGGATTGTTAAACCTTCCGTAAACTATTGCTAGGCCTTTTGACGAGATTTTACCAATTGTTTGCCTAAAAACAGAAACATTATCTGAAAATTTCTCTTCATAGGGTGTAAGTGCCGCAAAGGCATTTGGAACCCTGCCAAGTATCCATTCAATACGTGATAAATTCTCTGCAAGTGATGATTTAGCAAGCAAAGCATATGGTCCAGGATCTGTAACGGGATAGTCAGTTGGCTCCATAGGAACTTCAACTAAAACTTCTCTGCCAAGTTTATTTAGTTTATCGGCAAGTTCAGCACCAAAATATGAATAAGGGGAGATTGAAACCGCAACTTCTTGAGGAAGTGAATCAACATGTTCGGCAGTTGATTTACTAAGACCAAGACCAGTTACAATTATTGCAATCTCAGGAAGGTTATCAGAGTTGACGAAAGTCTTGTTCTTGCTTGTACTATCTTTTTCTTGATTAACATTTTGATCTTGAGTTTCAGCCTCTACATTATTTTGTTTTCCGCCTGCGGATGAATGGTTGGTATTGCTAGAATTATCTTTTTCAGGGGCGGTAGATGAACCTTGTTTAGTCGAACTTTCAGTATGTTCTTGTGAGGCCTCTTCTTTTACTACTGATTTTGCTTGTTTTTCAGCTTGGTTATGTGAGTCTGATGCCGTTTCTGGGTGGTCAACTTTTATTGATTCAGTTCTTTTAATGGATGGCGGCGATAGGTCTATAATCTTATCTTTTTGGATGTCGTAAACAATATGCTGTCCAATTTCGCTTGCTTTGACGTTAGCATCGCTTTTTTGTGATAATATTTTGAATAACGAAAAGAAGGTTATTCCTATGCATATCACTACCAAAGATAGCATTACAATATATGCAGTGGACTTAGCTTTCATCATTTCTTTATCCATATATTATTTTCTGCTTCCCATTATTTTTTACTGCCAGAAGTTGCCGAATTTGTTTTATAAATCGATAAACCTCTAATCAAATCAAGTGCACGGGCGAGTTGATAATCTTTAGATGCGCTATCAGCATCTTCCTTATCTTTGCCTTTTTTCAGACCATTGCTATTATTCTTTGTTTCTGGCTGCACTGGAGGTTGTGCAGAGTTTTCATTTGCTGGTTTTTTGTTTTCGTCATTTTGCAGGCTTCCCCTAAGGTCGCTTTCATGCCTTTCATGAGACTTAACAGCTTCAACTTTGGCTTGCTCAACAACTATATCTGGATCGATGCCTTTTTGTTGAATTGCCCTTCCTGAAGGGGTGTAGTAGCGAGAAGTTGTTAGGCGAATTGCACCATGACTTGGAATAGGAATCACTGTCTGAACTGAGCCTTTCCCAAATGATCTTGTGCCCATTACAATAGCTCTTTTATGATCTTGCAACGCGCCAGCAACAATCTCTGATGCAGATGCAGATCCAGAGTTTACAAGCACGACAATCGGTAATGATTCTGCAATATCGCCAGATTTAGCATTGAATCTTTTGATTGAATCTTTATTTCGACCTCTTGTTGAGACTATTTCACCTTGTTCTAAGAAATCATCAGATACGGCAACCGCCTGATCTAAAAGACCACCTGGATTGTTTCTCATATCTATGACATAACCTTTTAAATCTTTTCCAATCTGGGCTTTAAGTTCTTGAACAGCCTTTTCAACTGTGGATGCTGTATTTTCATTGAATGAAGTAATTCTTATATAGGCAACGTCTTTTTCCGCTCTATATTTTACAGATTGAATTTTAATAATTGCGCGAGGAATCTTAAATTCAATTGGCTCATTCGCGCCTTCTCTTACCACTGCAATTTTAACTATGGTTCCAACAGGGCCTCGAAGTTTTTCAACGGCTTGTGGGAGTGTAAGCCCCATCACTTGCTCGCCATCAATTTCAGCGATCAAATCACCAGCCATTACTCCAGCTTTGTGAGCTGGCGTATCGTCTATTGGAGAAACAACCTTAACCAAGCCATTCTCCATAGTTACCTCTATTCCAAGCCCGCCAAATTCACCCTTTGTTTGAACCTGCATATCGTTAAAGGCTTTCTCGTCAAGATAACTTGAATGAGGATCAAGTGAAGTAAGCATCCCATTAATTGCGGATTCTATAAGTTTTTTATCGGGAGTTTCTTCGACATATTCCGTTCTAATACGCTCAAAAACATCACCAAACAAATTCAGATAGCGAAATGTATCACTGTTAGGGCTGTTAGGTGCAGAATTAGCAGATGTCGCCATAAAGCTCATGAAAAGAACTGCGCTTATTAAAAAATTCTTTTTGTTAAGTGTCATTAACCATCTGCCTTTTTGTTCGTTGTTATGTTTCCAAGCCACTCTTTTGGATCGACTGGTTTATTATTCTTTCTGATTTCAAGATATAGTTTTCTTAAAGAATCTGAGTCATCCCCCATTGTACCAACTGGCTCACCAGAGGCAACATTTTGACCTGGACTGACGGATATTTTCTTCAATCCCGAAATTAGAGAATGATAAGTATCATTGTGGCGAATTATCAATATTTTTCCATATCCTCTAAATGGACCTGTAAATATAACTTCTCCCGCAGCAGGGGCAATCACTTGGGCTTTGCTACGCGTCTCAAATTTTATGCCCTTTGATGAGGAATTACCATCACTGCTATCTCCAAAATCTTCAATAACCTTTCCACTACTTACGGGTGATAAATATTTCCCATCCCAATCATTACTTTTGCTATGCTTCTTTGGTTGAGGCTCTGTTGATATTTCTTGCTCGTCTTCATTTGTTAGGGGTTTAAGAGATTTTTCAGGTTGAGAATTGCTTGCAAATTCTGCGCGTTTTAAAGCAATTTTGCGATTTTCTTCTATTGATGTAATTAGATCTTTCAGATTCTCAGCTTTTTTCGATAGCTCTTCAATTGTTTGCTCTCTCTTTTTAAGATCTGCAACAATAGTTTTTTGCAAGTCTGCTCTTTCAGCCATTTTAACATCTTGTTCGGCAATATTCTTTTTAAGATTTTCTTTTTCATCAACTAGCTTTTGCTTTGTTTCGCTAATTTGATTAGTGAGATTACGGATTTCAAGAATATCAACTTTAAGGCTTTCAGATTGATTTTTCAGACTTTTAACAAGCGCCGTCAGAACCATTGATGTTTTGCCAATATCTTCAATTTCGCTTGGCATAGCGATAACAGCTTCAGGGGGAATTCTGCTTAATTTAACCATTGCGGCAATAATTTTAGATAACTCACCTTCTTTTGCCTGCAAAGTATCTTTCTTGAATTGCTCATCTTGTTCTAGCTGTGAAAGTTCCATCTCTAAAGATGACATTTTTCTTTCGTTATCTTGTATTTTTGAAGCTAATACGACAAGTTCTTCCTGAATTTTCTTAAGCTCTTTTTCTATCTCAGCCGATTTTTTGTTTAGTTCAGCAGCTTTCTTGCGCTCTTCATTGATATTGCTTTGAATCTTTTTTAGTTCACCTGCATCAACTTTTACATCCTCTTGCGCGAGAGATGAGCCTGCATTGATGCAAAGCAATGCGCAAGCAACTAAAAAAGCGGCAAATTTATGAATTAATTGATTCAAAGTCTTTATTCTCCCTATGGAGTAATGTATATTACTAATCTGTTTTTATTTCCAAATGTTTTTACATACAGATTGTTATTTAAGATAATGAGTAATGATGAAGATTGGGAGGATATATCAAGAAATATCAAGCCATTAACTATAAAGAAACGTGTGTATAGTTCGTCTATTGGTGCAAAAAATATAAAAGCTGTGAATAAAAACAGACTAAGCTATGTAAGAAACTCTATTGATTTGCATGGTCTTACTGAAGATGAGGCTTATAGAGTTGTGAAAGATTTTTTGGAATATCATTACACAAATGGCGCGAAAAAGGTGTCGATAATAACTGGAAAAGGTAACGTGTTGCGGAATGTTGTTCCTAAATGGCTAGCTTCGCCTAAAATGGCGCATATTGTTTCTGCTTTTACGCACCCTGATATTAAGTATGGTGGTGAGGGTGTTTTGCAAGTGAATCTTAAGAAAGTCAGATAAAATGCGCTATATTGCTCATGTTTTAGTTGTGGATGATGATGAAAGGCTTCGCTCATTACTTAAAAAATATTTGCGAGAAAATGGATATTTTGTCTCACTTGCTTCTGAGCCGAAAGAGGCAGACGAAGCTCTTGAAAGCCTTGCTGTAGATATTATGATTCTCGATCTTATGATGCCAAATGAAACAGGCACTGATTATATAAAAAGATTAAAGCAAAACCCTAATACTAGTAACCTGCCAGTTATTATGCTAACCGCTATGGGTGAAGTTGAAGATAGAATCGCAGGGCTTTTAGTCGGAGCTGATGATTATCTTGCCAAGCCATTTGAGCCAAAAGAGTTAATTTTAAGAATTGAAAAATTATTGAAGTGGAGTACAGCTTCAAAGAAAGATGTTTCTAAGGAGGTTGTAAAGTTCGGCGATTATGCTTTTGATATTTATAGATTAACTCTAAAAAAGAATGATGCATCTATTTATTTAACATCCACAGAAATTAATCTCATGAAGATATTATCGGTAAATATCGGAAAAGTGGTACTTCGTGAAGAGGTCGCAGCAGCAATTGGCGGTAGTGAAAGGCTCGCTGATGTTCAGATTGCAAGGCTAAGAAAGAAAATAGAGATTAATCCTAAAAATCCTGAATTTATTCATACCGTTAGGGGTGGAGGTTATACGCTGAGGCAGTGATATTGTCGTTTAATGCTCGAATTTAATTATTATTAACTATTTTGTGCTAAATTTTATCTAAATGGAACATATTAAAGAGGCTGTTTGATAAGAGGTTAGTATAAGATGACAGAAAGAACTATCAGAGAAGGATATGCAGTAATACCAGCAGGAGGAGTTGCTGGAACTTCGGGTAGTGACACTCTGACGGGTACATCAGGCATAGATTTTCTTTTCGGTAGAACTGGAACTGATGTTGTATCTGGTGGTGCAGGCGATGATTTCGTTCAAGGCAACGAAGATAGTGACACTGTTTATGGCGATGCAGGAGACGATATAGCTCGTGGCGGTAAGGGCGATGACTTTGTTTATGGCGGTGCGGGTGACGACATAGTCTTTGGCGATGAAGGCAACGACTTTGTTAGTGGAGATGATGGCGATGACATTCTTCTTGGCAGGCAGGCATCTGATACATTAAGTGGTGGAGCTGGCAATGATATTCTATATGGCGGAGAAGGCGGAGACTCTCTAAACGGCGGAGATGGCGAAGACACCCTTCATGGAGATAACGGCTCAGACACTTTAACTGGTGGAGCGGGATTAGACCTTTTCGTTGTTAGAAAAGAAGCTAACGTTACCGAATATATTACTGATTTTAACTCTGCTGAACAGGTCAGATTAACTGGATTTGGCAGTTCACCAATAACATTATATGTTAGTCATACTACAGGTGATACATCAGTAAACTTAGGCGACGGGCAGTTCATAATATTTCTTGGAACATCACAATCAAGTATTACATCATCAAGTTTCTTGTATAGCGGAGTTATTACCATCGCGGCCTCTTCAAGCGGCGTTGTTGATGATTCTTTATATTTCTCACCAACAGATGATTATCTTGACGGTGGATTAGGGCAAGATAGCTTTATAGCAACAGATGGATCGTATGTTCAAACTGGCGATACTGTTATTGGTGGGTTGGGCAGTGATTCAATCATAATTAATGGTGGAATTTTAACTTTTGATTCGGCAACTCATGCTAACATTACAGGCGTTGAATGGTTCCAACTTAACTCTGACGCTGCACATGTTCTGACTTTTGGTGCTGGCTATTTCTCTGCAGGAACAGGAATAACAAATAACATTGTAAAAATAAGCACAACAGCAACAACAGCTGGAATTACGGTGGACGGTAGTTCTGTA
Source organism: uncultured Rickettsiales bacterium (assembly GCA_964484565.1). Taxonomy (GTDB): domain Bacteria; phylum Pseudomonadota; class Alphaproteobacteria; order Rickettsiales; family CAZAGG01; genus CAZAGG01. Next base: position 2,914 of record CAZAGG010000021.1, on the reverse strand, counting down.
TTTAATACAACAGAATGTTTTAGTATAAATGGCGGAGAAGGCTCTGATAGTATTATAAGTGGCGGGGGAGCAGACACAATTAATGGAGGAAATGGTTCAGACAGTATATGGGGATACGAAGGTGCAGATTTAATATATGGTGGTAATGGGGCGGATACAATTGCTGGAGATGAGGGTAGCAATACAGTTTACGGCGATGCTGGAGATGACATAATATTTATAAATAATATTGGTAATGAATTCATTGATGCAGGATCTGGCAATGATGTGTTAGATATAGATGTTGCCCAACTTGATAATAATGATACCGTAACAGGTGGATCAGGCAATGCTGACATTCTAAGGGTAACATCGGGCACTGCATCATTAAGTACGGCGGTAATGACAAATTTGTCAGGATTCGAGCAAATTCACCTAAACACCAACGCCGCCCACACCATTACTTTAAATGACTCTTATTACTCCTCATCTGGGTTTAGTGGACACATTGTGATTGTCACCACCACTTCAAATGTTGGCGTAAATATAAATGGATCTGGTTTGACTGGAGCTAACTCAATTAATGTTACAGCTGGAAGTGGAGACGATACAATTTCTGGTGGAGCTGGAAATGACACGATGGAATTTGCATCGGCAAATTTAGATAGTAATGATACAATCTCTGGAGGTTCAGGTAATGCTGATGTCTTGAGAATATCTTCTGGAACTCTGACTTTAAATACATCAACTTTCTCAAACTTAGTTGGAGTTGAGCAATTCCAACTAAATAGCAATGCAGCTCACATCATAACATTAAATGATGGATATTATTCATCAACAGGTTTTAGTGGCTTAATCACCACGGTTACTACAACATCAACAACAGGAATAATAGTTAACGCATCGGGTTTAACAGGAACTAGAGTGATCAATGCAACAGGTGGAGATGGAGCAGACACGATACAAGGCGGTGCAGGAAATGACACTATAACGCTAGGTTTTGGTTCGGACTCAATCTTAGGTGGCGCAGGAAATGATAGCATAATTGGAGTTTCTGGAAATAAATATATTGATGGTGGTGCAGGAAATGATACCATTGAGATCAACGGAGATGATCTAGATAGTAACGATACTATAACTGGCGGTATAACCGCAACTAATGCAGATCAACTGAAGGTTACATCAGGAACTTTAAACCTAAATACTTCGACTATGACTAATTTTACAGGCATTGAATCAATTAACATAAGCTCATCAAGCACATCTTCGCACTCTATTACTCTTAATGATGCCTACTTTTCATCTTCTGGATACTCAGGAAATGGTTTTGGTATAGATAGCAGAACTGCTAGTGGAGCAGTAAACGTTGATAGTTCCTCTGTTACTTTAACTACTAAAGCTGTTTCAATAATGAAAGGGGCTGGTCTTTTAAATTATCAAGGGGGTGCATCAAGAGATTCTATTACTATACAAAACCCAAGCCATTTTAGTGTTAATGATACATTATCAGGAGGAGGTGGAGGACAAATAGATTCTCTTGAATTTTCATTCAATTCTTCAACAAGCGCTTCACTTTTTTATGATAGCAATGTTTATACCAATATAACAGGGGTTGAAGGATTTTACGTATATAATATATATTCAGCACACTCTTTCACATTCCATGATGCTTACTTTTCAACATCAGGATTTAATGCCGATGGAACTTTATATTTTACTTCATATACAGCTGGTGGCGGAGTGAATCCTGGAATTACTTTTGACTCATCTAATGTTACTACATCTACAAATGAGGTTCGTTTTGCAAGTGGACATGGGGCTGATTTTGTAACATTTGGCAATGGCTCCGATACAATTGATACAGGAGGTGGTGCTGATACTGTATACGCAGGTGGTGGATCAGATTCAATTGTAGGAAATGTTGGAGGAACTGGCAATCACTATATTGATGCAGGTGCAGGTGCAGATACTATAAACCATATTAGCGGTAGTCACACAATTTTTGGCGGCTCTGGAGATGATTATATAGTATATAAAACTGGGAATTATAGTATTGATGGTGGAGCCGATAGTGATACGATACAGGGTGGTGGTTCTTTCGACAATAATGATACCTTCTCTGGCGGTAGTGGAAACCTAGATCTTTTCTACGCAATAGGATCTAGTGCCTTGACATTTAATACGAATACTCTAACAAATTTTTCTGGATTTGAAGCCATTAGGATTCAGGGTAATTTTGCGCACTCAATCACAATAGGGGATGCCTATTTTTCAAGCGCTGGCTTTGAGGGATTTGGAGGAGATTCTGGAAGATTGTATATTTATACTAACAACAATCATACAAATGGAATTAGCCTAGATGCTTCAGGGGTGACGACTAATACTAATAAAATAAACTTCAATATGTCGGCGACTGGTAACTACAATGGTAACGACACCATTATAGGAGGCGCAGGTAGTGATTCATTTGCTGCCGCAGGTGGAGCAGATACAATAACAGGTGGTGGCGGGGCGGATAGTATGTCAGGTGGTTCTGGAGCGGATGTATTTGTTTATCTTGCAACCTCCAATTCAACCTCAGCTAACCGTGATACCATTACAGATTTTGATGGAACGACTGATATATTGAGGTTCACAGGTCTGCAAACGGGAACGTTTAACTTCATTGGAGCGCATACTAACGCTTTTAACGGTGGCGATTTAAACTCAGAGGCGCGCTTTAACGATACCACAAAACTTCTAGAAATTGACACCAACGGTGATGCAACAGTGGATATGGAAATAACCTTAACTGCCGTTACCCTAGCATCTATGTCTAACGCCGACTTTAGCTGGACTTAACTTCGTCATCTCCATTAACCTCTATTTAAGTTGTTTGGCGTATAATTGCGAATAATTGTTAAGAATAATAATTAGTTGATTACGAGGGGAAATT
>CAZAGG010000020.1:0-16105 GCA_964484565.1 uncultured Rickettsiales bacterium | reverse complement strand
TTCTCCGCAATTTTGATTCAAACGCATTCTACAAATAATTAGCTAACAGTGCCTAATATAGCTAATTAACTATAAAGTGATACGTTAGTGTAACTTTCCGCAAAGTTATATTGTTTGATGAAATAACTTCTCATCTCTTTAATCAAACTTGGAGATGATAGGTGTAAGATGCCAAAGTTCTTGATATTCATAGAGTTATGGAATTTCAGTCTATCTTTTAGTCTTGGAATGTTAGAGCCTAGAATGGAGGTGTAGGCGTAAATGCTTTTTCCTGTTGCATCTTTTCCTGAAATCATCATTAAGCAGGAATATTTATTTAGGTTTTTGATATCCCCGCTATTTAGTTTGGTATCTGGTGGACAAGAGCTTACTGCAAAGCATCCGCCAGTATATGTATCAATAGCTCTGAAATCCTCAACTACATAGCTTCGATTATCGTAATTGAGAGATACTAGCCAGTCGATATATCTTCCGATCGAATGGTAGTTCTCCTTTTCAAATACTGATATTGCGCCAATGTGGATGTAATCGATATTGGCAATGCAGCAATCGTTTGTAGCGACCCAATTTGCGGTTTCTCTTTTTTTATTTTGACGCTCTAGAAATGAGATGATTTCAGCCATGAACCTACCTTTTGCTATCTTCTAAGAGCCTCTGCAAATCCATTTATGATAGAGTCAACGCTTACTAAATCACCATGCAGCTTTCTTTGTTTATCCATGAAAGACTTATTGCTTTCTAGCCTTTCTTGAATCATTTCAATAAACGCATCTACATCGTTTCCGCGCATGTTTTGGGTGATATAATCATATAGTTCAGCTACACTATTGTTTCTATGTTCAAGACTGCTTTCTCCTTTAATATAGCCAACTTGAGAGGCAATTGCACGAGCTATCATAACACTTATTGGTGCATTATTATCTGACATAAATAATATTCCTTATAATTTATAAATTAGAATTGTAATTGCAGTATATGCAAATAAGAATCATTCGCAATAGTTAAATGGATAAAAGTCGCAACTTCTTTTTTCGCTTGTCTCAATTACCTCAGGTGATTATATAACTGACATTGTATAGAACCGTATATTTATTGGATTTAATTTATGACTGAAGAAGTATTTGACGTTGCAATCATTGGCGGCGGGCCAGGTGGTTATGTTGCTGCAATTAGAGCGGCACAACTTGGAAAGAAAACCGTGTGTATTGAAAAACGTGGTACACTAGGTGGAACCTGCCTAAACGTTGGATGTATTCCTTCAAAAGCATTACTTCATTCGTCAGAACTATATGAAGAAGCAAAACACTCTTTTGCAGAACATGGGATAAAAGTTTCAAAAGTCGAAGTTGATATTGCCAAAATGATGGCGCGTAAAAACAAGGTTGTGGAAGATCTAACAAAGGGAATTGAAGGGCTGTTTCGCAAAAATAAAGTTACCTACGTTCAGGGATATGGCAGCTTTAAAGAAAAAGGGGTTATTGAAGTTGCATTGAATTCAGGAGGAAAGCAAACTATCAAAGCTCATAATATCGTTATCGCTACTGGATCTGAGGTAATGAACTTAGCGGGAATTAATATTGATGAGAAGAAGGTTGTTTCTTCTACGGGTGCGTTAGAACTTAAAAAAGTTCCCGATCATATGGTTGTAATTGGCGGCGGTTATATTGGCCTTGAGATGGGTTCAGTGTGGAGAAGGTTAGGCGCAAAAGTTACGGTTGTAGAATATCTAGACAGAATTACACCTGGAATGGACGGCGAAGTTAGCAAACAGTTTCAGCGCATACTTGAAAAACAAGGAATGGAATTTAAGCTCGGCTATAAAGTTACAGGCACTGAAGATACCAGAAAAGGTGTTAAGGTTTTAGTTGAGCCTGCGGCTGGTGGAAAAGCAGAGTCTATTGATGCCGATGTGGTGTTAGTATCAGTTGGAAGAAGGCCATACACCGATAAATTAGGTCTTGAAAATATCGGTCTTGCAACAGATGAACGCGGCAGAATATCTATTGATAGCCATTTTAAAACCTCAATTGCTGGCGTTTATGCTATTGGCGATGTGGTTGCTGGGCCAATGCTTGCACATAAAGCTGAAGAAGAAGGTGTTGCTGTGGCAGAGATAATTGCAGGCCAAGCTGGGCATGTTAATTATGATACTATACCGGGTGTGGTTTATACCTTCCCAGAAGTTGCCTCAGTTGGGAAAACAGAAGAGGAACTCAAAAAAGCTGGCGTTTCTTATAAAGTTGGCAAATTCCCATTCATGGCAAACAGCAGGGCAAGAGCAAACGGCTTAACAGATGGGTTTGTGAAAATTTTGGCAGATGCAAAAACTGATAGGATTCTTGGTTGCCATATAATTGGTGCAGATGCGGGAACAATGATTGAAGAAATCGGCGTTGCAATGGAATTCGGGGCTTCTTCAGAAGATATTGCGCGTTCATCTCACGCCCATCCAACATTAACAGAGGCAATTAAAGAAGCAGCTCTCGCAGTTGATTCCAGAGCAATTCATATTTGAAATTAAGGAAATCAGGAAATGACCAAATCATTGCAATCAGTTATTGCGGATGCAATAAAAGATTCTGATAAAAGTTATTTCTTTGAAGATTACTCTGTGCAGTCAAAAGCAGTTTTGAATGCAATTAAAAAATCAGGATATGTTATTGTTCCAGCTAATCCATCAGAAGAGATGATTGAGGCTGGAACAAAAGCAATATCAACAGGCCATGTAAAGCCAACCGAACACGTAAAAAATGTTTATCAGACTATGCTTGCGGTAATAGGAATTAAAATATAGTATTCCTTTTTTATCTGATAGCGTTGCGTCTCACCGTGCTCACTTATTATTTATAAGCTCCGCGCGCTTCTCCTCGAGATACTTGCTCTCAAATAAAACTAGAAACACTATATAACAATTTTAAATGTCAGAAATTGTAAGTAAGATAAAATCGTTCTTTAAAGGTAGTGCCAAGAAAAATGCTTCTGGCAAAGAGATTGCTATCGACTCAAATAGTGCTCTTAAAATTGAGGGAGATAAAATCCTCTTGAAAGATCAAAGAAGAGGAAGCTCAGAAGATCTTCTAAAAAGCAGAGAACTTGCAGTGGAAATCAGTGAAGATGCAAAGTATTTGATTGCAAGCAAGATAGCCAGATTACTTCCAGACATGGTGACGGATAAGAAAATCGCTCTCGTTGAATATACGCTAAGGGTGCTCAAGGCACTTTCTAAAGATCAGGTTTTAAGAGTTAGAAAAATAATCGCCGATGAGTTGAAATCTGCTGAAAACGTTCCACATGAACTTATATTAATGCTCGCTTGGGATGAGCATAAAGAAGTTGCGCTCCCCGTAATTGAGTTCTCTCCAGTTCTAACAGATGATGACCTGATAGAGATAATATTATCCAGCAAAATTCCTGATGCTGTTAATTCAGTTGCTAAGAGAAATAAAGTCTCCACAAGGGTTACTGATGCGATTGTGAATAAAGGCGCAGTTACTGCGATAACTACAGCTCTTTCTAATAAAGGGGCAAGTTTCAGCGAGGAATCTCTTGAAATAGTTGCAGATAAAGGCATGGAGCATAAAAACTGGCATGAGCCAATTATTGCAAGGCCAGAGCTTTCAATCAAAGTTATCAATAAGTTGGCGGTTTATATCTCAGATTCTCTAGTGCTGCAAATGCTTGAATCTGGTAAAATTAGCGAGGATACGGCTAGTGAAATTATGTCTACCATAAGGGGCAGGCTATCAAGTGCCGCGAAGGATAAAAAGGTCGTTTCAAAGCGCAAAGCTGACGAGCTATTTAATTACGACCTTTTGAATCCTGAAGTTATCGCAGAAGCAATTGAACGCAATGAAAAAGACTTTGTGATGCATGGCATTTCTCTGCTTTCAGGAATTGATAAAGACAGAGTGGCAATGCTATTTGCGGCTGATAACCCTAAGATTGTCATCGCAATATGCTGGAAGGCTGGGCTTTCTATGCGTTCGGCAACTCAGGCGCAACTTAGAATAGCTGGAATACACCATACCAAAGTTATCAATCCACGAAACGGCAATGAATACCCCTTCACAGATGAGCAGCTAAGAGACTATTTAGAGCTAATCGCTTAACGCCTATCAAGGTGTTGGGAAGGATTCATAAGGCCTTCAACTTCCCTCTCAAATAATTTTCTTCTTGTTTGGTCAATCGAGTTAGTTGGGAAATATATCACTACATATTCACCATCAATTAGTTTTGTTGGCTTTTCATTAGCTATTTTATATAGATAAGAAATGCTATCATCATCTTTGATTGGAATTTTAATGCCCAGCGATTTTTCTATAAAAAGACAAACTTCATCAATATGATTTTTTCTGAATGGGTTGAGAGGGCTCAGGCCAGCTACTACTTTTGAAAAGGGTTTTTTATGTAAAGATATTGATATATATGGCGGATTAACATGAAAGTTGACCATATGTGTGGCGATCCCATCTCTTAATCCAGCTCTATCTACTTTTAGCAGATCTATTCTTGACTTTATTAGTGAGGCCAACAAAAAATTATCAATCTGATGATCACTAGATGGCTTCAATATCTGAATCATATCAATTCATCTCATATAAATTATAAAAACTAAGTGTTAAAACTAGCATGTTTTTGTGACAAAAATATTTACATTATCCTTGCTAGTATATTTATTTTTCGTTAATTGTACTCAAAGTAAAAACAAAAAACAGGGGATAAGGCTTATGAACGATTTAACTAAACTAGCAAATTCGCTTAGACAAATTGACAATGTTGAGCAACTAATTAGAGATATTGTTAATAAAGCGGTTTGGGCACTTAACGAGCCAATACCTGTGCCAAAATCAACTCCATTTACTTTTAACGTTGTAGCTGTTGATAGTGTGGGGATCGAATATAGAGTGACCGATAATAACCATAGAGTTAGCTCTTTTGATATAAAAGCAATTGATGGTTTATGTATAAAATTAAATGTGTTATGTGAATTTTTATCATCCGTAATTGATGGAAGTGTTGTTGCAGGGAAGGTATATAAAGTTAATGATTTTGTGAATGGTGATGAAAAATCAGGCCTTCCAATGCAAGAAATTGTTTTCGCAAATCGTGATGGAAGCATTAACTGGAACAATTTACTAGGAACTCTGCGTGAGGGATTGGCGGGTGTTAATGCCAGAATCCAAATAAATAATGTAATTGCAAGTTCAGGTGAAAAAATCAATCTTGAAGAAGAGAAAGCTAAGTTAGGCGCAATTGAAAGATTCAGTGAAGCTCTAAAATCACATATAAATCTTTCAGATATGGCGATTGGTGATTATTCAGTCCTTCCAGACCCAAAGCTATCACGTCATCTTGATAATGCAATAGGTGCAGTCTCTGCAATGCTTGGAGTAAGCTCAGAGCAAAGGGACAGAAGGCGTTAGGCACTGTTGGCTAACTAGTTATGCTGCACTGCGAGATAACTCTTCTAAATCAGACGTATTAGACTTTACATTAACCTCTATAATGTTTAGTGATTATAGTGCATCAAGTTTTATTTGAAGCATAAACAACTAATCGTCGAAGTAATAATGTCAAAAGAAACAGATCAAATTACCCCTGAAGAAGCCTTAGCATTCCACTCTGAAGGAAGACCTGGTAAAGTGTCTTTGCTTCCAACAAAGCCTTTAATGACGCAACGCGATTTATCTCTTGGCTATTCGCCTGGGGTTGCGGTTCCTTGTCTTGAGATTCAGAAAAATCCAGCGGATGCTTATAAATATACGGCTAAGGGAAATTTTGTTGCTGTGATTTCTAATGGTACGGCGGTTTTAGGGCTAGGCAATCTAGGTGCGCTTGCTTCAAAGCCAGTGATGGAAGGAAAATCTATCCTGTTTAAAAGATTTGCTGATATTGACTCTGTTGATATTGAAGTTGACACAACCAATACAGAAGAATTTATCAATTGTGTGAAATTACTTGGCCCTACATGGGGTGGGATTAATCTTGAAGATATTGCAGCTCCTGAATGCTTCATTATCGAGCAAAAACTTAAAGAATTGATGGATATTCCTGTTTTCCATGATGACCAACACGGAACAGCAATCATCACAGCCGCTGGAATGATTAATGCTTGCCACATTACGGGGCGTGACTTTAAAAACCTTAAAGTTGTTTTGAACGGTGCGGGTGCGGCTGGAATCGCTTGCCTCGAGCTATTAAAAACAATGGGTTTACCCAATGAGAATGCGATTTTATGCGATACTAAAGGTGTTATATATAAAGGTCGTGAAAGCGGCATGAATCAGTGGAAATCTGCCCACGCGGTAGAAACTCCAGCGCGTACGTTAGAAGATGCAATGAAGGGTGCTGATGTTTTTATCGGCCTTTCTGTAAAAGGTGCGGTAACTAAAGAAATGGTTGCCTCAATGGCCGATAAACCAATCATTTTTGCTATGGCTAACCCTGATCCTGAGATTACTCCTGCTGAGGTTAAAGCAATCCGTCCCGATGCAATTGTTGCAACTGGCCGTTCTGACTATAACAATCAGGTTAACAACGTTATGGGCTTCCCCTATATCTTTAGAGGCGCACTTGATGTTCAGGCAAGCCAAATAAATGAAGAGATGAAAGTAGCTGCCGCAAATGCTCTTGCGGCTCTTGCTCGAGAAGAAGTGCCTGATGAAGTTTCAGCTGCATACTCTGGTCGTAAGATGAAATATGGCCCTGAATATATTATTCCTGCGCCATTTGATCCACGACTTATTACAACCGTTCCAGTTGCAGTTGCAAAGGCTGCTATGGAAACAAAGGTTGCGAGAAAGCCTATATCTGATCTTGGTGCTTACAAGATGGAGTTGAAGGCAAGGTTTGATCCAACTGTAAATATCTTGAACTTGATTTTCGATAGATTAAGAAGCAACCCGCGTAGGGTTATTTTCGCAGAAGGTGAGGAAGAAAACATTATCCGCACAGCAGTTTTATGGCGCGATAATGGATATGGAACACCAGTATTGGTTGGCCGTGAAAATAAGATACGTGAGAATTTTGCGAAACTTGAGATTGAAAATACCGATGGTATAGAAATATCAAATGCGGCAGTTAATCCAAAAATTGATGATTACATTGATTATTTATATGAACGCTTGCAACGTAAGGGTTATCTATTAAGAGATGTTGCGAGACTCGTTAAAAATGATCGTAATATATATGCTTCGTGCATGGTTGCGCTTGGAGATGGCGATGTAATGATTTCTGGCGTTACTCGTAACTATTACGACACTTTAGAAATTGTCAAAAAAGCTATTGATAGGGAAGAAAACAGCCCGCTTTTTGGTGTTTCTATTTTGCTTGCTAAAGGAAGAACCGTATTTTTATCTGACACTGCGATTCATGAAATTCCAGATCCGAAAGAGCTTGCTGAAATTGCAATTCAAACGGCTAAAAAGGCAGAGCGTATGGGAAGGCAAAAACCAAGAGTTGCTATGCTTTCATATTCTAACTTTGGCAATCCGATGCGTGAGAAGGCAAACCGCGTTAGAGAAGCAATGAGTGAACTTGACAATAGAAAGGTTGATTTTGAATATGATGGAGAAATGGCAGCGGATGTTGCTCTTAACTCTGACCTCTTGAAGTTATATCCGTTTTCAAGGCTTTCTGCACCTGCTAATGTTCTTATAATGCCAGCTTTACACTCAGCAAATATCTCATCGAAGTTGATGCAGGAGCTTGGGGGAGGGGTTGTTATAGGCCCTATACTTTGTGGTCTTGCAAAGCCTGTGCAGATTGTGCAGATGAATGCGAGTGTTTCAGAGATATTCAACCTCACAGCATTAGCAGCAGCGGATTCACTGGAATCTAAATAATATTAACTATAGAGCCATTAGCAAAGTCTGGACACTGTTAGCTGATTAGGGTTCAGGTGTCGGGTTTTAGGTTTCAGGGGGCAGAGGTCAGAGTATTTTTAGCTATACTTGATAAAGACTTCTTTTACACAATCCCTGAACCCTGACCTCTGAACCCTGACTTCAGATCTCTGCGATGTCGCCTTCTTCCGTATCGCGTTTTAGAGGTTTGCCAATTATCTCAGACATTTTATGTGGAGGAAGGCCGTTTGCAGGGCATGGCCTTAGAGGAAATAAGTCATCTTTAGTTAAAATATGGCCAGCCTTAAGATTCTTAGTAACTCTAATTGCGCGCCTTTGTAAAATGATTGTTTGCGTTTCGTTTGCTTCAACTCTTTTGATTCCGTCACCAATCGAAACTTGTAATTCTTCTTTATCTTCAACCATTTGAGAGATTAAAGAATAACGATCATCATAGCTCATATCATCACTAATTTTAGACTGTAGTTCTTTGGTTGCCTCAACCATTTCTCGCCATGTTTTTGGATTCATCGAGAAAGGATGGTCTGGCCCTTCGGCGTTATTATCTAGTGTATAATGTTTTTCGACAGAGCGTGCGTTAAATAATCCCACTGCGGCAAGAACAGAGGTGTGTCCATGAGTGTGGTCGGAAAGCCCAAGACTAACACCTGGAAATTCTCTCGCAAGTGTTTCAAGCACGCGAATATTTAAATGGGAGAATCTCTTAAGAGCTTCTTCTCGGCTTTCATTTAGATTGGCTGTATAGTTGGTATTGCACTGCATTAAAACAATATTATTATTGTGCTTTGCGGCTGCAAAATATGCCCTTCTAACATCTTCAATTGTTGATGCGCCTGTTGCAATTATGATTGGCAATCTGGTTTTGGCCATTGCCTCTATTTCATCTGTCCATGTGATGTCGCCAGAACCTAGCTTCCATGCGCTTACGAATGGTTTTACTGCCTCCACTATTTCTAATGAATATGGCGAGGTGAAATAGTCAATTCCAGCCTTTTCGCATGTTTCTTTTAATACAGGTGTCCAGTCAAGGGGAATGGACGCATCTTTATAAACTTCAAATACGCTTTTCTTCCACTTTGCTTGATGCGAGAATTGGCCACCAAGATTTTTAAATCCGTAATCTGAAACGATAGTTTCTGCTTCAAAATTCTGAAATTTTGCTGCATGTGCACCAGCTTCTGCGCATGAATATATCAGCTCTTTTGCTTTTCCTAGGTCGCCATCGTGATTTGCAGCAATATCTGCAATAAAATAGGTGGGATGCTCAAGGCCGATTAAGTTTCTTCCGATTTTTATGGTCATAAATCAATATTCTATAGTTATAATGGATGCTGAAACTAACATTTTTAATGATTAGGTTGCAACTTTTTAATTTCTTCTTCAAGTGTTGGAATTGTAATGCCAAGAGATGATTCGATTTTTGTTACATCCATTCTAAGGTCAAGTGGGCGAATCGCCCTTCCAGCGGTTGAAACTGATTTGCCATAAGTTGCATTGTTTGTGCTGAGATTAAAATGTTCAGCAATTTTGAGTGCAAAATCTTTTTTGCTCATCCCTTCACGAGAACCAAGATTGTATGTTCCTGAAAGTTTAGAATTGGCACACTTTAGAATAATCTCAGCAAGCGTATCAAGATTTAATGGAGAGAAGAATACATCGTCAAACAAAGTAACAGGAGATTGATTTTTAAAGCTATCAATAAAGAAATCACTAAGGCTTTTTCTGCCCTGAGTTTTAGATGTTCCAAACATATTCACCCTGAGAACTAGAGATGAATCTCTTTTAAGAGCTTCTTTTTCACCGTTTAGTTTGCTTCTGCCATATTCATTGACTGGATTTTCTGTTCCTTCTTTATGCAGGCCAGATGTGTTTGCATAAACCTGATCAGTGGATATTTGAATGAGCCTGATATTACTTCCACCACAAGCATCGACTATATTTGCAACCATTTTGCGGTTCATTTCATCTGCTTTTGCTGGGTTATTTTCACAGCCATCAACATCGGTATATGCAGCTAGATTCAAAATTAAATCGGGAGAATAAAGTTCTATAGTTTTTCTGGCAATTTCGGGGTTGGTAAAGTCAGCTTTTATTCCGCCATCTTTGCCTGAAGATGAAACTTTGATGACCTCATATTCTTTAGAAAATATTTCAGTGACATATGGGCCGAGAAGTCCAGTTGTTCCAACGATTAATGCTTTGGGCATTGTTGCCATATCTAATTAATATCCTCTTTTTTCTGGTGCGAAGTTAATTTTGCTACTTTTTCTAACTTCTTTTAAAGACACTGTAAACTCAGAACGGCCGCTAAGTGTGAAGCTCGAATGTTTTATGAAATTTATATCGTCTCGTTCCAAAAAATCTTCGCGGTAATGTGAGCCTCTTGATTCTTTGCGAGAAATCGCTGAGGCTGTTGTTGCAACTGCTTGTATCACTAGGTTTCTAAGTTCAAGTAGTTCGATTAGTTCATAATTCCATATCGTTGATTTATCATGCGTTCCGCTTTCATATATTTCTTCTTTAAGTTCGAGCATATTTTTGAGAGCACTTTCTAACTCGCTTTCACTGCGGATTATTCCCACATTATTTTGCATGATTTCTTGCATTTTCTTACGCATTTGGTTTGCATCAGTATTGCTAGGGTTATTTACGATTTGCTGAAATGTTTCGATATGATGTTTTAAAAGCGGGTCTGGAGTTTTTCTAATATTTCGGCTTGCTTCATTTGCTGCGGCCATATTTCCTGCAATTTTACCAAACACCATCAGATCTAATAGGGAATTACAGCCAAGTCGGTTTGCACCGTGAACTGAGGTTGAGGCGCATTCGCCTATGGCCATTAGTCCTTCTATTTTTGAATTATGCCTATTTGTAACTTCGCAATGTTTATTTGTAGGGATTCCACCCATTGTGTAATGAACAGTTGGGATTACAGGAATAGGATGCTTTCTCGCGTCAAGGCCAGTGAATTTCCTAGCCACTTCAAAAACAGTGGGCAGCTTGTGTTTAAAAACTTCATCGTCTAAGTGAGTTAAGTCGATTAGAATATGATCTTTTTTCTCTCCACAGCCTTTTCCAGCATTTATTTCACTGATTATTGCTCGAGATATTACATCGCGTGAAGCCAGATCTTTATATTTAGGGGCGTAACGTTCCATGAATCTTTCGCCATCTGAATTTATGAGCACACCGCCTTCACCTCTTGCGCCTTCGGTTAGCAGGCAACCTACACCATATATTCCTGTTGGATGAAACTGGATAAATTCCATATCCTGCAACGGTATTTCGGCACGAAGAGCCATTGCTCCGCCATCTCCTGTGCAGATGGATGCGGCGGTGGTTGAGGCATAAATCTGACCATATCCACCTGTTGCAATGATGGTATTATTGGCAGAAAAACTATGCAGAGTTCCTTCAGCGATATTTAGTGCGATGGCTCCATAGCAGATATTATCTGCAATTGTTAAATCGAGGGCGAAATATTCGTTGAAAAATATTACCCCCATTTTGAGTGCCTGTTGATAAAGAGTGTGCATGATTGCATGGCCTGTTCTATCTGCTGCCGCACATGCGCGGTAAGCAAGGCCGCCGTTACCAAAATTGGTTGACTGCCCGCCGTATGCACGCTGATAGATTAAGCCATTTTCATCACGAGTGAAAGGAACTCCCATTTGCTCTAGTTCAATTATGGCACTGGTTGCATTTTCGCACATGATTTCTACTGAGTCGGCATCTGCAAGCCAGTCTGAGCCTCTGATGGTATCATATGCAAGCCATTGCCACTGGTCTTCAGCGTGATTTCCTAATGGCGCATTTATTCCGCCTTGTGCTGCTACGGTGTGGCTTCTAGTTGGGTGAACCTTACTGATAATCGCAACCGATAAGCCGTTTTTTGCAGCTTCAACGGCGGCTCTGAGTCCTGCGCCTCCTGCTCCGATGATTAGGCATTGAAATGAATGTTTTAAGAGCTGCAAAGTTTTTAAAGCCTATCTATCTTCTATCTATTTGAATGAGCGTATATAATCTTTACGTTCATTTGCAGAAAGCGAGAGCAAAGTATCATAAAATCTATTTGAATCATCGCGGAGAGAATTTTTCTCCTTATCGCTAAGATTTTTTAAGTTAGCATCTTGCTCGATTCTATCAAGAGCATTTTCGCGGGCTTTTTCAATATCTTCATCGGAAAGTGAGGCGATATGTTCGGCAAGTTTTTCGCGTAGAGGATTTTTTGGTTTTTGCTGTGTTCCAGTTGCATCATTTGAAACTGCATTGCCTTTTGCAAATGATGGATCTTCTAATGCCTTGATAAGATTTTCGCGTTCGCTTAAATCAAGTTTTGTAGTTTTGCTTCCACCAGAATTTTCGGTTGCACTTGTTTCTTCTATAACTAAAGATTCATTTGCGGTTGAGGTCGGAATTGTTGACTTAATAACAGCTTTTCGTGATTGAGGCTCTTCTTCTTTTTTGTAAGTTTGCCCAGTCTGAATTTTATTCTTAACATCCTTGAGTGCGGGATCATTTGAGGAATCGCGCTGAATAAGACTTACAGATTTTTGAGTTCCAGTATTATTTTTTTCCGATTCGTTAGGCGAAGAATAAGAGCTATCAGCAAGTAAAGTTACAAACAGAGCCACTGTAATTGTTTTTAAATTCAAATGACTTAACAAAGATATTGATGTTAAAAATGATTTTCTGAGCATTGATTTATTCTCGTTTCATTTGTTTTGCTATCTCTGGCGGCATATAATTTTCGTCATGTTTTGCCAAGACTTTATCAGCTTTTAATATAGTTCCATTTAGGAATCCTTCAACTACTACTCCTTTACCTTCTGCAAAAAGATCGGGAAGGATACCGTGATATTCAGCTTCTAATTCGCTTTCACCATCTGTAATTGTAAACTGATATGTTACTCCTTCAGGATTTTTTACCGATTTTTCCATCACCATTCCGCCGACACGAAGCCTTTTACTAAGTTGTTGGCTATTAAGTTCTTTTATCTCGCTGGGGGTTCTAAAATAAGTTATATTCTTACTCAAAACATTGGTGATTATTGCAACCCCTGCACAAAAAATTGAAAAGCCAATAATTATAAAAATCAGTCTTTTATGCTTAGGTTTCAAACTCATTTTTTGATATTCCTTCTAGTATTGCCTAGAATTTCAAGAGTTTTAAGACTTCTTTTATATGCGAGAACGGTTTTAATGGTAATAAAGCCAAGAATTGACAGTGCAAATGTATAGGATGCAATTACGAATTCTGAGTATAATCCAATTGAACTAACATCAACTT
The DNA here is from genome assembly GCA_964484565.1 of uncultured Rickettsiales bacterium. Taxonomy (GTDB): domain Bacteria; phylum Pseudomonadota; class Alphaproteobacteria; order Rickettsiales; family CAZAGG01; genus CAZAGG01. The sequence goes on along the minus strand of CAZAGG010000020.1, from coordinate 2,950 downwards.
CCATTATTTTCCACCTGTTCGCCATGTATTGGCTATTTTTCTACATCTTTTTTCTAGATCTGCCTCTGTTCCAAATCCTTCTCTGAACAGTCCTTCGCCCTTCCAGCCCAGTTCTTCCTCAATTTTTCTGCGCGAAATATGGGTGATGGCATTAATATCTTTTTGTTGCATTGGAAATAGCGAGGTCATTTTCTTTACAATCGCTTCTTTTTGCTCACTTGCATCTGCAATCACGGCTGGTCTGTCATATTTTTTGGCGTATTCATTATATCCTTCTACGCATGCGAAGAATGCAAGCTCTCTTGCCAGTCTTAGGCGATTTTCAGAGCTTCTCTCCTGCCTATCTTTTTCTTGATTAATCTCAACTTGCCGTTTAATTTGCTCAATAATTCCAGTATGTTTCATTGATGTTGCAATCGAAAGAGGAGTTTCACCCTTAGAGTTTTTAAGGTCTAAATTGGCTCCCTTTTCCAAAAATAATTTTACTAGCTCTGAGTTATTATTTCTAACAGCATTTATTATTGGATAATTTCCATCCGCATCGCCTTTATTTACATCCGCACCTGCTTCAAGAAGTAGTGTTGCGATTGCTATAGTTTCTGAATCTGGCTTTCTATCGGCTGCAATTGAAAGGGCTGGCCATCCCTTATTGTTCACGCTATTTGCATCCGCACCTTTTGACAAGAGAATTCTAACGTCATCAGAACGCCCAAAAGCTGCTGTGTAAATCAGCTTGGCATTTAAAGCTACATCTGCAAGTGAAGTATTTGCAAAAAGTATTGCTAATAAAATCACCACAGGTCTTGAAAAACGAACTCTATTAATCATATGAGATATGTTATAACTTTGCAGGAATATGTCAAATGTCACAGAAAGAAACTTTTGAATATGCGGCTGAGGTCGGTCGCGTTTTACAACTGGTTATTAATTCACTTTACAAGAATAAAGATATATTTCTTAGAGAGTTAATCTCTAACGCTTCAGATGCATGCGATAAGCTGAAGTTTGAAAGTCAGACTAATCAACAGCTTATAGCGGGTGATTCTAAGTTTGTTATTAAAGTTGCTATAGATAAGAAAAAGCGGATTCTAACCGTCTCAGATAATGGAATTGGAATGAACCGAGATGATATGATAGCAAATCTTGGAACTATTGCTCGTTCTGGAACTGCTGAGTTCATGAAAAAGCTCGAAGAATCTCAAGGTAGTAACGATATAGATTTAATTGGCCAATTTGGTGTTGGTTTTTATTCTGCCTTTATGGTTGCATCTGAGATTGAAGTTATAAGTAAAAAAGCAGGTGAAGATAAAAGTTATAAATGGCAGTCGAAGGGAGACGGCGCATTTAGCATATCAGAACTCTCAAAGGATGATAGCGATGTAGAGGGCAGGGGAACGCGAATTATTTTGCATCTCAAAAAAGGAGAAGATGAGTTCTTAGATAAGTTTAGATTAGAGCATATTATAAAAACATATTCTGATCATATATCGCATTCCATCGAGCTTATTGATGAAGATGGCGGTGTTAAAACGGTAAATAATGCATCTGCATTGTGGGCGCGTTCTAAGTCGGAAATCAGCGATGAGCAATATAAAGAGTTTTACCGTCATGTTGCGCATTCGTTTGATGAGCCATATATGGTGATTCACAATAAAAACGAAGGCAAGATTGAGTATACAAACCTTCTATATATTCCAAGTCGTGCACCTTTTGATCTTTTCCATCCAGATAGAATCAGAAGGGTGAAGCTATATGTTAAGCGCGTCTTTATTACTGATGAAGGTATTGATTTAATTCCACATTATCTGCGATTTGTAAGGGGAGTGATTGACTGTGAAGATCTGCCGCTTAATGTTAGCCGAGAAACATTGCAGCATAACTCTATTGTTGAAAAGATTAAGCAATCGGTCACTAAAAGAATATTATCAGAGCTTAAAAAGAAAGCGGATAAGGATGCTGATAATTATGCAGATTTCTGGAAGAATTTCGGAGCCGTCATCAAAGAAGGGTTATGCGAGCACTCTGCACACAAACAGGATATTCTTGAGATTTGTCGTTTTAACTCAACAATGTCACAGTTGGCACAAACCGAAAATGATAAGGCTAAAATGATAGGTTTTGATGATTACATCAAAACAATGAAAGAGGGGCAGGAAGAAATTTATTATTTCGGCTGTGACAATGTTTCGGAGGGTATGAAAAGCCCACTCTTAGAAGGCTTCACAAAGCGAGGAATTAATGTCTTGCTGTTTACAGATCATGTTGATGATTTCTGGGTTAATGTAGTTCATGAGTATAATGATAAAAAACTCACTTCGATTACCAGAAGTAATATCGATCTATCTTGGGCGGGAGATATAGAATCTGAACAAAGCTCAGGTTCTGATAATGCAAGCTCTGATTCTGGAAAAAGTGATAATAAGATTGAGATAGAAAGAGTCATAGAGTTTATGAAAAAAGAATTCGGTGAAAGTGTGAGCGATATAAGAAGCTCTGGGAAACTTGCACACCTTCCTGCAACCCTATCTGTGGCTGAAGGGGGAATGGATATTAGGATGGAGCGATATTTATATGAGCAAAAGCAATTAAGAAGTCGTAGTGCAAAAATATTAGAGATTAATCCACAACATCCAGTCATTAAGTCGCTTGCAAAAGTAATTGCTAATGATAACAACTCAGCAAAGGCTTCTGATATTGCAGGGTTAATTCTTGATCAGGCGAGAATCGTTGCTGGAGAGGAAATATCTGATACGGGAAGTTTTTCGAGACGCTTAACCGAGCTACTTCAAAGTAGTATATGAGATTAACGTCAACTCTGAATAAAAAACTATAGCCGTAAGTATAGTGTTTCTATTTTTCAATATTCCCTCCCCCTTTATGGGGGAGGGTTAGGGTCTTACCTCCCTACATTAACTATATATTAAGAATGAGGTGATTAAATCTCGATTTT
>CAZAGG010000019.1:0-27601 GCA_964484565.1 uncultured Rickettsiales bacterium | reverse complement strand
AAATTATGCCTAAATATATACCAATATTATCTACATAATCATACGGAATATTACAGCTTCGCCTCGAAATACTTGCTCTCAAATAAAACTAGAAACACTATAATTAGGATTTGTCAAAGCTAGGCTTTTGGGCCAACAATCATTGTAATTTGCTTTCCTTCAAAGCGTGGCTCAGATTCAATCTTGCCTTTTTCGGCTAGGGCAAGTTTTATCTTATCCATTAGATCTCTTCCTATATCGAGGTGATCTAACTCGCGCCCTCTGAAGGTAACTGTGAACTTAACCTTATTTGCCTCCGCAAGGAATCTTGAAGCGTTATTGAGCTTAATTTCCAGATCGTGCTTATCTATCACTGGACGCATCTTTACTTCTTTAATTTCGACAACTTTCTGATTTTTATGAGCCTCTTTTGCTTTCTTCTGGGCTTCATAACGGTATTTACCGTAATCTAATATCTTACATACAGGAGGGGTAACATTAGGAGAAATCTCAACTAAATCCAATCCAGCCTGTTCAGCCAGCTTTAAACCCTGTGATGTTGGCACGACCCCTACATTGCTTCCGTCTGCGCCAATTAATCTAATTTCTTTAGCAGTAATTTTTTCATTTACTCTAGTTTCGTCGTTTTTGCTCAAATATCCCCCTATGGATTGTTAGTAGTAGCTAATTTATTATGGATTAATATATTTAACTTTCTATAAATTTCATTTTGAAGAATGATTTATTTCTTCAAGAATCATTGAGATGGCCTCTTCAACTCCAATAACTTTGTTCTCGTCTGAACCAAGTCTTCTCATTGAAACCTGACGGTTTTCTGCCTCTCTTTTGCCAAGTGCGAAGATGATTGGTATTTTAGAATTAGAGTGCTCACGAATCTTATAATTAATTTTATTGCTGGTAAAATCAGTAACAACTCTAATGCCTTTATCTGATAATATTTTAGCAATTTCGCTTCCATAATCATCAACTTCATTCGTAATCGTTGCAATTGCAACCTGAACAGGTGATAGCCATAATGGAAATCTACCAGAATATTGCTCAATCAAAATACCGATAAATCTTTCTAAAGAGCCTAAGATTGCTCTATGCAACATTACTGGTCGCTTTTTTGAGCCATCAGTTGCAATATAATTTACATCAAGTCTTTCTGGTAAAACGAAATCAACTTGCAAGGTTCCGCACTGCCAATCTCTTCCGATTGCATCGCGCAAGACGAACTCTAGCTTTGGCCCATAAAACGCACCTTCACCTGGGTTTAGAGTATAATCCATACCCGTTGCTGAAATTGCCTGAGTTAATGAATTCTCGGCTTTATCCCATATTTCGTCAGTTCCAGCTCGTTTTTCTGGCCTATCTGAGAATTTGATTTTAATTTCTTCAAAGCCAAAAGTCTTATATACATCTTTTAGCAAGTCACAAAACGCAATTGTTTCTTCGGTTATTTGATCTTCTGTGCAGAAGATGTGCGCGTCATCTTGAGTGAAGCCCCTAACCCTCATTAAACCGTGCAAACTGCCTGATGGCTCATTGCGATGGCATGAACCAAATTCTGCCATTCTTAATGGTAAATCACGATAACTCTTTAGGCCTTGCTTGAATATCTGTGTATGACCTGGGCAATTCATCGGCTTTATTGCAAAGACTCTTGATTCATCTTCAACCGTAAACATATTTTCGCGGAATTTCTCCCAATGCCCTGATGCTTCCCACAATGTTTTATCAACTATTTGTGGAGTTTTAACTTCAATATAACCAGCTTTTTCAAGTTTTGCCCTGATGAAGTTTTCAATAATTCTGTAGATGCTCCACCCTTTGTCATGCCAGAAAACCATTCCGGGTGCTTCTTCTTGGATGTGAAATAAACCAAGCTCTTTGCCCAGCCTTCTATGATCTCTTTTTTCTGCTTCTTCAAGCCTTGTAAGATAATCTTTTAAGTCTTTTTCACTTCCCCAAGCTGTTCCATATATTCTCTGGAGCATTTCATTTTTTGAATCCCCCCTCCAATACGCACCTGAAACTCTAAGCAGTTTAAAGTATTTTACTTTACCTGTCGAAGGCGCGTGAGGCCCTCTGCAAAGGTCGATGAAATTGCCTTGTCGGTATAGCGATATCCCCTCTTCTGAAGGAATTGAGGCAATAATCTCCGCCTTATATTTTTCTCCGATAGACTCAAAGAATTTTACAGCGTCGCTTCTCTTCCATTCTTCACGCCTGATAAGCTCGTTACGCGCTGATATTTCGCGCATTTTATTTTCGATTGCTTCTAAATCATCAGTTGTAAAAGGAGTTGCCCTCGAAAAGTCATAATAAAAACCATCTTCGATTGCTGGTCCTATAGTCACCTGCGTTTCAGGAAACATCTCTTTAACTGCCTCTGCCAAAAGGTGAGCCGCATCATGCCTTATAATCTCTAGGCCTTCTTCCGTCTTCCATGTTATAATTGCGATATTTGCATCAGAATTTATTGGTAAATAAACATCTTGAAGAACGCCATTAACCTTTACTGCAAGTGCATCTTCCGCCAACTTTTTGCCAATGCTTTCTGCAATTTCATAGCCCGTAACGCCACTTTGATATTCACGAACTGATAAATCTGGAAGTGTAATTTTCATTTCTTATTTCTGATTGCTTATTGCTTTGTTGTTTGTAGCCGAGCATCTTTTTTAAAAAGTTCTCGCGCTTTTGCAAGTCGTAAAATTCTGGAATATGCATATATACAGCTTTGAATGAATCCATCAAGACCATAAATGAAGTTTCTTCTAATTATAAAAGCCTTTAAAAAAGCAAGTATTGGTTCAAAAATTATTCTGATAGCTGCGGGATTCCTCTTTTTATCATACATATCCCTCGCCTGCATAGAGCTATAGCTATTAATTTTATCGATTTGATGTGTAAGATTTCTAAATGGTCTATGAATAAAATAATTTCTTAGCACACCTATCGAATTCGCACCAATTCCAGATAAATCAACTGAATCATGAATAGAGCTTGATTTAAAACCAACCAGATTTTTATTGTAAAGCCTCACAACTTTATAGGATGGTGAAAAAATATTAGGTTTTGCATAACCCACAAAAACCTCTTTAAAGCAAAGTTCATATGCTGCCATTTTGGGATTTTTCTCTAACAACTCACTAATTTCTCTAGCAAGTTTTGGAGTTATTTCTTCATCTGCATCTATGTTTAAAATCCATGAATTTTTACATGCATTTTGGCCAAAGATTTTTTGCATTCCATAGCCCTGCCATTCGTTAAATATTACCCTTGCACCCATCTCTTCGGCAACCTTTACGGTATTATCACCACTTCCTGAATCGATTACAATAATCTCATCGGCAATATCTTTAACACTTCTAATTGCAACGGGTATTCTATCTTCTTCATTTTTAGCGATTATAAAAACCGAAAGTTTTGGTGCTGCTATCATACAAAGAATTTGCTATTAATAATTCATGAGTGTAATCATGTGAGCATGACTGATAGCATTATACAACATAAATATGATCTGCCAGATAATTTAAATTTATCTGGTGACATTGCGGTAGATACAGAAACTATGGGGCTTATGTATTCTAGAGATAGGCTCTGCTTGGTTCAACTATGCGACGCGGATGGAGCGGTTCATGTAGTGCACTATCCTGAACCTAAATATAACTCTCCTAACCTCATGAAGCTGCTGGAAGATAAAAGTAAAACCAAGATTTTCCACTATGCCAGATTCGATATTGGAGTAGTAAAGCATTATCTGAACGCTAACGTTAGCCCAGTTTATTGCACAAAAATCGCATCAAGACTTGTTAGAACATATACCGACAGACATGGATTAAAAGAGCTTTGCAAAGAGCTTTTAGCTGTTGATTTATCTAAGCAACAGCAATCATCATATTGGGGCAATGATATTCTTACTCCAGAACAACTTACATATGCCGCAAGCGATGTTATTCATCTACATAAGTTGCGAGATAAGCTAAACATTATGTTAGAGCGCGAAAAAAGAACTGATATTGCAAAAGCATGCTTTGAATTCTTACCCAGCCGCTCATGCTTAGATTTAATTGGATGGAACGATGTCGATATCTTCGCCCATAGCTAAAAACGTAATTCTTCAGGAAATCGAAGGCCTAAACGCCCTTCTTAAGTATATTGACTCTGACGATGCATTTTCTAAAGCAGTTGAACTAATTCTCAATACATCTGGCAAGATTGTTTGCAGCGGAATGGGCAAAAGTGGACACGTTGCAAGAAAGATTGCCGCAACTTTTGCATCAACTGGAACTCCAGCATTTTACGTTCACCCAGCAGAAGCAAGTCATGGCGATTTAGGAATGATTGGCGAGACAGACAGCCTCTTACTTCTCTCAAACTCTGGTGAAACCGCTGAACTAAACGATATTATTGCATATAGCAGGCGGTTTTTGATTCCCACAATCGCTCTTGTCAGAAGGAGCGAATCAACCCTTGCTAAAGCATCTGATGTTGCACTCATCATCCCAGATGTTCAAGAGGCATTGACAGCAAATGCACCTTCAACTTCTACCACCATGATGATGGTTATGGGTGACGCTCTAGCAGCGGCTCTAATGCACAAAAGAGGCTTTGCGAATAATGACTTTGCCCGCTTTCATCCAGGTGGAAAGCTAGGCAGAGGATTCATTAAAACATCCGAGATTATGAGGAAGGGTAAAAAACTCCTCCCCATAGTTCAGCCTCACGATAAAATGAGCGATGTTTTACCTGTAATGAGTGAAAAATCTCTAGGCATTGCAATAGTTACAGATGCAAATCAGCATTTGCTAGGCATTATTACTGATGGCGATTTAAGACGGCATATGAGCGATAATATCATATTACAAGAAGCAAAACAAATAATGACCGCAAACCCAATTACCATTAGAGATGATAGCCTTGCAGTAGAAGCACTCGCAATCATGAACGATAAAAACATTACCTGCCTAGTTGCTTTAGATGAAAAACAGCGAATTTCTGGCGCAATCCACATTCACGATTGCTTAAGAGCAGGAATCGCGTAGGAGAGCAATCTTAAACTAAACCACTGACGTAGCAGCGTTTGATTGCTGTTTTCTCATTGCTCTTTGATTTTCAACCGCAGCTTTATATTCCCCAAAAGCCCTTTTCGCTTCATCGGATATTTTATCGAAATACTTACTTACAAAATTTCCTAAACTTGCTTCTGTTGGTTCGATAACAACATCGTTTGGAACATTCTTCTCACGGCTTAATATATTTTCAGTTCTAACCGCCACAAGCTCAACTGTAAAATTTGAATCAACTAATGCATCAGAGTTATTCTTCTTATAATCTTCTAATTTCTTGCCAGATAATTGCTCAATTCGCTCAATTCTTTTCTGGCTTGGCAAATGCGCACTTGTGATTCCAATATCATCTGTAAAGCCAAAGATTTTGTCTAAAATATTTGAAAGCCAACCTTGATTAACGCTTTTTTCTTGTTTGATCTGCATTGACCTATCAAACACCTGAGAGAATGCAATTGGTTCTTCAATTTTATCAATTCCTTGCTCATCAGAGCGATTTTCATAGCTCCTGCTAATTAAATTACTAGCTATCCCTCCAAATGATATTGCTGACATTACACCAATAGCAAGAGTTTTGAGATGAGAAAATAGATTTATTCCTTTTTTACCTATATTAAGCAATGTAAGCCCAACTACAGGAATAGCAAAGGCTGTGGCATATGACAATATTCTAGTGGAAACTTCTTTATCCGAATGCTTGCTATGAACGAGCTCATGGGATAAAATCCCCAAAGCCTCTTCAGTAACTTTTTCAGAGTTTACCTCAAAAACACCGTTTTCATTCTTGCTAGGAATTAACCCATACCTATCTAGAAAACCGTAACTAACAAAAACTGTTTGAGTCTTTTTTAAAGGAGATAGAAAAAAAGGGCTTGATAAGGCAAAAATGTCATCTCGTGGACGCAGGCAAAGTAGAGGTGATTTCTCTAAGCCATGTTCTTTTGCGAGTTCATCATAAGCCTTATAAAGTTCAGGGAATAAATCTCTTCTCAAAACCCCTCTGCCTTGCGCCATAAAGCCAAGCCCTAAGAAGTTTTGCCCCTTATCATCTGAATACATGCTTTGATATTTAGCAAACTCCTCTTTATCTTCTTCAGCAACATCTTGCTGAGAGGATATATCGGGAGTGCAAAGAGCCCTATACTCTTCTAATGTTAGACTTTTTCTGCCTAGAACTTTTACCAACCGCAAATACCTATCACTTAAAATTCATGCCTCATGGTAACATATTATTGATAAGCGGTAAAGATTAACACTCATGAAAACCCACAATTTTAAAGGAATCTTGCATATGCTTTGGTATGTCGGCAGTTATTTTGATATTGCCGCCCTTATCTTTGGTCAATGATATATTTATTTCTCTTGCGTGCAGGTGCAGTTTATTTGAAAAACCCATTGTTTTATCGTATGCTTTTGCTCCGCCATATTTTCCATCACCTACAATTGGGCAACCAATTTCTGATGTGTGAACTCTTAATTGGTGCATCCTTCCCGTTAATGGTTTTAGCTCTAACCATGAATATTTATTTCCTATTTTATCTATAACTCTAAAGTGTGTGATTGCTGACTTTCCCTCATCGTTTTCAACTATAACTTTTTCTTTATGCGATATTTCTGACTTTAAAAGCGGCAGGTCAATCTTGCCATATTCTTTGCTTGGTACTCCAACAACCAATGCCCAATAGGTTTTCTCAACATCTTTACTTTTAAACATTTCTGCAAGTTTGCTTGCTGATTTTACATTCTTTGCAAGCAGTAAAACCCCGCTGGTATCTTTATCAAGTCTGTGAACTAATCTTGGTTTATCAGCACCTTGCTTTACTAGAAAATGGCTAATATCATCGATGCTTATATCGATTCCGCTACCGCCTTGCACTGCAAACCCAGATGGCTTGTTGATTGCTATTATATCGTCACTCTCATATATAACCCATTCTTTTATAATGGATTTATATTGGCTAACTTTATCGGCCTTCTTTTCATTTATCGACTTAGATTCGCTTTGATTCTTAACATGATTGAAGGTTTTGATAATATCATCTGCTATTTGTATAACGTCGCCCTCAATAACCCTTGTTGAGGCTTGGCATTTGGTGGAGTTTACGACAATCTTCCTCTTGCGCGCTGATTGCTCAATCAAAGATTGGGGTATCAAATCTGAGATTCTTCTTCTAATCCACCTATCAAGGCGGGTGTTTGAATCGTCAGCACCAACTATATAGCTTGAAAACGTATGTTTTGACGTTTTATTTACGTCAGTTTCGCTCTGGTTTGGGGTATTCATATTCAACTTTACCATCTCCAGTTTCAGAAAATATCTTTTCCCAGAATGACTCTGAAGATTTTCCATCATCTTCCTCTTGAGATGGGTTATCTTGAATCTCTGTCGCTTGAGCATTTGGATTGTTATTAACAGAATTATCCACCACGCCATCTGAGCCAACGATTGCAGGGCTTCCAAAGTCTCTAGGTAATTCTATAACTGGAAGGCCTGCATGGGCAGCAAGCATAACATCATGCCATATACTCGCAGGAATTGAGCCACCAGTAACCTTTTTCATTGATTTATTGTTATCATTTCCAACCCACACTCCTGCCACTAAATTTCCAGTGTAACCGATAAACCAAGCATCTCTAAATTCCTGACTTGTTCCCGTTTTACCAAAAGATGGCCTGTCTATAATTGCCCTTCTGCCTGTTCCGCTTTCAACAACTGACGCTAAAAGATCATTGGCTCTTGATACAACATCAGAACTTATAACCTGCTCAAATTCATCTTCTTTATGCTCATAAATAAGCTCACCAGCTTTATTATATATCTTCTTAATGCCGTACGGTTCTTTTGCAATTCCATTATTTGCAATTGTCGAATAGGCGGATGTAAGCTCCACAAGATTAACTTCACTTGTGCCAAGAGCAAGACTCAAATCAGAACCCATTGGAGACTTTATTCCCATCTCATTTGCTGTTGAAATAACGTTGCCTATGCCAACCTTTTCAATCATTTGCACCGCTATTGTATTGACTGATTTAGAAAAAGCCTCTCTAACGGTCATCAGCCCTTCATATTCACCGCCATAGTTTGTGGGTCTCCAACTACCGTAACTTATTGGCATATCTTCATAAAAATCATTTTGCACAACTCCTTGTTTCAAAGCCGTGATATAGATAAAGGTTTTAAATGCCGATCCAGGTTGTCTTTGCGATTGAAAAGCCCTGTTATATTGCGACGCTCGATAGTTTTTTCCACCTACTATTGCAAGAACGGCTCCATTTGGCTTCATTAAAACTAATGATGCCTGAGTTGCATTCGCTTTTTTTCCCTGCTCGGTCATTACTTTCTTGATTTTTTCTTCCGCAAGATTTTGTAATTTCGCATCTAAGGTTGACTCAATCACTATATCTTCTTTTGCATCGCCTATAAGCTCTGGCAGCTTTGCTATCAGCCAGTCTGTATAATAATATACATTAAACGATGCTCCACCATATTCACCGCCTGCAAGAATTGTCATTATTTCTTCTCTGGCCTGTTGCTGGGTAATATATCCCGCATCTTCCATATTCTTTACGATTTGTGCCGCCCTTTTTTCTGCCAATTCAGGATTTGTTGTGGGAGAGTAACTAGAAGGTGCTTTTAACAGCCCAACAATAATTGCAGATTCTGCAACATCTATCTCGGTTGCGGATTTACCAAAATATCTATGCGCCGCCGCATCGACTCCAAAACATCCCGCCCCTAGATACACCCTGTTGAGGTATATGGATAATATTTCCTTTTTGCTATATTTAGCTTCAAGTAAAACAGCTAACAATGCTTCTTGAAACTTACGCTTTAAAGTTCTCTCTGATGTTAAAAAGATATTTTTTGCAAGCTGCTGTGTGATTGTGCTTCCACCTTGCACAACTCTTCCGCTTTGATAGTTAACCCAAGCTGCCCTTGCAATCCCTATAAAATCAACGCCTGCATGGTGAAAAAATCTTCTATCTTCCGTTGCGACAACCGCATCAACCAAATGTTTTGGAAGCTCTTCATAGGTAATAAATTTTCCGTAAACATCGCCATAAGTTGCAACAATATCGCCGCTCGATGACTTAACAATAATAGATGGCTTTTTGTCTATCTTATCAATATTATCAATATCTGGCAGAGTAAACATTGAAGCAACGACTATCAGAGACGCAGCTATTGCAACCCACACTGCAATCAATATTGAGGCTTTAAATAACGATCTTTTAGATGGTATTAGTCCGCCAGACTTTTTAGCTCTAGCACGCTTTTTGTTTGTACCATCAGCGTTACTTTTATGATTATTTGTTTTGCGACTCATTATAAGTTATGCAGCTTGTTTTTTATATTCAGCTTCTAAAGCTGAAATTACAGCTTCACCCATCTCAGATGTAGAAACTTTCTTAGAGCCTTCCGTGTAAATATCTGCGGTTCTAACACCTGAAGCAAGAACCTTCTGAACTGCGTTCTCAATCATATCAGCGTAGCTTAAAAATGAGAAGGAATATCTGAACATCATCGCAACGCTTAGGATAGTGGCTAAGGGGTTTGCAATTTGCTTGCCCGCTATATCTGGAGCACTCCCATGAATTGGCTCATAAAGTGACGGAGTTTTACCATCGCTATTAGTTGCACCCAAAGATGCTGATGGAAGCATTCCAAGTGAGCCTGTTAACATAGAAGCCTGATCAGATAGAATATCTCCGAAAATATTGCCCGTTAGCACAACATCAAATTGACGTGGATTTCTTACTAACTGCATAGCGGCGTTATCGACATACATATGTGAAAGGTCTATTTGTGGATACTCAGAATCTCTGAGCTTTTGAACTTCATCACGCCACATTTCGGTTGATTCTAAAACGTTTGCCTTGTCAATTGAGCAAACTTTACCGCCTCTTTTTAGGGCAAGTTCGAATGCAACTTTTGCAACTCTTCTAACTTCTTCTGAGGTGTAAACCATTGTGTTAACGCCTCTTTTAGAGCCGTCAGGAAGTGTTTCGACACCTCTTGGAGTTCCAAAATATAAATCACCTGTAAGCTCGCGGATAATAACAATATCAAGCCCTCTAACTACATCTGGCTTTAGCGTTGATGCATCTATCAAAGCATCAAAAACCTTTGCGGGTCTTATGTTTGCAAACAAACCAAGATTTTTTCTGATTCCAAGAAGCCCTCTTTCAGGTCGAACTGAATAATCAAGAGGCTCCCATTTTGGCCCGCCTACTGCACCTAGCAATATAGCATCCGCATCCTTAGCTTTATTCATTGTTTCATCAGGTAATGGACTTCCTGTTTCATCATAAGCGATTCCGCCAATTAGGGCATTATCAAACTCAAAAGATAACTTAAAAGCACTGTTGAACCAATCCATCACTTTCTTTGCTTCTGCAACAACCTCTGGCCCGATTCCATCACCTGATAAAAGAAGAATTTTTTTAGTCATATTATCCTTATTAATTTATAAAAATATTTCACTTACATACCGAGCTGAACTGGCTGCTCTAACTTCTTGCCGTTACAATTCTTTAGCAAAGCATCTAAATCCTTGTTAGCACGCCCTATATAATCAAAATACTCTAAAGTAACTTCATAGTTCTCAAGATTTATTGACTTTCTAACTGGATTCAAAGCCCCCCTAGAATTTGCATCATGAAGAGACTTTATAAATTTCGCATAGTCATCTTGTGTATTGAATACACATTTAACCTTATTCAAAAACATACAACCATTCCCAGTTAAGTTTAGTTATAAAGCCAAGGCTGTTCGATGCGTTGTTTTTCCTCAAACTCAGTAATATGCGCTGATTTTTCTAGCGTTAAGCCAATGTCATCAAGGCCGTTAATTAGGCAGTGCTTGCGGAAGGCATCCACATCAAACTTATAAGAATTACCCGCTGCAACTACAACTTGCATCTCTAAATCAATCGCAATAACGGGATTATCTGACTGGGCAACTTTCATTAATTCATCAACTTGCTCTTGCGGTAATTTCACAGGCAAAATACCGTTTTTAAAGCAGTTGTTGTAAAAAATATCCGCAAAACTAGGAGCTATTATTGAGCGAATCCCGAAATCAAGCAACGCCCAAGGAGCATGCTCACGGCTTGAACCGCAACCAAAATTATCACCTGCAATCAATATCTTCGATTTATCATATGGAGCGTTATGGAGAACAAATCCTTCATTAATTACGCCATTAACATCATATCGCATTTCGTAAAATAGACCTTCACTTAAACCCGTCCTCTTAATTGTTTTGAGAAACTGCTTAGGGATTATCATGTCAGTATCAACATTAACGATAGGAAGTGGAGCCGCAACGGCAGTTAAATTCACGAAAGGTATCATATTTATTGTGTATATATCGGTATTTTAAAAAAAACTTAACCTATAATATTTTAATTTATGCTCTGTTGTCACGCACAAAATAAGAAAAGTTTATATGAATAACGATGAAGAGATTGATAATGATACTTTTGAATGTATCGCAGAAATATTAGGCGAAGATTTAAGCAACATACTCTCAATATACCTAAAAGATAGCGTGATATTTATAGATAAAATCGCACAAGCAATAAAAGATAATGATATCAATTCTCTCATTGCCCCATCTCATACACTAAAAAGCTCTAGTCGGCAGTTTGGGTTTTACAAAATATCAAATCTTGCTGAAAAAGTTGAACATTACGCAAGAGGCAGTGATTTAATCAAAAATCAATCCGAACTATCCGAGATAACTAACCAGATGTATGAACAAATGAAGATTATTAAGCCATTCGTCACACGGTATATATAACCATCCCATCATATGCTGGTTCTACGTTGGGGGGTAGTTGGTTGGAAAGCTCGACATATTCCATTTCATGATTCATATGCGTTAGAATCGCACGCTCGGGAGAGACTCTATTTATCCAATCTAGAGTTAGTTCAAGATGAGAATGGGTAGGAGCTGGCTCATAACGAAGGCAATCAACAATCCATATTTTTACACCTTTTAGAGCTAAAAAAGCATCTTCATTCAAATAATTAACATCCGTTGAGTAAGCAAAATCACCTATTCTAAGACCTATAGTTTTGCCATTTCCATGCCTCTGATGAAAAGTTTTAACCTCTACATCACCAATATTAATTATATCTCCAGCTTTGATAATATGAGGAATTAGAGCTGGCCTAAACCATCCCTTCTCTGGAATTCTTGGCAAAAAAGCATAATGAAATTTTTGCATAAGCTCTTCAAATGTTTCTTTATCCGCGTAAATTGGAATTTCCTTATCAGACAGAAAGTTAAAAGAGCGCAGTTCGTCTAATCCGTGCGAATGATCGGCGTGGGCATGGGTAAAAATTACCGCATCTACTTTTTTGATATTATTTTGAAGAGACTGCTGCCTAAGATCTGGTGAGGTATCCACCAAGATATTAAGCCCGTTCATCTCGATTAAAATTGAAGCTCTTAGCCTCTTATTTTTAGGGTTATTAGAATAACAAACTTTACATTCACAGCCAATTAGAGGAACCCCACCCGAAGTTCCAGAGCCAAGAATTGTTATCTTCATGAACGATCTATCCAACCGCCACCTAGAACCCGTTCTCCCTCATAGAAAACACAGGCTTGACCAGGTGAAACGCCATATTCTGGGTGTTTAAACATAACCTCAACAGCTCCATCTTCACCCACATTAACAGTTGCAGGAACCGCGTCTTGAGTAGAACGAATTTTAACCTCGCATTCAATCGACTCATTAACTTTGGCGTTAATCAGCCAATTGACTTCTTTTAGTTTTATGCTTGTCTTGGCAAGGAATTCTTTTTCCCCAACAACAACTCTCTTCGTTTCTGGATCGAGAGATACAACATAAAGTGGCTCTGCACTTGCAATGCCAAGCCCCCTTCTCTGCCCTATTGTGTAATTTATTATTCCATTATGACTTCCGAGTACCCTGCCATCAATATGGACGATTTCTCCTGAATCTAAAGCTCCTGGTCGTAATTTCTCAATAACTCCTATATATTTTCCTTCTGGGACGAAGCAAATATCCTGACTATCTGGCTTCTCTGAGACTTCAAGTGAGTATTTTTTGGCAAGCTCTCTCGTTTCAGTTTTGGTCATTCCACCTAATGGAAAGCGCAAGAAATCTAGTTGTTCCTTAGTAGTTGTGAATAGAAAATAGCTTTGGTCACGACTTTTATCTAGCCCTTTTCTTAGCTCCGCCTCATCAGCATTATCAGCATCGGCAAATCTCTGCACATAATGCCCTGTTGCAAGGGCATCTGCCCCCAAATCTTTAGCCATTCCCAGTAAATCTCGAAACTTAACTTTCTGATTACACTTCACGCACGGAATAGGAGTTTCACCATGAAGATAGCTATCGACAAAGTCATTAATAACTGACTGACGAAATAAGCTCTCATAATTTAATACATAATGTGGAATATCAATCGCCTCTGCAACCCTCTTTGCATCTGCAATGTCTTGCCCCGCACAGCAAGCACCTTTTTTGTTGATTGCCTGACCATGATCATAAAGTTGCATAGTCATGCCGATAACCTGATAACCTTGCTCTTTGAGCATTGCGGCAACAACGGAGCTATCAACACCACCAGACATAGCCACCACTACTTTGGTTTCAGATGGCTTTTTTCCAGCAATGATGGGTTCCATTGTTACCCCGCAATAATATAACTAGTTTTTATCAGGTTCCTGTTAATGCTTCTGGCTCATCAGGAGATTCATTAATGACTTGCTCACTTGATGATTCATTTGCACTTTGAGAATTTGCGATTCTTTCATCGTCACGAACTGAAGACAATTTCTTGTATTCATTCACAACCGTTCCAGTACCTGCAGGTATTAGGCGGCCAACAATAACGTTTTCTTTGAGGCCGCGAAGATAGTCAACCCTTCCAGCAACCGCAGATTCTGTAAGAACGCGAGTTGTTTCTTGGAATGACGCCGCAGATATAAACGAACGAGTTTGTAGGCTTGCCTTCGTAATACCCTGAAGAACTGGCATAGCTTCCGCTGGTTTAAAGCCTTCTGCTATTGCCTTGTTGTTTACTTCTTCGAACTCTTCACGATCTACCTGCTCGCCAACAAGGAAGGTTGTCTCACCTGCATTGGTTATTTCGACCTTCTGTAGCATCTGACGAACAATAACCTCAATGTGCTTATCGTTAATAGTCACACCTTGTAATCTGTAAACCTGCTGAACTTCGTTCACCATATATCTGGCAAGAGCTTCAACACCCATAACGCGGAGAATATCTTGAGGAACAGGGTTACCATCCATCAACAAATCACCCTTCTTCACAATATCACCTTCATGAACAGTAATGTGCTTACCTTTTGGAATTAGATATTCCACTGGTTCAACTGAAGCATCGAGCGGTTTAACGACAATACGACGTTTTGTTTTATAGTCTTTACCAAACTCAATTACGCCGTCAATATCGCTGATGATTGAGTGATCTTTCGGCTTACGAGCTTCAAACAACTCAGCAACTCTTGGAAGACCACCAGTAATATCACGGGTTTTGGTTGATTCTCTTGGAATACGCGCAAGAACATCACCCGCATGAACCTGAACGCCATCTTCAACGTTAAGAATAGCATTAACTGGCAGGAAGTATCTCGCTTCAAGACCATTTGCAAGCGTTAGAAGATTTCCTTCTTTATCGCGCAAGGTAACTCTCGGACGTAAATCAGCACCCTTTGTTGTCTGACGGAAGTCAATAATAACCTTATTTGAAATTCCTGTTGCTTCATCAACAACTTCTCTTAAAGAAACGCCGTCAACCAAGTCTCTGTATCCAATGATACCATCACGCTCAGTGATGATTGGAATTGTGTAAGGATCCCACTCAGCAAGACGCTGACCTTTCTTAACTGTTCCGCCATCATCCACATTTAGTTTAGCACCATATGGGATTTTATGACGTGCACGCTCACGACCCTTTTCATCGCGAATTGTAAGCTCACAAGAACGGCTCATAACAATCAGGCGACCTTTAGAGTCCTTCACTACGTTTTTATTTACGAATGTTACGGTTCCATCAAGGGATGAATCAACGTTTGATTGCTCTGCCGAACGCTGCGCCGCGCCACCAATGTGGAATGTACGCATGGTTAGCTGCGTTCCTGGTTCACCGATAGATTGAGCCGCAATAACACCAACAGCCTCACCTATGTTAATCGGCGTACCTCTAGCTAGATCACGACCATAACATTTACCGCATACACCAATTTTAGTTTCACAAGTAAGAACTGAACGCACAAGAATTGAATCAATACCAGCAGCATCGATTTTCTCAACATCAGCTTCTTCAATCAACTGACCTGCTTTTAAGATTAGTTCATTAGTGATTGGGTTGTGCACTTCTTTAACAGAAGTTCTACCCAAAACTATATCACCAAGTGGCACAACTACTTCACCGCCGTCTATCATTGCTCTTGCAATAATACCTTTATCAGTTCCGCAATCATCTTCAATAATGATACAATCCTGAGAAACGTCAACAAGTCTTCTGGTTAGATAACCTGAGTTTGCAGTTTTAAGCGCAGTATCAGCAAGACCTTTACGCGCACCGTGCGATGAGTTGAAATACTCAAGAACGGTTAGACCCTCTTTAAAGTTAGAAATAATTGGCGTTTCAATAATCTCACCTGACGGTTTTGCCATTAGTCCACGCATACCCGCAAGCTGTTTCAACTGAGCCGCAGATCCACGAGCACCAGAGTGAGCCATCATCCAAATAGAGTTAACTTTGCTTTGTCCCGCGCCTTTTACTTCATCAGCTTTCTTTGCTGCGTCAGATTTAATGCTGCCAGAGATATATTTCATCATATCATCCGCAACTCTATCGGTGCAACGTGACCAAGCGTCAACAACCTTATTATATTTCTCACCCATTGTAATAAGACCGTCTGAATATTGCTGTTCAAACTGCTTAACTTCAGAAAGGGTTTGCTTAATCTGTGTTTCTTTTGTAGCAGGAACAACCATGTCATCTTTACCGAATGATATGCCCGCTTTGCATGCGTTTGAGAAACCTAGCTGCATTATTTGATCGCAGAATATAACAGTGGCCTTCTGACCGCAGAAACGATAAACCGTATCTATAACGTTAGAAATCTCTTTCTTAGTCAGTAGCTTATTAACAATGCTAATGTTGATTGCTTTATTCTTTGGAAGAATATCAACAATCATCAATCTACCCGGAGTAATGTCAACTAGCCTTTTAACCTTTTCTCCATTCTCATCAACGGTATCAACCCTACACTTAATTTTTGCGTGTAGTGTCACCACCTTATTGTGAAGAGCGTGTTGAACTTCAGCAATATCACTGAATATCATTCCCTCACCTGGTTCGCCCTCAAGCTCCATTGAAAGATAGTATAGACCTAGAACAATATCCTGACTTGGAACGATAATTGGTCTACCATTTGCAGGAGATAAAATGTTGTTGGTTGACATCATCAAAACGCGAGATTCGAGCTGCGCTTCAATTGAAAGTGGAACGTGAACCGCCATTTGGTCACCGTCAAAGTCAGCGTTGAATGCCGTACACACTAGTGGATGAAGCTGAATAGCCTTACCTTCAATTAGCATAGGCTCAAACGCCTGAATGCCCAAACGGTGAAGAGTCGGAGCACGGTTTAAAAGAACTGGATGCTCTCTGATAACTTCTTCTAAAATATCCCAAACCTCTGGTCTTTCGTTCTCAACCATACGCTTTGCAGCCTTAATGGTTGTCGCATGGCCATAAAGCTCAAGTTTAGAGTAAATAAATGGCTTGAATAATTCCAAAGCCATTTTCTTTGGAAGTCCACACTGATGCAGCTTAAGCTCAGGGCCAACCACGATTACAGAACGGCCAGAATAATCAACACGCTTACCAAGTAAGTTTTGACGGAAACGCCCTTGCTTACCTTTAAGCATATCGGAAAGCGATTTAAGAGGACGCTTATTTGCAGATGTAATAACCCTTCCTCTGCGGCCATTTTCAAACAACGCATCCACTGATTCTTGAAGCATACGCTTTTCGTTTCTAATGATGATGTCTGGCGCGCGAAGCTCTAAAAGACGCTTCAAACGGTTATTACGGTTAATCACACGACGATAAAGATCATTAAGATCTGATGTTGCAAACCTTCCACCATCTAGCGGAACAAGAGGACGAAGCTCAGGTGGAATCACAGGAACAACATCTAAAATCATATGCTCAGGATGATTATCTGAGTCAATCAATGTTTCGATAAGTTTTAATCTTTTTACTATCTTCTTGCGCTTTGCATCAGATGTTGTTTCTGCAAGCTCTGCACGTAGCTTTCCTCTTTCTTCTTTCAGATCAACTTTAGCAAGCATTTCTTTGATAGCTTCAGCACCAATTTGCGCCGTAAAAGTTTGTTCTCCAAACTCTTCTTGAGCTTTCAAATACTGGTCTTCGGTTAATATCTCTCCATATTTTAATGGCGATGTTCCAGCATCGGTAACAACATAGCTTTCAAAATAAAGAATTTTCTCAATATTCTTGAGCTGCAAATCTAGCATTGTTGAAATTCTGCTCGGAACAGATTTTAAGAACCAAACGTGCGCTACAGGTGCTGCAAGTTCGATATGTCCCATTCTTTCACGGCGCACTTTAGAAGTTGTAACTTCAACACCGCATTTTTCGCAGACGATTCCGCGATATTTCATTCTTTTATATTTACCGCAAAGGCACTCATAATCCTTTATCGGACCAAAAATGCGAGCACAAAAAAGACCATCTCTTTCAGGTTTGAAAGTACGGTAGTTAATTGTTTCAGGTTTTTTAACTTCACCAAAAGACCACGAACGAATCTTCTCAGGACTCGCAAGAGTTATCCTGATTTTATCAAAGTGGTTGGTAGCACTTAATTGACCGAAATAATTTGTAAGTTCTTGCATATTAGCCTTCTAGTTTAGTGGTCAGTAGCGCGAACTAACCGACCAGTTTTTTATAAGTTTACTGGCCACTAACCACAGGTTAATGGCCACTATTTTTTATGCAGCATCATCGCGAAGCAATTCTACGTTTAGCGCAAGAGATTTTAGCTCTTTCACCATAACGTGGAACGATTCAGGAATACCAGATTCAAAGCTATGATCACCACGCACAACTGATTCATAAACTTTTGTACGTCCCGCAACGTCATCTGACTTAACGGTAAGCATCTCTTGTAGAGAATAAGCTGCACCATATGCCTGCAATGCCCAGCATTCCATCTCTCCGAATCTTTGTCCACCAAACTGTGACTTACCACCCAGCGGCTGCTGAGTAACAAGGCTGTATGGACCAATAGAACGGGCGTGAATCTTATCATCAACCAAGTGATGCAATTTCAGCATATAGATATAGCCTACGGTAACTTTTCTATCGAATTTCTCACCTGTTCTTCCATCGTATAAGACTACCTGACCTGAAGAATCAGAGCCAGATTTCACAAGGAGTTCTGCGACTTTTTCTTCTTTAATTCCGTCAAACACAGGGGTAGCCATAGGAACACCCTTTTTGAGGTTATTTGCAAGCTCAAGAACTTCACCCTCATCTAGAGAGCTGATTTCTTTTTTAATTGACTCGTCATCATATAAGTCAATTAGCTTTGCCTTTAACTCTTCCTTGCTTACTTGGTTTCCATATTTACTTAAAGCCTCAGAGATTTGCCTTCCAAGCCCTGCTGATGCCCAACCCAAATGAGTTTCAAGAATCTGCCCAACGTTCATTCGGCTAGGAACCCCAAGTGGATTCAAAACTATATCCGCATGAGTACCATCTTCAAGGTATGGCATATCCTCAACTGGAAGAATGCGTGAAATAACCCCTTTGTTACCGTGTCTACCAGCCATTTTATCACCCGGCTGAAGTTTACGCTTAACAGCGATATAAACCTTCACCATTTTAAGAACACCTGGTGCTAGATCATCTCCACTTTGAACTTTCTCAACTTTTTCCTCGAACCAACGTTTCAGTTTAAGGTTTGTTGAATCAAGCTGCTTTTTAAGATTTTCCATCTCCGCAGTTATTTGCTCATCTTTAACAGTGATATTCCACCATTTGTTTTTGGATATTGAGCCAAGAAGCTCTTCTGTGATAACTGTTCCAGATTTGATTCCTTCCGCAGTTGAAGCTGCTTTCTGGCCAGATAACAAGCTGGCAATTCGTCCGTAAACGTAACGCTCAATAATTGCAATCTGATCATCTCTATCTTTTGTAAGCCTATCAATTTCTTGCTTTTCAATCGATAAAGCGCGCTCATCTTTTTCTATTCCGCGACGAGAGAAGATTCTTACACCAACAACGGTTCCACCAACTCCAGGGGGAACTCTAAGTGATGAGTCTCTAACATCCGCAGCTTTTTCACCGAATATAGCGCGCAGAAGTTTTTCTTCTGGAGTCATCGGAGATTCGCTCTTCGGAGTTACTTTGCCAACCAAAATGTCACCAGCTCTAACTTCAGCACCAATGTGAACTACGCCGACCTCATCAAGGCTTCTAAGAGATTCTTCGCTAACGTTTGGAATATCTCTAGTAATTTCCTCTGGCCCAAGTTTTGTATCACGCGCCATCACCTCAAACTCTTCAATATGAATAGAGGTAAACACATCATCAGAAACAATTCGCTCAGAAATAAGGATTGAATCTTCGAAGTTATAACCATTCCAAGGCATGAACGCTACAAGTACGTTTCTGCCAAGTGCTAACTCACCCATGTCAGTTGATGGACCGTCTGCAATTATATCTCCAGCTTTGATTTCATCGCCAACCTTAACTAAAGGTTTCTGGTTAAAGCATGTATTTTGGTTAGAACGCTGATATTTAGATAGATTATATATATCAACACCAGTTGATTTATCATCTCCAATTGCATCTGTAACTCTAATTACTATTCTGCCTGCATCGACTTGGTCAACGACCCCGTCTCTTTTAGCAACAACGGCAACACCAGAATCTTTAGCAACAATTTCTTCCATCCCTGTGCCAACTAGCGGAGCTTCAGCTCGAACTAGAGGAACAGCCTGACGTTGCATGTTTGATCCCATCAAGGCACGGTTAGCATCATCGTTTTCTAGGAACGGAATAAGAGACGCAGCAACCGATACAAGCTGTTTTGGAGAAACGTCAATGTAATCAACGCTCTCAGGTGGAATCATAAGAAAATCATCTTTCTTACGCGCACTCACCAAATCGTCTTTAATTTTGCCTGATTTTTGCTCGATATTAATGTTAGCCTGAGCAACAGTATATTTACCTTCTTCAATTGCAGAAAGATAAATAACGTTATCTGTAACTTTGCCCTCATTAACTTTGCGATAAGGACTTTCAATAAAGCCATATTTGTTAATTCTTGCAAATGTCGCAAGGCTGTTAATCAAACCGATGTTTGGACCTTCAGGTGTTTCAATCGGACATATACGCCCATAGTGAGTTGGGTGAACGTCACGAACTTCAAAGCCTGCTCTTTCTCGGCTTAGACCACCTGGTCCAAGTGCTGAAATACGCCTTTTATGAGTAATCTCAGAAAGTGGGTTAGTCTGATCCATAAACTGTGAAAGCTGGCTTGAACCGAAGAATTCCCTAATTGCTGCAGCGACTGGCTTAGAATTAACCACATCGTGCGGCATAACAGTGTCAATATCAACCGCATTAAGCCTATCTATGATTGCTCTTTCCATACGCACAAGGCCAATTCTGAATTGATTTTCCATCAACTCACCAACGGCTCTAACACGACGATTACCAAGATGATCGATGTCATCAACATCACCTTTACCGTCTTTTAGCTCAACTAAGGTTTTAACCACTGAAACAACGTCTTCCAAAGTTAAGAAGGTTGTTTCTTCCTCAATTTCAAGATTCAAACGCGCGTTCATTTTCACGCGACCCACTTCAGTTAGGTCATATCTGTCTTTATCAAAGAAAAGTGAATTAATCAAAGCGCTTGCAGCTTCAGATGTTGCTGGTTCACCTGGTCTAAGAACTCTGTAAATATCGAATAATGCTTCATCTTTTGTGATATTTTTATCTGCTGCAAGAGTATTTCTGATATATGGGCCAACGTTTACATAATCAATTGCCAGAACAGGAATCTCTTTAAGGCCAGCCTCTTCAATCGTAGCTAGAGATGCTTTGGTTATCTCATCGCCCGCTTCAAAGAATATCTCACCGTTTGATGGATTAACTATATCTTCTGCGATATACTTACCAATCATGTCATCGGAAGAAATAAGAATTTCCTTGAGACCTTCTTCCATAAGTTTTTTCACTGAGCGCGGAGATAGCTTTGTTCCAGCCTCAGCTACAACTTTGCCAGTTTTCGCATCAATCAAATCATTAGCAATTTTTGCACCACGATAAAGATCAGGATTAAATGCAGCCGCCCAGCCTTTTTTCGCTTTTGTATAAACATCTTTTGAATAGAAGGTTGAAAGAATGCTTTCATTATCCATTCCCAATGCACGGAGTAGCGTAGTAACATGAATTTTACGCTTACGATCAATTCTTGCAAATATAAGATCTTTAGGGTCAAACTCAAAGTCAAGCCATGAGCCACGATAAGGGATTATTCTTGCCGAATATAAAAACTTCCCTGAGCTGTGTGTCTGGCCGTTATCGTGCTCGAAAAATACACCTGGTGAGCGGTGCATTTGTGAAACGATAACGCGCTCTGTGCCGTTAATTATGAATGTTCCGTTCTCAGTCATGAGTGGAATATCACCCATGTAAACATCTTGCTCTTTGATATCTTTAATTTCGCGGGCGCCAGTATCTTCATCAACAACCCAAACTATTAGGCGCAATGTAACTCTTATCGGAGCTGCGAAATTAATGCCGCGTTGACGTGATTCTTCAACATCATACTTCGGTTGATCAAGTTCATATTTTACATACTCGATAGTTGCGGTTTGAGCGTAGTCTGTAATTGGAAATACAGATTTAAAGACGCTGTGAAGGCCTTTATCAATTCTGCTTTCTGAAGAAACATTCTGCTGCAGAAATCTTTCATAAGAGCTTTTTTGTAGCTCTATCAGATCTGGAATGCCTATTACTGTTTGGATTGAACCATAGTTTTTTCTAATTCTTTTTCTTTGGGTAAAAGAGTATGGCATGTGACTCCTGATACTGAATAATTAATGCTAGTAAGCGTTAGGCGAAAAATAAACAAAACATCAAACAACAATGGAGGCGCGAGAAAAACTCGCCCCCCACAGTCTATTTAACGAGAAAGAAGTATTACTTAACTTCAACAGATGCACCTTCTTTTTCAAGTGCTTCTTTGATTTTTGCAGCTTCTTCTTTTGAAACGCCTTCTTTAACTGGCTTCGGTGCAGCTTCAACAAGATCTTTAGCTTCTTTTAGACCAAGACCTGTTAGCTCGCGAACAACTTTAATAACGTTGATTTTTTTCTCACCTGCGTTTGCAAGAATGACGTTAAAATCTGTTTTTTCTTCTGCGGCTGCTGGAGCTGCTCCACCTGCTGCAACTGCTGCTACAGCTACAGGTGCTGCTGCTGAAACACCCCATTTTTCTTCAAGCATCTTTGAAAGTTCTGCTGCCTGAATAACTGATAAAGCAGAGAGCTGCTCTACGATTTGTTCTAGGTTGGCTGACATTGTTTGTATCCTTACTTTTTGTTATAATTAAAATCGTTACTTGGTTGCATATGCATTTATCACACGAGCTAGCTGGCCAGCTGGAGCCTGAAGAACACCAGCAACCTTTGTAGCAGGAGCTTGCAAAAGACCAATAATCTTAGCACGAAGCTCATCAAGTGATGGCATAGTGGCAAGAGCTTTTACGGTATTTACATCGATTTTTTGTTCGTTGAAAACACCACCAACAACAACGAGTTTATCGTTTGTTTTGGCATATTCCGTTATTATCTTAGCTGTAGCAACTGGATCGTTAGAATAAGCAATCGCAGTTGGACCAGATAAATAATCATTACCCACCTCAAATGGAGTTCCCTTAACAGCAAGTCTGGCTAAAGTATTTTTAGTAACTTTAAAATTAACATTGTTTGCCCTTGCTGACTTACGAAGAGCAGTAATCTCCGCAACTGTAAGCCCCTGATAATGAGCAACTACCATAACTGAAGAATTGTTGAACTCTTCATTTAGTGATTTTACCAAAGCATGTTTTGCTGAACGTTCCACTTTAATTACCTTATATTCATTCTATTTATGCTACAACACTACTGACATCAACCTTAACGCCAGCACCCATTGTAGAACTTATACTCATCTTTTTAAGATATGTTCCTTTTGCTCCGCTCGGCTTTGCTTTATTAACCGCATCAACAAAAGCAACGATATTCTCTGCAAGTGATTTTTCATCAAAGCTAGCTTTACCAATACCCGCATGGATGATTCCAGCTTTCTCGACTCTAAACTCAACCTGACCACTTTTTGCAGCTTTCACAGCCTCTGCAACGTTCATAGTCACGCTTCCCAACTTTGGATTTGGCATCAAACCTTTAGGGCCAAGTATCTTACCAACCTTACCAACAACACCCATCATATCTGGAGTTGCGATACAACGTTCAAAATCAATATCACCTTTTGCAATTTTATCAGCTAAATCATCGCCGCCAACTACATCAGCCCCAGCATCTATAGCTTCTTGAGCCTTTGCACCCTTTGCAAACACTGCAACCCTGACCGTCTTTCCAAGACCGTTAGGCATTGAAACAACACCTCTAACCATCTGATCTGAGTGACGGGGATCAACACCAAGATTCAACGAAACATCTATTGTTTCATCAAATTTCGCAAGCGCCCTCTCCTTCACCAATTTAATAGCATCAGAGATTGGATAATTTTTTAGTCTATCTATACCCTCAGAAACCTTAGCAACTCTTTTGTTGCTAACAGCAGGTTTTGAGCCAGATTTCTTTTTCTTTTCTTTCTCAGCCATTTTATGCAGCCTCTACCACTTCAAGACCCATTGATCTAGCCGTACCAGCAATCATCTGGGCAGCAGATTCTAAGTCGTTTGCATTCATATCAACCATCTTAACTTTGGCAACTTCACGAATTTGATTCATGGTTATTTTGCCCACACTATTCACACCAGCGGTTGAAGAACCCTTTTGTATTTTCGCAGCCTTCATAACCAAATATGAAGCAGGAGGAGTCTTTGTAATAAATGTAAAGGTTCTATCCGCATAAGCAGTTATGACAACTGGAATTGGCATTCCAGCTTCCATGCTTTGAGTTGCAGCATTAAAAGCCTTACAAAACTCCATAATATTCAAACCACGCTGACCTAGCGCAGGACCCACTGGCGGAGAAGGGTTAGCCTTTCCCGCTGGAATCGTCAACTTAACGTATCCAACTATCTTCTTTGCCATTAACTTACAGCTTCCTTTTTATTATGCAAAACTCTTTAGTAAAACCCTAAACTTCAAATTCATCGCTCTACCTTCTCAACCTGAGCAAAAGAAAGCTCTACTGGCGTAGAACGACCAAAAATTGAAACAGAAACCTTTAGACGTTGCTTTTCCATATCAACATCTTCCACAGTTCCAACAAAGGATTCAAACGGACCATCATTAACCTTGACAGCTTCGCCCGCTTCAAATGCCAGAGTTGAACGTGGTTTGTCAAGACCTTCTTTCATCTGATCAAATATTTTTTCAACTTCCGAATCAGGAACCGGCTGCGGACGATCCTTCCCGCCAAGAAAACCTGTCACTCTCGGAATATGTCTAACCATCTGCCATGTATGATCATTTAAAGCCATTTTAACCAAAACATAACCCGGAAAGAATTTTTTTTCGCTACTAACTTTTTTTCCGCGCTTCACTTCTGAGACCTGCTCAGACGGCACAACAACATCGCTGAAAAGCTCAGTAAGACCTTTTTTTGCAGCCTCCTCCTTAATGGATTGAGCAACTTTCTTCTCAAATCCAGAGTAGGTATGCACTATATACCAGCGTGCTGTTGAAGCGTTCATATTAATTTCCAAGACCCAAGATTGTTTTTACCAGATAAGAAACCGCACCATCCACAAGCAAGAAGAAACAGGCAGCTATTACAGTCATAACCAGAACCATAACAGTAGAAATAACCGTCTCTTTCCTTGTTGGCCAAGTAACTTTGGATGCTTCCTGCCTTACTTGCCTAACAAACTCTGCTGGCGATACTTTTGCCATATCTGATTAACTCTATGTTTTTAAAAACAATTCTAAAATTTGAATTGAGATATTACCCCCACTCCAAAATCCAGAGCACGACTTTCTAAATGATAACTCTTCATAATGCAAATAAAATTATCAATAATTTTGAATTTTTATACATCTATAGCCTTCTAGCCATTGGAACATTACTTTGCCTGAAGCTCTTCCAATTTAAAAACTGGCTTACAGAATCAACCTGATCATCATGCGCCGATGATGGAAAAGTGAGCAACTCGTGCTCAAAATCGACGAGCCACTTTGCCTTTTTGGGTAACTTTACCTTGCCAGATTCAAACAATGGCGACACTGCCGCAAGCCTCATTGCTTTATCACCTCTTGGATTAATTGCTATTATTGGCAGCGATGACTCACGCTTTAAATCTTGAATGAGACTTTGCCCACTTGCTTTATCTTCTATCAATATGGCCTCTACATTACACCATTTTTCAGCGAGAAGACCAACTGAGCGTTTTAATTCTGGATACTCCATTCGTTTTCTAAATACATCTAATATATAATATGACGAATTATCATACCCCCAAACCGTCGCGCAAGATGGATCACTTCCTATTCCCGCTTTGATACCTGTATCCCAACTTATAATTACGCCCTCACCTTTTTCTATATAGTTATCAGCATTAAAATCATATCTTGCATTTATCCATTCCTGTTTAATGATACCACCATCTTTTGGCACTGGACGTTGCTGAAACTGCCCTGCAAATACATAGCTTCCAAGTTCAGATTTTAGATTCTCGAATATAGCAAGAGAATCTCTTTCTTTGTTTAAAACCTCACCCTCCTCTCTTATGTAATTGAACTTTCCAAACGAAATTGTCTCTCTGCTCTCGGCAATAGCAGGAATAACGAGCTTATGCCACAAATTGGGGCTTGCTTCACAAACCGCACCCGTTAGATCTCTGTCATGAAGCCTTTGCATCACAATCACAACGCTTCCTTTTTCTCTATTATTAAGTCGTGTCAAAAATGAGCTAGAAAACCATTCTATTGCCCGCTCACGCATTACATCACTCAAAGCCTGTCTAGGGTTATGTGGATCATCCACAATAAGAAAGTCACCGCCCTCACCTATTACCGAAGCTCCAACCGAAGTTGCAAGTCTAAACCCCCTGCTTGTTGTTATGAACTTACTTTTCTCATCTTCCTTTAGTGATAATATTGTTTTGGGAAAAATCTCTTTATACCAATCACTTTTCATTAGTAATCTAGTATCTGATGAATGCTTTAAAGCAAGACTTTTGGCATAACTTGCAGCAAGAATTCTTGCTCGTGGATTTCTTCCCAAAATCCATGCTGGCCATGCCACACTTACTGCTATTGATTTCAAACTTCGCGGAGGCATATTAATTATAAGCCTTTTAATCTCTCCTCGCTCCAAAGCCTCAAGGTATTCTGTAATTAAGTCTATATGCCAGTTATGCGAATAATCGGCAGACGGGTTAACATTATAAAAGCTCTTCTGCAAGAAAGCAGAAAATCTTGTGCGTAAAAGTGCATTTAATGCCTTTTGTTTAGAGTATGTCATTGCAAATTCTATCTGTAGAAGTATTAATAAAGATATGTATAAGAAAATCACCAATGGAATTGCTGTTACGGTTTTGCCCTTTTATCTTGAGGAGCAATCAGCTCCTTATGAGTCGCATTACGTTTGGGCGTATACGGTTTTGATCGAAAATAAAAATCCCTACCCCATCAAATTGCTTGATAGATATTGGAAGATAACCGATGCTTACGGCAGAATTCACGAAGTTCGAGGTCAAGGAGTTGTTGGAGAACAGCCAATTCTAAAACATAATGAAGCCTTTGAATATACCAGTGGAACATCTCTTAAAACTCCATCGGGCATAATGGGTGGCAGTTACGATATAGTAGTTGTAAGCGAAGAGGAAGCCGAAGCCCCTTACAAGCCAGAAAATGGCATAAAACACAAAAGTTTAGAAGGAAAATCAATTATTGATGTTTTAGAATCCTCCCAAAACCCCACAACAAAAGAAGAGGAACAGGAGGGATTCATCTCATCACTCGCCATGAGCATCATGAAACCACTAAGAAAAGCCTCAATACCAAAAGCAGGAACACGCTTTGAAATTGAAATCCCCGCTTTTTCTCTCGACACCCCATACGTTAAACAAGTGTTAAATTAGACTCCGTCGTTTAATTTTTTCACAGAAAATTCACACAAATGTAAATAATATTTAGTATTTTCGATTAATAATCGTACCTAATATAACTTTCTAATTCCCTCCCCATTCTTGGGGGACGGCTAGGGTGCTTACCCCCCTACATTATGAGTGGGGTTGAGATGTATTTGTGGAAGAG
>CAZAGG010000018.1:0-27791 GCA_964484565.1 uncultured Rickettsiales bacterium | reverse complement strand
TATGTATACCATCTCTCAAGTATAATCCGTATAATATGTGACAAGAATATACCTAGTCCAGATTGGCTCCGTGGGTAGGATTCGAACCTACGACCGATCGGTTAACAGCCGATTGCTCTACCACTGAGCTACCACGGAAAATGTGAAGGTTTTCGCTTTATAAACACAAAAAAAAATCATGTCTAGCATTTATTTAATTCATTTTTGTATTTATTATGTTCTTTAGTGTAGATACTATCAAAACAATAACTTGGGATTTATATGGCATTTAAAATTACATTCGCAAAAGAAAATAACTCTAAAAACAAAGTCTTATTGCTACATGTTTATAGCGAAAATAAACTTCCAAAGCACGTTCAAACACTAGATAAAAAACTCGGCAATATAATCTCTAAAACTGCTGAAATTAAAAAATTCTCTGGAAAACATGGCGAGACAATATCAATTCCCTTCCCTCACGGAACGGAGTTAGAACAAATTATTGTAATAGGCGCAGGAGAAAAAAATAAAATCAATCAAAATTCGGCTCAAAATCTTGGGGGCGCAATATTTGCAGCTCTTGACTCGGCAAAATGTAAAGAAGCGGATATTGATTTAGATAAAGAATTCTCAGAAGAAATCGTTGCTAACATCGCTCTGGGCGCGAAACTTCGAAGCTATCGTTTTGATAATTATAAAACTAAACTCGAAGAAGACAAGAAAAGTGTTCTAAAAAAAATAACCCTGATTTCTGATAACGACAAGAAAGCAGAAGAAATATACTCAGAGCTTGAGGGCTTGGCAGATTCAGTGTTCCTAACCCGTAATTTGGTTTCAGAGCCAGCAAATGTTATATATCCAGATACTCTAGCGGCGGAGGCCAAAAAGCTATCTAAGCTCGGCGTTGAGGTTGAAGTCTTAGGCACAAAAGAAATGAAAGCTCTTGGAATGGGCGCATTACTAGGAGTCGCGCAAGGAAGTGCCAATGAGCCAAAACTGGTTTCTATGCGTTGGAATGGCGGCAAAAAGGGTGATAAACCAATCGCATTTGTTGGCAAGGGAGTAACCTTCGATTCTGGCGGAATAAGCATTAAGCCAGCAGGTGGAATGGAAGAAATGAAATGGGATATGGCAGGCTCTGCAACAGTAATTGGCCTTATTCATGCTCTCGCCGCCCGAAAATATAAAGGAAATGTAGTGGGAGTAGTTGCCCTTGTTGAAAACATGCCTTCTGGAACGTCTCAACGCCCTGGAGACGTTGTAACCTCAATGTCAGGGCAAACCATCGAGGTTATTAACACCGATGCGGAAGGAAGGCTAATTCTTGCCGATGCCCTATGGTATGCCCAAGATAAATTTGAACCGCACACAGTTATTGATCTTGCAACCCTTACAGGTGCAGTAATCATTGCACTAGGAAGCCACAAAGCTGGACTTTTTGCAAACGATGATAAACTAGCAGAGCTTCTATTTAAATCTGGAGCAGAAGTAAGCGAAGATCTATGGAGGCTTCCGCTAGGTGATGTTTATGACAAACAAATAAACTCTGACATTGCCGATATGCGAAATGTTGGCGAAGGAAGAGAAGCAGGAAGCACAGCAGGTGCAATTTTCCTGCAAAGATTCATAAAAGAGGGTGTAAAGTGGGCGCATCTTGACATTGCAGGCACAGCTTGGAGCAAGAAAAGCACAGACATATGCCCAAAAGGCGCAACTGCTTTTGGTTTAAGACTCTTAAATCATTTTATTGATGAATATAAGGGTTGATAAGAAAAGATAGTTTTTATGAAAAGAGTTACGATAATTGGCGCAGGTTCATGGGGCACAGCTCTTGCAATTGCTATAAACAGAGCGGGATGCGACGTTCTATTATGGGATAGAAATGAAAAGAAGATAAATGATATTTTGGAGAAAAATCAGAATGATGACTATCTCAAAGATGTTTTTATCGACCCATCGATTAAAGCAAGCTCTGACATAGCTGCTTGCGTCGAGGCGGATCTAATAATATTTGCCGTTCCTGCACAGTCTGTTAGAGCAACAGCAATTACATTCTCGCAATACCTTAAACCCGCAATGCCCATTCTTATTGCGGCAAAAGGAATTGAGAGAGGAAGTTTTATGCTAATGAGCGAAGTTCTCTCTAGTGTTCTTCCATCTAACCCTGTTGCTGTTATTTCTGGTCCAAATTTTGCGGTTGAAATCGCTAAAGGACTTCCCGCAGCAACAACAGTTGCATCAGTTAATCAAAATCTTGGAAGCCAAATTATAGCGTCAATTGGCAGCACTGTATTCAGACCCTACTACACCAGTGATATAATTGGTGTGCAGTTAGGCGGTGCAGTGAAGAATGTTATTGCAATAGCATGCGGCATAACAGAAGGCAAAAAACTGGGAGAAAATGCCAGAGCGGCCATCATTACAAGAGGTCTTGCCGAGATTCGCAAGATATGCCTCGCTAAGGGAGGAAGAATTGATACCCTAATGGGGCTTTCTGGAATAGGTGATTTAATGCTCACCTGCGGAAGTAATTTATCGAGAAACTTCAGCTTCGGGGTAAGACTTGGTCAAGCAAATGACTCCGCCGAAGATATTCTTAGTGGCTCCAGCACAACAATAGAAGGAGTTTTCACAGCCGATGCAATAGTAGATTTAGGCGCAAAATTAGGGGTTGAACTTCCCATATGCTCCGCAGTTAAAAACATCGTTAGTGGCAAAATAGCAATTGATGTTGCGATACAATCTCTAATGGCCAGACCCTTCACAAGTGAGTCTTAGGCAAAAGCCTACTTACGCGCTATAATTTGGGGCTTCTCTAGTTATTGTGATGTCGTGGGCATGGCTTTCTTTAAGTCCAGCGGAAGTGATTTTCACAAACTTTGCACCCTTTTGCATTGTTTCTAAATCTTTGCTTCCAGTATAGCCCATTGCAGCACGAAGACCACCAACAAGCTGATGAATAACCGCTGAAACCGCACCTTTGTGAGGAACCATTCCTTCCACTCCTTCGGGAACGAGCTTTAGACTTTCCTTAATATCTTGCTGGAAGTATCTATCAGCCGAACCTCTCGACATTGCACCTATAGAGCCCATCCCGCGATATGCCTTATATGTTCGGCCTTTGTATAAGATTTCTTCGCCTGGGCTTTCATCTGTGCCTGCAAAGAGACCGCCTATCATCACGACATTTGCTCCAGCGGCTATTGCTTTTGCAAAGTCTCCTGAGAATTTAATTCCTCCATCTGCAATTAGGGGAATATTTTCCTTCTTACAAACAGATGCAACTTCCATGATTGCAGAAAGCTGAGGAACGCCAACACCTGCAACAATTCTTGTTGTGCAGATTGAACCTGGGCCTATTCCTACTTTTACTGCGTCGGCTCCATGTTTTATCAAATCGGTTGCAGCTTCTGGCGTTGCTATATTTCCACCAATAACTTGAACCTGCGGCATCTTTTTCTTAATTTCACGAACAGTTTCAAGCACACCTTTCGAGTGCCCATGCGCCGTATCAACTATAATAACATCAACCATTGCATCTGAAAGAGCCTCAGCTCTTGCTATGCCGTCTTTGCCAACCCCTACTGCGGCGGCTACTCTCAGACTTCCCTTGCTATCTTTACAAGCATTCGGGTGCATCTTTGCTTTTTCTATATCTTTAACTGTTATTAGACCAATACAGCGATAATTTTTGTCTACTACTATGAGCTTCTCAATCCTGAATTTATGCAAAAGTTTCTTTGCCTCATCCTGACTTACGCCTTCACTAACCGTAACCAAGCCTTCCCTTGTCATTAACTCACTAATCTTTTGCTTACCATTATCCGCAAAGCGAACATCTCGGTTGGTTAAAATTCCGCAAAGTTTTCCGCTTCCATTTTCAACAACGGGAATTCCTGAAATGTCGTTCTCATCCATTAGCTTAAGAGCATCTGACAGAGTGTTTTCTGGGTTAATGGTAAGAGGGTTAACCACCATTCCAGATTCAAATTTCTTAACCCTTCTAACTTCGTTTGCCTGCTCTTCAATTGATAGATTTTTATGAATGCATCCAATACCGCCATTTTGAGCCATAGCGATTGCAAGCCTGCTTTCCGTTACAGTATCCATAGCGGAGGATATTAAGGGAATTCCAAGAGAAATTTCGCGGGTGATTTTGGTTGAAGTATCAACTTCTGTGGGCAAAACATCTGACCTTGACGGAACAAGTAAAACATCATCAAAGGTATACGCTTCTTTAAACATACAATACACTCTCAATTAACAAGTATTGCAACGGATGAATATGCTTTTTTTTATCTTGTGTCTATAGTTAAGTTTAATATATTGGCGGTTAGAGATATTAAAAATGAGCTGTGCGTATTATCATGAAAGAAAAAATAAAATCACTGATTAGAGATGTTCCGAATTTTCCTAAATCTGGAATTACGTTTAGAGATATAACTCCACTCTTAAAAGAAGGCTTCAATGATGCAATTGACGCGCTTGAATCACTTTATACTAAAGAAGAGTGGAGCCGAATTGATTATATCGCAGGCATTGAATCACGCGGCTTCATTTTTGGCGCAGCACTCGCGGCAAAACTTAAAAAGGGCTTTATAATCATAAGAAAGCCCGGAAAATTACCAGGTAAAACCGCAAGAATTTCTTACGGCTTAGAATATGGAAACGACTCAATAGAAATGCAATATGGTGAAGGCAATATTTTAATAGTGGATGATGTCCTCGCAACTGGTGGAACCCTTGAGGCTGCCGCCAATCTTTCGATTCAAACTCAGCATAAAGTTGCAGGATTTGCCGTCTTAATCAATCTCACCTATCTCAATAATTTCGAATGGCAAGGCATAAAAGTCAGACACGTAGTTGAGTATTAGGTGCTAATTCTAAATATATTAATAAATTTATTGTTTTTTACCACCAGATGTCATAAATTATTCATATTAATGCTTTATTGTTGATAGATAATTTTTTTAAGAGATTGCTGAAATATGGATGAAATTTTTGATTTTGCAGAAACTGCCGCAGATGCTCCATTGGATTTAATTTTAAGAGATAAAGATGATTCAAAAAGAATGGATGAAATCTTTAAATCTCTTCGCGCTTCCAAAGACGCATTAGTTTCATATGTAGATGAACTTCTTGGTGGAAATGATTCTCTTGGCTCTATAAAAGGCCAGATAGAAGGGTTGGTTGATAATGCAAATTTCTATTCTCTCCGTGATAATCAAGCATTAAAGGTTGCTAGAATCGGCGATGAGCAACAAAGGCATAAACTGTTAGATAATTATCGTAACAAGATTGATAAGATTAAAGATGATATAAAAGCGGCCAAACCAGATATTGACACAGAAGGGCTGCATAAAGCATTTCGACCTATTCAAGATGCCTATGGAGAGTATGTTATTAGTTTCAACAGACCATCTCTATTTACATCACCCTTGACATTTGTGGGCGCAACTCTGGGGGCGATTGGGGTTGCTAAGGGAGTTATTGATTTATTCCGTCAATACACCACTGGGATTGGAAAAGAAGTAACTTCTCTCTTAACCGCTGCTGTTGGAACACTAATAGGATTTGCTTCTCTTCATAAAGGTTTTCAGGAAAATCTGGTTAAGCCGCTTCCTAAATTCTTGCAAGATATGTTGGTTCACCCTACATTTAATAAAGATCCTTTTGAGAAACAGTAAAATCAACTTAAAGATTGATAGGGTAGTAGGCTGTCCGAAACTAGTCATGTAAATAAAGAACTTTTAACCAAAAGTGTATTTGTCTTTTTAAACAAGGCAAAAGATGCAAACGGTGAAGAAGTATTTTTTTATTACGCAGTTCGCGCCGATAAATTAGACAAATTCAAAGAAGCCGTGAGCAGCGGAACCTTCACCCTTGCCAAACTTCAAGATTATGGACACATCTTAGAATACGGATACGGCGAACCATCAGATGATATAAAGAAGATGATGGAAGAGAAATATGGCTTTATTCATCAAGACTAAGTTTTATATTTCACCGCCCTTTGCTTGATAGAACCAAATATGGTTTGGCCGTTTTTATCGAGCATTTCGATGTGAATTAAGTCGCCATCTTTCATATATTCAGTTTTTGCAGCGCCGCCATCGAGTATCTCTATAGTTCTTTGTTCAACAATGCACGATGAACCAACACTTCTATCTGGATTTGAGACAGTTCCTGAGCCAATGATTGTTCCAGCACCTAGCTTTCTAGTTTTTGCCGCATGTGCAATTAGCTCTGCAAAGCTAAACTGCATTCCAACACCTGCATTTGGTTTGCCAAATAGCTTATCATTCAAATGGCTTATTAATGGCAAATGTATCTTTGAATCTTGCCACGAATCTCCCAACTCATCTGGAGTAACCGCAACAGGAGAAAAACTACTGGCTGGCTTGCAATTAAAAAACCCGAAGCCTTTTGTAAGCTCTTGTGGTGCAAGATTGCGCAGCGAAACATCGTTTGTAAGCATTACCAGTTTGATGTGCGAAGCTGCATCTTTAGCAGATATAGCCATTGGAACATCGTCAGTTATGACACACACTTCAGCTTCAAAATCGACCCCATGTGCGAAATCTACAACTTCTATATCATCAAATGGAGCAATGAAAGAGTCTGAACCGCCCTGATACATCAAAGGGCTTTCATAAAAATCTTTTGGCATTTCAACGCCTCGTGACTTTCTAACCAACTCAACGTGGTTTAAATAAGTTGAGGCATCTGCCCACTGATATGCTCTTGGCAATGGAGAATGTGCTTTTTGCTCATCGAAACTAAAGCTATCTGAGCACTTTCCAGAATTAATCTCCTGATAGACTAATTCGAGTTTTTTGCTCACAACAGACCAGTTATCAAGAGCAGATTGCATTGTTAAAGAAATTTCTGGAACTTTTACAGCTTTTGTAAGGTCTTTACTAACTACGACTAATTCACCATCGCGAGAATTATTTTTAAGAGTTGCAAGTTTCATTTCTTAAGCCTACCTATTTTATTAGTTTCAGATAAAAACATAGACAATATATAATGATTATATTCACAGCAACATTTATTGCATCTGCTATATTTACGGGGATATTGGTTAAATACCTGCCAAGTCTTAGAGTTATTGCGAATCCATCTGAGCGTTCCAATCACTCTACCCCTACCCCAACTGGTGGAGGGATTGCCTTCGTATCATTAGCATCAATAGCGATTGCATCAATAAATGAATCTCAATTGATTCAATTCCTTGCGCCTATGCTCATATTAATGATGGTTGGCTTTCTTGATGACATCTTTTCACTACCTGTTCTTTTAAGACTTATAACGCAAGCTCTAAGCGTTTCTTATGGCCTTTTTGTAATTCAGGCCGAATTATCACAAGAGTTGAGTTTTCTTGCAATGATTGCGTTGCTTTTCGCATGGGTTTGGTTCATCAATCTCTATAACTTTATGGATGGCATAAATGGCATAGCCGCAGCACAAGCAATTGCAATATCTTTGGGTATTCTAGCAATCTTTTCTGAACTTCACTTTGAAATGCTTTTCTTAATAGCCGCTTTATCTGGATTTTTAATTTTCAACTGGGGTAAAGCGAAAATCTTCATGGGAGATTCGGGAAGTCTCTCACTCGGCTATATTCTTGGAGGGGTATTAATATATATGGCATTTCAAGGGTTATTATATGAGGCAATTATTTTGCCCGCATATTTTATTCTGGATGCAAGCATTACACTAACCAAAAGAATCTATAACAAAGAAAAGATATGGCAAGCACACTCTAGCCATTTTTATCAAAGAGCCGTAAGGGCAGGATTAAGTCACGCAAGAGTTGTTAGCGAAATTTCAATCAACAACCTTACACTTATTATACTTGCCATTTTGAGCCATAACTATAATGATTATTCTTTTATCTTTGTTATTGCTGGATATGCAATAACATCTCTTTTGTTATATAGGTTTGCAAGACTTGAGGCTTCTTAGAAAACTATATTTACGGCTTTATATTGGTCGAAACTATGTAGCAATGGCGCATGACGCTATTGTTGCAGCGTCTAGCTTTGTCCTGTCTTTGCATCTTAGGTATGGCGATAACATTGACGAAGTTTCAGACGTCATAATTCTTGGAGCTTTGGTTTTTACTGTTGTATGCACCACCGTTTTTTCAATGATGCGTCTATATCGTGGATTATGGCGATTCGCATCTTTGCAAGATCTTGTAACTATAGTTAAGGCGTCAAGTTTAAGCATTTTAATGTTTTTGCTCTTGATGTTTTTCTTCACCAGACTTGAGGGCATTCCAAGATCGGCAATGTTTATTAACTGGATGCTACTAATCATAATGCTTAGTACCCCGCGTTTTTTATACCGAATCGTAAAAGATAAGGGAGTTGGCCTTGATTTATTTAGTCTTGATAAACGAATCCCCGTTTTGATGGTTGGTGCGAATACACGCACAGAAATGTTTATAAGAGATTCTCAAAGAACCCAGATTTCTGCATATCGAGTTGTTGGAGTCATAGACAGCAATAAAAGCAACAAAGGAAGGCTTATTCATGGCGTAAAAATATATGGAGACCTTACCGTTGCAGATAAAGTCATAAAGAAGCTAGAAAGAAAAGGTGCAAAACCGCAAAAAATGATAGTAAGCGACGATAGCCTTACTGGCGGAGTATTAAGAGGCTTACTAGAAGCAGCAGAATTTAATGGTGTCGCTCTTACCAGACTTCCTGCCCTGACAGAGTTTAAAGAAGAAATCTCAGGCAATTTTGAAGTAAGACCAATTCAGATCGAAGATCTTCTTGGAAGGGCGCAGAACGCTCTTGATTATGATGCCATGCGCTCATTTCTTGAAGGAAGGCGAGTTCTAGTCACGGGAGCTGGCGGAACCATAGGCGGGGAACTTGTTAGGCAAATCGCCAATTTCTCTCCTTCATCTTTGATTATGATTGATAACTCAGAATTTAATCTCTACGAAATAGAACGCGAAATAAGTAGCTCTTTCCCTGAGCTTAACAAAAAAGCTATATATTGCGATGTCAGAGATTTAAGTCATATCAGAAGTATCTTCAGAGAAGAAAAGCCAGAGGTAATATTTCACGCAGCCGCCATAAAGCACGTTAGAATAGCTGAGGAAAATGCTGAAGAAGCAATTTTAACAAATGTGTTTGGCACCAAAAATGTTTGCGACACTGCTAAAGAGTTTGCTGTTGATTCGATGGTTTTAATTTCAACTGATAAAGCAGTCAACCCATCAAGCGTTATGGGTGCTTCTAAAAGAATTGCAGAAACTTACATTAATTATCTAAATTCGTTAGATGATGTCAAAACTAAATTCATGACTGTTCGATTCGGTAATGTCTTGGGCTCAAAAGGTTCTGTAATTCCGCTATTTCAAGAAAAAATTGCAAAGCGCGCTGCAATTTCAGTGACCCACCCTGATGTTACAAGATATTTTATGACCCTCAGAGAAGCTGTTGGTCTGGTGATTTTAACTTCCACACTCTCCGCAAAAAGCGATTATCAGGGCGGAATATATGTTTTGGATATGGGGCAACCAGTAAGAATCAAAGACATGGCCGAACAAATGATAAAATTGTCAGGGCTTCAGCCAGATATTGATATTAAGATTGAGTTCTCAGGTCTTGGTAAAGGCGAAAAAATTCACGAAGAGCTATTTTATTTCAGTGAGTCTCCCGTTGAAACTATTTATGGGGGAGTATTACTCGCCAGATCTTCTTATACCGACAAGGCCTCATTATCTTTGCAAGACTTACTGAACTCGCTAAAAGATGCCGCAGATAAAAGAGATGGAACTGTTAAAACGGTTATAAAAAGCATCGTTCCAGAAGCGAATATGTCGAACTAGGCTATAAACTTCTTTGCAATTAGATGATATAGAAAACCACAAAATGCTCCAATAATCATCAGAGCAAAAAAGAAAAATATACCAAATAAAGAATAAGGAAGAAGTCCAGAAGATATATCTTTGAAAAACTCAAATATCATCACTCCATATATCGGGAAAGGAATTGTAACCCCCATCCATACATATGGTTTCCATCCATTGAATTTATACTTGGTTATTATTACCATGCAAAATAAATAGGGTATAAAAGTTATCATAGCTCCAACTAAAAATGCTATAGGAATTAGTTTTATTAGAAAAAGACTAAATCCCTCCTCTATCGTAATTATTACTGCTGCAAGCAAGATTGCAGCCCCTAAGGTTGTCAAATACGCCGCTAAATGCTTTGCAGCGAATGCTATTTTGTTCTTGCTATGGCTCATTATGCGTTCATCCCAAATAGTGATTTGAATCTATCTTTTATAGTTGTTGAGAGCTTGCCTACTTTCATGACTTCTTCTATTCTTCTATCTAGAAAATCCCATGTCTGCTGATTATTCTCAGAATTATCTGATAACCAGAAAAGCATAGTAGAATTAAATACTCCCGCAAGCAATGCGCGCTTTGTATAGAAGTTATAATCTGTTGAGGTATCTCCTGCAAGCCTCCACATATCGTCAACCGTTTGATATAGAATCTTGGTTGCAAAAGGCGCGTTTAAAGGCATCAACAAATATGCAAAAAGCCTTCTTACGCTCTCCTTATTGCTTGCATAAAATTCAATTCTTGCCTTTACAAGAAACTTAATCCTCTCCCTTACCTTCAACTTAGAGCCATTGTTAGCTATATATGCCGATTCCATATACTCACCTGCTGACTCTGCATACGAAACAACAACATCACGCACATCATCAGGAAAGAACTTGCGAACTTTGATGTATGGAATACCTAATGCTTTGCAGGCATTTTTTAGAGTTTTCTCACTCCACCCATCAAATGCTGCAAGCTCTAAAAATTTATTTAATACTTCTAATTTCTGTTCCATAGCAAAAAATACTTGACTGATAGTATATTATTAATTTAAACAAGCTCTCTCAAATTTTACGTTTTTATTTTATATTAAGTGTAAAGTTTGTTATAGTGCTTTTTTAGGCAAAATTTCAATAAAAGGTTCCGAAGGGGGATATTTTTCTGGTTAGCGTTCAAGTTAGAGACAATAATGTTGATCAAGCTCTTAGAGCTCTTAAAAAGAAAATGCAGCGCGAAGGCATTTACCGCGAGATGAAACTGCGTCGCCACTTCGAGAAACCATCAGAAAAAAGAGTTCGTGAACTTTCTGAGTCTGTCAGACGCTGGAGAAAACTAGAACGCAAACGCACAGATAGAGACGAATAGTTCTCTCTGCTTACCTTCCCTAGTATTGGCTATCTGCTAACAGCCTAAATTTACTGATGCAAAGCTGTGTCTTGCTGTTATAATCTGCGTTATTAAAAATGTACGCGAGATTTATGTCTGCCAGCCGCAAAATTTTTTTAGTATTAATAACAACCTTTGTTACCACTCTGGGTGTATGCAATTATGCATTTTCTTCACCCAAAGTTACTGTAGAAACCGACGGTGATTCTGGATATACAAAAATTAGGATTGACGAAGGTAACAGACCAAAACCCAAGCCAAAACCTATGCCCAAACCATCTTACATTCCTGAATCAGAACAAAGCACCGATGCTAAATGGCAAAAATATGACGAGATGACAATTACTCCAAATGATGTTATGGAGATGGATAGAATATTATTTCTCACAGATTAGGAGATCAAAATGCAAACTAAACTACCACTATTTTTAATTCCAATTGCAACATTCGCATTGCTCGTTGGATGTTCAGGAACCACCACACAAAAGACTGATAATAAAATATCTTTCAGCAACTCTCAAACCTACAAGTTCAATGCGGCATCGGTTGAATTGATTGACGAATATAAAGCTCCTGCAAAATCTCCAAATGTTGAACATAAAATGCCAATATCTCCATCAGCCGCTGTTAAAATATGGGTTGATAATAAAATCAAAGCCTCTGGCAATGATGGAACTGTAAAAGTTGTGGTAAAAGAAGCATCTGTTAAAGAAACTAAACTTGAAAAGAAAGATGGATTAACAGGCTTTTTCACCAAAGAACATGATGCTAGATATGACGCGGTTTTAGAGGCCTCAGTTCAGGTATTTAGAGGTGACTCACTATTTCCCAAAGCAGATGCGAATGTCAAAGTTGAACGCTCTAGAACAACTCCTGAAGACATAACCCTTTCTGAAAAAGATATTTTCTTCTTTAATCTAACTAACGATCTAATTAATGACTTAGATAGAGAAATGAGCAAACAAATTGGAACTTATCTCAGTAAAGAACTAAATTAATAACAATGAATATCTTTAAAATTATAGAGGCTGAGACCATCTCAGCCCTTAAATCTCTTGTCTCTAAAGGTAAAATTCCTGAAGCTGATTTCAAAGGATTTGTAGTAGAGCCGCCAAAAGATAAAACACATGGCGATATAGCTGTTAATGCGGCAATGGTTCTTGCAAAAAGGCTTGGAATGAAACCAATTGATATTGCAGAGTTAATTGCAAACGAACTTTCAAATGTTGCAATAATTACATCCGCAAAAGCGGTTATGCCTGGTTTTATCAATATATCCTTAAATCAATCAATTTGGTATGATTTACTTAAAACAATTCTGACTCTCAAAACCGAATACGGCTCTTCAGATATTGGCAAAGCAGAGCATATCAATATTGAATATGTCTCCGCAAACCCTACTGGCCCAATGCACATAGGCCACGCAAGAGGTGCAGTATTTGGTGACGCGCTGGCAGGACTACTTGCCAAAGCAGGCTATAAAATCACCAAAGAATACTATATAAACGATGCTGGCTCACAGATAGATACCCTCGCAAGATCAGGCTATTTAAGATATTTGCAAGCTCTAGGGGATGAGAATATCACGATACCCGAAGGTTTATACCCAGGTGAATATTTAATTCCTATTGGCAAAAAACTTGCAGATGAATACGGCGATAAATTTCGTGGTAAGGATGAATCCGAATGGCTTCCACAAATGCGCGAGAAATTAGTTGCTGAAATGATGAATATCATCAGAAGCGATTTAGATGCACTAGGAATAAGGCACGATGTTTTCACCTCAGAAAAAGCCCTTCACTCATCTGGCTTGATAGAAAAAACTCTTAAAATTCTTGAAGATAAAAATCTTATTTATACAGGCGTTCTCGAACAGCCAAAAGGTAAGCAGATAGATGATTGGGAACCCCGTCCGCAAACTCTTTTTAAATCATCAGAATTTGGCGATGATGTAGATAGAGCACTAAAGAAATCTGATGAAAGCTGGACATATTTCGCAGCCGACATAGCCTATCACCAAGATAAACTCGATAGGAAATACACCAAACTCATCGATGTTCTAGGCGCAGACCATGGGGGATATGTTAAAAGAATGAAAGCCGCCGTAAAGGCCTTATCTGATGACAAAGTTCCACTAGATATAAGACTGATTCAGTTGGTGAACCTAACTAAAAATGGCGAACAAGTTAAAATGTCGAAACGCTCTGGCTCATTCATAACCCTTAGAGAAGTTGTAGATGAAGTCGGCAAAGACGTTGTGCGCTTTATCATGCTAACTCGCAAGAACGATGTTACGCTCGACTTTGATATGGCCAAAGTTACTGAACAATCAAGAGATAATCCTGTGTTTTATGTGCAATATGCTCATGCCAGAGCGCATTCCGTGCTAAGGCTTGCAAGTCAGGAAAATGCATTTTCACTAGAACAATCATTAAATCCTTCAATTGACTCTTTAACGAGACTGAATAATGAAGCCGAACTGGATATGATAAAGCTAGTTGCAGAATATCCGCGAATCGTTGAACAGGCCGCAGAAAGTTATGAACCACATAGAATAACTTTTTATCTAATGGATCTAGCTGCATCTTTCCATAGCTTTTGGAATATGGGCAAAGAAATTGTTGACCTTCGCTTTGTTGTAAGAGATGATTCAGAGCTTACAATAGCAAGGCTTGCTCTTGTAAGGTGCGTTGCAACAGTTATCGCCTCTGGACTGGAAATTCTAGGGGTAAAACCAGTGGAGGAGTTAAGATCATGAGAGATAATCACGATTACAGCGAAGATTATGATGATATAGAAGAACCAGAAACCAGAAGTGTTTTAAGGTTCGCTCCACTATTTGCCGTAATTGCAGCGGTTGCTGGGGTTGGTGCACTCGCTTGGTTTTCA
Organism: uncultured Rickettsiales bacterium; assembly: GCA_964484565.1. Classification (GTDB taxonomy): domain Bacteria; phylum Pseudomonadota; class Alphaproteobacteria; order Rickettsiales; family CAZAGG01; genus CAZAGG01. The sequence continues at coordinate 13,675 of CAZAGG010000018.1, read as the reverse complement.
TATAAATCTGGCACAACAGAAACTGTTTCAAGTGGCGATAATATTCCTTTAATCAAGGCTGAAGAAGGAAGCATCAGAGAAAAACCCCTCGATCCCGGTGGAATGGAAATTCCAAATCAAGATAAAGAAATATACGATGCAGTCGCAGGAAAAACTGCACGCTCATCATCACAAGAAACCGAAGAAGTTGCAGTCGTTCAAGAAGATGAGATAATTCCTGTAACTGAGACTCAAGCAAAAAATCAAGATCCACAACCCAAGCAAGAGCAAGAAACCGTTGCAATAACTCAAAATACTGTAACTCCAACACAATCTGTAACTCCCTCTCCGCAAGTTGCAGAAGCTCCTGTTGCCGCTCAAAAAACCATTGAGAATGTTCAACAAAAACCTTCAGAAACTAAGGTTGAAAAAATTATTTCTTCTCCACAGCCAAAACAAGAAGTTGCTAAAATAGAAGCAAAAACTGAAACTAAAACTGCTGTTAAAAAAATTGAATCTGAAGTTAAACCAAGTGCAGAGGCTAATAACAACAAACCATCTCCATCTAAATTAGATAATACATCTAAAACATCATCAGCATCTAGCACAGGCGACTCAAAGGTTAGAGTTCAACTTGCTGCATTCAAAACCGAGAAAGAAGCCCTTGAAACATGGGATAAGATATTTGCAAAGAATAAAGATATTCTATCCAATAAAACTTTCACGGTTAAGAAAGCTGACGTTCCAGGCAAGGGAGTTTTTTATCGCCTTCAGGTTGGTAGCTTTAATAATAGAGATGAAGCTGGAAAATTTTGCTCAACCTTAACAGTTAGAAATCAAGCCTGCTTTATCGCTAGGTAAAAAATTCTTATTATATGAATCACTTAACCCCATTTATTTTTGGTTGCTCTGGTCACGTTTTGACAAACGAAGAGATAAACTTTTTTAGCAAAACAAGGCCAGTTGGATTAATAGTATTCGCACGCAACTGCGATTCTAAAGAACAACTTAAAAAGCTCACCGACCAATTTAGGGAAGTTACAAATAATCCCAATGCCCTGATTTTGATAGATCAAGAAGGTGGAAGGGTTGCAAGGCTTAAACCTCCTGTATGGAAGGAATCTCCGCCAGCTTATGATTATGCGCGCATCGCAGAAAAAGATATAGAAGCAGCAAAAAAAGCCTCATACGAAAATGCGAAAATTATCGCCTCTCAACTTACTGAATGTGGAATTAACGTTGATTGCGCCCCGTTAATTGATGTTCCAGAAGAAGGCTCACACGACATTATTGGAGATAGGGCATTTGGAAGAACTCCAGAAATGGTGATAGAGCTTGCTTCAGAATTCATGCGCGGCCTTCAAGATGGAAACGTAATGCCTGTAATCAAGCACATTCCCGGTCATGGAAGAGCAAAAGAAGATAGCCACATGACTTTACCAATTGTAAAAGCTGCAATTGAAGAACTTGAAGCAATAGATTTTGTTCCCTTCAAGGCACTTAAGGATGCACCTTTTGCAATGACTGCACATATTCTTTATCTGGCCATTGACAGCGAACTTCCAGCGACACTTTCAAATAAAGTGATTTCAATTATTAGAAACAATATTGGCTTTGATGGCATATTGATGTCAGATGATATAGACATGAAGGCACTTAAGGGAAATTTACGAGATTTATCTGAGCAAACTCTTGCGGCAGGTTGCGATTTGGTTCTTCACTGCACAGGCAAAATGGAAGATATGCTATCAATTAATCCATCTGATTTTAAACTATCTTCTAAAACTGAAGAGAGATATTATAACCTGTTTAAAAACATAAGTTAAGGAGCGGGCGTTATGAGTTTTGGATTTTGGGAATTAGTTCTGGTTTTAATGATAGTGCTTGTTCTATTTGGCGCAGGCAAACTTCCAAAAGTTATGGGCGATGTCGGCAAAGGCATTAGAAACCTGAAAGACGGCCTAAAAGAAGAAGATAAAATCAAGCTAGAGCAGCAGGCATCTTCAAGCCCAACTTCAAATATCGAGAATATAGAGAACAAAGAAAAATCTAGTGTTTGATATAGCATGGTCAGAAATGGGCTTAGTTGCAGCAGTTGCTGTAATAATTCTTGGCCCAAATGAACTTCCAAAGGTGGTAAGGTTTATTGCCAAAACTACAAAATATGTAAAGAACATGGCAAACGACTTCAAAAAACAATTAGATGAAGTCGCAGAAATTGGTGAACTAAAAAAGATAAAACAAGAAATTAACGAAGAGATAAAAACTATCGTCGGAAATGACGGCAAGCTATATGAAAGCTATGACACTTCCGACCTAAAACACATCCACAAAAACCCTAATACCAACCAAGAACAATCTTAATAATAGTAGGATTATTGGCTCTATCCTCTCTACACGCTCCTAGTGTTTGATTTTAGATTATTAATCGCATGTTCTATGGCGACTCTAATTCCTTGCTGATATGCTTCATGGTTTGCAATCGCTAGAAAGTCAGAAATAGCAAATAATTCAGGAACATGATTTGATGCCTGATAATCAGTAACCACCTCGCCTTTCGCGTTCACTTGCTGAATTTCTCTTATTTTATCTTGATTTACTGCCTGCATTGCATGAGATAATATCCCTGCTGGAGACCTTCCTTTACTTGCCCCTCTTAGTCCATCATCTTTAAATAGATATTGCTCGCCAGCAATGAGCTTTGCAATAACCCTAATTTGCGCCATGCTGTTACCTATGGTTGAACCAAATTCTAGATCTTTGTTTTTATTCTCACCATTTGCAACATACCAGCTTGCGATTTCCCTGTCGGTCATCTCAGCCGCGATTACCGCGTTATCAAGCTGAATCTTGAATGCTTCGCAGTTGTTATAAAGCCACTTGGCTAGCTCAAGGCCTTTAATTTCTCTGCTTCTGCCGTTTTCTTTGACTGTAAGTGAGAACTTCTCACCGTCAGTATCGTTTATCAACTGTTTGAGAGATTCTTCAAAGCCATAATAAAGAACCGACATGCCCTTAAGATAGGTTGAAAGATTAACCTGAATAGCCCTAAAACCTTCAAAACTGGTGATATTTCTTTGTCCACGTGATGCTGAGAAAGGAACTGTCCACGCGCCAGATTTACCAATAAAAGATACAATATCAGGATTTTCTGCAACTTGCTCTCTGTAAACTGGAATAGCTATATCCGCCATAGCCTCTAAGATGTTATCAACTTGCGCTTCAACCTTTTGTTGCTCTTCATCATGCGCCAGATGAAGAAACTTTGCTGTTCTTTTTGCAAGTGATGTTATTCCACTTGATACAAACTTTTTAGCCATTTCAACGGATAAACCAAACCTTCTTGCAGCATCGCCTTGCAACGCGGTTACCCTTAGATTACCCAAGAAACCTAACCAAGATGACATCATTGCCACCATACGCTCAAATGTAAATCCAGGTCCGCCACGTTCTGCTTCAAAGCCTGAGCCTATATATATTTCTGTTTCAAATTCATCTAGCGTAAATATCTCAGTGGATACAATTCTTTGAGCGTTACGCATTTTAAACTGAGCCTGTGGAACGCCTAAATGCCTTCCCGTATCGCTATTTCCAAAGAAAACAGTCTGACGAGGTTTTAGATTATTGGAATCTATTTCTTTTCCGTTATTTTCAGCATACATAACCGAACTTGCAATTTGCATTGAGCGACAAATGCTGCAATTTTTGATTTTGTTAAACTCTTCCCTAACTGATTTTATGCCCTTTTCATCTTCGACGAGAGGAATTATTTCGTGACTGGTTTTTGAGACTTTTCCATCGCTTCCAATCTCTAAATTTCCCGTCATTTTAAGAAGAAGCATTGCCTCGTAATAATCTGATATATCTTCATAATTTGCGATAATATATGAATCGGTTAGTGGAAGCCTTCCTCCAACCTCTTTGCGTCGCTTGGTTTCATCAGAGAGGTATGTCATGCGAGCAATTGTGTTGGCAACAAGGGTAAAGTCTTTATCAGAATATTTCTCTCCGCCTGAGTTGGATTTAAGGAATGATGCAATTTCCGCCGCATATCTATCATAATCTTGGTGACTAGGCGCACCAGATGGCTTTTTAATCGAGCTAAACACTGTTGATAGTAAATTGCTATCTGAGCTTATTAAATATGTTAGTGCCTCATCACGCGTCTCAGGGTCTTGATAAGCATTATATAACTCTTGATTACCTGTTAATTTAATAAGCATTGAAAACATTTTATTGTGAATATCAGCATTTTGACGCATTTCACCAACTCTATTTCTGCCATTGGTTAGGGGATTTTCGTCAGATGCCTTAATAGCATTTAAGAGAGATTCGACATTCTCTTTCTCTCTTCCATCCATGTCCATACCTTCCCAAGCAGCGAAAGAAATCTGCGACATTTCTACTGGTCTATAATGCTCACCTAAAACCCTGCTCGCGGCTTTATTAAAAATCTCCAATGTTTTTTCCGCGTGTTCATCAAACTTCTTAACAAGATATGCGTTTCTCTCAACTTCTTTTGCTGGGGAAATTAACAGATTTTTATCTGCATTCGGAGATTTTGGATCATGCCATAACAGATCTTTATCTTGATGTATTCCAGCAAATATTTCGCGTATCCCATTATTTGTGAGATAGTCTAAAAGCTCTGAATCAATATCAAAGCCATATTCTTCTTTAGTTGCAGATTCAAAAAGATTATAGATTGCTTCTAACCTGTTTTGTAATCCTGGGCCAAAATAATTTGTTGGATGGCTGGTCGATGTAATCCTTAAAAAAACCTGCGATAAAATCTGAGAAACAGCCTTGCGACCTTCCTCGTCACCGCCCATTGTTTCAACAAGCTCTCTTAGCTCTTTTTCTATCTTTTGTTCTGTAGATTCTTTATTTAGAACATTCTGCCTTTGTAGACTGGTTCTCTCATCCGCTATGCCTCTGGTTATTTCCTGAATTGCCATATAGCGTGCCACACCAGACATTATATCAGGAGAGAGAGATTCCATCATTTCAGCAGTTTTTTGTTTGAGAAAATCTCCTATAACCTTTGTGCAATTTTTGAGTTTTTCATAATCGCCAGTTTCATAACTTTTAGTAAGTTTAAATCCTAATTCATCCGAAAATTTGGCATCTGAAGCTCTTCTGTAGAACTTCCTACTCTCGGCGTAAAGTGCTGCAAGATCAACCAAGCTAACATCACTTGGGTCAATTTGTTGAAAGCCATTTTGATGGTTATCTTTAAGGTAATTTAATGCATCTACAAACTCTTGTGAAACTTCATTGATTGAGCTTGTTTCAATTTTAGTAATTGCATCTTGAACCTCAGAGCTGCATGACTCAAAATTTGTACGCAGTAAAAAATGCGAGAATATTGAAAGTCTTTCGTTTGGGGTAATATCTTTATCTGAGCCTAAAATGGCTGAAAGCTCATCTGATTTTTGAAGAAGAGATATTTTATTTGAATATTTATTTGTAAACGGCACAGCAACCCCTCTGCTTATATTTCAAGCAGAGGAATACATCGTTAACCTAGATTAATCAACAACCTTATTTTGCAACGCAATAATATTAATCAAATTCAACAATTTACCAGAAATACCGTTTACTCAAGGAGGGCATTTAGATTCATGAAAAGCTATCCAGCATTGTCCTCTATATCCGCATGCGTGCTGATATAAGCCATAGTAAGGATTTGGAAGGCAATAATCCTGACCTGAAGGATTAGGCGCGCAAGCATCAGTGCATGGTGGAGGTGGAGGAGCACAAGCGGCACAGCTCCTTCCTATACAAACTCCGCCCCAATTTCCTGAAGCATTACATTGCTCGAATCCAGCGTTTCCTCCGCATGGACACGCTCCACAAGTTGATGTTCTGGTTTGACCTGGAACACAGAATCCGCATATTCCAAGATTATTCCAAGTTCCAACAGTACAATGCGCAGGCCCTGTAACGCTTCTTACCCTACCCGCATTGCAAGTGATAGTTGATTGCCATCTTGACGCTCCGCTATTATATACTGGTGCTGTGGCTGTTCCATTAGCAATTGTTGGGGTCGAGCAAGGACTTGAACATACGCCTAAGTTATTCCACGTACCTGTTGTACAGTGAGCAACACCTGTTACTGATCGGTTATATCCTGCATTACAGGTAACGGTTGATTCCCACCTGCTATTTCCAGATATCCATTGTGCGGCGGTAACCGTAGCGTTTGCAACGCTTGGAGTGCTACATGCGGGCATACAAACACCTGCAACTAAAGTCATTCCAGCACTACAAGTAACCGTTCCGCAAGCTGTAGAAAAACTAATGTTTTCTATAGAAAAATCACTGTTATCTGCAAGACCTGTAGTTTGATGATTATATCCACCACCATTATCAACTGCCGTAAATTCAATTTTTCTGAATGGATATGTTGAAGTAATTGTTACCGACTGCGAACCGTTTACACTATTTGCACCGTCAATAACCCCTGTATCAAGTTGGTTACCGATTCCATCAAAAATCGTCCACCTAGCTTGCTCCGCATATACATTTAAATCTTTATTCAGGTTGTTGATTTTGACTGTAAAGGTTTTCATATTGTTATAGCCGAAATCTACAATCAATTTTTCTGAGCCAACACCACTTGAGAAATCTATTTCACCACTTATTCTGCCGCTATTTCCAGAGTTAGCTGGAGTAACAGTCTCTCCACTTCTAGTAAAAGATACTGAACTAGAAGCACCAGCCGCTGTTTGATAATTGATAGTTGTAGTTGCAGGCGCAGAAGCGCACTGAAGAACGCAAGACTGAATAACAGCACCCCAAGTTCCATCTGCATTGCATGGTCTTGTTGCTGTGCCTGAATAACCTGTTAAACATGTTCCGTTTGCAATGGTTGAGACAAGAGCATCCGACCAGCTAGCGTTGCCTTCTCCCGTCATTGCTGAGGTTGCCTTACAAACATCATTTGCGCACGATGTTGCATCTAACTCCCATGTGCCAGCCGCAGTGCATATCTCACGTTGCATCCCTTTTTTACCTGCTGGGCAAGGCTCTTGACTAATTCTTGAATAACCAACAGGAAGGCCACCACAGCCAATAACACATGTATTACTTATGTCTTGCCATGTGTTGCCACTGCTTCCAGATGCTAAGCACCTTTGAGTAATGCCACCTGCCACGCCACCTAAACAGGGTAGAACCCTCTCACTTCCTGCTGTTGAGCAAGATATACTCTCGTCGCTTATGCAGTCATATTTGGTTTTCCATAACCCACCTGCATCACATAATTCCGTTACCTTTCCAGTATATCCGCTAGGGCAACTAGAAGTTCTGGAATAGCCGATTGAACGCATTGTTCCGCTATCATTGCACATAGTTTCTGCACAACCCGAACCAGCATCCCAAACACCGCCTGTGCAGGTCTGAACCAATGTTCCGCTTTGTCCCTCAGGGCAAGTTTTCGTTCGCTTAGATCCCTCGCCTGTGCAGGCATCACCTGATATTGCTTGACAATTGTTTTGGGTTATCTCCCAAACACCACTTGCATTACATATTTGAACTATGGGGTCAGAACCAGATGGAACAACTTGCCATCCCGATGGGCAACCAATATTTCTAGTTTGATTATAGACCCCTCCGCCGCAATCAACTGGTTCGCAGTCACGTTGGGTTACTTCCCAATTGCCAGACTTTGAGCAGGTTTCAACAACGTTTCCAGTGTATCCAGTTGGGCATGAGTTTAAGGTTCTGTTTTGCCCTATCGTTCCGCAAGATACTGATTGATCTAGACTATCACCTTCATTCTTTGCAACCAATGCACCTACCAATTGAATACTACAGCTAATTCCGCTAGATGATAGCGCATATTCTGAACCGCTTATGCAGCCTGCCCCGCTTCCTCTTATCTTACCTGTGTTTGGATTACCATCATCGAATTTTTTATCGAAATTATAGGCATCTCTCGCTCGAAACGCAGGATTACCCGTACCCGAAGCATCCCCTGCTGATAGCTCATAAGTGATTCCAACACCATCAACTTGTGCCACTGTAAAAACCGCATTATCAAGAGGAGATTTTGGATACAAATTTCCTGCTATTTCAGCAGTCTCACCCTGCAAGAGATTTGCAGCTTTTAAATGCTGCCAATAAGCTATTGATTCGTCAACAGAATCACCCACGCCATCGCCGTCAATATCCGCGTTTGTTTCTATTAATCCGTTACCATTGCCATTTTGCGCCCCATTAAAAAGAGATGATGCATTAGAAATATCACCTGCTAAACCGCCATAGAGCTTTTTAAATTCATCATTGGCTTTGTAAAATAACGATACTTGATTTCCCGATGCGGTGTATTTGCTATTTTCTATCAGTTTATTACCTGCGACCACTCCGCCACTTACAAGCGCAATGACTGCAAACACAATAGCAATTTCTATCAGAGTAAAACCGCCACTTCTGCCGTGATTACTATTCATATGGCTCGATATCTTTTCTTTGCACAATTCGTTGAAACACAATTAATACAATTTTAAGCAAAAATTATTTATTAAGTATTAACTTTTAATTTTTCTTGAGTCTAAATGTATATATAGCCAGAATATTTCTTAGATGTAGATGGTTTTTCAGATTCATTACGCCATTTCTGCACCATGAACCAATTATTAATCAGCCTATACGATTGTGGGAGTGTTTTTTCAAATGATTTCATTTATGTGTTTGGCAATCATATGTAGAGATTTGTAAAATATTATTTTATCTCAGATAGTTATCTGCAAAAATATATCTTGACCCTAATCGGAAATTTGTGATAGAATAACTCCTATAATCGCCTGTTTCTTCTGCTATTAACTTAGCAGGGTGCAGGATGCCCTAGGTAAATCCTAGGGCTTTTCTTTTTAAAGCAGCCCGCATGAATGAAGATGAAAATAAAAAGAAAATTGCGGTGTATGTTGATGGATTCAACCTTTATCACGCAATAAAGAATCTCGAAGCTAACCGCCTTAAGTGGCTGGACTTAAGATTACTATCGGAAAAATTTATTGATAGAAAAACAGAAAGCATTGAGAAAATCTATTATTTCTCTGCGATCGCAACACATATGGGAGAGGATAGCGCAATCAGGCATCGTGCTTATATTTCTGCACTATCTCAGTTTGGGATTGAGTTTGTACCAGGTCATTTCAAGCGAAAACCCTTCAAGTATAAAGGCTCTGAAATTCAAAGGCATGAAGAGAAAGAAACGGATGTTAATATAGGAATTCATATTGTGAGAGATGCGATTCTTAAAACATATGATAAGCTATTAGTCATCACGAATGACACCGATATAATTCCCGCCATCAAAATGGCAAAACACCATAACGCTGCAATCGAAATCAAAATTATAACCCCACCAACATATGATGCGCATCATACTCTCAGAAAAGTAGCGGATCAAAAAGAAGCAGTATGTATACAAAAACAGCATCTGGAAAAAAGTCTTCTGCCAGATAGAATAACTGCAAAAAGCGGAAAAATTATAAAAATGCCAGATTCATACCGATGATTGGTAAGCAAAATAAACTGCGATTTTTTGCTTAAGACCTCATAGGATACTAGCTTATAATATCACAAGGATTTTCTAAAACTACTTCGCGTGGAACGCAAAGTTTCATACCTATAAGGCAAGATTCATTTTTTATCTGATAGCTTCGCATTTCATCGGTCTCACCGTGCTCACGTATTATTAATACGCTCCGCGCGCCTCGCCTCGAAATACTTTCTCTCAAATAAAACTAGAAACTCTATAATTTGTCGCTTCCCCTTAAAACTGAAGCCTCTGCTAACCAAGCTATGCTAAACCCTATAATCTATTCCGTATTTCTCGTATAATCTTCTAATAGGCTCGCGGTAAAACTCGTTAAGGAACCTATGTAGGCTAGTGCGAAGATTGTAACCATCCCCTTCATTGTGCTTTGTTTTATATTCATCATCCGAGATTTTACTAAAGAATGCATCATCAATACCCAGAAATCTTGCTAGATCAGTGAGATGCTCTCGCGGTGCAGACATTACTTCCTCATATTTCATTATCTTGCATGATTCTCTAGGATAAACCGATAGCCAGTTATCAAGACACTCTGCATAATCACCACGTTTTCTAGAACCCTCTGAACGGAAGTGGTCTATAAACCACTGATCAGACGCATCATTTAGTTTCATCTCAGCTCTTTTAAGAGCCATTAATGCGCCAGACCACGCCCTTTCTATTGGATTTCTGGTTATATAAATCAGTTTAATATCTGGAAAATGCGCTTTTACTTCAAGAATCCCGCTTACATCTAAAATTGCATATGCTGGTGTTATCTCTCCGTTAATTTTACCTGATACATCTGGAAAAAGGTTTTTATACCAATCTATTCCATTTTGTTTGTTCATATCCCAGAAGTGCAGTTCTTTTCCAGCAGGGAAACTAATTTCTGGATGTTTCGCAAGATTTGCATATAACCAAGTTGTGCCAGCCTTTTGTGCTCCAATTCCCAAAAAATTAAGCATTGTTAGAACCTTTGTTTACAGTTCCAATTACCCTTGCAGGAACGCCTGCAGCTATATTGTTTTCTTCTATATCTTTTGTTACCACTGAGTTTGCACCAACTACTACATTATTGCCTATTTTTACATTACCTATGATAACTGCGCCAGCACCAATTGTAACATTATCACCAATAACTGGCTTTTCCTTAACAGCGTTTGCTTTTCCACCTATTGTGACACCTTGCCTGACCCCCATATTGATTCCTGCTTCAACTTCACCTGATATTATTACTGTACCAACATGACTAATGGTGAAGCCTCTACCGATATTAGCACGTTCTGAGATCTCACATTTTGTAACTAGCTTGAATATTGAGTTTATAATAAGGCGCAGTGGCAATAAAAGCCTGTTAAATGGGTGCGGCAGAAGATAAATAGCTCTTCTTATTCGATAAGATATCACAGACCAATATTGCGGATAAAATATAACCGTAAAAGGTAATAACAAGATTATTTGCCACCTTTTGCGCCCGCACCAAGCTCTTGATAAATCAGAAAACAACCATCTAATTTGCTCAAATGATTTTATCATTTAGATTCTATTTTTGAATATAGATTGCTTAAACCACTTGCAAAGATTTCTTCTTCTTCTTTTCTTAATTTAGCAGCAAAGTTCATGCAATCATCTTTTGAGTATGTTGTATTTAGAAATTTATAAAATTCATCCACTCTGTTTTCTGGGCTTTCTGGATCAATAATCATACCGCAATTTTCAGGTAGATATTTTCTAACAATACCAACATCCGTTGCGAATACTGGAATTCCAGCTGTAAGAGCCTCTTTAACGCTATATGGCGCAACTTCAGAAGACGATAACAAAACCATGCAATCACCTGATAAATATATAGATGGCATCTCGCTAGCCTGCACAGATCCGTAAACCGTAACTTTATCGGCAAGACCTCGTTTTCTGATTTCGGCACGAATTTTTTCTGAATCCTCACCTTCTCCAATATAAAATAGGTGATGTGACTCGGCTATTTCTTGATGTTTTTTGATTGTCTTTTCAAATAAATCAAGCACTGCCATTGGCCTTTTAACACTTGCAATTCTGCCGACACACAGAATTATTTTGGTCGCCTTATTCCTAATTTTCTCAACAGGCTTTGCATTATCTATTTCTAAGCGACTTGGATTGCGGAGTAAAATTATTTCATCACCAACTTTGCCGTGTCTCTCTTTATATAAATCTATTCCATACTCACCAGCAGCACTGAGCTTATGAACAAAATATTTTATTATCAAACCTTCCGCAAAGGTTAGAGCAGGCGTTAGAAATTTGAGAAACGGAAACTTCTTTTCAAATACCGTAAATGTCTTTGAGTGAATCGTCGCGACAACTCTTGCATTTCTTATATATTTAAATACAGGTGCAAAATATATTCGGTGGATGTGAAATATTGCTCCCTCATAATGATTTGGCCTCTCAAAGAGGTGCTTACCAAGATTATATAGGAAAACAGGCCAGCTGATATTATCAGAAACAGGAATATAATTTACGTTTACGCCTTCAATATCAATCTTGTGAGGCTCTGATTCTGGGTCTCCAAGCCCCATTAGATGAATTTCATAGCCCATCTTAGCCTGCTCTTTAATCAAGTCGCGCAGATAGCGCATTCCACCACCCTGACTAGAGGCGACAAAGTCTCCATTATAAACATTTACTATCTTCATGCATATGAGATATATGCTCATCTAGTAAACTAATAGTTAAGTCTCAGAAAAATTATTGAACTTAGCTAAGTTCTGTAGTCGAACGTATTAAGCACTGTTAGACAATTATTTGAGTTATATCAACTATAGTGTTTCTGGATTGCTTTGTCGGATTTCATCCTCCGCGCAATGACGTTACGTTAAATATGGCACTTCTAAAATACAAACCTGACTTGCAAACACTGTAATAGCTCTTGAAAAGTTGCTGATACGCTCCCGCTACACATTGCAATACGATGTATATGCTATCGGCCGAAAAATGAACCGCCAAAAAAACTTGGCCTATTTGCTTCATACTTCGCTTGCATATCTTCTATTTGAGCCAAAGATTGCTTGTAATCTTCTGGTCTTTCAGTTGCTAGCTTAGCAAAATGATTACGGTGAAATTCAGCGTATTGCTCATAAGTCATTGTTGAAGGTTGTAGACCATTTTCTGTGTATTGAATAAAGTATCAATCCACTTGTTCAAGAGATTTTTGTCAGATCTAGGCAAATCATCCCATTGCATAATTCATCCTTTGCTAATGCGTTAATAACAAAAGTTAGAATATCATGAAAAAAAAACGGTCAAGGGGAGTTTTATTAAGTTTTTATTAAATCCTCTCTAATGCAGTGCAACAGCTATAGTGTTTCTAGTTTTATTTGAGAGCAAGTGTTTCGAGGCGAGGCGCGCGGAGCTTATAAATAATAAGTGAGCACGGTGAGACCGATGAAATACGACGCTATCAGATAAAAATAGAAATACTATAATAAAAGCTAGTGCTATCATCATCACAGCATAGATATTGCACACAAGAAAAAAATCCCTTTGTAAGATCTGGCAACGACTTACTTTCCCATGCTTCGCAGGCATAGTATCATCAGCGCTGAGAGTTTTCACAGTCGAGTTCGGGATGGGATCGCGTGGTTCCCTCTCGCTATAATCACCAGATCGTACAAAGGGACTTCCTTGTAGATTAGCGGCCAATAGCTTGCGGCTAGTGGCCAGTGCGAATTTAAGAAATTGTTTTCTAACATCAATTAAGTGTATTCATATTAATCTTGGCTGCTTATAACTGACCACTGACTATTTGCCAATGATCAATGCTTAACAAGCGCTTCGAATGATAAGCCTATCGAGTTATTAGTACCAGTTAGCTGAATGCATTACTGCACTTACACACCTGGCCTATCAACGTGGTGGTCTTCCACGACTCTCAAGGGAAACCTAGTTTTGAGGCGAATTTCCCGCTTAGATGCTTTCAGCGGTTATTTCTTCCGTACTTAGCTACCCAGCGCTGCAGCTGGCGCTACAACTGGTACACCAGAGGTACGTCCGTCCCGGTCCTCTCGTACTAAGGACAGGTCCTCTCAAGTTTCCTTACACCCACGGGGGATAGGGACCGAACTGTCTCACGACGTTCTAAACCCAGCTCACGTACCACTTTAA
>CAZAGG010000017.1:0-38045 GCA_964484565.1 uncultured Rickettsiales bacterium | reverse complement strand
ATGCAAGCTCTTCCACAAATACATCTCAACTCCTCTCATAGTGTAGGGGAGTAAGGGGTTAGGGTGGGGGTCTTGAATAGAAGCCAGTTATCAGTCGTCAGTTATCAGAAGATAGTAAAAAATCTGATAACTGGTTTCTGACCTCTGACTACTGATTTAACCCCCATCCTTCGCCTTCCCCCATAAAGGGGGAAGGTTTTATTTGCTCTTAAAAAGCGTAAATATAGTTTTTCTGGATAATTGCTTCTCCCCTAACCTTTCGCTATGCTCTATAGAACACTTTACGCACCCTCATAGAGGATAAGCGTTTTTCTAAGATTTTTTTGCGGAAAACTTGCGGTAGAAGTATATAGTGAAAGGTATTGAAATATAATACATTATTCCTATTGAGAATAGTGTTATCCATGGTTCTGTTAAGGCTGCAACAATTGTAAGTGCGGCAATAACCATTGCAGGAACAGCCATATCAAGCCTAATTCTGATTTTCTTTATCGAAAATGTAGGAATTGTGCTGGCCATTAAAACGCCAACAAAGATTGTGTTGATAATAACTAATTCTGGCATCGGGAAATTCTCAACTTTGCCAACCTGAAAGTAATATATCATTGGCAACAAGGCTAGGCCTGCACCAACTGGAGCTGGAACTCCGCTGAAGAAATATTCCTTCCACTCTTCTTTTTTGTCAAATAGACCAGTGTTAAATCTGGCAAGCCGAAGCGCGCAACATGCTGCGTATAGCATTGAAACGCCCCATCCAACCCCTTTAATTTCATGGGTTGACCACATATAAAGTAAAAGTGCAGGGGCAACCCCAAAGCACAAGAAATCAGAGAGAGAATCAAGTTGCGCTCCAAATGTGCTAGAAGATTTGAGCATTCGTGCGAGTCTTCCATCCATTCCATCTAAAAAGAATGAAGCCATACAAAACAGAAATGAGAGCTGCCACCTTTCATCAAGTGCAAATCGAATAGCTGTAAGCCCAGAACAGAGTCCGAGCATTGTCACCATATTTGGAATAAGCCAGCTAACAGGTAATTTTTTTGACATTATTTAACGATACTGCCCAAGTTTTATTGCTGAAAAAACATTTTCATAAATGCTATAATGATTCCTGTTTGAGCAAACATCATCGCCACGACTAACCACTTTAAAGTATTAAATTTTAACTCTGATATTTTTTGGTTTAATTTTAGAATTTCCGTATCTATCTTGGTATTAACAAGTGCATTATGACGTTTTAGATCATCTTTTGTCACTAGATTTGAAAATCCCGAATTACGGAAGGAAATAGTTTGAGTATCAAAATTTATATTCATACCAGTCATGATAGCACTATTTATCTAAACTTGCAATGATGCTCTCTCCTGCAATCATTGTTTGGCCGACCCTAACCTTTGGTTCAATTCCCATTGGAAGGTAGACGTCAACTCGGCTTCCGAATCTGATCATGCCGAATTTTTCGCCCATAGCTAATGAGGAGTTTTCTGATTTCCAACACACTATCCTTCTTGCAATAAGCCCTGCGATTTGCACGATTGGAATTTCAGTACCTTTTGTTTGGCTGCGAAATATTAGTGAGTTTCGCTCATTATCTTCACTTGCTTTGTCTAATGATGCATTTAGAAACTTCCCAGCTTTATAGGCAATTTTGACTATTGAGCCAGTAATCGGGGCGCGATTAACATGCACGTTAAATGGGCTCATGAAAATGCTAACTCTGGTAAACTCTCCCACAACTTCAAGTTCGGCTGGCGGGGTTGCGTTATTTACAATCGACTGAACAACTCCATCAGCAGGAGATATAATCAGATCATCCTCTGTTGGTGGAACTCTCTCAGGATCACGAAAGAAGTAAACACACCAAGCTGTTAATATAATACCTATAAACAATGCTAGATCAGAAAAAATTCCTGATGAAATTGTTGTAAAGGCAAAGAGTGCTATGAATTTATAACCTTCGCGGTTGATAGGCACTAAGATTGGTTCTAAAAAGTTTGTCATGCAGTTTTCAATCCTATAGGTTTCCACTGAACTGGTTCAGTTTCTATGTTATTAACGTTGGCATTTTTTTCATTGTCGAAAATAGCGATTTTTTCTTCGGTATTAACCATGCCTGCGGCACCTTTTCTAGCGGCGCATATAATCTCAAATTTTTCGCGTTTAACCTGAATATCAAAAAATCCTGCCGCCTTAATAATTCTGCCAAGACTTGGCGCGGAATAAGCAGATTTGTGCATAGCTGAGATGTTTCCATCCTTAATAAAATCGCGCGACCCAAACAATGTATCAACTACAAAAACGGCTCTGCCTTGAATTTCCATAATGCGTTCATCAACTTTTCCAGAAGCAATAAAATCCCCAACTCTTTGGATGTCAAAGGCAGATAGGTGTATAAACCCTCCCACCTTTAAAACTTCTTTGCACGCATTCAATACATCAAGTGCATCGGTGATAGTGAACCTCTGCAAAACATGCTGAATTGAGATTGCGTCAAAGTCGCTTCCCATTTTGTTTATTTTGCGAACTTGTGGCCTAAATCCATTTTTCGCCTCTCCCGCAATATCAATCGAACTTGCATTCCAGTCTGGAGTTGCAAAAACAGGAGGTAGGGCGAGCCCTCTTGGTTCACCGCAAAAAATTTTTAGTAATGTTTTTTTTTCTGTCATTGATCTATAAAATCCAATTACACTGCGCGTTCGGCTATTTTCTTCTTTATCTCTGCAATCGCTTTTGCAGGATTCAAGCCTTTAGGACAGGTATTAGCACAGTTCATGATGGTATGACATCTATATAGCTTGAAAGGATCTTCTAACTCATCAAGTCTATCGCCAGTGCTTTCATCTCTTGAATCGGCAATCCACCTATAAGCCTGAAGCAAAATTGCTGGGCCTAAATACCTATCGCCATTCCACCAATAGCTGGGGCAACTAGTGCTGCAACAAGCACAAAGAATGCATTCGTAAAGGCCATCGAGTTTTTCTCTATCCTCAGGAGATTGAAGCCGTTCTTCATTTGCCTGAGCAGGAGTTTCAGTATTTATCCATGGTTTAATAGATTGATATTGCGCGAAAAAGTGTGTTAAATCTGGCACGAGATCTTTCATTACAGGCATGTGAGGAAGTGGATATATTTTTACATCTCCCTTCACATCTTCAATTGGCTTGGTGCATGCAAGAGTATTCGTGCCGTCAATATTCATCGCACAGCTTCCACATATACCCTCACGACATGAACGCCTAAATGTTAAGCCGCTATCAACCTCTGATTTGATTTTTATCAGAGCATCTAAAACCATAGGACCACATTTATCCATATCTATTTCAAATGTATCAAGACTAGGATTTTCCTCATCCTCTGGATTCCAGCGATATACCTTGAAATTTTTTACCTTTTTAGCATCAGATGAAGCCTTGTGGGTTTTACCTGTTTTTACTTTAGAATTCTTGGGTAGTGAAAACTCTACCATTTTTAAATCCCTGAAAAATGAAGTTTAACAACTGAAAACAAAACTAAAACTGACATTATAAAAATTGCAAAATTTACAACATAAAGAGATGCTAATTTAACAAAATGGCAGTGTATATAATCCTCTATAACCTCCCTAATTCCTAGCGCAGCATGATAGAAAAGAGCAAGCATAAATAGCACCATCGTAACCGCAGAAAAAGGCGAAGAAAGCCAAAGAGCAATTTCAGTTGCGGAGGCAGATTTTAAGGAGACTAAGGAATAAATAAACCATAGCGATAGTGGAATTAACGCGGCAGAAGTGATTTTCATCATCCACCATGCTTTAAAGCCACTTTTTGCTGATCCTAGCCCGCGTGCAACCGATAGAGGGGTTCGCAAGTTATCTTTGTTATGATGCATTTTATATCATTCCAATTATAGTTATTACAGTAAATATTGCGGTCATAATTAGAGCAACAACGCCGCTCATATAGGCTTTTTTGAGATCAAGTAAATGCACACTATCCCAAATCATATGTCTTATTCCATTAAAAAAGTGATACCAAAAAGCGGCACAAAAACCTGCAAGAATAAAAGTACCAAATCCAGATGCAAGAAATCCCTGAATATATTCAAAGCACTTAGGTGAATAGGCCGCAGACCATATCCACGCTGTGAGTAAAATTGTCCCCAACGTAAGGCCAACACCTGTTATTCTATGTGAAATAGACATTGCCATAGTCCATTGCCAGCGATATATCTGCAAGTGCGGGGATAGTGGACGATTCTTCTTGTTTACTGAAAGAGCTTCTGCCATTTATTCTTCTCTGAGCTTAATTA
Organism: uncultured Rickettsiales bacterium; assembly: GCA_964484565.1. Lineage (GTDB taxonomy): Bacteria > Pseudomonadota > Alphaproteobacteria > Rickettsiales > CAZAGG01 > CAZAGG01. Next base: position 33,758 of record CAZAGG010000017.1, on the reverse strand, counting down.
TTCTATTGCTAGTTATAGCTATATAATGGAATTAATCCTTTAGTTCAATTTGTCAATCTTAACTTTCCACAATCAGGAGTATTCACTTGAATATAAGTTATAATGTATGTATGTTTCTATCAATAAGTGTTGCTAAAAAACACCTGAATTTAAACATAAAATATAACTAGGGAGTGCGACTTATGGAGAATAAAGACACTAAGTCTCACGTTATTGTGATTGGGAATGAAAAGGGCGGCTCTGGAAAAACCACAACGGCGATGCATATTGTTGTTGCTTTACTAAGGGCTGGTTTCTCGGTTGCATGCGTAGATCTTGATTCAAGACAGAAATCTTTTTCTAAGTATATTGAAAATCGTAAAAACTCGATGGCTAGAAAAGGAATACTTCTGCCATGTCCTGAAATTTTTGTGATAGAGCGAAGCAAGCTCGATAAAATTAGCGAAGCGGCCGCCGATGAGAAAGAAAGATTTGAAGGTCTAATTTCGGCGATTCAGTCAAAGTTTGATTTTGTGATTATAGATAGTCCAGGAAGTGACACTCCATTATCAAGAGCGGCGCATTCTTGTGCGGATACTGTTGTTACTCCAATAAATGATAGCTTTGTCGATCTTGATGTTTTGGCACACATTGACCCTGTGAAGATGCAGGTTATCAAACCAAATATTTATAGCGAAATGGTTTGGCAGCAGAAAATTGAAAAAGCTGGCCGTGATGGTGGCTCAATCGACTGGGTGGTTATGCGAAATCGTCTTAGTAATATAGCCGCACGCAATAAAAAGAATGTGGAAAAAGTTATTGCCGAACTTTCTAAACGTGTTGGTTTTAGGCTGGTTCCAGGATTTAGCGAAAGAGTTATATTCCGCGAGCTATTTTTAGAGGGACTAACTGTTTTAGATGTTCTAGAGGAGAAACTGGGAATCTCAATCAGCATGTCTCATATAGCAGCAAGACAAGAAGTTAGAAATCTTCTGAAGTCTTTAAATCTAAGTGGTGTGACTGAAAAACTTGAATCAAGCCCACTTAAAAAACGTTCAAATCCTGTTAAAGCAGAAAATAAAAACCAAGAACTCCAAAACGCTTAGATTAACGGCAGTGAGATTAGGGATAGTGCCGCTAGGAATATAAAAATGGCTGTTAAGTAGAGTGCGAAAGCAATTTTTATATTTCTTGCAGATGTTTTGGCCGTGTTATTTTTAAGGCCATACCACATAGGTTTATCGTTTGTGGATATAAAATCATGATTCATAATTGATGTCTTCAGTGCTCCAGCGACTGATGTTAGAGCAATTGCCTCAATTGACTTACATGATTCCATTTCTTTAAGAGCCTTAATTGCTGATTTAAATGATGTGCCAGCGGTAAATAAGGCGGATGATATTATAAATAGTGCGGAAATACGGTTAGGAATCCAAAGCATTATTTCAATAAGATGCCGAAAGGGTAGGGTGAAAACCTTACTCTCTGATTTTATTAGGTTGTTACTTAAGATTACATATAAATTATATAAGGCTATGATTAACAGAAGGCCTGCAAAACCAGCAAAAATAAAGTAAAGTGCGGCTGAGATAATATAGATGTTAAAGGCCATTGCTGATTTTGCAATTTGCTTTCTGTTCATTGCAAAATCATTGTCTTTTGTAGATTTAGTATATCTAAAAAGGCAGTTACTAACTGGAACAATAAGTGCATATAAACAAGAGGAGGTTAGCCACTCTATCTTTGGGTTAATCGCGAAGTATTCAATTGTTCTTTCAATTAGAATGCCCGCTGAAATGGAAAATGTAATAACGATTATTGCGAGAAACGAAGCACGGTAATAAACATCTTTCTTAGCTCGATTATCACGGTTTAGCTTTCTGGTAAGCGTCAAGCAAATTGATGAGTAGATACTATATGAAAGGTTGTGATGATTAAATAGTGACTTTAAGGGAATAAAGATTAATCCCAGCACAATACCCAAAATTAAAGAAGTAATTCTCTGTTCAATATCAAACAATGTTATTCTTCAATAAATATTTCAACTCTGCGATTAGTTTCGTTTCTAACGCCGTCTTTAGTTTTTACCTTAGGATCTGATTCACCAAAAGAAAATAGGTTGATATTCTTCTCAATAACGCCTTCTGCAACCAGAGTATCTTTAACTTTAGTTGCGCGCTTTAGGCCAAGATTCATGTTGTATTCATCACTTCCAGACCTATCTGTATGGCCGTTGATAACAACCTCATAGCCAGAGCCTATGTCAGTTAAGCTATCAGCAATTGATTTGAGAATCTTCTTAGCATTTGAGCTAACTAAATCACTGTTATGATCAAAATATATGGTGTAGGTAATTGTCTCTTCAGGCATTGCATTATTAGATAATCCGTAAACGTCCTGCTCTATATTAGTGTTTTTTGATTCATCTACTGTTAATGGCTTTGGTTTGGCCTTTGTTTTGGCTGTTTCTTTGATGATTTTTTCACTATCATCACTTTCCACTTCATATTCAGGGGAGGGTGTGGCGTTTGATGATTCAGGTCTGCCATAAAGCTGACTGAGAGATTCATAAAACTTGTTTCTTGCTTCTTCTATCTCTCCTTCATCACTTGCTTCTTCAAGATTTTCTATCCACGCATCGTAATTTACCACAACCGCAGCCGCCGCTTTGGGATTGAGCTTAAACGCAGGTGTTGAAAAGGCCATATCCATAGTTTTTCTGGCTTCTAAGAGTTCCGCATGGTGAACTTCTTTTATCTTCCAATTTTTGGGATCTTCTGGCTCAACATCTTTGCCATAGGCGACCATTAAGCCTTTACGGGCGAAGTATTGTGAATCAACCCAGTCACAGTTAAGTGCTTCTGCTTCCGCATATTCCAGATATAATTTTGCCAGTTCTTTTTGATAAGTATTTCCAGTAGGTTCAACAGAGCGAAGCTCTCTCAGATCCCATGTGGTACAAGATGACAAGGCTAGGGCAGATAACCCGATTAAAAGAAACTTTGCTGACATTATTAATCATGTTGTTTATATTTACACAGCTAACCAATATAACTACTAGGTTAATTAAGTGTAAACCAGCGATTTTAATCAGATTATCTGTGGAAAACTTATTTCTTTTTCTTGGGTTTTTCGTCTTCATCATCCTCATCTTCATCCTCGAAATCTTCGAAGTCTTCTTCATCAAAGTCTTCTTCTTCGATAGTGTCGATAAGAGTGTTTTCAGCGGTGTCAAGATCTTCGATTAGTGCTTCTTCGTCAACATCATCTTCAGAGGCATCTGAATCATCTAAATCTTCAATGTTATCAATCTCTTCAATCTCATTTAGATCATCGAGGTCATCCATATCTTCTAAAACGCCAATGTCTTCAATATCATCCATTGAATCAATATCATCAATGCCATCAGCAATTACACCTTTGGCCTTTTTCTTTTTCTTTAGTTCTTCTGCCTTTAGATCGACTGGCTCAACTTCTTTCTTCCTTCCACGACGGGGCTTTGCAGCAACATTTGGATCATATGTATGGCCGCACTTAGGACAAGTTGCAGGAACCTTAGCTAAATCATAAAATTTAGCTGAACAAACTGGACAAATTCTCTTAGTACCTAATTCTGGTTTTGACACTTATCTAATCTCCGCTATTTATTCATATCTCAATGCGCTATATATAGTGAAATTTGATTTGTAAAATAAAATTTTTTTAATTCAGAGGTTGTTTTGTCTGATAAGGTTAAGCGATTACCGTTAACGTCTGGTAAAGTAAAAGGAATAAATGGAAAAATTAAAGTTGCGGGGGATAAATCTATTTCTCATCGCAGCGTTATGTTATCTTCACTTGCGATAGGAAAAACTACTATATCAGGCCTTCTTGAGGGAGATGATGTTTTAAATACCAAGCAGGCTATGTTGCAACTGGGTGTGGATATTAACAAAGATGAAAATGGAATCTGGACAGTCAAAGGCTCTGGAATAGGCGGACTTACTGAAAGTCAGGATATAATTGACATGGGTAATTCTGGAACGGGGGCAAGACTTCTAATGGGAATTTTGTCAACACATAAGTTATTTAGTGTTATAACAGGCGATGCGAGTCTCAGAAAAAGGCCAATGATGCGTGTTATTGATCCACTTTCAAAATTTGGTGCAAGATTTTATTTCAGAAGTGGCGGAAGGCTTCCGATAGCAGTTTGCGGAACAGAAGAGCCGCTTCCAGTTACATATGAACTTCCTGTTGCGTCGGCTCAGGTTAAATCAGCGGTATTGCTTGCAGGCTTAAACACAGCTGGAATTACCACTGTAATAGAAAAAGAAAAAACCCGTGATCATACAGAAAGAATGCTAAAGTTTTTCGGCGCAGATATTCATGTTGATGGAGACAACATAAAACTTAAAGGACAACCTCTTTTAAAGTCTGATAACTTGCATATTAATGTTCCAGCCGATCCTTCGTCGGCGGCTTTTCCGATTGTTGCGGCACTTATTACAAAGAATTCAGATATTACGATAGAAAATGTTTGTATAAATCCGCTCAGAACAGGGCTATTTCAAACTCTTAAAGAAATGGGTGCGGATATTGAATATCTAAATATTCGAAGCGAATGTGGAGAAGAAATAGCTGATATAAGGGTTAAATCGAGTCATTTAAAGGGTATTGAAGTTCCTGCGGATCGTGCACCTTCGATGATTGATGAATATCCAATTCTGGCAGTTGCGGCGGCTTTTGCTGAAGGAAAAACAGTAATGCGAGGGTTAGAAGAGCTTAGAGTTAAAGAAAGCGATAGATTGCTTGCGGTTGCAAATGGCCTTAATGTCTGTGGAGTAAAAAACCAGATTGATGGTAATGACTTAACTGTATTTGGTGGCAAAGTTGCTGGTGGAAACACAGTTGTAACGCATATGGATCATCGAATTGCAATGTCATTTTTAGTAATGGGAATGTCCTCTGCAAATCCTATTAGTGTTGATGACGGAAGTTTCATTGCGACAAGTTTTCCTGATTTTATTAAGTTAATGAATCAGATTGGTGCAAGAATAGTTAGCGCAACTAATACAAACGAGAATAAAGAAGATAAGCCAAGTTATTATAATATAAATAATATAAGGCCATTAGTTATCGCAATTGATGGTCCTGCCGCATCTGGAAAAGGAACGTTGGCAAGAAGAATTGCAAATACTTTAGGGTTTAGCTATTTAGATACGGGAAGTCTATATAGGGCTGTTGGCCTCAAACTTGTATATGCTGGAATAGAGCCAGAACAGATAAAAGATAATGTTGATATTGCAATAGACTGTGCAAGAAATATTACTCAAGATGACCTTTCAAATCCAAGACTCAGGCAAGAAAGAATAGGCAGAGCCGCATCAATAGTTGCCGCAATGCCTGAAATTCGTGCGGCTCTCTTGGAATATCAAAGAGAGTATGCAAAAAAATCTGGAGGCGCAGTTCTTGATGGCCGTGATATTGGAACAGTAGTTTGTCCAGATGCTGATATAAAACTGTTTATAACTGCAAGTCTTGGTTCGCGAGCTAAAAGAAGGCATAAAGAAATTCAAGGACAGGGAATAGAGGTTGTTTTTAGCTCAGTTCTTAAGGATTTAGAAGAAAGAGATCAAAGAGATAGAGAACGTGATCAGGCTCCAATGCAGCCAGCAGATGATGCGATTATTATTGACACTACGGCATCATCAGCAAACGATGTATTTGATAAAGTTATGGGGTTAATCGCCCAAAAATCTGGGAGTAATAATATTTAATGTCACGAGCTGCATTTAAAATATCCGATGTTCTCGGAACAGAGCTACCAATAGTGGAAGTAATGGATATTGGGGCATCTGACATTGCTGGTCTTACTCATATTGATCTATTGTTTGGAACGGGATATGCCAGAATAACTGGTTTTGAACCAGATGAAGAGCAATATGCAAAGCTGATTAACAACAAATCTGATGATAAGAAGCAATACTTCCCTTATTTTATTGGAAATGGAGAAAAAGCCGTTTTCAATATTACCCATGCGGCAGGGTGTTCCTCTCTATTAAAACCGAATGCAGAGCTTTTGAATCATTTTTCATATTTTAAGGCAGTTGAGGGATCGCCATTTCATGTTTTAAAATCAATTGAAGTGGAGACAAAAAGGCTAGATGATATTGAAGAATGTCCTCTGCCTGATCTTATGAAGCTCGATATTCAGGGGGCAGAGCTTGATGTTCTCAAGAATGCAAGCAAGGCTCTTTCAGAGGCATTAGTTTTGCAGGTGGAAACAGAGTTTGTTGAGCTATATGAAAATCAACCGCTCTTTGGCGATGTGCAAAGCTATTTAAAAACAAAAGGTTTTGTAGTTCACAAGATGATAGATATTGGCGGTAGGTGCTTTGAACCAACTTTTATTCCTGATGTTCCATTTAGGCCGATGAGTCAGTTGTTATGGTCAGATACAATTTTTGTAAGAGATTTTACCAAGCTCGATTCTTTAAACGATGAGAAGCTCATCAAGATGGTCATGATACTTCACGAGAGTTATTTCTCATACGATCTTTGTTTATTTATTCTCTCTCATTTAGACAAAAGAAACCAGAGCAAATACGCTGAGAAATATATCCAAAAGCTATCAAGCTCAAATATACAGCTTATGTTTATGACCCAAACTTTTTAGTTACATTATTATTTAGCAGTTGATAAATCTTCATTTCGTTGGTTTTGAGGTCATAGAGATTATCCTTCAAAGAATAAGGAACAAATAATCTAGCTTAAACGCTGCATTACATTTTTGCCTGGTGCATCTTCAATTGGCTTGAGTTTGCCTTCTCCCACTACTCTTGCTGGAATTTTGCCATCAGACTTTTCCGCAAGCCATTTATCCCAATCGCCCCACCATGAGCCAGCTGTTTCTTTTGCAGCTTTTAACCAATCTTCTGGAGATTTTGGAAGTTTATCATTTGTCCAGAATTGATATTTCGCTCTATCTGGATGATTTACAACACCCACAACGTGCCCTGAACCTGATAAAACAAACTTTATATCGCCTTTAAATATCTGGGTCGCGGCGTATGTTGACGTCCAAGGAGCAATATGATCTTCACGAGTTGATAGAAAGTATGTTGGAATATCAACGGTTCTTAGATCAATTTTGACTCCACCTATCTCTATACCATTTGGTTTTACCAATAGGTTCTTCTGATACATATTACGCAAGTAAAAACTATGCATTTTAGCTGGAAGCCTTGTTGAATCTGAGTTCCAATATAAAACATCAAATGGAAATGGCTCTTTACCAAGAAGATAGTTATTGACTACAAAAGACCATATCAAATCGTTAGCCCGCAACATATTGAAGGTTGTGGCCATCTCTGAGCCTTCAAGATAACCTCTCTGACTCATTCTTTCTTCGAGAGATGAAAGTTGTTCTTCATCAATAAATACAGAAAGCTCGCCCGCATCTTCAAAATCTAGCATTGTTGTAAGGAAGGTTGCCGATTTAATAGATTTCTTACCCTTTGCCTTAAGCCATGCAAGGGTTATGGAGAGTAGAGTTCCACCTAGGCAATATCCCATAGCGTTGATTTCTTTTTCCCCTGTCGCTTTTTCAATTGCATCTATCGCGGCTAGTGGGCCTTCATACATATAATCATCGAAGCCCTTATTTGCCAAAGTTTCATCTGGATTAACCCACGAGATTATAAAAGTGGTATAACCCTGATCAACAGCCCATTTAATAAAGGAATTATCTGGTTTTAAATCAAGAATATAGAACTTATTTATCCATGCAGGGATTATAAGCAACGGCGTTTTATGAACCTTTTCAGTAGTCGGTGAATATTGAATTAGCTGCATCAAGTCGTTTTGATAAACAACCTTACCTTTTGTTGAAGCGATATTCTCACCTAGTTTGAACTTGCTAATATCAGTCATTTTAATATCAAGCCTGCCATTGCCTCTTTCGAGGTCTTCAATCATGTTTTGCAGACCTTTAACCAAATTTTCGCCATTACTTTCAATCGTTGCTTTCATCACTTCTGGATTTGTGAGAACAAAGTTTGAAGGAGCCATTGCATCTATATATTGTCTTGTATAGAAATCGACTTTTTGTTTTGTTTTTTCATCTAGTCCTTCGACTGCTCTAACCTGATCTTGCAGCCACTTTGCGGTTAAAAGATATGATTGCTTGATGAAATCATAAAATACGCTTTCTTGCCATGCTGCATCTTTAAACCTACGGTCTTTTTCATCTGCTTTAATTATAGGAGTTGATTGCATACCAAACATTGTTTGCGTTGTATTTTGCCATAGATTCATATAATCTTGCCAAAGATCCATCTGCGACTGAACCACTCTAGAAGGATCACTCATCATCTTGCCAAACATATCGGCAAATGCGCCGCCAATATGGTTGGGAGCAAAGTTTGCAGGATCAACCGCCTTCTCGCTATTAGTTTTTATAAACTGGCCGAGCAGGCAATTTGATTGCTCTATAACCTTAGCCATGTTGTTAGCAAATTTAATGGGATCGTGCTTTGATTGTTCCTGACTTGCGGTCATTTTGAGTTTTCCCCTGAAAATAAAATTTTTTGTTATGTTTTATTACGCTTATGTGTAATATACACCTAATCTATTACACTCAAATAATTAAACATAAGTTATCACCATGCTTTCTTTTTCAAAATCTGACAAAATAAAATTACTAGCTCTCTCTTTAGTGTTTTCAGCATTTGCAATAAACGGTGTTGCAACTGCAAATGATGCTGCAAGTACAGAAAGAAGAAGACCAATATATAACCCTTCAGCGGCAAATTCTCCTGTTTCTGAAGGTGTGAACTATATTGAGCCTGTTGTTGCAAAGCCAATTGCATCTGAAAAGCCTATAACAAACCCAGAGCCAGATTTTATTAAGCCAGTTCGTGGAAAATCTGTGGAGGCAACAAACAACCTTCCACCATCCCTGCCGCCTGTTGACGCACCAAAGAGAGCACCTTCATTTAATGAAGACGCAGCTAAGAAAGCTCCGCAAGATGTAATTTCAGAACCAAAAGTTCAAGTTGTGGATAAGAACAAAGACTCATTCCCAAAACTATCTGATGTTCCTGAAAGACCAAGCGACTTTAAATCTAGTGCAGATGTTAGAAACGAAATTAAATCGCTAGAAACAAAAAGGGCGGAAGTTCAAAGAGATGCTAAGCATCCTTGGCAAGTTGTTGAAGATGAAAAAAAGCCAGCAGTCCCGATGTTTGAAGCGCAATCTCCAAAAGTTGTGACGATTAAAGAAGAACCGAAGAAAGTTGTTGAGACAGACCACAATGCTGAAGCGGAACTTCAAAGAAAAATGTCTGCAATCAATGAAGTACCAACTTCAAAGAAGGAAGTTAGTCAAGAGCCTCTTAAGCCACTTGATTTAAAACCACTTGCAAATGACATTCCAACAACTCCCGTTAAATCATCTGCTTCTGTAACAAGTTCAGAAAAAAGACCTGATGGCATGCAAAAAGTTGTTGTTGATTCACCAAAAGTTGCAGAAGTTAAAGAGCCTGCTCCTTTGAATCTTAAAGAGCCAAAAATGCAATCTGGCTTAAATTTGAGAGAGCCAATAAATCCAAGAGCGCAAGTAAGAGTGTTAAAAGAATCAAGATATGCAGCGCGTCGAGCGGCAGAAAGAAAGTCATATTAATATTGTAATTACGATATTTAGACTTTCTTAGAACGTTATATTTTGATTTAAAACAACAAATTTAGATTACCGCTATGGATTTTTATAGAATTAGAAGACTACCCCCTTATGTATTTGCTGAAGTTAACAACCTAAAAAGAGACGCTCGACACAGAGGAGAAGATATAATTGATCTGGGAATGGGCAATCCAGATTCCCCAACTCCTGAGCATATTGTTGCCAAACTAAATGAGGCAATCAAAGACCCTAAAACGCATAGATATTCTATGTCTAGAGGAATTCCTGGACTTAGAAAAGCCAAAGCCGCATATTATCAGCGCAGGTTTGGGGTTGAGCTTGATCCAGAAACCGAAGTTATAACTACAATTGGCTCAAAAGAGGGTCTTGCGAATCTTGCACAGGCAATAACAAGACCGGGAGATCTTGTATTGGTTCCAAATCCTAGTTATCCAATCCACCCTTATGGCTTTGTGATAGTTGATGCTTCTATCAGGTATATTCCCAAAACCCCCGACCTTAACTTCATGGAAGCTCTAAAAAGAGCAGTTAAACACTCCACCCCTAAGCCTGTTGCGGTTGTGCTTAATTATCCATGTAATCCTACAACTGAAACGGTGGGTTTGGATTTTTATGAGGAAGTCGTTGATTTCTGTCGTTATCACGGAATTTATATTTTATCAGACTTGGCTTATTGCGAAATATACTTCGATGATAATCCGCCTCCTTCAATATTGCAGGTAAAGGGTGCTAAAGATATTGCTGTTGAGTTTACCACAATGAGCAAAACCTACTCTATGGCTGGCTGGAGAATTGGATTCGCAGTCGGCAATAAAACTTTGATTGCAGCTCTTGCCAAGATTAAATCTTATCTTGATTATGGGCAGTTTGCCCCAGTTCAAATTGCTGCAACCGCCGCTTTGAACGGAGATCAAACTTGCGTTGAGGAAATCAGAAATCTTTATAAAGAGCGCAGAGATGTTATGGTGGATGGCCTAAATCAAGCGGGATGGCAAGTTGAATCGCCAAAAGCATCAATGTTTGTCTGGGCAGAAATTCCAGATGAATATAAGAAAATTGGCTCTTTAGAATTCTCAAAACTACTTATCAAAGAGGCTGAAGTTGCCGTTGCACCGGGAATAGGCTTCGGTGAGTATGGAGATTCTCACGTTAGAATCGCACTGGTTGAAAATCGTCAAAGAATTCGTCAAGCATGCCGCAATATTAAAGAGTTACTCAAAAAAGATAATTCCGAAGCGATTGATAAAATTCTCAAGCAAATGGCGGCGGCATGAGTTCTTCTGATAAAGTGCTTAATATAGGAATTGCTGGTCTTGGAACAGTTGGTGGTGGAGTTTTAAAAACCCTAAACAAGCTATCTGAGCAAATTGAAAAAAGAGCTGGCAGGCGAATTGTTGTTAATGCAGTTTCAGCGAGAAATAAAGATAAGGCTATATCTTCAGGACTGCTTAACCAAGCAAGCGTTAATGCACCGAAATGGTATGATAACGCTCTCGATATTGCGTCAGATAAAGATATAGATGTAGTTGTCGAACTTATCGGAGGTGCAGATGGAGTTGCTAAACAACTATGTGAAACAGCAATTAGCAATAAGAAGCATGTGGTTACGGCAAATAAAGCACTAATCGCTCATCATGGCTATTTACTTGCACAACATGCTGAAAAGCAAGAAGTTTGCCTATCTTTTGAAGCGGCGGTTGCTGGGGGTATTCCTGTAATTAAAACCCTGAAAGAAGGACTTGCAGGAAATAACATTCTAAGCGTTGCTGGAATTTTAAATGGAACCTGCAATTACATTCTAACTCAAATGGAACGTAGCCGTAGAGATTTTGCAGATGTTCTAAAAGAAGCTCAGGATATTGGATATGCTGAGGCTGATCCATCTTTTGACATTGACGGAATTGATACTGCTCACAAGCTCGCGATTTTGGCAAGCCTTGCTTTTGGAAGGCAAGTTGATATTCAAAGTGTTTACGTTGAAGGTATCAGGCAAATATCTTTGCAGGATATAGACTTTGCGGCCAGCCTAAATTATCGAATTAAACTTCTTGGCGTTGCGCGAATGGTAGATTCTAAAATCTCACAGGCAGTTCACGCGGTGATGGTTCCTGAGAAATCCCCGCTCGCAGCGGTTTATGACGCTTTTAATGCTGTGGAAATATCGGCAGAACCAGTCGGAAATATCATACTTGAGGGAAGGGGTGCAGGCGAAGGCCCAACGGCTTCCGCTGTTATTGCAGATATAGTGGATATAGCGAGAGGCTCATATATCAAGCCATTTGGAATAAGCGCAACTCATCTTCTCGATAAAAATCCTGCTAATTTTAGTGATGTAAAAAACGCATTTTATTTAAGACTAACCGTTCTTGATAAACCAGGGGTAGTTGCTGAAGTTTCATCAATAATGCGCGATTCAATGATTTCTATAGAATCATTAATTCAACGTTCAAGAAAACCTAATGAACCTGTGGCTCTTGTGATGACAACGCACACCACTTCAGAATCAGCAATGAAATCAGCTCTCGACAAAATAGAGAAATTAGAGAATGTAATAGAAAAACCAGCAATGATAAGGATATTAGATTTATGATTATGTCAGCAAATAATAGCATAAGGAAAGATGAAGAGTCTTATACTCTCGACAGGAATCTCGCACTTGAAGCAATTCGTGTAACTGAAGCTGCTGCACTTGCTGCTTCTAAGTGGATGGGGAAGGGTAAAGAGAAAGATGCTGATCATGCAGCGGTTGAAGCTATGCGAAATGTTCTTAACCGCCTTGATATGGATGGAACAGTTGTCATTGGTGAAGGCGAAAGAGATAAAGCGCCGATGCTATACATCGGTGAGAAAGTCGGTACAGGCAATGGTCCATCGGTTGATATTGCTCTCGATCCGCTAGAGGGAACAACAATATGTGCTACAGGAGGGCCAAACGCACTTGCAGTAATTGCAATGGCTGAAAAAGGTGGATTCCTTCATGCTCCTGACGTTTATATGGAGAAAATCGCTGTAGGTGGTGGCCTTCCAGAAGATGTAGTCGGACTTGGAGCAAAACCCGCAGAAAATCTAAAAAATCTTGCGAAAGCCAAAAAATGTGAGGTTTCAGACTTAGTTGCAGTGATTTTAAGCCGTCCACGCCATGAAGAAATTATTGCACAGGTCAGAGAAGCAGGCGCAAGAATTCAGTTAATCCCTGATGGAGATGTTGCTGGCGTTATTGCGACTGCTATTGCATCTGCTGGGGTGGATATTTACATGGGAATTGGCGGCGCACCAGAAGGAGTGCTTGCCGCAGCGGCTCTTCGCTCTATCGGTGGTCAAATGGTTGGAAGGCTGATTTTTGATGGCGAAGATGCTCAAAAAGAGCGTGCAAAGCATATGGGAATCACTGATTTTAACAAGCATTATAAACTTGAAGAGCTTGCAAGTGGCGATGTAATGTTCGCGGCAACTGGCGTAACTAATGGCTCAATGCTTGAAGGTGTACGTAGGTTTTCTGGCGGTGCAATAACTCACTCAATCGTTATGCGCTCTAAAACTGGAACTGTGAGAAAGATATTCGCAGAGCATAACTTCAATCGCAAGGTTTGGGGCGATCCAGACGTTTAAACTCGATATTTTAGTGTTTCCAGATCTATAGTGTTTCTAGTTTTATTTGAGAGCAAGTGTTTCTAGACGAAGCGCGCGGAGCGTATGAATAATACATGAGCACGGTGAGACCGATGAAATGCGAAGCTGTCAGATAAAAATAGAAATACTATACTATAATTATCGAATCGCAATGGGTTTGACGTATTGTTTGGAAATTATGTTTTGTGCTTTTTCTTCACGCAACTGATAGCAAGTTCTGATTCTATATCTTCCTTTTGAATCTGGTTTTTGCGAAACTGCAATTAGCAAGTGTTTATTATCTAAAGTTCTTTCAATGATTTGAAAGTTATTTGGATGATTCGGATTAACGCCAGCGTAATCAGGATTTTCTATGCCATTTTTTAAATGGCTCATACATAAATCAAAGTCTTCAGGATGTTTTTCAATAATATGTTTTTCTGCCTGTTTGCTTAGAATAACGGGTTTTGCATCAAGATTTATATCAATAACTTTCTCTATATCATCGGCGTTGATGATTCCTATGGTTGTTTCATCTGCCCTTGCAAGATTTGGCAGAGGTAAGAATATCAATGCGAATATGATATATCTCATTTATCTTTTACAATTAGAGATTTCTCATCGGATAAAATGGCTGTGCCTCCACGAAATAACGTAATCTTGCCAATATATTCGCCAATTGCAAAAGGCAAATCGCGACGTTTCTTACCTGCAAATGCAAAATATGTTGCCATTGGCTTTTCAATTTGCTGTTTGCCAGATACAATTACTTGCTTATCTGGAGCAATTATCTCGATATTAATAATATCACCCTGTTTTACGCCCATTATCTCTGAGTAAAAAACTATTGCATCTGTATTTTTAGGTAAATCAGCTATTAAACTTTTTGCCCTAGCCTCATCTGGAGTTATTGCCTTATCGCTAAATCCACTAAATAAAATTGCGGTATCAATATATTGTAAGGCTTCAGCAGCCTTTTCACTCCATAGGTTTGATGTAGGGGTTTTTTCATGGCATTTATTCGACTCAGCTTTTCCAATTATCAAGCCTGTAAATGGATCTAATTGTTTACCATTTTGCCTGATAGAAAAATGAACATGCGGAAAAACCGTCATTCCAGATAGTCCGACATATCCTAACGGAGTTCCTGTATTAACTTTATCGCCAACTTTTACCTTTATGCTACCTTTTTTCAGGTGGCAATATTGAGTTTCATATCCATATTCGTGTTTGATAACAACTCCGTTGCCGCATTCTTTGTTTTTTATAAGGTTTTTATCGACTTTATCGTAGCTTATATCTTCAATATTATTTCTGATTCCAATCACAACTCCATTAGCCGAAGCAATTACAGGATAGTTCTTATCTATGTCATGCACTCTGGAAATTCTGAAATCGGTTCCATCGTGTTTATCATAGGATAGTTTGCCGCATTTGAAGTCTTGAAAGCTATTTTGCTGATTATCGACGTCTACATAATTTTGAATGAAGCAGTCTTTGCCATAATTACATAAAATAGGAATCTCAAATTTTAGATTGCTCTGATTCGCAAAGCCAACACTTACTTGAAAACAAACAAGTGAAATTAAGAGAACAACAAAATTGAAATATCTGTAAATCAATTAAACTAGGCTCTATCGCTGGATGTGAGATAATGTCATGAAATCAAGTGCATGATTTGTAATTTCTTCAATCACTTGATATTCACTTCCAACTCTCTTTTTCAAAAATATACGATTGGTTTCGTGTTCGGCTGTGACTTTGTAAACCTCTCCCCTTGCAGGGTATTTGTTCAAGTCAACTTGGTAACCGCCTTCAATATACATATCAGGATTAACACTTGTCATGCAGCGATGACCCCCGCCGCTTTGGTAAGTCGAATCTATCGGAGTCATATAAACGTTATAACCGTGACTGGCGAGAATTTCTATCGCTTCATCGCTTATTTTGTCGCTAGTGTAGATATTTTCTGCAAAGCAGGTTCCGTTGCCGAGAAACATCTCCATATCATGTTCAGGTACTATTACGACCTTATCGCCGAATATCTCGTTTATCTTCTTCCACCCTTCAGCAGTAAAAGCAATAGGGTTGGTAAAGAACTCTCCTTTAGTTCCAACAATGCCAGTTGTATCAAAATGATAAAATGGCTGTTTTAGCTCTATTGTGTGAACCTTAACGGATTCGCCTAATCTTTGTTTTAGATGGTTTTCAAATTCTCTATGACCTTCTATGGTCGATCTTCCAACGGCTATTTCGTTAGATTCTGCAATTCCCGCAAGAACAAAGCCTCCATCTTTTGCGCCGTTGTTAAGCTCATGAAAAACTATTCGCGTGTCACCAAATTCCATAGCGTTTTCCATTTGGATCGTATCCCTCCTAATAGATGTAGCTAGTAACTTCTTTTTCCACTCAACCTCTGGCTGCCTTCTTTTGTGAGTGAAAACTGGACAGATGCTAAAAACTTTGCCGACTATCCATGTAAGGCCATCTTCTGATCTTTTTGCATGTTGAAAGGTTTTGTCGGAGTCAGTTGAGAAAATTCCATCATAATCATTGGGTGAGGGTAGCATAACGGTAACATGATGGCCATTTCTACGGTAAATTGCAGTTAAGGCTCTTTGCTCATTCTTACCCATCTCACCGAGATCTTGATAGCCACTTTTTTCGAGAGCATCAGCAGTAAATTTATTTTCAAAAGGAGAACTCTCAATCTGCAAAAAGTGACCACCCGTCATAATCAATGATGGCTTTTCACATAACCTTTGCATCGTCGCATCACTAAGCTGAGTGCCTTCTTGAATGTCATTCAAATTTACAAAATCTGCGGGTGATACCCCACTAGGAATTATATTTGCAGCTACGTTTCTAGGGCCATTGATTACGACATCATGCCAAGAAATGGTTGGCTGATGGGTGACGGCTTGACTAGCTTTCTTGCTATTGTTTTTCTTCATCTTTTTCTGCGCCACCAAGCTCTTGCTGTTTCTTATTCTTTGAATATTCAATTACTTCTTCGCGGCTAACTTTGCCATCTTTATTAGTATCCATCAACGCGAGTCTTTCCGCATTTCTTTTGTCAAAAGCAATTTTTGATTCTTCACGGCTAACTTTACCATCATTATTGGTATCTGCCTCTTTGAAGCGAATATCTTGCTTTTCTTCCCACTTTTTGTGTCTGTCTAGTTTTGCTTTTTTGTAGTTCTCATGCTCTTCTTTGCTTATTTCACCATCATTATTTTTGTCAATTTTAGTGAATTTTTGCTCATCCATCTTGCGAACTTTCTCGATATCAAAACCAGTGCTTTTTTCTGGCATTGAATCGTTATTTGCATGCGCATTTGAAAATGCAAAAAGAGAGGTTATAGCCGTTGCTAGAGTTATTATTCTTTTCATTTTGTTAAGTTCCCTGTTGTTGAAATTTTGGTGATAATCCCTCCCCAGATAATCGCAAGGAATGAGCCAGAAAGCACTCCAACCTTAACCATATCTTGAATGTGGATGTCATTAAACGCGAGCATACCAACAAATAAACTCATTGTAAATCCTATGCCCGCAAGGATAGAAACAGCATATAATTGCATGAATGTTGCACCTCTTGGAATTTCT
This sequence comes from uncultured Rickettsiales bacterium, assembly GCA_964484565.1. GTDB lineage: Bacteria > Pseudomonadota > Alphaproteobacteria > Rickettsiales > CAZAGG01 > CAZAGG01. The sequence goes on along the minus strand of CAZAGG010000017.1, from coordinate 16,885 downwards.
GCAATTTTAAGTTTTATAAATAAATAGGTTACTCCAAAAATGCCAATTTGTTTGCCTACGAATAATCCAAGAGCGATTCCAAGCGGAAGCGGATGCAACAATGACTCGAAGCTCATTCCTTCAAAACTTACGCCTGCGGCAGTAAATGCAAATATTGGTAAAATAAGAAAGCTAACCCATGGATGCAAAAAGTGCATACAGGTGTTTAGTGGGGAATAATTGCTCTCTGCAACATTGCTTCTAACGGGAATTGAAACACCTACCAACACCCCAGCGAGAGTGGTGTGAATACCGCATTGATACAAGCAAAACCAGAGATAAACACCCACGATAATATATGGTGATATTGTTGTAACATTAAGGCGGTTTAAACCAAACAATGCAGCAACTCCAATTAAAGCGTATATAAGTGGTTCAACAGCAAGCCCAGTATTGTAAAAAGCTGCAATTATTATAATCGCGCCTAAGTCATCGAAGATTGCGATTGCAAGAAGGAATATCTTAACTGAAGGCGGAATTCCCTTGCCAAAAACTGTTAGCATTGCCAGTGCAAATGCAATATCCGTTGCTGATGGAATAGCCCAGCCATGTGCAGTTTCAGGATGTGAGTAGTTCAGTGCGGCATATATCAGGGCTGGAATGCCCATTCCCGCAACTGCGGCTGCAAATGGTAATAGCACCTGACCTTTTTGTGACAAAAACCCTTCAGTAAGTTCTTTTTTAAGTTCAAGGCCAACTATTAAAAAGAAAAATACCATCAAAATATCTTTTACCCAATTTTTAAGCGGTTCGGTTGCGCTTAAATCTCCGAAAGAGAACGTTATGGGGGTTGATATGAAACTCTTATAAAGTTCAGAAGCGGCGGAATTTGCAACTATCAAAGCTAGAATGGAGCATAAAATCATTACGATTCCGCTAGATGATTCAGTCTCCATAAATTCTTGGAGTCGCTTAGGTAGTAAACCTTTTTTCTGAAAAACTATAGATTCGTTATTCTTCATATGATATTTGAAATCCTTAATGTTCAAATTTAAAAACTTAGTAAACTAAAGAACTCTAAAAGTCATTAAAATATGTCTCATTTTACTGAAATTGATTTTGCACAAATTCTATCGGCAAATGCCTATTTACTTGCTTATGTCACAGCTATCATAATAGCTACATGGGTTGTAAATATTGGAATATCAAGATTTATTGAGAAATTCTCTAAAACCTTAAAGAGTAAAAAAAGAGGTGGTAAAGTATCGGTTTGGGCAATTGCTTTTGCTTCAAGCATATCGACTCCACTAAAGATTTTTATATGGGTTGCTGGTTTAGGAATAGCTACAGAGTTAATAAATGAAGATTTGAAATCAGTATTTTTAGGCAAGGTTTTGAATCTAAGGCCAATAATTCATATAGCGATAACTGTTTGGTTCTTACTTCGCTTTAAAAATCATTTATTGCCGCTAATCAGCTCTAGTAATGGAATAACAAAGGAATCACTCGATGTAGTTGATAAAATATCTACTATCGTGATTATTCTAGCGTCAATTCTTACTATACTACCAAATATGGGAATTAGCATCAGTGGATTGCTTGCATTTGGTGGTGTTGGTGGAATTTTAGTGGGGCTTGCCGCAAAAGACTTTATGGCAAATATTTTTGCAGCAATAATGCTTCATTTTGATAGGCCTTTTTCAATCGGAGACTGGATAAGCCTTCCAGAAAAAAACCTTGAAGGCATTGTTGAATCAATAGGTTGGCGTCAGGTAAACATTAGAACATTTGATAAGAAGTTGGTTTTTGTACCAAACTTTATGTTCAGTAGTATGATTTTGATGAACCCCGCCAGAATGACACATCGCAGAATCAACGAAACTATTGGAATTGCATTTGAGGATGTAAATAAAATCCCAGTTATAATTGAACAGATGAGAGGATATCTAGATTCAATTGAAGAGCTAGATAAAGGCCAAAGCGTAAATTGTTATCTGGATAAATTTATGGGTACATCTGCCGAAGTTGTGATTAGTGCGTTTCTAACTAGCACCGAACTTGCAGATTTTATTCGTGTTAAAGAATCAATCCTATTGAAAGCAGCAGAAATACTGAAAGATAATCAAGTAAGTCTTGCAGAAAAGATATTAAGATAAACATGTCAACTAAAAGTATAGCATCTGGAATAACCGCTTCCGCAGTTCCTTTTTATATAAGTGATTTACTGTCTGATAATGCGCTAAAGCATATCGTGCATATAGCTCTTGATGATAAGAGCATGCGCTCTACCGCAGAAAATCTCGGGTATTTTTGTCCAACTGCCAAGATTTTAACCTTTCCCGCATGGGATTGCTTGCCATATGACAGAGTTTCGCCAAATTCCTCAGTGGTTGCTAAAAGAATAGAGGCTCTAGCAGAGATTATATTTACTCCAAAAACAACACAGCTTGTTGTTGTAACCACTATAAATGCGCTTTTGCAGAGAGTTCCTGATATAAATTTTATACGTGAGAATTCCCTAAAACTCAAAGTTGGCGAATCATATAAGCAAGAAGCAATCATAAAGTTTCTTATAAAAACTGGCTATGTTAGATCTGGCAAGGTGATGGAAGCAGGGGAGTTTGCAGTTAGAGGCGGTATTATTGATATTCTTCCACCAGCTTCTGAAAACGCTTTCAGACTCGATTTCTTTGGAGATAACTTAGAGGCAATCAGAACCTTTGATATGCTATCTCAAGTAAGTGAAGGAAACGTAGAGGAAATATTGATTTTACCTGTCTCTGAATTCGTGCTTGGTGATAGGGAAATTGCGATGTTCAAAGCTCGTTATCACGAGTTATTCGGAGCTGTCACAAAGCATGACCCGCTATATGAAGCAGTTACAGAGCATAGAAAATATACAGGAATGGAACACTGGCTTCCACTATTTGTTGAAAATCAGACAAATATAACAAAATATTTTGATAACCCTCTGATAACACTTGAACACTTGGCGCAAAATGCAGCAGCCGAGAGACTCAAGCAAATACAAGACTTCTACCAAAACAGACTAGAATTTAAGAATAAAATATATAACGAAGCACCTTATAATCCTTTACCACCAAAAGAACTTTATCTAAGTAGCAATGAACTTGAATGGATTTACGAAAAATCGATACAAATAACTCCGTTTGTAGGGGAGGGTGAGAAACAGAAATATACTCCCGCCAAGAATTTTATCTCTGAGAGAAAAAGCAATATAAACGTTTTTGAGGCATTCAAAGAATTTGTAAACAGTGAAGCCGATGCGGGAAGAAAGATTATCGCTGCCTGTTACACAGAAGGTTCAGCAGATAGAATGCGGATGATGCTTTTAGATCATGGAATGCAGGTTTTCCCGATGTCTAGGTGGATGGATATTAGAGTTCTGCAAAAGCGAAGTGTTGGAATTGCTATCATTCCTCTTGAAAGTGGATTCTCAACAGATGATTTCACAATAGTTTCAGAGCAAGATATTTTAGGTGAGAGAATCATCAGAAAGCCTGCAAGAAAGAAAAGAAGCGATCTCTTCATGCAAGAAGCATCTTCTCTTAATGAAGGCGAAATTGTAGTGCACAAAGAACATGGTGTGGGAAGATTTGAAGGGCTAGTAACACTAACCGCCTCTGGCGCACAGCATGATTGCCTAAAAATAATATATGATGGTGATGATAAGCTGTTTGTTCCTGTCGAGAATATTGACGTAATAAGCAGATTTGGTTCAGAAGAAGAACAAATTCGCTTAGACAAACTAGGCTCAACCGCATGGCAACAAAGGAAGGCAAGGCTAAAGGAAAGAATAAAACTAGCCGCTGAAGAGCTTCTTAAAGTTGCGGCAATGCGTGAGTTGAAAACGGCAGTTTCACTAGGGGTTACAGAGAGTGAATATCAAGAATTCTGTGCACGCTTTCCATATTCAGAAACAGATGATCAGTTAAGAGCCATTGAAGATACTCTAACGGATATAGCAAGTGGCAAACCAACTGATAGATTGATATGCGGCGATGTTGGATTTGGCAAAACTGAAGTTGCTCTTCGAGCGGCATTTGCAGCGGTAAGCGGTGGAAGGAATCCTGAAAAGCGTCAGGTTGCTATTTTGTGCCCAACCACGTTGCTTTGCAGGCAGCATTATATCAACTTCAGCAAACGTTTTGAGGGCTTTCCCGTCAAGATAGCGCAATTATCAAGATTAGTCTCAGCCAAGCATTCTAAGGAAATCAAAGAAAGCATCAAAAATGGCGATATTGATATTGTTATTGGAACCCACGCGCTTCTTGCTAAAACCATAGAATTTAGAAACCTAGTAATGGTTATAGTCGATGAAGAACAGCATTTTGGAGTTGCCCAAAAAGAACGTTTGAAGCAATTAAAATCAGAAGTTCACGTTATTTCACTTTCTGCGACTCCGATTCCAAGAACTCTGCAAATGTCTCTTTCTGGAATCAGAGAGCTTAGTCTTATAACTACTCCACCAGTTGATAGAATGGCAGTTAGAACATTCGTAATGCCATTTGATGCTGTAGTAATCAGAGAGGCAATTTTAAGAGAGCACTACAGAGGCGGAAAGATTTTTTATGTTTCTCCTCGCCTTAAAGATTTGCCAGATCTTAAGGCCAAGTTATCAGAGCTTGTTCCTGAAATTAAAATAGGGATTGCGCATGGCCAAATGGCGGCAAACGATCTCGATTCGGTAGTAAGCGATTTTTACGAAGGAAAGTTCGATTTACTTCTTTCTACCAATATAGTGGAATCTGGGCTTGATATTCCTAGCGCCAATACAATCATTCTGCATCGCTCAGACTTGCTTGGCTTATCTCAGTTATATCAGCTAAGAGGAAGGGTAGGGCGAGGCAAGATAAGGGCTTACGCATACTTCACAGTTCCTTATGGCAGAACACTTAGTAAAGCGGCAACCAGACGCCTTGAAGTAATGCAAACCCTTGATACATTAGGGGCGGGTTTTAGTGTTGCAAGCCACGATATGGATATTCGAGGTTTTGGGAATCTTGTGGGCGAAGAGCAATCAGGCCATATCAAAGAGGTGGGAATAGAGCTTTATCAGCAAATGCTCGAAGAAGCAGTCAATGAGGCAAAGAGGGCAGCAAAAGCTGCAAATGAAAACTCTGATATAAATGAGATAGATAGTCAAGATTACAAAGAGGAATTCAGCCCGCAAATCAATTTAGGAATTCCTGTTTTAATTCCTGAATATTATGTATCCGACCTTGCTTTAAGACTTGGTTTATATAAAAGAGCTGGTAACATTAGAAATGAGGCTGATGTTGAGTCTTTTGCAGCCGAGCTTATTGATAGATTCGGCGCACTTCCAGATGAGGTGAAAAATCTTCTTGAAATAGTTAAGATAAAATCAATCTGCCGTAGTTTGGGGATAGATAAAATCGATGTAGGCCCCAAAGGAATGGTTGTTGGTTTTTATAAAGGTCAGTTTAATAGACCAGATGCGATGATTGATTTTCTGAGTCGCAATCAGCAAAACGTAAAACTCAAACCTGATGGCAGGCTGTTTTTCTCATTTCAATCAGGAAGTGCAGATAAAGCAGATAAATCAGACATACTCAAAGTGCACAAGGTGCTCCACAAAATTGCGGGGATATAGAAGTTCCACTTCAGGCATTGAATTTGTCATCAAATGATGCAAAATATTGATGTAGCGCATGATTTTTGCTTTATTGCATCTCCAACTCTTCGCTATGCGCTATATATAAAAAATATTTGACATATTTTTATTGTTGATTACTTGCCCTCTCTCTTTCATGATGATGTCAATATAAACAGGGAGAATAATCATGGCTTTTATCACAGGAACTGCTGCATCAGAAATTCTTAATGGAACATCAGATAATGACATCATTAATGGAATGGGCGGTGCTGATACTGTTTATGCCGAAGATGGTAATGATTATATCTCAGGCGATGAAGGTGCCGACTTAATATACGGTGGCAATGGTGATGATACTATTTTCGGAACTTTACCCTACGATTCCTCCAGTAGCAATGATACCGTCTATGGAGAGGATGGGAATGATATAATTTATGGGATGTTGGGAAATGATTGCCTATATGGGGGTAGTGGCAACGATATCATTTTTGGTGGTGATGGCGTTGATACTATCTACGGCAATGACGGAAATGACTCTCTCACAGGTGAGAAAGGTAACGATTTAATATACGGTGGCGCAGGCAATGATACTATCTTCACAGATTTATTGAATGACACTACCAGTGGTGCTGGTAGAGCCTATGGAGAAGATGGAAATGATTTCATTTATGGAGTTCTGGGTGATGATTTTCTGGATGGTGGGAATGATAATGATCTCATTCTCGGTTTGCAAGGTTCTGATACTATTGTAGGCGGAAATGGTAGTGATACACTCATGCCTGGTTCTGGTGGTGATTATGTTAATGGAGGGGCTGGAATTGATTGGATAGATTATAGTCAGCTTGATTATTATGATGCGGCTCCTGAGGGAATTACAATTGATTTATCATTAGGCTCAGGAATTGCAGGTCAAGCTGCGGGAGATGTGATAATCGGCATTGAAAATGTTAAAGGCACAGTCAATAATGATATTATCATAGGTGATAATCTTAATAATCATCTCAATGGTTTTAATGGAAGCAACACTATCTATGGTGGTGGCGGTGATGACACTATGGAAGCAACTGGCAGTGCAGATTGGTTTGATGGTGGTGATGGCAACGACCTAATTACTGATCAAGGTGGAGATGATACAATATACGGTGGCAATGGAAATGACTCTTTATACGGTGGTGAACATTATGACTTGATTTATGGAGAGTCAGGAGATGATTCCCTTTACGGAGGGCATCACAATGATACACTTTATGGAGGTACTGGAAACGACGTTATATATGGCGGTAATGAGGGAAGTGTATATGGAGGAGTAGGAGACTACATAGAAGGTGGAAGTGGAAATGATACTCTTTATGGTTATGCCGAAATAGGAGATGGCACAGGTGCTGACACTATAATCGGTGGTGCTGGTAATGACTATATTGATGGGGGCATGAATTCAGATTCATGCAATGGAGAAGATGGGAATGACACTATTTTGGGTAGTATAAGCTCAGATACTTTAAATGGTGGAGCGGGAACAGACCTACTTTCTTACACTGGAATTGGAGATAATTTAATCATCAGCATGACCATCGGCAGAGCCTCCACTATCGATATATATAGTACATCTGCAGATATTATCAGCAACTTTGAAAATGTTCGTGGGGGTGGTGGAAGTGACTCAATTATTGGTGATTCCTTGAATAATTTCATTGAGGGAGGGCAGAGCAGTGACACCATGGATGGTGGAGCAGGAGTTGACACACTAGTTTACACCTCAAGCAACTATGGCGTTAATGTAAGCCTCGCAACAGGAACTGGAAGTGGTGGAGATGCAGCGGGAGATGTTTTCAGCAATTTCGAGAATATACAAGGCTCTGATTATAACGATACACTCACAGGCAACGCTGGAGTTAATGGATTATATGGCAGTTTAGGCAGTGATGTTATGGATGGCGGGGCAGGAACTGACATCTTAAGCTACATATTCAGTGATGCAGCAGTTAATGTTGATCTCAGCACAGGTGTTGTATCTGGTGGTCACGCTGAGGGAGATACAATCAGTAATCTTGAAAACCTCAATGGCTCTAACTTTGCCGATATTTTGACAGGTACAAGTGCTACCAACCTCATCAATGGTGCAAATGGCAATGACACAATCTATGGCGGCGGCGGTAACGATAGCCTCGCAGGTCAAAGCAACGATGACAGCATTGAAGGCGGTGATGGCAATGATACCATCTCTGGTGGCAGTGGAAATGATATTGTTTTAGGGCAAAACGGCAACGATACCGTTGGTGGCGATGCTGGAGACGACACAGTTGTTGGCGGCTTAGGAGTGGATAGTCTGAGTGGTGGCACTGGAACAGATATATTCATATTCAACAATGTCTCTCAGTCTGGAGTGGGTAGTGGCAACCGCGACATAATCATCGATTTTGCTCAAGCTGATAGCGATAAAATTGACTTGTCAGGATTTGGACAAACCGAAACTTATATAGGCACATCTGCATTCAGTGGATCAGCTTGGCAAGTGCGCTATGAGCAAACGGGAGGCAACACTATAGTGCAGATTGATAGTGATGGTAACAGCGCAGCTGATTTCGAAATTCAGCTTAACGGCTTGATTTCTCTAACCTCAGGCGATTTCATTTGGTAAGATCAAGTTATCTTGAAAATATTATAGATGCATGTTAGAATCATTCTATAAATGGCTTTCAGTTTAAATTGATTAAGGTTTAAGTATATGTCAGATGACATTATCAAAAAGATTGTGGGTGCTGGTTTACGCCCCACAAGTCAGCGGATAAAGCTGATTGATATTATTTGGTCAAAAGGCGATAGGCATATCACGGCAGAGAGTTTGTTTGCCGAATGCAAAGATGTTGGCTATAAGGTCTCTCTTGCCACAATATACAACACGCTCAATCAATTTTCTGAAATTGGCTTGTTGAAAGAGATAACCGTTGATGGTGACAGATCTTATTTTGATACTAACCTCACAAACCACTGCCACTTTTATTATCAAGATTCTGGAATGATTGAAGACGTAGACATTAAAGAATGCATCAATCTGCCGCAACTTCCTGAGGGATATTCCCTCAAAAATGTGGAAGTAATCATGACAATAGCAAGGAATAATTAATCCTAACTGAATACCCCGAACATTAAATATTGTTAATTTGAATGTAATGTAGATGTGTATATATAATGTATAGTTGGCCAAAAGCGGCCATCTTGCAAATTTTATACAAAGTCATTCAGATGAAACCAGAACTTAATATCAAAAAAGAACTATTTATTACCAAAATAGCAATTGCACTTGCCACTTTAGTTATTGTTGGAACCATCAACTTTTTAGCAAATAGTATTTACGATAGCTATACAAGTGGAACAACTGCTGAGTTAATAGAATCAATTGTATATGCGGTTTGCATGTTTTTTGTTGGTTACGGTTCGATGTTTTATCTGCTATGCATATATGGTGCACACAAGAGAGCTTTAAGTTATGCTCATCCATCTGCGGAAGAAATGGAATCATTGTATGATCTTAAGCAAGCTCCATCAATGACTGTGATAATCCCTTCTTATAAGGAAGAGAGAAAAGTTAATCTTCAAACAATGTTGTCAGCAGCTCTTGCTGAATATCCAGAAAAAAATGTAGTTTTATTGATTGATGATCCATACCAACCTGCGAATGCAGAAGATGCAGAGCGTCTTGAAGTTGCAAGAAATATTCCTAAGCAATTGCAGAAAATGTTTGATGAACAAAGAGCAATTTATGCCAAAGAAATCGAGCTATTCAGAAGCAGAGCAAAGAAAGATTCTTTATCTGCAAAAAGTGAATATGTAAGACTAGCTAAGAATTTTGAGAAAATTGCTGAGTGGTTGTTTAATCTACAAAGTGAAATTAGCGATGGAAATGCTATAGAGGAAATCCATTTTGCTGATAGATTTTTTATAAATAAAATATTGCAAACCCCTGCAATCAATCATTTGGAGTTTGCAAAGGCATTAAAAGCAAAGGCAAACAGCGAGATAGAAGCAGATAAGGTATATCTCAGAAGGCAATATAACAGGTTGATAGGGTTGTTTAGTGTCAATTTCTCAAGTTTTGAGAGAAAGAGATATGCTAACCTATCGCATGAAGCCAACAAAGCGATGAACCTTAACAGCTATATTGGCCTTATAGGTAAATCTTTTAAAGAGATGCACACCAATAGCGGAATTATTTTGGTGGAATGTGCTAATGACGAGAAATTTGATCTGCAAATTCCAGATTCAAAATATGTCAATACTATTGATGCCGACACTATCATGACGCACGATTATTTTCTCAAGTTTGTTCCCATCATGGAAAAGCCTGAAAACACTCGCCTTGCGGTATTGCAATCTCCATGTTCATCATTTGAGGGATGCGATAATTTAATCGAGTACGTTGCGGGCGCATATATCGATTCACAGTTTAGAATGCATCAGGGCTATTCTTACTGGAATGCAAGCTATTGGGTTGGAGCAAACGCAATGCTTAGAAAAGAAGCCCTTGATAACATTAGAGAATCAAGAATTGAAAACGGCCATGAAGTTTATATTTACATTCAAGATAGAACTCTGATTGAAGATACAGAATCGAGTATAGATCTTGTCTATAAGGGTTGGAAGTTGCTAAACTACCCTGAAAGACTTACTTTCAGTGCAACGCCATCAGACTTTGGTTCTTTGCTTATTCAGCGTAGAAGATGGGCGAATGGTGGGATTTTAATTCTTCCAAAACTGTTTCGATATTTCCTTAATTCCAAGAAAACAGCAGATCTTTTCAAGGAATTATATTTCAGGTTCAGCTATTTGGGAATGTCTACGATATTAATTGGTGTTATAATACTGATATGCGTTTATCCATTCCCTGAAAAACTTGAGAATTGGTGGATTACTGGTTTAACTCTAATTTATATATCCATGTATTCACGCGATGTCGTTAATTCTGGATACAAAGTCACTGATGTTATTAGAATTCTGGCTCAGAATACAATGTTGTTACCTGTTGTTACTGGTGGAGTTTTCAAATCTATTCAGCAGGCATTTACAGGCAAAAAGATACCTTTCGCACGCACTCCGAAGGTTCCAAACAGAACGGCTGCACCTGCGGTATATTGCGTTGCTGAGATTATCTTGTTTGTGGTTAGTGCAGCTATATCATATAAATGCTTTGTAGAAGGAAACTATGCGCATGGGATATTTACAGGCTTGAATGCTCTATTCTTGGGCTATTCGATGTATTATTTTATAGGCATTAAGGCGATTGGTGAAGATATTAAAAATGGATTTATCGATACCTTTAAGGCGATGCTTAAAACAAAATCTCGCGCAAAAGCAGAGGTTATATCGATTCCAAAAACTGCAGAATCTATACTTGCAGACAATGTAATAAGTTTACAAGATCACATATCAACAGCTTCTAAGAATGCTAAGATGAAAGTTATAAACCACGCTTGATTTCTCGCTTGCTGCATGATTATAAATTATGCACTAAAGAGTTGCATAGAGTGTTTTTTAATTTCATTTGCGCTATTTAATCATCAATTAAAACCTTCCCCCTTTATGGGGGAAGGCGAAGGATGGGGGTCTTGAATAGTAGTCAGTTGTCAGTTGCCAGTAGATTATAAAAAATCTGACAACTGATTTCTGATTTCTGACTACTAATTTAACCCCCACCCTAACCCTCCCCCATAAAGGGGGAGGGGAGTTTTTACCTAAATCAAATTAGAAAACACTATAGCATGAGGTGTAGTTTAGTTGAAAGTTATTAACGCAATGTTCAGTCTCCATATGGGGGGAATAGAGCAAGCCTTTCTGGATTATAGCAGAATGCTTAATACAGTTGGTGTTAAAACAATCAATGTCACCAGAAACGGTGCGGAAGTTAATAACGTTGTTTCTGACTCTGTAAAGTATTCGGCGTATAGCTCATACGATTTTATAACACGTTTTCGCCTGAAACGTTTAATAAAAAGAGAATCACCAGACGTTATAATTTGTCATGGAAACAGGGCATTAGACCTATTTTCATCATCAATAGTTAAATCTGTTCATGCTCCAAAAATTATTGCTGTAGCTCACAATTACAGCATAGATAGAATAAAGAAGGCAGATGCAGCAATTGCAATCACTAATCACTTGCAAGAGCAGATTAAGAAACTGCCATCTCACCCTGCTTTCATTAAAGTTATACCCAATTGCATAGATGTTGCGAAGTTTTTCCATAAAAGACTTTCAAATAACAACTCTAATGAACAGCAAGAGCAAAGAAGCCGAGCACTTGTAATTGGAACAATGGGTAGATTCGTTGCCAAAAAGGGCTTTGATTCATTTTTGAATACCCTTGCGAAACTTAAAAACCAAGATGGAATAGCCCAATTTAAAGCAATTCTTGCAGGAGATGGTGAAGAAAAAGCAAATCTGATGAAACTCGCAAAGAAGCTAAACCTATCAGATGTTCTAGAAATTAGAGACTGGGTAACAGATAAAAATAAATTCTTCTCTGACATTGATATTTTCTGCCTTCCATCGCTGCATGAGCCTTTTGGAATCGTTTTGCTGGAGGCGATGGCATCAGGTGTTCCTGTAGTATCTTCAGCGGCAGAAGGCCCACTCGAGATAATCGAAAATGAGCGAAACGGAATCTTATTTACTGTAGGGGATTCTGATAAAATGGCTCTCGCACTTGTTAATGTCATGAGTAACGAATCAATGCGCGGATATTTAGCACAAAACGCCCTTGAAAAGGTTCGTCATGAATACGATATAAAAGTGGTTGCAAAATCTTTATATGAGTTTTTACGCGATGTATCTGGCAAAACTTGAAAGAGGCTTCATTGAAATCACAGGAGAAGATAAATTTACATATCTTCAAGGGCTTATCACCAATGACATAAATAAGGTGAATGACGCAGCAACTTACGCGATGATGCTCACTCCGCAGGGCAAGTTTCTATATGACTTTTTTATCTTCAAATTGAATGAATCTATAGTTTTCAGTTGCCATGCTGACAAAGTTGAGGAAATTACCAAGAAACTGAACATGTATAAGCTCAGGGCTAAAGTTACGGTAACAAATATTTCTGATATTTATGATGAATACGCGATCTGGCCAACAGATGTTGAAGTGCCTAGCGGTTTTGCTGAAATCATTTATCAAGATGTGCGCTCTAAAGAAATGGGAATGCGTGCAGTTGTTAAGAAATCTAGCTATGCCCCGCCCAAAGATTTACAGGTGGGTGATTATGAACTGCATAGAATCGAACATGGCATTCCAGAAGCAGGAAAAGAATTGATTCCAGATAAGTCTTTCCCGATGGAAAACAGGGCGGAAGAATTAAACGCACTAGATTTCAACAAAGGGTGCTATGTTGGGCAAGAATTAACCGCCAGAACCAAACATATCGGGCATGTTCGCAAGCATTTATACAAGGTTAAAATCTCCAACTCTGACAGTGTGAGCTACGGTTCAGAAATCTTAGCAGGCACTTATAAAATTGGCGAAATGAAGAGCGTATATAAAAATGTTGGCCTTGCACTAATCCGCGATGAGGATTATGAAAAGCACCAAGACAAACCAATTACTTGTAACAATAGCGAAATAGAGCTAGAAAAAATTATATGAAAATCGGCATCACAGGAATTAACGGCAGAATGGGCAAAAGCATAGAGCAATGTGCAGGCGCGCATGAAGCCATTACTCATGCGGTTGGCTTTAAACGTGGTGATAATATTCATGATTTTATCTCCTCAGTTGATGTTATAATCGACTTCACCAGACCAGATGCTTCGATGTTCATGGCAAAGGCCGCGCATGACTATGCAAAACCTATCGTGATTGGCACTACAGGCTTTACGGATGGTGAATTTAAAACCTTAAAAGAATACTCCGCCAAAACGGCTATCTTATGGTCAGCAAATATGAGTGTTGGGGTGAATCTGTTGTTGGGATTGATAGAAAAATCCGCCTCAATTCTTGGTGAAGATTACGACGCCGAGATATTTGAAATGCACCACAAACATAAGGTTGATGCCCCATCAGGAACCGCCCTCGCTCTGGGCAATGCGCTAGCGAAGGGCAGGGGGGTAGAGTTAAATGATGTAATGACTCCAGCAAGGCACGGCATTACGGGAGAGCGCAAAAAAGGAACCATAGGCTTTTCAGTCGCAAGGGGCGGAGATGTAATTGGTGACCACAACGTAATCTTCGCAGGTGATGGTGAGCGAATAGAAATAGCGCATAAAGCATCTAATCGTGATATATTTGCTAAAGGCTCTATTCGTGCGGCTTTTTGGCTATTAGAAAAACCATCGGGATATTATTCAATGCAAGATGTATTAGGTCTTTAAATGCAAACATCAGACACAGAAATTAGTGGAATAAACTTTGAAGGCATGAAAACCCTTTTTTATAAAGAGGTTTTGCGCTTCATGAAGGTGTGGAACCAAACTATTGTTTCGCCCGTTATCACAACGTTGTTATTTCTTGCGGTTTTTGCTCTCGCACTGGGTGGAACAGACCACCGAATGGTTGATGGCATTCCTTTCAGTCAATTTATAGCTCCAGGCCTTATAATGATGGCGATAGTGCAGAATGCGTTTGCTAATACTTCGTCATCTCTAATGATTTCAAAGGTTCAGGGCGTAATTGTTGATTTGCTGCTTCCACCACTTTCACCTGCTGAAATTACCATTGCAATGGTTATGGGCGGCGTAGTTCGTGGAATATTGGTGGGAATTTCAGTCTCATTAGGAGTTTACCTGTTTGTTCCCTTTGAAGTTTATAGCGTATCTATGCTTATTTTCCACGTTATATCTTCATCGCTTATGATGTCTTTGTTTGGGGTGATAACGGGCTTGTGGTCGCAAACATTCGATCAAATGTCGGCGGTTACTAACTATGTTGTGACTCCGTTAGCGTTTTTATCTGGAACATTTTATTCAATTAAACAACTGCCAGAATTTTGGCAAACAGTCGCTCACTTTAATCCATTTTTCTATATGATTGATGGATTCAGATATGCGCTTACAGGACATGCCGACGGTTCCTTAATTGCAGGAATAATTACCTTGATTTGTATGAATATTGCGTTATGGATATTTTCTCACTGGCTAATTGCCAGTGGCTACAGACTTAAATCTTAGTCTTAGAGGTCAGGTGTCAGGTGTCAGAAAGTAATTTTCAAGTGAAATCATATCCTGAAACCTGAAACCTAATCTCTGAACCCTGAAACTAAAATAAAGAAGATAAAATGATAACACCCGTATTACCTGTATATAACCGCACAAATTTTTCTATCGAACGTGGAGAAGGAATGTACCTTTTCACCACCGATGGAAGGAAGATGCTCGATTTCGCAGCGGGAATTGCAGTGAATTCACTAGGGCATTGCCATCCTCATTTAGTTTCTGAGCTTAAAAAGCAAGCTGAAACCCTTTGGCATACCTCAAATTTATATACCCTTCCAGGGCAACAAAAACTCGCGCAAAGACTGGTTGATAATACTTTTGCCGATACGGTCTTTTTCACCAACTCAGGTGCAGAGGCGGTTGAGTGTGGCATTAAAATGGTGCGGAAGTATTTCGATGAAACAGGCTCGCCAGATAAATACCGCATTATAACCTTTGAAGGCTCGTTTCATGGCCGCACACTAGGCACAATTTCAGCCAGTGGAAAAGAGAAGCTAACCAAAGGCTTTGAGCCACTATTAGATGGTTTTGACTACCTCGCATGGGGAGATCACGAAGCACTCAAACGCGCAATCACCGAAAAAACAGCAGGAATTTTGATAGAGCCAATTCAGGGCGAAGGGGGAATTCGCGAACTGCCACCTCAGTGCCTAAAGGGTTTAAGAAAATTATGTGATGAGAATGGTCTTTTGCTGTTTCTTGATGAAGTGCAATGTGGAATGGGCAGAACAGGAAAACTTTTCGCCCATGAATATGCAGAAATTGAGCCAGATATTATGGCGGTTGCAAAGGGAATTGGCGGCGGCTTCCCGCTTGGTGCGTGCCTTGCAACTGAAAAAGCAGCTAAGGGAATGACCGCAGGTACTCACGGTTCAACTTACGGTGGCAATCCACTAGCAATGGCGGTGGGTAATGCGGTGATGGATGTTATGCTCAAACCCGATTTTCTAAGCAATGTTTTAGCAATGGGTGAGCTTTTGAAAAATGGATTACTTGAGTTATCTAAGAAATATCCCACAGTTTTAAAAGGGGTGCGCGGTAAAGGGCTGATATTAGGGTTAGAGACGGTAATAACCAACACCGACCTAGTAAACAAAATGCGTGAGAACGACCTGCTAACCGTGGCAGCGGCGGATAATGTAATTCGCATTATGCCACCGCTCAATATCGAAAAATCTCACATCGAAGAAGCCCTAAAGAAGATAGAAGCTAGTGTTAAGGGGTAGGGACATTACCTTTTGTTAATCTATCTCTAATTGCATCTACAATTTTTTGATTAACGTTAGTAGGATCAACTGTTGAGCCTCCGTTCTGAATTTCTTCTATTTGTTTAATAAGATCATTTCTTAGACGCTCATTTATAGGACCTAGAACTACATGTTCTTGGTATGCAGAAATAATCTCTTCTGTTGTACCTCCATTAGCTAGTATTACTTTAACAGCATTTGTAAATTTATCTGGTACTTTATTCGCCATCTTCATTCTCCTATCGTGTGAGAGGGTAAGTTTTATGATTTATCCCCTCCCCATTTATGGGGGAGGGTTAGGGTGGGGGTTTTAAAATAAACCCGTGGGGGTTTTTCAGTTCTCAGTGGCCAGTGGTCAGAAAAACTGTAAACCCCTTAACTATCATAAAACTTATCAATCTCGTTACAAATTCATAAGTTGTTAAACTATAGCTAACATATCACGCAATAATTACAAATTTATTAAAATAACGAGATGTATTTATTAAATTTTTTTGACACAATTGTTGCAGTGGGAAAAATAGTATTCTACTTTTTAATGACGTCATCTCTGCGAAGGCGGAGATCCAACTATAGTATTTTCTATTTATTTTTCACGGTATCAGCGTTGCTTTTGAGTGCAAATAAAACCTTCCCCCTTTATGGGGGAAGGCGAAGGATGGGGGTCTTGAATAGTAGTCAGTTGTCAATCGTCAGTTACCAGCAGGTTATCAAAAACCTGGCAACTGATTTCTGACTACTAATTTAACCCCCACCCTAACCCTTACCCCCCTACATTATGAGTGGGGTTGAGATGTATTTGTGGAAGAGCTTGCAT
>CAZAGG010000016.1:0-41659 GCA_964484565.1 uncultured Rickettsiales bacterium | reverse complement strand
TTTTTTGCAGAGGCGGAAGAGATGCAATAAGAATTTCCGATGGGCAAGTGGTGGATATTCGTAAAGAAAGAGACGCTAAGGGAGAATCATTTGACCTAAAAGATTATATCCTTGAGCAGCCTTATATTAATGCATTGAGAGAGGCAGTTGAAGAGTTAGGGTTTGAGTTAAATCCAAATAATTGCAAGCAAATTATTGCGGCGGGGGTTTATGAATTTAATTCAGTTAAGAATGGCCAGCCACCTCGAAAGATGCCTGTTTATCTAGTTGAAATGACGCATCTTGCGAGGTTTGGAAAGTCAGCGGATGGGGAGATAATCCCCTCAAAAGGCTGGATGTCTGAGAAAAATTTTGGCAAACTGATTGAGCACCCGCAGCACAAAGGAGTTACGGCTCGCAATTTCCGAGAAGATTATGAGGAGGTATATCGCGATTGTTTTAGAGATATAATGATTAACAACCAAGCCTTGGAAGTCGAAGTCCGCCACCAACGTCAACGGTAACTGAATGCTCTGGATAAACTTTTTTCTCTGAAGCTCTGGCAACTTGAGCTGCAATTTCATCTGCAATGCTTACAACTTCCCATCTGCCAGCATATTCAGGATAGTTTTGGAGTTTGTCAGCATTCAACCAATCGGCAACAACTAGTTTGTCGATATCTCCCGATTGAAGCAGTGTGTGTATAGACGCCTTGCCTTTTTCTGGATCGTCGGAAAAAATACCGTGAGTTGCAATGCAGGTAACTGAAGTAGCACCTTGTTTTTTAAGAAGCTGTGCCGCCTTAATCATTGTTGAGCCACCATCTATCATGTCATCAATTATAACGCAGTGCTTACCTGCAACATTGGCATTAAATGCAGTAATTGCTGTTTCATTAACATCTATGTGTGTTTTGCTAATCTTAAATATGTTGGAAATACCAAGTGCATCTTTAAGCTCGTTAGCTCTTTTTTGTCCCTCATCTTCCGCTTTATCACCACCATCAGGCGCACCAACTGCAACATTTTCTAGGCCGAAACGCTCAACCAAATTCTGTCTAACATGGCTTGCAAAGGTTTCAGTCATTGAAACGGGCATGAAGCTATCTGTAAAATACTTTCTAACAATATCGCATCCTGCTTTTGAATGGGGTGAGAAGGTTGTAAATGAATCACATCCATTGTTTTTAAGGTTATTTGCGAAAACCTCTAGAGCAAGTGAAACCTGTCTATCTTCAAACTCTCTATCTTGTCTCATATATGGAGTAAACGGCGCGAGCACATCAACTTGCAAATTAGGATTATATCTTTTTAAAGTGCTAGATATAAGATTCAATTTGAATGAATCAGCACCAAAAACATTGCCAGTTGGCTGATATAAAACAACAACATTATCATATTGCGATGTATTGCTTATAATCTCAGAAAATTCTTCATTGGCAATAAAATCACCAACGCTAGCATCAACAACATCATAACCTTGCGAAGATAGCTTATCTTTCACATCTTCAGGAATTCTTTCAGAATCGAAATATAATATCGCGGTTTTGTTGCCTTGATTATGAGGCATCTATTTTCTCCAAGTTATCCATTAATATTTATACTGCCAACAAAACGTTTGGTTGTTTTGGTGAGCCATAAATTTCCATTAAGTCACCTTTACGAGATTCCAATAGTTCGCGTAACCTAAGCATTTCAGGGGTTTGTATTTCAGGATTATGCTCGTCAGAGGCTGCAAAAAACTGCTTTAGAATATCAATGAATGTCAGTGATTCTTGAGTTCCATTTCTTAAATCACGTTGCATTATACTATACAGAAAACTTCCATCTCTTGAGCCAAGATTACTATCATATTTATCATAGCCACGAAATACACCATCGCTCAGGTCTGGAATTGTATTCAGCGGGTATGAGGATAACTGATCAAATAATGCAGACTGTAAGCCCTGTATCTTGGTTGCATAAATTAATTTGTCAGTTATTGATTCGCTAAATGGCTTTGAATAGAAATTTGGTTCGAGTACTAATTTATCAAAATGAAAACCAGAAAGAACATCTTTAACTAAAAGTGCAGAAGATAATTCTTGAAGAGTAAATGAACCTTTCTTTGATAGATCTTCTATAATTTCTAATACGGCATCTTGCGCCTCAGACCGTATAAGCATGTTTGATGCTATTGCTTCTTGTATGTTTATAGAAAATGGTGGAGATACTAAATTGCCGTTATGCAAAGTGAATTTAGCCGTTAATGCATAGCTGTAAATGGCAGAGGCAATATCAGAAAAATAGCCATCAAGAAAAGTACTTTTTGAGCGAAAATCTAACTCATCACTTATCTTTGCTTGATTAGGATTTGGAATGATACCAACAGCGAGATCAGCCACGTTTGTTATTTCTTGCTCAATTGATGATTTCCAAATAGCGATGCTCCCTCTAAGTTCTTGATATGGTTCTGCATCTGGAAGTGAATCTAGCAAAGCATCAAAATTTTTACCTAGTAAGGTCTCTAATTCATTATAAGCAATAGTAAGATGTTGAAGTGCTTCATGTATATTTTCTCTAGAATTTTCAGGCTTGCGATCAATCGATATTCCTATTGTATGATATAAAGATCTGCAATTCCTAATGAAGTTATCAAACGCCTCAGCTACTTCCGAAAGGTTAAACCCAATTTCTTTTTCTATATGTGACAGTGCCATAACAGGAATATAAGATTCAATTAAATCTCTATTAAATCTGTCTCTATCAATAGTACTTGTTCTTTCATTAACGGGCTTTAAATAATTTTCTGGGATTCTTACGTGATACCTATTTATTCCGCTAAGAATATCAAAAAAAAGACTAGATGCACCTTCATGACTAATTTGAGAATAAGGTACAATTTCCGCGCGACCTAATAAATTTAGATGGCTATAATCAACGTTTGTGAAATCTAAGTCCACATCGTCACCATTAATTTTGACGAAAGAGGGGTATTCTACGCCTTTTGAAACAGCATATTCTACAGCATTTTTAAGACTATCTTCTGCGAGGCCAACTATTGTGCCAAAGTCAACTCTGGCATTTTCATCATCGCTATATCTATTAAATCCTAAAGCGTAACCAATTAAAAAAAAGCCATCAAAGTCTTGTTGCTCTGAATTCAGTATAGATGAGACATCCTTACCAGTTTCCTCCTTATATGCCTGAGCTACAACGCCTGCATAGGCAATATATTGGGTTCTAATTTCGTTGAAAAGTTTATGGAACAAATTTCCGCTTCCAAAATTATTTCCTCCATCATAAGCGCTTAAAGGCTGATAGGTTGCATTATAGCGATCTGGCAGTTGCTGAGTATCTAAAATTTCATGTGCTTCTTCAGTTATTTTTTTAATTAAGTCACTCATTTATAATGCCTTTCCCTAGTATTAATTAATTATTTGCAAGCCAATCGCCCTGCAATGTATTAAAAATATCTTTATATTGCAATTGAAAAATTAGGAATTACTAATCAGCTACTTCTTTTTACCTTTTAGGCGGTAGACATAGCCTATGACCTCTGCAACGGCCTTATAATGCTCGGTTGGGATTTCTTCATCAAGATCAACGTTATCGAATAATGCTCTTGCTAGCGGTGGGTTTCTGACAATTGGAATTTTGTGTTCTTCCGCAATTTCTCTGATTTTATGAGCAACTTTATCTGCACCCTTAGCAATTAAAGTTGGTGCTGACATCTTGCCTGTTTCATATTTAAGGGCAACGGCAAAGTGAGTTGGGTTGGTAATTACTACATCTGCTTTTGGAACGTTTGCCATCATTCTTTTACGTGCTTTTTCCATTCTAATTGCACGCAGTTTTTGCTTAACATGCGGATCACCTTCTTGTTGCTTAAATTCTTCTTTAAGCTCTTGAAAAGACATACGCATTGATTTCATAAAAACTTGTCTTTGATACAAATAATCAGCTATTGCGATGAATGCCATTGCAACGCATACATATATTAAGATTTTCAAACATATTTTGAGCGATACATAAATATCATCGCCAGCTTCGTGCTCAGTAATTTCTAATAAAATTGGCAGAAACGGCCTTATAGCAAAATAGCAAATCACGCCAACCACTATAATTTTCGTAAGGCTTTTAAGGAATTCAGCTATTGCTTTGCCTGAAAAAAGTCTTCCAAACCCTTTTATGACTGAAATTCTGGATGGATCAAATTTAATAGGATGCGCTGAGAAATTCATCTTTGTCTGTGAAAAGCCTGCTGCTAGAATGACCACAAAAAATAGCATCAACGGAATTAATAAATATAAACCAGCATTGCCAAAAGATGCAGAAAAGATGTCGGGAAAGTTTGAATCTCCTATAGCTATATCATGCGGGGATATTATAAACATCTGAATAGCCTGCATAGTGGAGACTGACAAGAACTCACCCATTGCAGCAAGAATTATTGTAATGCTTAGTAAAACTGCGAAGTTTACAACTTCACGGGAAAATGGAAGTTGGCCTTTTTTTCTTGCCTCCTCAAGCCTATGCTGGGTAGGTTCTTCCGTTTTTTGTGAGTCGTCTTGTTCTTCGCTCATTTTTTATGCAGCTTAGTTATTTCATCTATAATCAATTCTGCAATAACTTCTTTAGATGCTTCATTTGATTCTATTTGTTCATTCTGCGTAATAATTACTATTTTATTGCTATCGCAACCTAGAACCCTTCCATTTGAAACATCGTTGGCGATAATCATATCACAACCTTTTCCGATTAACTTCTTTGATGCATTTTCTATTAAATTTTCTGTTTCTGCTGCAAATCCCACTACAATTTTTGGACGTATTTTTTTATCAAGAGATGCCACGCTTTTTAGAATATCATCATTTTGAGTGAGTTTAATTGTTGGAGGTTCATCAGACTTTTTGATTTTATTGCTTGCGATTGTCTCAGGCTTCCAATCTGCAACTGCGGCTGAGAAAATTGCAATATCACAGTTTTTAATATTGGCATGAACCTTTTGCATCATGTCGTCAGCACTTGTTGCAGTGATGAGACTTATTCTTTTGTTTAATATATCTTTCTGTTGATGTGTTGAAGAAACAAGACATACATTTGCCCCACGTTTTGCAAGCTCGTTTGCTATTGCGAGTCCTTGTTTTCCTGAAGAGATGTTGCCTATGTAGCGAACAGGATCAATCATCTCGCGAGTTCCACCAGCAGTTACAATTGCACTAATTCCAGCAAGGGAATTAGAGTTATTAAAGAAGCCGTTTACATGACTTACGATTGTTTCTAGTTCGGCCATTCGGCCAACTCCATATTCTCCACAAGCCATTTCGCCCTCTGTTGGATGAATCAGTAAAACGCCGTCATTAATGAGTGTAGAGATATTACGCTTTGTAGCACTGCTTTCCCACATTTTATGATTCATTGCTGGTGCTATCATTACGGGCTTATTGGATGCAAGAATTGTCGCAGTTGCTAGGTCTTTAGCACTTCCAACCGCAATTTCGCTTATGATATTAGCACTGGCTGGAGCAATTAAAATAAGATCAGCTTCTCTGGAAAGACGAATATGACCCATTTCGACTTCATCTTTCAGTGAAAACAAATCAGTATATACATTTTCACCGCTCAAAGATGAAACAGCAAGCGGCGTTATAAATTGCTCACCACCTTTTGTGAGAATTGTTTTCACACAATACCCACCTCTTCTTAGTTCTCTGATTAAATCAAGAGATTTATATGCGGCCACACTGCCGCTGATGATTAAAAGAATGTTTTTTTGCTGTTTTGCTTGCATAATGAAATTATTGATTTTTACAAAAATGAAATTATCTCATCAATTCCTTTAATTTGTTTTGCGAAAATAGGATTTTTTAAAATATCTTGCTCGTTGAAGTTATCTTTTAGCTCATGATATAGCTGAATAGCTTTGTTGCCGTCAAAATCTACGTATGCAAGCCTTCCACCATAAAGATTTTCTGGCATTCCAAAGTCTGCGCTGGCAAGAAGGGCAACTCCTTTTTCTGCAAGTAATCTTTCTGTGAACTCATAGCAATTCTTAATTCTCCTTGCTTCAATAGCTTTCGCATGGTTTGAGAAATCAACAAACAAATAAAATCCACCTTCTGGGTTGTGAACCTTAACCCCTGCATCTCTTAATTTCTTTGCAATATAGCTTCCTAATGTGCCAAGAATTTTATTTTGAGCATCAATATATGGTTTTACAGAGTTATAATCTCTATAAGCCTCTATTGCAGCATACTGGACAGGAGTTGCCGCACAAGAATATGTTTCTGATGCTACCCCGATTGTGGCGGTTAGAAGAGCCTTTTCTGAATCGGGAAAAAACATTGCGCCAAAACGCCATCCACCCGCACCGCACCACTTTGAAAGCCCAGTTGAGATGATCGTTCCTTCGGGATAATATCTCGCAATTGTAGGATATTTGCCGTTATGATTAAGCATTCCATATATCTCATCTGCAATTACCAGAACTGAGTATTTTCGGCATATATCAGCTATTGCTTTTAATTCGTCATCGCTATAGCCAAGCCCATCTGGATTACCAGGATAATTTAAAATCATCACTAAAGGATTTGTAGAACCAGATTTTTCTCTTTCTGATTTGCAGACTTCTTCTAGAATATCTGGAGTGACCCTCCATCTTGATTCATAATCTGTGACTATTCGGGCAACACTATGGCCAATTAGTAGTGATTGCGGCTCATAAGAAACCCATGCAGGTGCAGGAATAATTACAGTTGCATTTTTTAAAGCTGCAAGAACTGAATAAATCAGAATCTTTGAGCCTGCACCTATAATTAAATTTTCAGGCTTTAAATAATCAAGTCCTGAAACTGAAGAATGAAATTTAGTAATATTCTCTCTGAGAACATTCTCGCCTTGCACAGAAGTGTAATGGCTCAGAGATGCATTTTTTATAAGTGCATCCACAATTTGTTTTGGTGGAGAAAATGGAGATTGTCCAAAGCCAAATTTGTATATTGTTTTTCCTTCGCTTTCTGCGATTCTAGAAATTTCACTCATTCTAAGAGTTGGTGATTTCTCAGCTCTATGAATTTTATTTGAATCTAAAATGGACATTCTATGCAACCTTAATTTGATTTGTTCCTGTTGAGCCAAAGCCGCCTTCGCCTCGTTCGGTGCTGTCAAGATTATTTACAGATACCCAATTGCACTGATTAAACTGCGCGATTACCATTTGTGCGATTCTCATGCCTCTGGTGATTACAAAATCAGTATCGCTCAAATTAGCAAGAATTACGCATATTTCACCTCTATAGTCGCTATCGATAGTTCCTGGTGTGTTTAAAACAGTAATTCCGTTTTTAAGCGCAAGGCCAGAGCGAGGTCTTACTTGTGCTTCATACCCCTCAGGGAGTGCAATTTTAAGGCCAGTTGGAACCATAGCACGAGCAAAAGGCTTGATGGTGATTTCTTCACTTATTGCAGCCATTAGATCAACTCCTGCACTGCCAGTTGTTGCATATTGTGGAAGCGGAAGGCCACTTGCATGTTCAAGCTGAACTATTTCAACATTAATTTTCATTTTTCACTCCTTTAGCGTTTCCTATAAGAATACTAAAAGTAACAAGATATATTTTTTTATCTAGTAATATATTCGTTTGAATCTCGCTTTCCCCAAAATAATCTTCTGATGAAATCATCTCGTGGGTTTATTTCAATTCCGTGTTTATGTTGAAAATCTCTTTCTAAATGAGAATAATCTTTTTGTTCACTCTCCATCGCAGGCAATATCACACTATCAAAATAATCAAGAGCCATAGCTAGAGATTTTTGCTCATTATCGCTTAGTTTTGCAAACGGCCATACCTCAAAAATAGAGTGCATGTATAGCTCAAAAAGCCTGCTTAGAGCTTCCTTGCACCTATCTTCTTTATTATAAGCTACACTCCAGATATACTCTTTAAGTTCTCCTTGATTATGTAAGGAAGTTGAGATGATTTGTTGAAAAATTGGCGATTGAGAAAAGAAGTATTGATAATCAATGTGATGCATTATCTCATGAAATAAATATGAGAAAAAGGTAGACATTTCTCTGTAATTATAAGGATTGAAATCCTCTGAAATAGGTGCGTGACATGCAATATTTTCATAATCTGGATAATATAATCCGATACTTCCTCCTTTGCCGAGTAGCTCTAAACTATGCCCCTTGCAAGCTAATATCTTTAAACTCTTACAATGATTCCATATTGCCTTTGGAATGTAATCATATAAATTTGCAAGTCCTTCGATATATGCAATGCACCACTCTGGTAAATCAGATACAGGATAATCTGCACGTGGTTCAAACACATTGCTGCAAATAAAATATTCAATGCCGAACTCAGCGTTGATAATCAAATGGTTATATCTGGAATTTGCATTATAAAGGCTTGCGGTTTCTTCATCTCTCCTCTCGGCAAATGAAATTTTTTCAAGCAGCTGATAAACTGTTGTATTTTGCTTTAATGAGTAAACCATCCAGAGATGATATTACTTTTTTGCAATAATGCTAGTTAATTTCTGCATGGCAATTTGGGGTCTCCCAAAGCCTAATTTTTATGCACTTCACATGACTATCTTTAAATAAATTTGGGCATATTTCCTCAAAAAGGTATTTGGCCATATTCTCGGCAGTAGGGTTTGCATTTATATAATACACCTTCTGGTTTGTTATAGCTGCAATGGAATCTCCAAGAGGTTTATCTTGAGTGCTTAAAATTGTATTGTGATCCCAGTTTTCATCTATCCAAGTGCCAAGTATCTTTTTGATAATACCAAAGTCGATTACCATTCCAAGCGAGTCTAGCTCATCAGCAATAAATGTTGCTTCAACCACATAGCGATGGCCATGCAAGTGCTTACATTTACTGAAATGCTCAATCACTCTGTGAGCCGCATCAAACTCTATCTTTCGTGTGCAAGTAATTGGCATTGTTAAGGCTATGTTAATATATTGGGGCGTAAAATTTAGAATGTAGCCTATATACCTAATTTGTTAAATAGTTCAACAAATGATTAAATTTAAATCAATATCTCTGCGCTCAGGGTTTAGCTTAATAGAAATTGCAATTGCATTAATTGTTATTTCAGCAATTGCAGCCGCTGCATTTAAGGGTAATGAGCTAATCAAGCAGTCTAAGTTAAACGCTCTTGTTGCTGAAGCGGATAGTATTAAAAAGGCGATAGATGATTTTCAGAAGGTCTATAATGCCATTCCAGGTGATATGTGGGATGCACACGACAGAATCGGAAGCAACGATTGCAGCATAAAAAATGGAGATGGTGACGGAACAATAGAAGATTCAGCCTCAGTTATCATCCCTTCAGGATGTGCAGGGGCAGGAGGTAACGAAACGGTAAATGAAAATCTCTTGCTATGGCAACATCTTGCACTTGCAGGCTTAATATCAGGTGAATTTGACGGTGTAACAAATCAGCCAAATGTTGGATTAAAAACTGCAAGTTACGATAAGAATATCGTTTTTGAAGTGAATGTGACCAATGCAGGCAATGTTTTGGTTACTGCTTCGCGTTTTACAACTGGTGCATCTGGTTCAGCTTTTTTAAGTGCAGAAGAAGCATGGATGTTAGATAAGAAATTTGACGATGGCATTGCAAATCAGGGAATGATTACCGCCGAAAATGGTGCTTCTGCCACTGGCTCTTGTTGCACAGGCGCAGATTGTGCTTCAAGTGGAGAGTATGATAAAGCTAACGACGATATTGCATGTGTTATTAGAATGCGAGTTGAAAACTCCTCTTTAAGTCTTGCAGATTCAAATGCGGGTAAGGGAATAACAGATAGATGCTCAAACGGTGATGGAACTTTTTCTGATATCGGCAATACAAGAAGTTGCGCCTGCGAACACTCATCTCTTGGAGTTACAGGAAATTGCACAGAAACATGTCAAACTGGTGGAGTTTGGGAGGTTACATCAAGCACTTGCGCTTTTCCAAATTGTTCAAGCCTTTCATCTAACCCTGTATTAGTTGATGGGGTAAGTGTAACTTTTGGCTCAAGTGCTGCAATAGATCAGAGCATATCAGGCACCTGCCCATCAGGATATGAAGGAGTTGATGCATATGGCGGATACGACAATTCAAATAGCTCAATTCGCACTACAGGAAGTGAGTGTAGGGGAACGGCCTATCCACAGCTAACTTGCAAAACGCCAGGGGGAGTAGATAAAAATTCAGACGGAATATCAGATGGGTGGGGGCTAATCTCTGCATCAGGCAATTTAATTGCAGGCACAGAAAACCCAATTCTTGGAAAATGTGTTGCGGCAAGATGTTGCGCTCATACATATTCTATTCCATCTCTTGCTGGATATACTGTGTCTTTTCCAATTACTCTTAGCGGAACTAACTCAACCCAAGCCTGCCCAACTAATACAACTGGCACTGGTATTACGGGAACATGCCTTAATGGTACATGGAGCTATAGCGGAACCTGTACGGCAACAGGTAATTCTTGCGGAAATGTAAGCCTTGTTTGCGGCTCAAGCTCAAGTGGAGATGCACTTTGCAGCTTTACAGGAAATCTAACTGAAGGCCAAACCAGTACAGCATCTTGCCCTTCAGGCTGGCAAGGGGGAACTGTCACTAGAAGGTGCACGAATAACACATCCGTGATAATATCTGGAAGTTGCTATCAAGATTGTGCCGCTACTTCACTTGACTGCGGATCAGGTCAAACATGCACATTTCCATCTTCTGCAAATGGGGCAAATGTAACTGCAACTTGCCCTTCAGGATATACTGGAAGTCCTTCAAGAACATGCAATAATTCAAGTTGGGGAGCTTTAGGAGGCACAAGTTGCACGGCTGTTGCAAGTTGCTCTGAGAATTCTCCGCCAGTTGCAAATTCCTCTGCAAATATATCTTGGAACAGTACTGACAATGTGTGGGTTGCAACAATTACATGTGATAGCGGCTTTACATATAATCCACCAGCAGGAAGCACAACCTGTGTGCCTTCTGGAACTTGGCAAAATTATGGCACTTGCCAGCACAATCCATGCAGCCCAGCAACGCCTGTTATTTCGAATGGAATAGCAGCAACAGCTGTGTGGGATTCTTCTGATAATAGGTGGGAATCAACAATATCATGTGCAGGAGGAACCGTAAGAGCTGGAGCAACAGGCGATGCAACTTGTGCTTCTGGAAGTTCAAGTTGGTTGAATATTGGTTCATGCGAACAACCATGTTCAACCCCAACACCAACCGTTGCAAACGCTACTGCATCAGCGGCCGTTTGGAATGTAAGTATGTGGGAATCAGAAATCACCTGTGATTCAGGCTATCAAAGAGCAGACACAGAAGGTAATGCAACATGCACACCTTCTGGCAATTGGATAACCAATGCAAATTGCCAGCAATCATGCCCGACACTCAATGTTACGAACGGAAGCGCGACATCTCCTGAGTGGGATATAGGAAATAGCAGGTGGAAAGTTGAAATAAATTGTAATTCAGGTTTTTCAAGAACAGGTGCAACTGGTGACGCCTACTGCACACCAGCAGGAACATGGCAAAATGTCGGATCATGTAATCCTTAGATGAATTTTAATATAATTCACAATACAAACAGCTTTACTCTTCTTGATTGACAAAGCAATGCTTCGCTTGCAAGCTAAACTATGCTGTTGAATATACCGTTTTCTATTTTAATTTATGCAGTTTATGCGTGAAATAAACCTTTCCCCTTTATGGGGGAAGGCGAAGGATGGGGGTCTTGAATAGTAGTCAGTCGTCAGTTGCCAGCAGGTTATAAAAATCTGACAACTGATTTCTGACTACTAATTTAACCCCCACCCTAACCCTCCCCCATAAAGGGGGAGGGAAGATTAAGCATAAATTGAACTAGAAAACTCTTAATATATTGAATAGTATAGCTAAACCAAGCCAATAATTAGTTTGCAGGATAATGAAAAGTTTTCTCATCGAGTTTAAAAATAACCGCAGGGCTTATTGGTCTTTGTTGTTTTTCTTGATGATATTTGTAATTACTCTATTTGCAGAGTTAGTTGCAAATGATAAGCCTCTGATTGTCAAATACAATGATTCCTTATACTTTCCTGTTTTCAAACAATATAGTGAAACAACCTTTGGTGGAGATTTTGAAACTGAGGCAAATTATCGAGATGATTATATAGCTCAAAAAATAGATTCAAATGGCTTTATGATATGGCCTCCGATAAGATTTAACTATTCAACTATCAATTATGACTTGAGAACTCCCGCCCCGTCATCTCCAGATTTTACTAATTTACTAGGAACAGACGACCAAGGCAGAGATGTGCTGGCAAGGTTAATATATGGACTTAGAATATCGATATTGTTTGGCTTGGCTTTGACTATTATATCTGCCGTTGTGGGAGTAATTGCAGGTGCAATTCAGGGATATTTTGGCGGAATAACTGATATTGTCTTCCAAAGATTTATGGAGATATGGTCTGGCCTTCCAATTTTGTATCTATTAATCATTTTGGCAAGTATTATTGAGCCTAGTTTCTGGTGGCTGCTATTGCTTTTAGCACTTTTTAGCTGGATGAGCATTGCAGAAGTTGTAAGAACAGAATTCTTCCGCGTGCGAAATTTTGATTATGTTAAGGCGGCAAGGGTTTTAGGGGCAAGTGAGTTTTCAATTATGTTCCGCCATATTTTGCCTAATGCATTTGTTGCAGCCCTTACATTTATTCCATTCTTGTTAAATAGCTCGATAACCGCACTAACATCTCTTGATTTTCTAGGGTTTGGGCTACCCGCTGGATCGGCATCTCTTGGCGAGTTGCTCGCGCAAGGCAAGAATAATCTTCATGCTCCATGGCTTGGAATGGCTGGGTTCTTCTCAATTGCGATAATACTATCGCTTTTAATATTCATTGGTGAAGGTGTGCGCGATGCTCTCGACCCCAGACGCAGGGGAATCAGAAAATGACAAACAAAATACTAGAAATTGAAAATCTCAATATATCATTTGGAGAATTCCAAGCAGTAAAAGATGTTAGTATAAGTATTTCTGAATCAGAGTTTGTTGCAATAGTTGGAGAAAGTGGTTCTGGTAAAAGTGTTTCTGCACTTGGAATTTTAAGATTGCTGCAAGAGCCGCCTGCAAAAATTTCTGGAGCAATTAATTTTGCAGGCAATAATTTATCTGCTGCAAGCGAAGAAGAGATGATGAAAATTAGAGGCCGCGAAATATCTATGATATTTCAAGAACCTATGACATCTTTAAATCCGCTGCATACAATAGGCAAACAAATTTCAGAAGCAATTACTACCCATAACAGCATCACGAAAGAGGCGGTGAAGCAAAGAGTGCTGGAATTACTCGAAATGGTGCAGCTTTCATCTATGAAGGATAGGTTATCTAGCTATCCCCATCAACTTTCAGGGGGGGAGAGGCAAAGAGTTATGATTGCAATAGCTCTTGCGAATAATCCGCGTTTGCTTATTGCAGATGAACCAACAACTGCTCTTGACGTTACTGTTCAGACTGAAATTTTATCGCTCTTAAAAAGACTTCAAAAGCAAATGAATATGTCGGTGATATTGATTACCCATGATCTTTCACTCGTTAAAAGAATTGCTGAAAGAGTTTATGTAATGAAAAACGGCAGTGTTGTTGAGCATGGGGATGTTGGAAAAGTGTTATATAATCCTGAGCATCCATACACATCGATTTTAATAAATTCATATCCTAAAGGTGAACCTGAGCCGTTAGATAAGCAAAGCAACGTAATCATGGATATCAAAGATTTGTGTGTTGATTTTCCAATTCGCACTGGTGTTTTTAGAAGAACAACTGGCTATAAGCGAGGGGTAGGGGGAGTAAACATAGAAATCCACAAAGGTGAAACAATCGGAGTAGTGGGAGAAAGCGGCTCAGGAAAATCCAGTTTGGGGTTAGCACTGGTAAAACTCAATAAATTCTCTGGAAAAGTTAGTTTTAAAGGGGGTGATATTCTAAATATCCCTAAAAATCAGGCGAAGAAATTTCGCAGAAATATTCAATTTGTTTTTCAAGATCCTTATTCTAGTCTTAACCCGCGCATGAAGGTTTGCGATATAATTGCGGAAGGCATCAAGATTCACTCAATAGCCGCAAGCAATTCAGAAACAATGTCTATTGTGTCACGCCTAGTTAATGAAGTGGGACTGGATGAAAATCACCTCAACAGATTTCCACATGAACTATCAGGCGGGCAAAGGCAGAGGGTTAGTATTGCCAGAGCACTTTCTGTAAGACCAGAGCTTATCATACTAGATGAACCAACTTCTGCACTTGACGCCGCAACTCAGGTTCAGGTTGTTGATTTACTTAAGGGTTTGCAAAGGAGCTATGGAATATCATATATTTTCATAAGCCATGATCTGAGGGTTATAAAATCCATCAGTCATCAACTAGTAGTTCTCAGAAATGGAGGAGTGGTTGAGTCTGGGCTGGCATCTGAAATCTTCCAAAGCCCAAAAAGTGAATACACAGCAAAATTAATAGAATCTGCATTTGTAGAATAAAAACAATGACAAGAATAAAAATATTCGCATTGATGGATGATAGGGCAGGTAATGTATCGCAGGTTCAAGGCGTTGCTGAAAAGTTGCAAATGCCATTTGAAAGAATTGATATAAAATATAACTCACTTGCAAAACTACCCAATTTTCTTATTGGCGATTCTTTACTGGCCTATGATAAGGCAAGTAAGGCAGCAATATCATCTATCACATCGGCCGATATTATTATATCAGCAGGCAGAAGAACAGTTGCCGCCATGCTTTATCTTCAAAAGAAAACAGGCGCCAAAATTGTCCAGATAATGGATCCCAAATATAAAAGGGCAGAGTTTGATATAATAGCATCCCTAAAACATGATAATCTTAAAGCTGATAATGTTATTGAAATATCATGCTCTCCACATCGAATAAGTGAAGATAAACTCAAGAAAGAAGCGGGATATTGGAAGGCGACTCTTGCAAGTAAAAAGAAGCCCTATGTTTTCTTGAGCATGGGCGGAGACTCAAAATATGGTAAGATTTCAGTTTCAGAAGCAAAAAGCCTTGCAAAGAAACTATCTCGTTTAGTTAAGAAAATGGGTGGAACTTTACTGGTAACAACAAGTCGCAGAACTTCGGTTGAAGTTAGAAATGCTCTTATGAATAATATAACTTGCGATAATATTTTTTATGCCTTCAGAGAGGGAATAGAAAATCCATATTTAGGCTATTTAGCTCTTGCTGACTATATCGTTGTGAGTGGCGATTCTGTATCAATGTGCAGTGAAGCATTATATGCGGGAAAGCCGCTGTTTGTCTCACTTAATCTTGGTTCAATCTCCAAAAAACATCGAAGATTTCTCAAAGGGTTATTTGAAAGCTCCGTGGCTGCACCATTAGAACAAAATACAGGCTTTTTGTCTGACAAATCATTTACTCGTCGATGTGAGGCAATCAACCCAACCAGAATTGACACTGCAAAAGAAATTGCTGATGAAATATTGCTTAGATTTATTGATGTCTAGGGAGTGCGAGCCGATAATTTAGGCACACCGTTAAGCCTCACATTTTCTGGCAATAGCAATGCATTTTTATCTGCAAAACCTTGCCCTACGGTATAAATTATTGATTGATTCGGTTTGACAATATTTTCATATATCCCATCAATTATAGCGGCGCAATGAGGCTCACGGGTTGCAAGATTAAATTCTGCAAATGTCACTTTTTTGCCTTCTTTAGTAATAAAAACTCTATGAGCAACATTATACTCATAAGACTCAGGATAGCAGAAAGATACAGAACCACTTCTTGAATTCATTGATTCTACAAAAGGTATTGATTTAACATCCGTATTACCAAAGAAGCCAAAGGAATGTAGAAATTCGACGACATGATCTCTTGCATTGTTAAAGTGCTGCATACGCTCAAAGCGCAATATCCTATCTCGAGGAAATGATTCGCTATGAATTACCCTTACATCAAGTCCTTCAGATGTTATATCTCTAAAAGTGCTTTCATAGACGTATTTTAAATAATCTCCAACAAGACTATATCTATCACGCTCTTTTTTGGCCATTTAAAAACCTCTATCTAACAGCGAACTATGCAGCTTTTTTGTTGCCAACGCTTGAATATTTAAGTGCAGCCTGAGCTGCTGCAAGTCTTGCAATTGGAACCCTGTAAGGAGAGCAAGAAACGTAGTCAAGACCAACTGATTGGCAGAAGTGAATCGAAGCAGGATCTCCACCATGTTCACCGCAAATTCCAAGTTTTATGTCTTTTCTTGTTTTTCTGCCGCGTTCTGCTGCGATAGAGATAAGTTCTCCAACCCCTTCTTTATCAAGACTCACGAATGGATCATGTTCCATAATATTCTTACGACGATATTGATCGATGAAACTTGCTGAGTCATCTCTCGAAATACCGAAAGTGGTTTGAGTTAAATCGTTAGTTCCAAAGCTGAAAAACTGAGCATGATTTGCGATGTCTCCCGCGCGAAGAGCCGCACGAGGAAGCTCTATCATCGTTCCAACTAAATATTCAACTTTCCTATTTTGTTTTGCAAAAACCGCAATAGCTGTTTCATCAATTAATTTTTTGAGAATTTCAAGCTCTTTAGGCGTCATCACCAAAGGAATCATAATTTCAGGTTGAACCTTTGAGCCTGTTTCAGCTTCAACTTCACAGGCAGCTTCAAATATAGCTAAGGCCTGCATTTCGTATATCTCAGGGAAGGTGATTCCAAGTCGGCAACCTCTATGGCCAAGCATAGGATTGCTCTCTTTTAAAGAATCTGCCCTTGCTTTGATTGCTTCAACTGAAATGCCAGCTGCTTTTGCAACGCTTGAAATTTCCTCAGCCGAATGAGGTAAAAATTCATGCAGTGGCGGATCAAGAAGACGAATTGTAACTGGAAGGCCAGCCATAATTTTGAAAATATCTTTAAAGTCTTGCTTTTGCATTGGAAGTAGCTTCGCAAGTGCTTTCTTCCTTCCTTCAATATCATTAGCAAGAATCATCTCGCGCATTGATGTAATGCGGCTTGCATCAAAGAACATATGCTCAGTTCTGCAAAGACCAATTCCTTCTGCGCCAAATTTGCGTGCTGTTTCTGCATCAAGTGTTGTTTCAGCATTTGTGCGTATTTTAAGAGAACGAATCTCGTCAGCCCAGCTCATGATTGTTGCAAAATCACCAGATAAACTCGGCTGAATTGTGGGCACAGAGCCTAAAATAATTTCTCCGCTTGAGCCATTGATAGTGATTATATCGCCAGCTTTTACAGTTTCACCGCCAGCAATCATTTCACCTTTTGAATAGTTGATACGAATGTCACCAGCACCACAAACGCAAGATTTACCCATGCCACGTGCGACAACTGCCGCGTGACTAGTCATCCCGCCTCTTGAGGTTAAAATCCCTTCTGCCGCATGCATTCCATGAATATCTTCAGGGCTTGTTTCGATTCTAACAAGAATTACTTTCTCACCCTTGCGCGCTTTTGCTTCTGCTTCATCGGCAGAAAATACTACTGTGCCCGACGCCGCCCCAGGAGATGCAGGAAGGCCAACACCAAGAACCTTTTTCGGAGCTTTCGGATCAAGAGTTGGGTGCAGTAATTGATCTAACGAAGCAGGATCAATTCTCTGTAAAGCAACATGCTTATCTATCAGATTTTCTTTAACCATCTCTACTGCAATGCGAACTGCTGCGCCTGCTGTGCGTTTACCTGATCTGGTTTGCAGGATATATAGCTTATGATTTTGAACAGTAAATTCAATATCTTGCATATCTTTATAATGAGCTTCCAGTTTATCAAATATTCTGGCTAGTTGTTCATAAACTTCTGGCATTACTTCTTCCATAGCGGGCATGTCAGAGCCATTCTCCATTTTACCAGCAATTGTAATAGCTTGTGGAGTTCTAATTCCTGCAACAACATCTTCACCTTGTGCATTTACAAGATATTCACCGTAATATTTCTTTTCGCCAGTTGATGGATTGCGAGTAAATGCAACGCCAGTTGCACAGTCTTCGCCCATGTTACCGAAAACCATTGCCTGAACATTGACGGCAGTTCCCCAATTAGCTGGAATATCATTTATTCTTCTATAGGTAACGGCTCTATGGCTCATCCACGAATTGAAAACAGCAGATATTGCACCCCAAAGTTGCTCATTTACATCCTGTGGGAAAGGCTTTCCTAAAACTTCTAATACTTTTTGTTTATAGTTACTTGCGAGTTGCTTTAGATCATCCGCATCGAGTCCTGTATCAAGGTGAGTTCCTTTGCGTTCTTTTGCTTCTTCCAGCATTTCTTCAAAAACGCCGTGTTCCATATCCAAAACAACATTTGAATACATTTGGATAAACCTGCGATAGCTGTCATAGGCAAAGCGTGGATTAGATGTCTTCTTCGCAAGGCCTTCAACAGTTTCATCATTTAGACCGAGATTCAAAACCGTATCCATCATACCCGGCATGGAAACTCTAGCGCCAGATCTAACAGAAACCAATAGTGGATTTTCTTTGTCGCCAAATTTGTGTGATACAGACTTCTCAATTTTTGATAGAGAGTCATTTACCTCTTTTTCAAGGCCAGCAGGATATTTTCTACCTTCATCATAAAAAAGAGTGCAAACCTCCGTTGTGATTGTAAAGCCTGCTGGAACTGGAAGTCCCAGAGATGACATCTCAGCCAAGTTAGCACCTTTGCCGCCAAGAAGTTCTTTCATTTTAGCATTACCCTCTGCAACGCCATCACCGAAGTAGTATACAAATTTTGTCATTTTGGTTCGTATCTTAATTATTAAATGCTGGATGAATAATATAACCTTTGGTCTTTTTAACGATAATCTCGAATTTGTAAATGTTTTTTAGAGATAATCAGCTATGCTCAAATGTTTGTGCTCTTTCATCATGCTTGGCAAGAATGAGTTTTATGTGTGTATTGGCAGGGAAAACCACTCCAAAGTCTTGCTCTAGCTTGCCTTCGAGATAGGGCAATTTAAAGCGCTCTTGATATAATATTTTATATGAATCAGGTATTTGCGCCAAAAGATCTTCTAAACTTTGTTTGACGTAATTTTCATAAACCTCTCTCTCCCAGTTTTCCTCATAACGGTATTTTAACAGGAAGTGGATGTATTGACGCATACTGCTCCCAATATCGCCATATATGCCCTCAAATTGCTCTAAAAGCTCTGGCCTTTTGAATGCCGCTCTAACCTTTGCAACATCATCTGGATTAGGGGTTTGACTATCAACCGATTTTTCAAGTGCCATATCACGAATTGCGATGTAGTCAAAACCAGAGTTCCAGACTTTATTCCAGAAATCTGCTTGTAAATCAGGCGATAAGTAATTGACTATTTCGTGCACAACTGATGATAAAATTAAGACTGATTTCTTTTTTCCATCTAGTTTTGCAGCATTGTGAGCTTCTAATATACTTTCCCATGTAGCAAAAAACTGAAAGTCTGGATTTTTACTTCTAGCAATATCAATCATTTCTAACGATTCATCAAAGCCAATCATTGAGGCATCTGGATAAAAATTCCGCAGATATTCAAACATTGCACCGTCAGCACACCCAAAATCGACAAATATATCTGCATCAGGTAAGTTATGTCTTATAAAATCAGCCTTATCGGGCATACTCTTTTGCATTTCAATATTATAGTGGTTTATATCTGGAATATTGGGATCAAATGACAGCCAGTTTCTATCAAGTGCACGATTGTTGCGCCCACCCGAATTATTGCCCGTGTTTGTTCCGCCACCATGAAAAATATTCACAATCGGATTTTCAAGATTAAAATCGTGATGTAATAAAAAGAATGTTCTGGTGGGGTTTAGTTGCAATCGCTCTCTCCAAAATTTTTTATGTGGAGCAATTTATATCTTAATTATCATTAATATGCAAATCCAATATTTACTAAGCATTAACCTTTATATAGAATGCTTACCTTATATTTTTCAACCAAATATTTAATTACTACGCCAATCACTGCGGCAAAGGGCACTGCAATTAAGATGCCAAAAAACCCTAGTAATGCACCACCTGCAAGAAGTGCAAACATTATCCACACAGGGTGTAAGCCAATGCTATTACTCATGATTTTGGGGGTTATGAAGTTTCCTTCTACAAATTGTCCAAAGGCAAATATTGCAATTATGATTGCAGTTCTCATAAGTTCATCAAACTGAAATAGGGCAACGGTTATACCAACAGCCATGCCAATAAAAACCCCAATATATGGTATGAATGCCATTAATCCTGTCATGATGCCGATAATCAAGCCGAATTGAAGGCCTGCAAGCGTAAGAGATATGGCATAGAAAGTTGCAAGAATCAGGCAAATATATATCTGCCCTCTCAAGTAACCAGAGATTACTTTGTCACATTCAGAAGCTACATATTTTAAATCATTCACTGCATATCTTGGAGAAAGCGAAGATATTCTAGATTTCATTACATCCCAATCTCTTAGCAAATAAAACGATACAATAGGAGTAATAATTATTAAACCCATCACGTTGACAAAACTCATGCTTGAAGACCATATTCCAATTAAAAAGCTGGTTAAGTTCTTAAATATGCCATCGGTAGCCTGTTTGAGCGATGCTCTTGCATTATCAGCTTGTTCAGCTGAGAAATTATCAATAATTCCATATGCCATTGGCAAATATTTATCTTTAACCGTCACGATATAGTCAGGGAGCAACCTCCACAAATTCACTAATTGGTCGTATAGTAACGGAAATAGTGCGGCAAATGATCCAAATATAATTAAGTAAAACATTACAGAAGTTATTGCAGTAGAATATCCCCTAGCTAAGCCAAATTTCTCCATTCTATCAACTAGAGGATCTAATAGGTAAGCAATAAGCATTCCCGCTGCGAACGGAAGCATTACACTGCTTATGCTGCCTAAAAATAATATGGCAAGGGTGGCAATCAATAGCCAAAATATGAACCTTTTATAGTTAGGTGCTATTATCATCTTTCTAAAATCCAATAACCATTATTTGCTGAGATTTTGAAGCCTGACTCTTCCATCTTGCTTTTAAGCTCGTCTAAAGCAGTATTTGAATAAATTAGCATGTCAACCTGAGTAAGTGAGAAGGCCGATAAATCAACTCGGTTAACTCCTGAAACAAGTCTTAATCTGTCGTATATAGAAAGCCAATCTTTTAAGCCATTTACAGTTGTTAATAGCAGTATTTTTTGCCCAGCCGTTGATAGTGTGGCTGATGAATCAGAGGCAGTCATCGGCTGATTAGATGGATTCGCAACCGCAGTTCCTAAATTTGCATGAGTGGATGCAAAATCACTAATCTTATAGCGAACATTAGCTGAATATGATCTTGCACCAACTTTTTCTGATACAATCTCAAAGCTATCAATCATTGAGCTTGCCTTTGCTGAGTCAATTTGCTCTACATTTGCAGAGGGATTAATTGATAAAAGATATTTCTTAACTGCCTCAACTTCTCCCTGAGAAAGTGCTTTATTTTTTGCAGATAAACTGCTTTCAGTCGTCGCATTAACGCTGATTTCAACCGTGTTATTTGCTGCATTAGCATCAGCAAATGGCATGATGAAAATAAGTAATATAAAAATCAGTTTGTGCATATCTTCAAAAAAAACTATAAGTTCGACATAATTTAAGAAACTACAACAAAGATTGCAGATTACAAACATGAATTTATCTTACAAAGATTCTGGCGTTGATATAGACGCAGGAAATAGTTTAGTTGAACGAATTAAGCCGCTTGCAAAATCAACAGCTAGATTAGGTGCAATGTCTGCAATTGGTGGGTTTGGAGCCGTATTCGATATCAAAGCCGCTGGATATATTGACCCGCTAATTATCTCAACCACCGACGGTGTGGGAACAAAACTGAAACTAGCATTCGATACAGGAATTCATGACTATGTGGGAATCGACCTAGTTGCAATGTGCGTTAATGATCTAGTGGTGCAGGGCGCAGAACCTTTATTCTTTCTCGATTATTTTGCATGTGGAAAACTCAATGTTGATGTTGCAGCAAAGGTAGTTGCTGGCATCGCGGAAGGATGTAAACTTGCTGGATGCGCTCTAACTGGCGGTGAAACAGCCGAAATGCCTGGTATGTATGACGATGGAGAGTATGACCTTGCAGGATTCGCTGTCGGCGCAGTTGAAAGAAACAGGCTTCTACCGTCAAACGATATTAAAGCAAAGGATGTTGTTATAGGTATTGAATCTAGTGGCGTTCATTCAAATGGATATTCATTAGTTAGAAAAATCATAGAAAAATCAGGTGTTAATCTTGAATCGAAGGCTTCTTTTGATTCTTCTCTTAGCTATGCGGAGGCATTTATGAAGCCAACCAGAATATATGTTAAAGGAGCGTTGGAACTTGCTAAGGCTGGCTTAGTTAAAGGCTTCGCACACATAACTGGTGGCGGTTTGTTAGAGAATATCCCAAGAGTTTTGCCGGAAGGTTTAGGTGTTAATATCAATTCTGGAAGCGTTCAATTTCCTGCAATCTTTGAATGGTTACAAAAAGCAGGAAATGTAGAAACAAATGAGATGTATCGAACCTTCAATTGCGGAATCGGCATGGCAATAATTGCTAAAGAAGAAAATGCCGATAAAATAATCAATATACTCAAAAAATTGGGCGATAACGCCAAAATTATCGGTGAAGTCGTAACAATAAATGGCGATCACACTCACAGAGTTCAAGTAACTGGTTAGCATTGTTGCGTCAGCCTATGAGGCGTAATATCTTATATAATACATAAATTACACGGATAAAATTAGTAGGTGTATAGTACTAATTTGGTATGGATATTGCATTGATATTCACATGAGTGAATATAGTAATAATATGCCAACAAAAATAGTCATAACTCCGCCAGATGATTTTGGATATGGGGCAGGGAAAGTGAGAGCCAAAAATCCTGCTCTTGCCAATATGCCGAATTATGAGTCAGGTGGATTTTCAGACTTAATTGATGTTATCAATCCAATGCATCATATTCCTGTTGTTTCTACTGCTTATAAATCTGCTACGGGTGATGGAATATCTGCATTTCCAAGAATACTGGGTGGTGCATTGTTTGGAGGAGTAATTGGCCTAGTCGTGGGAATTGCCAATGCAATTGTTGAACAAAAAAATGGTAAAGATATAGGTGATACTATTCTAGCGTCTTTGTCAGGTGAAGACGAGATAAGTAAAGATTTTCAGCAAGAAATATCAGAAGACTATGGTGGAAAAGGCAAAGGTAATGCCAAAAATGAGTATTTGGCATATAACTTTGAGAATATTAATGCCGCTACACCAGAAAACAACATATACGCATAGAACATAGCCTAGCGTTTTGATTGGAAATATCGACTAAGGATTTCTCCGCATTTTTCCTCGTCGATTCCAGCATAAACTTCTGGCTGATAATGGCATGATGTGGATGTGAAT
Organism: uncultured Rickettsiales bacterium; assembly: GCA_964484565.1. Taxonomy (GTDB): domain Bacteria; phylum Pseudomonadota; class Alphaproteobacteria; order Rickettsiales; family CAZAGG01; genus CAZAGG01. Next base: position 18,206 of record CAZAGG010000016.1, on the reverse strand, counting down.
GTTTTAGTTCCATTAAAAACCCCGCCACTTTTTATGTCATATGCACCGAAATATAATCGGCGGATTCTGGAAAGAGAAATTGCTTGAGCACACATCGGGCAAGGTTCTAGAGTAACGTATAAGTCAAAGCCATCTAACCTTTTTATATTTAACTTCTTGCATGCTTCTCTTATTGCAATGATTTCAGCATGTGCGGTTGGATCATTTGTCGATTCGGTTAAGTTATGAGCTGCTGAAATAATCATCTGATTTATTGGATCAAATATCACAGCCCCGACGGGAACTTCATCCTTTTGAAATGCATTTTCTGCCTGATTATAGGCGGCGTGCATGGGTTTGATTCCATCATACTTCATTGATAATGGCATCTAGATGAAGTTTAGCCGAAGTATGCCAATTAAATTTTTCAGCTTGCATGAGTCCTTTTTTAGATAAGTCTTTTCTGAGATTATCATCGCTAGCAATTTCTTTAATAGCTCTTGCAATATCTGAGATATTTAGTGGATCAAAATAGAGAACAGCCTCTCCACAAACTTCTGGAAGTGAAGCAGCATTTGATGAGGCAACAGGAGTTGCTGAAGCCATAGCCTCAAGTGGAGGAAGGCCGAAACCTTCATATAGTGAAGGCATTACAAGAAAATCAGCTTCTTTGACTATCTTGATAAGTTTTTTATCTTCGATGTATCCAGTAAATATAATTTTATCGGGAAATTTTGAGGCGTATTCTGCAACGGTTTTATCGCCTGTTATAAATCCATCTTTCTTGCCAACTATTATCATTTTGTGCGGAATTTCATTCATAACAGATTCAAAGGCTTTCACCAATCTTACTAGATTTTTATGTGGTTTGACGTTTCCTACATATACAAAATAGGGAAAGTCATATTCTTTATCTGCAACAGTTACTTCGCTTTGAATATCGCTTGTAAACCATTCGCGGCCAACTCCGTTATGGATTACTGATATTTTATTTGAATTAATTCCAGAATATCTAATTAGCTCTTTTTTTGTAAAATCAGATACTGTTATGATTTTATCTGATTTCAGTCTAATTGCTGTAAAAAGTAATTGTGCATATAGGTTTTTTGCTTTCGATTTTTTAAAATCGTCTAACGCCAAGTGGGCAACATCGTGGACTGTAACGATTAATTTTTTTCTGTGCATAATGGGTATGTTATAATGAGGAACCCACAAAGCATCATAACAATTTGATATAGATGCAATTTCAAACTGCTCTTTAATTGAATATATCTTTGCATCAGAGTGATGAATTTTCTTAGCACCTAAATTAGAAAGTTCATTCTCGTTGCCTATTAAAGAGATCGAAATATTATTTTTTCTTGCGCCTTCTATGAGTTTTGGCAAGATGTTTTTTAAATACACGCCAATTCCAGAGTGATTATACATTCTGGCATCAACGATTAATTGCTTTGATGAATTCAACATTAAGGTTATATATAGCAATTATGAGTTATGTGAAATCAATATTAGGTACGGATAATATAAAAAGTAGAGAATCAATAGCCATTATTATGATGGTGCTTGGGCTCTTGACCGCTAGTTTTGATACTTTTTTAATGCTTAATCTGGCAGGGTTTAATTTCAGAATAACCTTTTTATTTCAAGGTGTATTAGTGCTTTATGCACTTGCCAATATTTTATCTTATGGGCGTTTTGTAATGCCGCTTGCATTTGCCTATTTACTTGCATGGGCATTTTTTATGCTTTTATTTACACCTAATTCTGGTCTGATAAGCAGGGGGATTCTATATAATTTCTGGCTAGTTACTTTTTGTATTAATATGTTTGCTGCGGTGAATGTTTTTAAGACTAAAGCTGATCTTGATATAATATTTAAAGCATATATTTATGTATTTGCAGTGATTGCACTCATTGGAATAGTTCAGTTTGCAATTGGTGTTTTGGGTTTAAGACCGCCGATGGTTAATTATTTCTGGGTTGGAAATATTCCTAGAGCACATGCGTTTACTTACGAGCCAAGTTATTTTGCTAGTTACCTGCTAATGGGTTGGGTAATGACAGGCTATCTTATGATTAAGCAAAGCTCTCTGTTTGAAGAAAAGAGAATAAAGCAACTTTTTGGAATCATTACTCTGGCGATTGTAATTTCTGGTTCAAGACCAGTTATTGCAGTGATTTTTCTAATAGCATCTCTTTATATGCTAAGGGGATTATCAGGCATTTTGAACGGCGTTATTACTAAAAAGCAGATTTATTTATTGTCTGGCTTCTTTTTATTATTAGCATCTGCGGTTGTTTTGTTTTTTGCATTTATTTTGCCAAATGCGCATATATTTCTTGAAGGAACTGGTATAGGCGGAACAGCAGCGCACTCTTATGAAGCAAGAACTGGCAAGGTTTATGATACCTTCGTTTTATTTCTCGAAAGTCCAATTATTGGCAGAAGTTTGGGTGGAATAGCCCCTGCAATTGCTGAATTGAGTGGAATTAGTGTTAGCTCAAACGAAGATACTAAAGGGTTTGAAGGAACATCAATATTTGTTGAAGTGCTTGCTGCAAGCGGAGTGATTGCTATAATACCTTTTGTTATATACGTTTATAAGATTATATTTAATCCACTGAAACTTGCTAAATATCTTTCATATAAAGAAGATAAGCTAATTATAATAGCTCTAACATTGGGGCTTATTGCTGAGCTAATAATTTTGCAATACAATCAAAATATCCTCCGCGCCTATTTGTGGATACATATTAGTATGTTATGCGTAGCCTACAGAGTGCTTTTAACCAATGAAAGTAAGAGAATAAGTTAAGCTCTTGATTGCTGGGCTAGTTTGTTCATATCCTTTGCAGCACCGATAGCGGTTGGAACAACCCAGAATGTGAGAGCAAGGGGTAGGAGTTTGAGTATTCCGTTAAGTCCGATTCCACCTTTGAGAGAGTTATTCATCTCTTCCGCACGCTCGCTACTTATCAGCCCTTTTTTATTAAGAAAGGATATAATGGAAGATGCAGCTTCATCAACGCGGCTTTTTTCATCTCCGTTTGTGCTTTTATCGCTGAAGAATTTTCTAATTGGTTCAGACTGCATAACGCGGTGAAGTTCAAAAACTCCTCCTACGGCTAGTGCACGGCTTAATATTTCACCCAGACCATCTTCACTTCCTGAAAGTACATGAGAAATAGTGTCGTATGCAACATATCCTGGAACGGCTTTAATAAGCTCTCGCACGAATGGATTATCTTTATGTTGCTCTGCCCATTCTTCACCAAAAACATCAAGAATTGATTTGGCGAGTGTTCCAACAATGCTGCTTGCGAAGATTCTAACGTATTTGAATGGGCGAAAAGTTCCTTTTTCAAGGTCGCAAGTAGCGGCGTAAGTCGTTCTGAAGGTAGAGAATCCCCCAGTATTCTTACCCCAATATTGCAGAACCTTGCCTGCTTTCTCGATGAACTTCTTTCTATCTAGCCCCATAATTTGCTGCTGATTAGGAGCAAGGGCATCAACAACGCCAGCGGCGAGGTTTTGGGCTTTATCAAGTTTAAAGTTATTTTCAAACCAGTTGTAACCTACCGCAAAAACGGGAATGTTAAGACCAACTTTTAAGAAATTACCCCAAGCCTGACCTAGCCAAGAGCTTGAAACCTTAGCAAAAGTTAGTTTTTCGGGTATTGTTGGTTCGTTAGAAATAGTCTATTCCTGCGGTTTAATGTGCACCCATCTATTCTAATATATAATTGTTACAGTTTTGTATCATTTTTCACTTTTTTTGCTTCCGCACTAATTTTTAAGCAATATCTTTAAATTGTAAGTTCGAATTTGTATGCGACTTCCCCAAGTGAGCGATTTCCTAAAAGGAATCGCTCTTTTTTTATGGAGATATTAATGAGTTTGTATTCTGAGTTTAGACCTAGATTCTTAAAGAGAGTTAGTAACCCTGCATTAGAGCCTTTGAGTCTTACTGATGTAAAGCTGTTTTTGAGAATAGATGATTCATCTGAAGATAGTTTAATAAATAACTTGATTGTAACGGCAAGAGAAGCAGCAGAAGAATATCTAAAACGCTCTTTGATTAATCAAAGCTGGAAATTGATATTTGATGAATATTCGCCCTATCATGTTTTCCTTCCGAGAGGGCCAGTGCAGTCAGTTACGAGTGTAAAAACAATTGCCAGAGATTTAAGCGAAGTAACAGTTAACCCTGAAACATATTTTCTAAGAGCTGATAAAGATTATTTAGAGTTCGATATATGTCAAATAGCTCACCAAATAGAAATTTTATATAACACTGGATATGGAGCGGGGGCATCTGACGTTCCGTCTCCAATTAAGCAAGGAATGTTAAATCATATTGCCTTGCTCTATGATGATAGAGGTGGTGCAGAAATTCCTGCAAAAGCGAGGGCGTTATATTCTCCATTTAGGGTGATAACGCTATGACTGAGCAGTTAATGGCATCATCACTTAGAAAGAGAATCACCATTCAATCAAGAGCACTCACATCAGATGGAGGAGGTGGATACACAGAAGTTTGGAGTAATACGGCAACTGTTTTTGCACAAGTTAGGCCAGTCAAAGCAGATGAAAGGCTATTTGCCTTCAAACTGCAAAGCAAAATTAGCCATAGGATTACAATAAGGTATAGAGTGGGAATCACGGCAGATATGCGAGTTAAGATGGGTACAAGATATTTTAGTATTATATCGGTTATTAATCCCGATGAGGCAAATCAGAAGTTAGAGCTAATGTGCGAGGAGCTTGCGTAATGCGCAATCAAAACCTTGAGAGTGCTGCAAAGGCTTTTGAATTCTGGCTTTATGAGCTAAAAAATGCACTCAAAGAACGCCCTACCAGTCATTATATTTGGAGAACCAGAGGTGACGGTAAAGTAAGGAATTCTCACGCCGCAAATGATGGGCAGATATTCTCGTGGGATAATCCACCACCAACAGGCCACCCAGGCGAAGATTATGGTTGCAGGTGTTGGGCTGAACCAATTGGAAGCGATCAATATGCTAATCAACTTTTAATTACACCTATTAATGATAATCCAGATAAGTGGGGAAATCTAGACTTCTGGAATCATTACACAGCAAGAAGCGGTTTAATGATTACTCTAGAGGAAAGTGGGTATTTACAAGATGTAATCAACTATTTTGCAAATAACGTTATTACAAGTAATGGCTCAAAAGGTGGTTATCAAGCTGTTGAGAAGCAGATTATTATACGAGCGCAAGAGGTTGAAAGAGGAGTGATTTATTACAACTTCGATTCGCCATATAAATTTGGAGACTTTTGGGATCTTGTTTTAGGCAATGGCTTTTTTAGTCTTGGCCATTCTTCAGTAAGTGGAATATTTAACGGAAATGTTCGAAAAGAAAAGGAGGGAGAAAAAGAATATCTGGTTATCAATGGTATTATAACTTATAATTTTGAAGATGAATTTAAAGATCCATATGACAAAGTAGAAATAACACAGCTTTTATACGGTGTAAGTCGTGAAGAAGCCGAGGCAATTGTTGGAGATACAGCAGATGAGGATGGCAAACCGTACGACATTAAAGGTAATTGGCAAACAAAACTCAACTCAACCGTGAGAGCTAGATGAGAATAAAAAAGTTTTTATTATTTACGTTCAAATTATATGCTATAGGAGCGATGCTTTTTTTACCTGTTTTTATTTTGAGCGTAACCAATGATAGTATCGCAAAATTCATTCTTACATCTACACACTATTTGCATGAGGTTTTAAGAAGCAACTAAAATACTTTTATTTTCTCTGCGTATTTGGTATGTTCTTGTTTGCCACTGCGCTTGTGGCACCATTTGTAGCTGCAACATGTATTTCATGAGCTTCTTGGAGCGTTGTTAGATTAATTCTGATGAAATCATCATCAGTTCTAATTAGTTTTTTGGAGTTTGGAGCATGTCTGTTTGCCACAATTAATCCACTTAATATATCTGTACGTAATGCACTAGATATTTCACTCCGCCTAAAGTCATCGTCTATATGTATCTCAAGAAATATATTTCCGCTTTCGATAGCAAAGCCTTGTAGCTCAACGATTGATATATTCAGTTGAATATTTTCTTCCAAATGCTTATTTAAATTCATGAGTGCTGTACTCATACCATTATAATATTTTGCAAACTCTGCATTATTAATTGCATTAAGAAAATGCAGCTTCATTTGTTGGCGATATGCATTCTTCTCTTCATCGCTGGCATCTTGTGCAGGTTGAGCAGCAGTAAACTTTGATACACTGAAACGATGTTTACTTTGGTACTGCATCGTATCTCTTCTTTCAGATAATTTATTAAGATTGATAGATTGTATCACTTTTCTGTTTCAGAAATATTACACTTTGCTGCAATATTAATGAAGTCTTAATGTGGAATCCACTTTTTTACAAAACATAACAGAAATTCGCTTATGAAAATTAAGGTTGATAAGAATTTAACGCGACTAAAAACATCGTTTACAGATGTTATAAGCAAAAGTTCAGAGATGGTTATGGGTGCTGCAAAAGATTCTCTTACAAGGATTAATAGGGCGGATATTGCAAGTAAAATCAAAATTGAGAAAAGTAGTAATAATAAAGATGTTTCTATTTATGTAAGTCACGCCGATGCGAGCCAAATAGAGTTCGGCACTCAGACTAATAATGCACGGCCTTTCATGTTTTCATCGCTCATTAGTGTGCGAAAAAGTTTCAGCAAAAACATCGCTGATAAAATCAAAAGAGTTATAGCGCATAGCTAGGCACTGTTAGCTAATTATTAAGCCTTCGCTCTGCGCTTCACGCAACCGCTAACGGCTATATATTAAGGATTCAAAATGACCGCATATCATCTATGGGATACACAGCAGGCGATTTATACAAAACTATATTCGGATGCAACTTTAATGGGCATGATAACTGCAATTTACGATTATGCCCCTGCATCGGCTTTATTTCCATACGTTGTGCTTGCAGATTTTAACTCAAGCGATGGCTCAACAAAGGATTTAAATGGATTAGAGGTTTTTCATACCCTTCATATTTTTAGTCAATCACTTGGCAAAAGAGAAGCAGAAACAATAATGAAACGAATTCATGAGTTGCTGCACAACCATAATTTGAGCACCGTTTCTCATAAGGTGGTGAACATGAGGTTTAGCAATGCAAATATGGTTTTAGAAGCAGATGGAATCACACGACATCTTATAGCTAGATTTAAGATGGCAATTTTTGAAAATTAAACAAAACAGCGAGGATTGAAATGGCTGCACAAAAAGGTTCGTTATTTTTATTAAAGGTTGGAGATGGCGGAAGCCCTACAGAAACATTCACTACCGTAGGGGGGTTAAGAGCAACAAGATTTACCCTCAATAATCAGCTTGTTGACTCTAGTAATAAAGATTCTGGCGCATGGCGTAATATTTTAGCTAATGCAGGAATTAGATCACTCACGATTTCAGGTTCAGGAGTATTTTTAGATAGTGCATCTGAAGAAACGGTTCGTGCTAATGCTTTTGCAAGTAGTGTTAATAATTACCGAATCACAATGGGTAACGGCGATTATCTAACTGGGGCTTTTCAGATAACTTCATATGAAAGATCAGGAGATTATGATGGTGAAGAAACTTATTCAATCACTCTTGAAAGTGCTGGAAATATTACCTTTACAACGGTTTAAGATCATGAATAAGCAACGTGGTGAAGTAAGAATTTTGTTGGACGGCATTTGGTATGAAATGCGCCCTACATTCAATGCTATAGCAGAAATTGAAGCTGATCTTGATAAAGGAATTATATCTCTGGCTAAAGACTTTCATTCAGGGATGATAACGCTATCAGCATTATCTTCTGTTGCGTATTTTGGGCTTAAAGCGGCTGGTAATAAAGTTGATAGAGCTATTTTAGAGGAAAAAATCGTTAGAACAGGCTTTAATAATCTAATAACGCCTGTTTCAGAATTCATTGCAAATTGTATATCTGGTTATGAAAAAAGATGAGTCTATTCCATGGCACGATATGATGGCAATTGCGCTGGGTGTGTTGCAAATTCCACCTGAAACATTTTGGTCAATGACAATTTCAGAACTCGAAGCATTATATAAAGGCAAAAAAATGTTATTCTCGGATTCAGAACCGCCCAAACTCAGAGATGTTATCGAGATGATGGGAAAATTTCCTGACTAATTTCTTAGGTTTTACCTTGTTGGAATTGACATGCGGTTTTGAATGTTCTGTAAAACGGCTTCAGAATATTTCTTCTGCGCTTCCGCAAGAGTATTTATATCTTTCGCATTGCATGGAAGAGTTGAGTATAGCTCGATGTATGTCGCCATTGCGGTATTAATTACAACTTCAATCATCTGCGAGTTTGCACGATTACTAGCAAGCTCCATAGATAACATATTGATGATAAGTGATGCATCATAAGCATTTGCCTTGCCACAACGATTTAGATAAAAGTAGTTTACAAATGCTTTTTCATATTCCTGTTTGATATTATTCAATATTTCAGGATCAGACTCAGCTTGCGAAGCCATTTGAGACTTAGCAAGGTCATCTTGCAAGGTTTGCTTTTGTTGTTTGATCGACTCGATTTCTGCTGTGATAGAATCATTTTGTTTTTTGAGTTCGGCAATTTTCGAATCATTTTTGGCAAAAAATAAGCTCATTCCAACAATTAAAAGAGGAATCGCAATTAAGGCCATCAGCAGTCTATTAATGTTGGCACTGAGCCTTGATAGCATATCTTCAACGAAAAGATCACGTGCATCAAAGTTATTATAAATTGCAACGAATGCCTTCTTTTCGCGCATTGTAAGCCAAAAGAAGAACAGGAATATCGCAATTCCTGCAATTGCTAAAAGAATTATCGGTTGTGGGATGGTGCTAAACATTTCAAATTTAAATACCACACTTCAAATGAGAAAAAAGAAAAAATTTTATGATAGTTGATAAACTCGAAGTTAAAATTGGTGCGGATACGTCAGAGTTTGATAGAGCATCAGAAAGAACAAAAGAAAGCCTTAAAAGTGTTGTTAATCTTTCCGAGCGGGCTATGCAGAGCGTGCAGAGAAATCTTGGTGACGCACTAGGAGATTTTTTAATTACAGGCGATTTTAAGTTTGATAAAATAGCAAAAAGCCTTGCAAGAGTAGTAGGCGGGCAAATTCTAGCAAGTGGCGGAATTAACGGTGGACAATCTAACGGATATGGAAATCCACTTGGTGGATTTTTTGAAAAAATCTTTTCAGGAATTTTGGGAGGTGCAAGGGCGCAAGGCGGATTTGTAAGCTCTGGTGTTCCATATCTTGTTGGTGAGAGGGGGGCTGAAGTTTTTGTTCCATCATCATCTGGTTATATTCAACCTAATGGAGCAGGCAAAAACGTAAATATTAACATGACCGTTGTAACAGGAGATGCCTCATCTTTTCGCGCATCGCAAGGGCAAATTATGGCAGAAATTGCAGCAGGAATTGGCCGAGCCAAAAGAAATTTATAGCGTGCAACATTAACGACCAATGTAATTTTTTTAAAAACTGTAATGAAAAGTTCAAGAAAGTGTGTTAGTATAAGACTCAAGTAAATTTATTATGGTGTAAGATAATGGCTGAATCTTTTATATCCAGATTGCAAGGTTTTATACTTCCTGTTGTAGAGGCTCTAGGGTTCAATACTCAAGAGAGAAGGGAAGCAAATCAAATAGCATCTTTTAGTAATTCTTTCACGTCAGAAGAAGCAAAAGCTGTTGATTTAGTTGAGCAATCTACTTTAATAACTGTTCCACAAAATGAATTATCTTTAGCATTAGAGGCAGCAAAAGAAATGGCGAGAGATGCAATCCTTGCGGAAATTCAGTCTTTAAGAGGTACTGGAGATTTTAACGCTTTTGATACAATGGCTGTCGATTCTATTGTGGAAAGAATGAGTAAACCTGAATTAGCAGATGCTGCAAAAGGTAATACTGCTTCTATACAAAATAGAGCATATGAGGCAATGCAGAATGCTGAAATCACAGAATCTTCATTTGTTAATGCTGGAGGTTTCGTTATTACTGATCAGATTTTAGGTCTTCTTACTGGAGAAGTTGAAAATGTTGAAAGGGGAACAGAAGCTGCCCCACTTGCACTTCCTGTAAATATTGTCCCAACTCACGGTGCATCGGCACAAGTCATCTAAAATATCAAACAAAAAATTGAAATTTCAAAACCCGCTTTTTAAGCGGGTTTTTTGTTATCAAAAATAATTAAGGAAAAATCATGTCATTTCATGAAGTAAGATTTCCAACTGATATATCTTTTGGATCATCTGGAGGGCCAGAATATTCTACTGATGTTGTGGTGTTATCAAGCGGTTTTGAGAGCAGAAATGCAAACTGGCAAACATCAAGAGCACGCTATAACATCGCACATGGTGTGAAGAATGAATCGCAACTTGCGGCTTTAATAGCATTTTTTCGCGCAAGAAAAGGCAAGGCCTATGGTTTTCGTTTCAAAGATTGGAGTGATTTTAAAGGAGTCGCCCAAAACATTGGTATTGGTAATGCAAGCCAGACAAGTTTTCAGATAGTAAAAAATTATAACAGTGGGTCAAGTTCATATATAAGGAAAATCAATAAGATAGTTAGCGGAAGTGTGAATGTTTATCTTAACTCTGTTTTGCAAACATCTGGATATTCTGTCAATAATAATACAGGAGTTATTACATTTACCGCCGCTCCAGCAAGCGGAGTGAGTATAACTGCTGATTACGATTTTGACGTTCCAGTGAGATTTGACACTGATAGTCTTTCATCATCCATTGACACTTATGGAGTCTATTCATTTGCAGATGTTCCGCTTGTAGAGATAAGGATTTAAATTTATGAAAAACCTATCTAATGATATGCTAACCCATATATCTGGTGAAGTCACAACTCTTGCAACATGTTGGAAGATAACCAGAAGAGATTCAGAAGTCATGGCATTTACAAGCCACTCTGAAGATATATATTTTGAATCAACAAATTATCTTGCCGCTTCAGGATTTAACCCAACGGCCATTTTATCCAGTAATTCGTTAGCCGTTGATAATATGGATGTTGAGGGAATTTTATCATCTGAAAGCATTACCGAAGAAGATATTCTAGCTGGCAAATATGATTACGCTGAAGTTAATATATTCATGGTTAATTACAGCAATATAGCACATGGAGCAATTAAACTCAAAACTGGATGGATAGGTGAAGTAAAGATAGAAAATGGAAGTTACACAGCCGAAATTAGAGGTCTAACTCAAGCACTTTCAAATAAAATTGGCGAACTTTATGCACCAACATGCAGAGCTAAACTAGGTGACACGCGATGCAAGGTAAACATGGCCTCATATACACTTAGCGGAAGTGTTACTTCTGCAACGGGAAATTCGGAGTTTACAGATAACTCAAGAAGTGAAGCATCTGGATATTTCAACGCAGGAGTTGTAACATTCACAAGTGGGGCAAATTCAGGTTTAAGCGGAGAGGTAAAAGAGTTTTCAGGCAAGAAAATTAAACTCGCCCTTCCAATGCCATATGCAATTGTTGCTGGAAATACATTCACCATCAAAGCAGGTTGTGATAAAACTTTTTCAACATGTATTAATAAGTTTAATAACGCGGTTAACTTCAGAGGAGAACCTCACGTTCCAGGAATGGATAAAATTCTCGAAACCGCAGGTACAAGATCCTAATTCTCTCTTGCCATTTGATATGCAATCGAATATTTTCCAAAAATGATTAAACGTGGTTATAAGCCAAATATAGTTAGGTGTTTTGTTGAGGGTTTGCAGGGCATGTTTGCTAAGCTGCCTCACAGGGCATTTTCATTTGAATATCGCTTTACCGACGAGGCAATTGTTGAAGATTGGAAATCTGTGGGTAGGGATATAGAGAGAGTCGCAGGAAAGTTAAATGAAGAAAGAAAAACCAATTAGCCCTAACCCTAGAAACAAAAGTTTATATCAACAGGGCAATAATAATGCTAATGGATACGTTGGAAATGTGTCTCAAGAGCCGAAGGGATATAATGAAAGACAAGAGAGATTGCGCTCATTTTTGCCAGATCCTGAAGTTTTAGAGAACTATAATTATGTGGTTGAAGGTTCAGCCGAAAAGATAATCAAAATGCTTGAAGATGAGCAAAAACACCGTCATGGGTGGGAAAATCGCTCACTGCAAATGCACACCTCGTGCCATATGCTCGGAATTATCGCAAGCCTGTTCTTTTCAGTTTGTTTGGTAATGAGCGTTACGGTTTTGGGATTGAAGGGATATTTCACCCTAGCGGTGATATTGGCGGCTTTGGGCTTTGGAGCAACCGCCTTTGCTCTTCAAGTGAATTCAAAAGTAAAACGCTTCAAAGATGACGCCGTTGTTAACAGGCACAAATATAAAAGACATAGGTTTAATAATCGAGAACCACAAAAATAAATTAATCATAAGTGCAAAGTATCCAAAACCGAATTGTTAATGAAGCTCGGTTATGGATAGGCACGAAGTTTAAACATCAGGGCAGGGTTAAAGGCAAAGGAGTTGACTGTTTAGGGCTGTTGATGGGAGTAGCCGAAACCCTAGAAATAAAAAGCAAAACAGGCGAGCCTTTCAAAAACTTTGATGTGCTAGATTACAGTCGCACGCCAGATGGCAATAAAATGAAGCGAGAACTTGAAAAGCATTTACATATGGTGGCAGATTTTGCCAAAATTACTCATATAAAACCCAGCTACAAAGCGGTATTGATTCAAGCGGGCGATATCTTGTTGATAAACTTTGATGGAAATCCCCAACACTTAGCAATCGCAAACGGAGAGGGTGGAATAATCCACTCATACGCAAAAGCAGGAAGGGTTGTCGAAACGACCCTTGATGATGATACGCTAAGCCAGTTGGAAGGGGTTTATCAAGTCGATTTCTGTAATCTATAGTTGACGAGATGACCTTCTTAGTTTAGAATGTTTTCATGATTGAGATTATTCAAAGTGAACGCTTCTCGAACTGGTTATACAAACTAAGAGATAAAAATGCACGAGACCGTATTCTTGTGAGGCTTTTAAGAGCGGAAGATGGCAATCTTGGAGATGTAAAATCTATAGGTTCTGGTGTTTATGAGATGAGAATACATTATGGAAATGGCTATAGACTTTACTTCACTCAAAGAGGAAGAGAACTTATCATCATGCTAGCAGGTGGTGATAAAAGTACTCAGCAAAAAGATATAGCAATGGCGATTGAGATTGCAAAACAGTGGGATGAATAAATTATGAACAATGAAAGATTTACAAAATTTGATGCAGCTGAATATCTTGAAACTGAGATAGAAATGTCAAACTTTTTAGATGCTTGTCTTGAAGAGGCGGGAGACGACCCTGCATTTATTGCTAAAGCACTAGGCATCATAGCAAAAGCAAGGGGCATGAGCCAGTTAGCAAGAGATACAGGAATAAGCCGCGAAGGTCTTTACAAAGCTCTTTCAGGGCAGGGGAATCCAGAGTTTGGAACTATTCTAAAAGTTATAAATGCACTGGGCATGAAATTAGAAGTAAAGCAAAAGAATCAAACTACTTAAAAACAAAAAGGGTTGTCGAAACAACCCTTGATGATGAAACGTTAACTCAGTTGGGGAGGGGTTGTTGTTTAGAATATTTTGAAGGCAACAAGGGCGTATATTCCGAGTATTAGTGGAACTATCCATTTAAGTAGCTCGTTTTTGCATGCTTCAATCTTTAGCATAACTTGAGCAATCTCAAATTTAAGATCTTCTTTCGAAGCAACATTGTTAGAATGAGCCTCAGAAACTTCAGTTACAACCTGAACAATCGCTTCTGCTTGCTCTTCTGAAACGCCTTTATCGCGTAGCATTCTAACAAATTTGTGCGTATCTATTGATAGTGTGTTCACGTGTAGATTCTATCATTGATTTTTATTCTATTCAAGCAGCAAAAGCTCCGTAAAACAAAAAGGGTTGTCGAAACAACCCTTAATGATGTGGTTTTTGGTATTATTTATTAACTGTATGGCCCTTTTTCAAGCTCCTTTCCTTTGGTTTTATCGGTAGCTCGAGTAGGGTCTACTTCATAAGTTTTGATTACAGTTTCTATATTTTTAGATGCCAGCCTAACTAGCTGCAGGTATTGATCAGGGATTTTATATATTACTGGTGGATAAGGTCCGAAACCATTGGTCTGTAGCAATAATTCAGATGTTAATAGTGTTTGAACATCTTCTTCCGATATTTTTTTATCTTCAATAGAAGAAGCGTATATTCTTCCAGTTTTTGAGATGCTTAGTAAAGCACGCAAAGCACTATATTCTTTATCATCAATCAAAGAAGTTATTTTATTGCTAAAATTCTTAAAGGCATCAGTCATTTGGAATCTCCATTAATTAATTTTTCTTATTAACAATAAATATCATATATAAAAATGGCAACATTAATATTAAGTGCGGCGGGTTCTGCCGTTGGAAATGCATTTGGTGGGCCTGTTGGTTCATTTATTGGCGGCGTAGTTGGAAGAGCGATTGGCGGATATGCGGATAACGCCATATTTGGCTCTGGCGGCAGAAATATCGAAGGCGCAAGACTGTCAGATTTGGCAGTGCAGACATCCACTTACGGGAAAACTATTCCGATTATATATGGTACGGTTAGGATTGCTGGAAATGTTATCTGGAGCCAGCCCATTAAGGAAATGGCAATCACGACCTCCGCAGGTGGCGGAAAGGGCGGCGGCGGAAGAAGCGAAACAACTGCAACAACTTATAGCTACTCTGTAACGCTTGTAATTTCGATATGCGAAGGTGAAATTACTGAAATATTGAGGGTATGGGCTGATTCCAAGCAGTTGAATCTAGCGCAAGGCACATATCGTATTTATAAGGGCACAGAAACGCAGAATCCAGATTCGTTGATTGAAAGCATTCAAGGGGTTGGTAAAACTCCAGCTTATCGAGGGCAGGCTTATGTTGTGATTGAAGACTTTCCGCTTGGTGATTTTGGCAATCGTATTCCCAACTTTACGTTTGAAGTGCGCCGTAAGTTGCTTCACGTTGATTATCAGGGTGAAGCCGTTGAACAGATGGTGAAAAGCGTTGTGCTAATTCCAGGATCTGGAGAATTTGTTTACGATACCACTCCGCAATATAAGGTTGGTGGCGAGCTTGTGGATTCAAATTGGGTTCAACAGGGTGAGCGCACCCGTATTAATGTGCATACCTCAACTGGGGATGCGAACGTGAAACTCGCACTTGATCAGATGGAGGAAACTTTCCCTAACCTGGAATGGGTGGCTTTGGTAGTCACATGGTTTGGCGATTCTCTCGATGCAGGTGCGTGCGTTATAAAACCGGGGGTGGAATATCAAACAGGTGCAATCACCGAGCCTGAAACTTGGAGCGTCGGCAGCTTCACGCGTTCAACCGCCCGCCAGATAACTATTGTGGATGGAAAACCTCGCTATGGTGGCACTCCTGACGATCAATCTATTATCAGATTGCTTGATGAGCTTGCGGATCGTGGTTTGAGTGTAATGTTTTACCCCATGTTTTTTATGGATGTGGCGGATAAACCTTGGCGGGGCAGGGTGACAGGCACTGCTTCGGATGTATCTTCATTTTTTACCAAAACTAATGGCTATAATGCGTTTATAAATCACTATGCAAGTTTGGTTGCGGGTAAGGTTCAAGCGTTTGTTATCGGCTCGGAGCTGATAGGACTTACTAAGGTTACGGATGTGCCCGCTAATTATCCAGCGGTGAATCAACTGGTTAGTCTTGCTGCCACAGTGAAATCAACGTTAGGTTCTGGTGTAACGGTTACATATGCGGCGGATTGGTCGGAATATCACCACACCGATGGCGGATGGTATAATCTTGATCCACTATGGGCATCACCCAATATTGATGTGGTGGGAATTGATTCATATTTCCCCCTCAGTGATGAAGTGCAAAGCGGATATGACATTCAAAAGGTTATAGATGGCTGGACTTCAGGCGAAGGCTATGACTGGTATTACACCGACCCAGCTCGCACAACTCAAGCTGCACTTACGCCTCAATATGCGTGGAAAAATATAGCATGGTGGTGGAACAACTCGCATACCAACCCTGATGCATCCACAACTGCGTGGGTTCCTGCATCTAAGCCGATATGGTTTACTGAGTTTGGCTTTCCCTCAGTTGATGGAGCGATTAATCAGCCGAATGTATTTTATGATCCGTTAAGTTTAGATGGTGCATTCCCCAGATTTTCTAAAGGGAAAATGGATATTATGGCGCAACGTCAAGGTATTGCAGGCACGGAGGCAAAATGGAAGGGCTCTACTATGATTCCCCGTCGCTTCCTCTGGACATGGGATGCCAGACCTTATCCATATTGGCCAGACCGTAATGATGTTTGGGCAGATGGCGATTTATGGAAATATGGGCATTGGGTAACTGGTAAATTCGGTCTATCATCTCTTGCAACGGTTGTGCGTGATTTATGCCTGCGAGCAGGGCTTGAGGATGCCGATATAGATGTGAGCGAACTCAAAGGTTTGCTTGAAGGCTATGTCATAAACAATCAACCAAGCGCAAGAAGTGCGATAGAAACTTTGGCAGATGCCTTTTTCTTTGATTCATTCGAATCAGAATATAAGCTGAAGTTTATCAATTTTAAATCAGATGTTAATGCAGATATTGACATTGATGAGATTGTTGCAAATAGAAATGAAAACGGCAGTGCCGCATTTACAATTTCAAGGCAGCAGGAAATCGAAATTCCCACTCGAATTGATGTAAATTACTTCAATAAAACAACAGCATATCAAACTGGAACTCAAAGTTCGATTTTATCTTCAGTTGATGGAATTAGAACAAATACTATAAGTCTACCAATAGTAATGGCAGAGCAACAAGCAAAGGATATTGCGGAAGTAACGCTTAAATCTTTATGGATAAAAAGAAATATATATAGTTTTGATTTACCTATAAAATATTCATATTTAGAGCCTTCCAATATCGTGAATATTATCGATGGCTCAGTAACTCATAAAGTGAAAATAATAGAGGCAGCACTTGGAAATCCGCATATCATAAAGTGCAGAGGATACGCTGAAGATTCAAGTGTATATGAAACTTCAAGCCCTCCTGCAATTGTTGCGCCGATTGCGCCTGTTGCAGAAATTCACATTGCAACATCGCTTGAGGTTCTTGATTTACCTGCTTTTCCAAATGATAACGTTTCAGGAGCAATAAGATACGCCGCATATAACCGTGATGGTGCGTGGAAAGGTGCAGTTTTATATCGCTCAGATGATGGAGGGGCAAACTATGCAAAAATTGCCGATATGCCAAACCGCGCAATCTTTGGCACGGCGATTGAGGCACTCCCAAATTTTAATGGCAATATCACCGATGTTAAAAGCGAAATTACCATAGTTTTATTAAACGGTGAATTAGAGGGAATAAGCCGCGAGGCACTACTAAACGGTGGAAACTTATGCAAAATAGGCAATGAAATATTACAGTTCCAAAGTGTTGAATTTATTGAGGATAATAAATATATAATCCGCAATTTGCTTAGGGGCAGGCTAGGTACTGAATGGGCAATATCAACTCACTCACAGGGAGAAAGATTTATATTGCTCGATTCAAGGCTTGCAAGAGGTGAGTTAAACTCGGCTTTAATAGGGCTACAGAGAAATTATAAACCAGCCACAATTGGTGCAACTCTGGGGCAAACAGCGGCTCAGAGTTACACTGTAACAGGCAAATTTTATAAGCCATACTCACCCGTTCACATTAAAGGCGCGCGCGATGGTTCAGGAAACCTCACAATCTCATGGATTCGGCGCACCAGACAAGGCGGAGAATGGCGAGATTACGTTGACGCTGGCTTATCTGAATCAACCGAGCAATATGAAGTTGAAATTATGAATGGCTCAAATGTTGTTCGCACAATTTCAGGCATAACTTCGGCAACTACAACCTACACCGCTGCCCAGCAAACAACAGACTTCGGCTCCCCTCAAGCAAGCGTTAGCGTGAAGATATACCAACTCTCCACCGTAATCGGCAGAGGAGATGTTGCGATTGCGAATGTGTGAACATAAATAGTGTTTTCTAATGTGATTGAATCTCAATATCCCCTCCCCATTCATGGGGGAGGGTTAGGGTGCTTACCCCCCTACATTATGAGTGGGGTTGAGATGTATTTGTGGAAGAG
>CAZAGG010000015.1:0-42418 GCA_964484565.1 uncultured Rickettsiales bacterium | reverse complement strand
ACTTCATCGGGGCGCATACAAACGCTTTTAACGGTGGAAGTGCAAACTCAGAAGCGCGCTTTAACGACACCACAAAACTTCTTGAAATCGATACAGATGGCGATGGAACAGCCGATATGGAGATAACACTTACAGGCGTTACCCTCGCATCCCTCTCTAACGCAGACTTTAGCTGGACTTAGTCAGGTTTCAGGGATCAGGTGTCAGGTTTTGGGTTTCAGGTTTTAGTGAGTAACTTTAAAAGCTGATATACGCTATTTATTAGCGGGGTTTGCACGCCAGTTTTAGAGGCGATTTCTAAGACTGATCCGATAATTGGATTAATCTCAAGTTTCTTACCTGATTCATAATCTTGCAGCATAGAAGTTTTGAAATCCCCTAGTTTACCCAAAACATTAACCCGTTCTTCTGGACTTTCTTTAAGAGTTATGCCAACACTTTCTGAAACCTTCATAGCCTCATTCATCATATCCTTAATCAGATTGCACATTCCTTCGCTTGAGGCCATCTCTATCATGGTTGCATTTGATAAAACACTAATTGGATTTGTCGTAATATTTCCAAGTAGTTTTCTCCAAACTTGATAGCGAATGTTATCTGTTGTTTTTGTTTTAATTCCAGATTTTGTCATTACTTCAGCAATTGCTGAAAGTCTCTCGCTCATGCTGCCATCTGGTTCGCCTAGATGAAATTCATTGTATCCCTCAAATAGTTTAATAACTCCAGCGTCTGAGACTTCTGTTCCAACATAGGGAACGCATCCCAGTGCTTTTTCTCCACCTATTGCATTGAAAATTTTGCCATTAATATCCACAGAGTTTAGTGGGGCATTATGAGAGTAGGGGGTTTTATAAAAATACCACCAAGGAATTCCATTTATAACACTAATTACACAGGTATTTTCACCAATGAAGTTACTGATTTTATCAACAACATCAGCTATGGTATGCGATTTAACGCATATTAGAAGAAAATCAGGATTTTTTACGGCTATATCGTTGTAATCAGAATCCGAAAAAGCATTTACTTTTATAATCTTATCAGTTTTAGGAGTAATTAAACGAAGCCCACAAGAACGCATTGCTGAAAGATGATCACCTCGCGCAATAAGATTAACATCAAAGCCAGAGTCGCTCATTAATGCGCCTAGATATCCGCCTACTGCGCCTGCTCCAAATATAGTAATTTTCATATATTATTATAAAACCTTATTTTACCCTGTTGACTAAAGAAAGATAATAGATATTCTTAACTCTTCAAGATTAAAAACAGAGGGGTTTATAATGTTTCGTCGCAAAGAAGAAGTAACAGATTCTAAGTCAACAGATAACGCAGAAGTTGAAAATGCATCAACAGCAGAGACTGCATCTCCTGCCTCTGTTTTTGGGCGCAGCCAAACAGCAACTGATTCAACTCCTTCAGAAGAACAAACACCAAAACCAGCTATAAAAAGCGTTTTTGAACCAGCATCTGCTTCAAGAACTCCGTATGCAGAACCAAGAAGCTACAGAACTCCAGCTGAGCCTGTTAGAAGAGAAGATTTCCGCCAAACCACAAATCAAGCGGCTCCTAGTCAAGCAAAACCAGCAAGCGTTGCAGAGAAAGCACAAAAAAGAGTGCTTACCGTTGGCCAAGATACTGTTCTTAAAGGTGAGATTTCGACTTGCGATAGAGTTATAGTTGAGGGTGGAGTAGAGGCTAAGCTCTCTGAAGTGCAGACACTAGATATTACAGAAACAGGTGTATTTCGTGGTTCAGCAATCATTGATGAAGCGCATATCAGTGGTATGTTTGAGGGCGAGCTAACTGTTCGCGGTAAGTTGGTTGTATTCGCAAGTGGTCACATTAGCGGCAAAGTTAGATATGGTGAAATTGAAATCCACAGTGGCGGAAGAGTTATTGGAGATTTAAACCTTTATGAAGGTTTAGAACCAGCAAGTAGAGAAGAAACAAAGTCACGTAAGTCTTCAAAATCTTCTTCATCTTCTGATTCGGCAGAATCTTCTGAAAGAGCTGCAAACGGAAGCATTTCAGAGTTATTTGCTAACTAATAAGAAATTAGCTTATCTCAGAGAAGCCATCTCTCAGTAATGAGAGGTGGCTTTTTTTGTTTAATTGTTGCCTTTCTATAGCTGCAAAGTGCTATAACTATCCACTGTATTCACATAATATTCTGATTCGCCAAAATCATCAATAAATTATATATATCAATGATATAGCAATGCGCCCAGTAATTAAATTTAGGCTTTTCAATACATTGAAAAAGTAAAGCAAATAATTTTACATTTTGTCATTTTCTTTGTTTGTAGCTTCAAAAAATTTGTGTTACCGATATTCATATGCAGTCGTTATGACAGAATTTCAAAACATGAAATTTAGATGTTGAAAATGTGTCATGATGTCTGCAGTTGATCGAATTTTCGCCTGACATACAAGGGCTGCTTGCAATTTTCTTGACAAGTCATACCTGTGGATATATCTGTGTGAACTTTTGATTAAAACCACTACATGAAATGGAATATTAAAATATGGCGCAGCATAAATCAGCAATTAAGCGGATTGGTCAAAATGCTAAAAGACAAGCTCGAAATGCAAGCAGAACATCTCGCATCAAGACTTTTATTAAGAAGGTAGAAGCGGCGATTGAAAGCAAGAATACAGCAGAAGCAGCTAGTGCATTTAGAGTTGCAGAATCAGAAATTATGAAAGCAGCTGGCAAAGGTGTTTTGCACCTGAACACAGCAGCAAGAAAAGTTTCTGGCCTTGCACGTAGGCTTAAGTCAATATCTTAATAATTTTCTAGTTTTTATCTAGGTTCTTTAACCTCTCAGTTTGAGAGGAAGGGTTTCTTTTGTCAATTTTTAGGGTGTTTCGGTTTTATGATGGCAGTGGCTTCAAAAATTCAGGAAATAGAAACAGGCTTGCAAAGTGTGTATAGTATCTCATCAAAAGAAGCGTGGGAAATGCTGAAGCAAGACTCTAGGGCGCAGTTAATTGACGTTAGAACGCAGCCAGAATGGGTTTTTGCAGGTTATCCAGACTTAAATTCGATTGGCAAAGAACTAATCAGATTATCTTGGAAAATCTATCCTTCATATACATTAAATGATTCATTCGTAAGGCAACTTAAGGATGTTTTAGATGATAGCTCAGCACCGCTATTATTTATTTGCAGAACAGGTGGTAGGTCGTTAGATGCTGCTGTTGCTATGAAAGAAGCTGGATATCAGAATTGTTACAACGTATACGACGGTTTTGAAGGTGATTTTAATGAACATAGTCAAAGAGGAAAGGTGAATGGGTGGAAGGCGGCCGAGCTGCCTTGGATGCAAGGTTAAATAAAATAAGTCAGTAAATAACTGATATACAAATATAATAATATTTAAATATTAAGGGAGAAGACATGGCGTTAGCGACAAATACCGTTAGTGAAGATACTCATGCAAAAACTTGGGAAAAAGTTAGAGAAACTCTTCGTGCAGAATATGGAGAGGCAACTTTCAAGAGTTGGTTGAAGTCACTGGATTTTGCAGGGGTTAGAAACGGGCAGGTCATGCTAACCGTTCCGACTCGTTTTATCAGAGAGTGGATAATTGCTCATTACTCAGAAACAATTAAGCGTTTGTGGTGCAGGGAATTTCCAACAGTCAAGGCAGTTGATATATTCGTTAAGCCAGTTGTTAACGAACGCGAAGAAGAATATGACGCAAGAGAAGCTAAGGCAGGTTATGCAGCTTCTGCTTCCCCTTCATCTCACTATGGACAGCCTAAAAAAGCTGGATATAACATCAACACATCTGCAATTGCAGATAAGGCAAGAAGCTCTGGCGTTGAAGACATATCAAATAGCTTTGATTCACGCTTCACATTTGACAGCTTTGTTGTCGGCAAAAGCAATCAACTTGCATTTGCAGCAGCAAAAAGAGTTGCGGATAGCAGCGGCACAGCTCAGGGATGCAACCCGCTATATATATATGGAGGAGTAGGCTTAGGTAAAACTCACTTAATGCATGCAATAGCACAACAAATTACCGAGAATAATTCTGAGGCAAAAGTTTTATATTTATCGGCTGAAAAGTTTATGTATCAGTTTGTTAAAGCATTGCGCCAGAAGGATACCGTTTCTTTTAAAGAGCAGTTTCATAAAATTGATGTTTTGCTCATTGATGATGTTCAGTTCATTAGCGGTAAAGAAAGCATTCAGGAAGAGTTTTTCCACACATTTAACACGATGATTGACCAAAAGCATCAGGTGATAATATCTGGCGATCGTGCTCCTTCTGAGTTAGATGGCGTAGATGATAGAATGAAATCAAGACTAGGCTGGGGATTAGTGGTTGATATTCAACCCACAACTTACGATCTACGCTTAGGAATATTAGAAGCAAAATGCGCTCAGCTAAAGGCTAGTGTGCCGCAGAAGGTTCTAGAGTTTCTTGCTCAAAAGATTACATCAAATGTTAGAGAGTTAGAGGGCGCGCTTAATAGAATAGCGGCACATGCAAATCTGGTGGGCAGGCCAATAACTGTTGAAAACACACAGGAAGTTTTGCACGATTTATTAAAAGCAAATGATAAAAAAGTGACGATTGAGGATATTCAACGCAAGGTTTCTGAGCATTATAACATAAAGATTGCAGATCTTCACTCAGCCAGAAGATCAAGAGCAATCGCAAGGCCAAGACAAGTTGCTATGTATCTTTCAAAGAAACTTACTACAAAAAGCCTGCCAGAAATTGGGCGTAAGTTCGGCGGTAAAGATCATACAACGGTTATCCACGCTGTAAAGAAGATAGAAGAGCTTTGCAGAGGTGATAGTTCGTTTGCAGATGAAGTTGAAATCATCAGCAAAATGCTGCAAAACTGATATTTTCAGGGGTCAGAGGTCAGGTGTCAGGGGGCAGTTTTTGACTTCAGAGCAACTGACTTGTTAAGATTTTTATTTGCACAATTGTAAATATTAATACTTTTGCAATAATTCTGAAAAGATCTTTTGATATAACCCTAATAGTTATATGAAAGGAAGTTCTAATGCCATACGCAAGCAATACAATTCAAGCGCTGAATAAACTTACTAATCAGACGTGGAGTAATGATGAAAGTTACTACTCGGATGCTACAGAAGTTTATCTAGAGGTAAAAAATATAGATGAGTTGAATAAAATAGTTGGCTATTTAATTAAGGTAGGTTTTTTAAGCGGAAGTAGAGTTGAAGATTATGATAGTGCCGTAACTAGCAACGTTGATTCAGTAACTACACAAAGTGATCCTTTTGATACGAATAGCTACCCCCTATTTCAATTTCGTGAATTAAAAGAAGGTCGCTACAAGCTATCCTTTAGTGTTAAAGCCTTAGAAGGAGCATATCACTTAAGCGATGTTATCAATAGGGCTATAACAGGAGAAATCAACCCAATAGATTCGGTTAATACTGGGAGTCCAAGCACTAGAGATGTTGGTTCTGCTAAACAGCAATATTAGTTATATCCTACTCCCCCAGTCGATAGCCTGCTCCGCGAATGGTTTTGATGAGTGATTTCTTGAAGCCTTTATCTATTTTCTGGCGAAGGCGGCTAACCTGAACGTCTATAACGTTGGTTTGTGGGTCGAAGTGGAAATCCCAAACATTTTCAAGTAGCATGGTTCTGGTAACAACCTGTCCAGCATGGCGGATTAGGTATTCAAGCAGTTTGAATTCTCTGTTAACTAGTGGAATTTCTTTTCCTCCTCTGCTAACCGTGCGAGTGATGAGATTCATCTCAAGATCAGAAACTTTAAGAGTAGTTTGTTCTTGTTCGCTTTTCCCTCTGCGGGTTAGGGCTTCTAGACGTGCAAGTAATTCTGCAAATGAGAAGGGCTTAACCAAATAATCATCTCCCCCCGCTTTTAGACCCCTAACGCGCTCATCAACTTGTGAAAGGGCACTTAAAATAAGCACAGGTGTTGCATCCCCCGAAGCTCGCATAGCCTGAATAATAGCAAGGCCATCCAGCTTGGGAAGCATTCTATCCATTATTATAGTGTCATATTTGTTATCAGTAGCAAGAAAAAGACCTTCTCTTCCATCTGAGGCATGATCAACCTCAAAGCCAGCCTCTGTAAGGCCTTGCACTACATATTTTGCAGCTTCTAAATCATCTTCTATAACAAGTATTCTCATTTAGCACTTGATGTATTATTCTTAAATCGGCAAACTGCCACTATATTATTTTATATTCTTACTAATGATGATTTACAAGTGATGACTGAATTCGAAAATAAACTTCAAGCATATCGTGACGAGATAGACGCAATCGACGATAAAATGATTGATCTTCTTAACCAGCGAGCCAAAATTGTCGAGAAGGTGGGAGAGCTAAAAGCTGAGTATGCCAGCGGAAAATCTATCATTCGGCCAGGTCGTGAAGCTACTATGGTTAGAAGGATGGTTAAGCTCTCTAAGGGTAAATTTCCTAAGGCTGCGATTGCATCTCTGTGGAGAACTATAATCGCTGGCTCAAGCAACATAGAAGAGCATCAAAAAATCTCTGTATTTGCTGGAAGTGATAAGAACGAACATTATTACTGGTTGGCTAGAGAATATTTCGGCTCATATTCGGCGATTAATAGAAACTCGACCGCTGGCAGAGTTATAAGCGATGTTACAGAGGGAAGGGCGAATGTTGGGGTTCTTCCCATGCCGCAAGATGATGAGGAAAACTGGTGGGCCATGCTTGCTGATCTTGCTGATAAATCTATTAAGATATATGCAAAAATTCCTTTGCTAGAAGGTAAGGGGGCGGCGAGAAATAATGTCTCCGCTATGGCAATCGGCAAAATTGAACCTGAAAATACTGGCGATGATACAACGGTTTTATGTGTAAAACTTGCAGATAATGTAAGTCGCACAAAAATTAACACAGCTTTTGCTAAAGTGAATCTAAAGGCGAATCTAACCGCACCAACCACACTTGATGGAAAGGTTGAAAACTTCATGTATATATTTGAAGTGCCAGAGTTTTTAACGGCTGATGATAGCCGAATTAGCTTGTTTAAGAAGGAACTTGATAAAAGCCTTCATTCTATAACAATTTTGGGGGCGTATGCTAACGCTTTGAAATTATAAAGTTATAATATGAAGTCAATTTACCTCTATAACACGCTTTCTAAAAGCAAAGAAGAGCTTGTTCCATCTAGTAAAGATGGGAAAGTTGGAATGTATGTCTGCGGGCCAACGGTTTATGATCGCCCTCATCTTGGCAATTCCCGCTCAGTGGTTATTTTTGATGTTTTATATCGCCTGTTACAACATAAATATGGGGCGGAGAATGTAAAATACGTCCGTAATATCACCGATGTTGACGATAAAATCATCAAAGCCGCTAGTGAAAAAGATATAGCGATTGATGACTTAACCCGCATTACTACCGAGCAATTTCAAGAAGATAGCGATTATCTAAACTGTCTGCGCCCTAATGTTGAGCCACGTGCAACGGAGCACATCCGCCAAATGATTGGTATGATCGAGCAATTAATTAATAATGGCAACGCTTATGCTGCTGAAGGACACGTTCTGTTCGATGTAAGTTCCGATTCAGGATACGGCCATTTATCTCGCCGCAGTTTAGATGAAATGATAGCAGGCGCAAGGGTTGAAGTTGCGCCATATAAAAAGAATGCCGCCGATTTTGTTTTGTGGAAACCCGCTCCAAACGGTGAATCAGGGTGGGATTCGCCTTGGGGTTATGGTCGCCCAGGTTGGCATATCGAATGCTCTGCCATGAGCAGTGAATATTTAGGGGTAACCTTTGATATTCATGGGGGTGGGGCTGACTTAATGTTCCCCCATCATGAAAACGAAATTGCTCAATCAAAATGTGCGAATAAAGGTTCAGAATTTGCCAAAACTTGGGTGCATAATGGCTTTCTCACGGTAAATGGTGAGAAAATGTCAAAATCACTCGGTAATTTTATAACTGTGGATGATTTAAGAAAAAAAGGTATTAAAGGCGAAGTGATTCGTTACGCCCTTCTCACCACTCATTACCGTAAACCTATGGATTGGAACGATAAATTGCTTAGCGATGCGGAGAAATCTATAAACTATTTTTATGATGCGATTAAAGATGCAGCTAATTTCAGCCGAGATAGCTCCAATGAATTTGAAGATATATCTGAGCACTTAAATGATGATTTAAACATCTCTAATCATATTGTTTTTATGCGAGAAATTGCTAAAGAAATAAACAAAAACACTGCTAATAAGCAACATCTTATCCAAAAACTTCTCGGCGCAGGCAGATTGATTGGCATTTTCTCGAAAGAAAAACTCTCCCTCTATGAAGGAATCGAAGAGCAAAGCGATTCGGTGGGGATTGATGAGGATCTTGTTAGAACCCTCATCAACCAACGCACACAAGCAAAACTCGAAAAGAACTGGGCGGAGGCTGATAGAATCAGAAATCAATTAACCGAAATGGGTGTTTCAATCATAGATCAAAAAGACGGAACCACCACTTGGTCGGTGAGTTGATTAACCTCTACTTACTTCATCTTTTTCTTTTGCTCCCCAGAGGTATTTCTGGCTGCCCTTTCAAGCCAGCGCCTTCAATCAAATTTGGGGATTCCAATTTATTCTTATGTTTTGGCTCTGGCTCGCGCTCATCGTGATTCTTAGCCTTGGGTTGCAGTGATAAAAAATGATCCAAATGATCTTGCAAATCATGAATTCCGAGTTCTGCTAGAATTTTTGGAAGTTGTGGCGCTTTGATTTCTTTTGAAATTTTCCTTTCTGATGCTGGACTATTAATTTCAAATCCAGCACGTTCAAGAGCAAGAGTAGATCTGTATGTTGTTATATCAAGGTCGGATTTATCCATTCCTTCAACCATTCCACGAATCTGAGAAATCCATTCTACGCGTCTTGTGTCAAGGTATTCTTCAAGTTCTATCATATATTTCGCTAGTTCAGCATGAAGTTTATCATCATTCCTTTGCAACTTTTGATCATCTACCAAATCAAATATTTCAGCTATCTGTAGCACAACCGCGGAAACAACAGGGTCAGAGCCAATTTTATGGAGATCAAAGGTGAAATATTCTCTGCGATCATTATAATCATCATTTTCTGGTCGACTTAAATTT
Organism: uncultured Rickettsiales bacterium; assembly: GCA_964484565.1. Classification (GTDB taxonomy): domain Bacteria; phylum Pseudomonadota; class Alphaproteobacteria; order Rickettsiales; family CAZAGG01; genus CAZAGG01. Next base: position 33,295 of record CAZAGG010000015.1, on the reverse strand, counting down.
CTTATAGCTCCCCCTGAAAATTCATCACTAACGACGGCGGGAATTGCAAGTGAACTAACCGCATCTACTTTCTGAGGAATTACGTATTTTAATAAATTTAATATGCCTTCATAATTCAAAGTTTCTCCTTCTTCAGTCTCGCAGGATACTCCGTAAAGGAATTTATAACGTTTTGCGCCTAATTTTTTTTCTTCTGGTGCTTCATGTCCGAATAAACGAACACTTCCAGATAGATACCTATCCTTAGTATATAATTCTCCAATAACCTCTACTGGAGCATTTACATCAAAGTCTGCATATTTTGGAAATCGTCCATAAAGCAGTTTGTTTATGCGTCTAAAAGTTGGGTCAAGAGGGTTAACTCCAATAATAGCAGATTTAAAACCTACCCCTTCCTCTTCCAATCCTGAAATTTCTAATAGCGCATCTAGAAGTACAGCTTCTTTTTCTTTATCCCTATGATATAGTGGGTTATGAACCATAAAAAAATTCCTTCATTTTAATATAAATTTGGTTGATTTGTTATCTTGTATAAAAGTTAATACCACAAAATCATTTCAGAATTGTTACAATACGTTAACCAATATCATTTTATTGTTTTAAAAATCACGGGGCTGGATTTTTCATTTGGATTTTCGACATTTTTAATCATAGGTTTTGAGTTAGTGCTGAAGTTGCGATGAATTAGTTTATCGCCTTGCTTGATGTTAAACCTGCTTATTGAGCCCTCACCTAGATGCAAGATGGCATAGACCTTTTGCTTAACAGAAAATTCTTTTGAGTTTTCATTGATTGCGGGTTGAGTATCTATAATCTCCCCACTTCTATTAATGAAAATTAAGTCAGAAACACCTGAAATGAATTTGGGATTATAACTTATTGCCCTTTCTGGTTGAATAAAAACGATTATGCCTTCATTTTTTGAAAATCCTTCTAGGGATATTCCACCCGAATCAAGTTCGGCAAGGCTTACAACTTTTACCATTAGCCTAGTGCTACGAAGATTTTTCTCAGGTTTTCGCTTGATTTGCTCAGGTTTAACATCTGTGGGAAGGTTCTGATCGACTTCTATAACATCATCTGAGGTTTGCAAAATCACCTTCTCGCGCGAAAATACTATAGGGTTTTGATATTCAATAATCCCAATACCTGAGCTTTCAGCAATAACGTTTGACGCAAGCATGGTTAAGAAGAAAGCAAAAATTATGATTTTATTTAGTAACATACACCTTATCGCCTATTTTTATGTTATATTTATCACTGAGACCACCATTAATTTCCAGAACATACATAGCAGGTTTTTTGGATGAAATGTTCTCAAGCGAGTGCGGAGTTGTGTTTTTAGCAATCCCAATAACTATATGATTTTCATTAATGAATATCATATCTAAGGGGATGTAGGTATTTTTCATCCACATATTAATCACGCGGGGAGACTCAAATTTAAATAACATTCCGTTATTATCTGGCATGTTTTTAACGTGCATCAATCCCTTTGCTCTTTTTTCTGGGGTATCTGCAATGCTGATTTCAAACGTATGCTCACCAATTCTAATTGTTTCATAACCCGCATTTACAGGCAGAGTGAAAAACAAAAAGCTAATCGCAAAAAAAGTCAGAAAGCGCATGATTTTCTATAACTAAAATTAATAAAAATTATGTATAGTATATCTATATATAACATGACGGGCTTTAATATGACACGTGGAAAGTTTACTGGCAATTATGACGGATCAAAATTCAACAACCTGCTTGGTTCGGGGGCAAAAGGTGCTGGTGAAAAAGAATCTGAAAGATCTACGAGTAGTGCGCTAAAAAATAGTGGTGATAAGGGTGGCTCAGGTAAAAAAGGCGGTTTAGGCGGATTACTCGGAAAATTAAGCGGCCAAAATCAAAAGAAGAAAATGTCATATGAAGATATGATGAAAAAGCGCATAGAAGATTACATGCAGCAAAAAGTTATCGATAGAATCACAAACAAGGGAACATATATAGAAGGCGCGGATAATGATGGTGCATCCAAAATGTCAGATGCAGCCGTGAAAGCAATCAAACAAATGTTTGAAAAACGCGCACGTGAAAAAGCCGCAAAAGAAATGGAAGTTAAAATCAAGCCAATGAACCTTCGTAATGGCCGCATAGACGCTCAAGGCTTTATATACACATACGGAGGCAGAAAAGTAGGATTTGTCGACAAGAAAAAAGGTATAATCTGCAACAACTTCGGTTTTAAAGTTGCAAAATATGACCCAAAATCATTTGGCGTTGTAGGTGAGCTTGAAAGGCTAATCGATAACTTCCGTGCAAGTAATAAGCGTAACAACCAACCCCTAAGTCCGATGGATTGAATTATGTAAATTTACTTGACCTGATTTTATCAGGCTATAATCTGCTATAATGACTAGAGATTTTATAGATTTCAGAGATTGCAGAAGGGATGTTATTGCCGATGCGAGTTATTTTTATTCGCGTGGGTGGATGATGGGCACTGCTGGAAATTTATCGGCCAGAAGCGAAAATGGCTTTTGGATAACTGCAAGTGGGTGTAACAAGGGTGAGCTAGGCTTAATTAACTTTGTTGAAGTTGATTTGAATGGTTTGGTTAAAAGAAAATTCTTAAAAAGTGCAAAACCTTCGGCTGAAACTTCAATTCATACGGCAATATATAATTTATTTCCTGATACTCAGGCTTGCTATCATGTTCATTCTGTTGCTTCAGTTGCACTTTCAAGGGCTTGTGACGCTGATGTTATGAGAATAAATTCAATTGAAATGGTTAAGGGATTCATGATTAAGGGTGAAAAACCTTATTATGACATCCCCCTTTTTGAAAATCATCTTGATGTTGAAAATATTGCTCGTGATATTTCCACAAGGCTTTCTAATGAATCTTTTGAAATTCCCGCTCTTATGATAAAAGGACATGGTGTCACAGTTTGGGGCAGAAGTGTATCTGAAGTTAGAAACAGAGTTGAACTTATAGAATTTATATTTGAGCATGAAAAAGCAATTTAATATCAGTAATATAATCTGTCTAGCTTTTCTTTGTGTATTAACTGCTCTGTTTATTTCCGCGTGTGACAAAAGAAAATCTGTAACCAGAACCGCTTCATCTCTCTCAGGGTTTGGATTAATCGCAATGGGAATGACCCTTGAAGAAGGCTGGAAAGCGATATCAGGCAATGGAGTTTTGAATAATGAAACTGGAGAAAATTCTCATTCTCTAACCTATAATTTTAGCTGGGATATTTATAAATTCAGAGTTGTGCAGTTCTTTAACGAGTTTAAAATTGCCTCTTCTTCAGCAGCAAAAGCAATTGATGCAGAATTAGCAGAAAGCGCAAGCGAATGCCGAGATTTTTTTAATACATATCAGGCAAGGTTTACTAAGCAATATGGCAAGCCAGATTATGAGCCAAGATTTAAGCAAGAAAAGGGTATTATATACGCAACCGCGATGTATAGCTTTTCTGACTCGACAAACATCCGTATTAACTATATTTATGATAACAAATGCAATATAATGATTGAGTCGCATCCAGCTTGGTCAAAGCTATGCAATTTTACTAACAATAGATACTGTAATTTTCCAGACCTTTACCCTTATGGTTTTTAAATTGAATACACCACTGCTGGATAAGATTAAATTTCCTTCAGATATTAGAAAGCTGAAAGAATCAGAATTACAGCAGCTTGCAAGAGAATTGCGAGATGAAACAATCAGTGCTGTTTCTGAAACGGGCGGGCATTTAGGAGCAGGATTAGGAGTTGTGGAGCTAACGATTGCAATTCATTATATATTCAATACCCCTAATGATAAACTAATCTGGGATGTTGGACATCAGTCATATCCTCATAAGATTATTACGGGTAGGCGCGATTTCATCAGAACAATCCGTCAACCAAATGGGCTTTCAGGCTTTTGTAAACGTAGCGAAAGTGAATATGATGTGTTCGGTGCAGGGCATAGTTCAACATCAATTTCCGCAGCACTTGGAATGGCCGTTGCCCGCGATATGAATAACGATGACTATGAAGTTATAGCAGTAATTGGTGATGGAGCCATGAGCGCAGGCATGGCTTATGAGGCAATGAATAATGCTGGCTCTCTTGGAAAACGCCTGATTGTTATTCTAAACGATAATGATATGTCGATTGCACCGCCTGTTGGTGCGATGAGTGCTTATTTATCAAGGCTTATATCTTCTCATCCTTACCGCTCTTTAAGACATGTTGGAAAATTAATTGCCAGCAAATTTCCAGAGCCTCTTGCAAGGGTAGCGAAGAAAGCAGAGAGATATGCGAGAGGAATTGCAACTGGTGGAACATTCTTTGAAGAAATGGGCTTTTATTACGTTGGGCCAATTGATGGAAATAACCTCGAACATCTTTTGCCAGTTTTAAAAAGCATTAGAGATGAAAAAAATTCAGGGCCTGTTTTGTTGCACGTTGTAACTCAAAAAGGTTATGGATACGCCCCCGCAGAATCATCAGATGATAAACTACACGGTGTTGTTAAGTTTGATATTAAAACGGGAATGCAAATAAAAGAACAAAGCAAAGCTCCAACCTACACAAAGGTTTTTGGTGAAAGCCTTGCAAATCAAGCTGATAACGATGACAAGATAGTTGCAATCACTGCCGCCATGCCGTCAGGAACTGGGGTTGATATTTTCTCTCGCAAGCATAAGGAAAGAGCATTCGATGTTGGTATTGCAGAACAACATGCGGTAACCTTCGCGGCTGGAATGGCTATTGAAGGATATAAGCCATTTGTTGCAATATATTCCACTTTCTTGCAAAGGGCATATGATCAGGTTGTGCACGATGTAGCAATTCAGAAGCTCCCTGTAAGATTTGTTTTAGATAGAGCAGGGCAAGTTGGTGCAGATGGTGCAACACACGCTGGATCATTTGATATTACATATCTCGCCACATTACCTCATTTTATTATCATGTCACCTGCCGATGAATCTGAATTGCAGAAGATGATAGCCACAATGGTTGATATTAACGACTCTCCATCTGCAATACGTTTTCCTAGAGGGGAGGGCATGGGAACCCCTTTATCTGATAGTGCAGAACCTGTTGCAATTGGCAAAGGAAGGATTGTATCTGGTAATGGAAAAGGCGATGTCGCAATTTTATCTTACGGCACAAGACTTGCCGATAGCCTTAAAGCATCTGAAATTTTAGAAAAATCAGGATTTCAAGTCACTGTTGCCGATGCTAGATTTGCCAAGCCTTTAGATGAAGCATTAATAAGAGATATTGCAACTAATCACAAAATTTTAATCACGATTGAAGAAGGTGCAATCGGCGGATTTGGAAGTCATGTTGCCATGTTTCTTGCAAATAATTCATTGTTAGATAACTTAAAATTCAAAAGTCTATATTTTGCTGATGAATTTATAGAGCAAAACAAACCAGAAAAACAAAATGAAATTGCTGGAGTCAGTGCAAACGATATTGTTGCAGCGGTAAAAGCAATGTCTTATAAGATCTGCAATATTCACAATACAAATATTGAAGCAATATAATGTCAGAATTACAAAATAAAAAAGAAGTAGGCACTTCTTTTAGAACGCTAGATGACTTTAACCCTAAAGGGCAAAAGGTTCTAGTTAGAGTTGATTTAAATGTTCCGATGAAGCAAGGTCGAATCAGCGATAAAACCCGCATCGAAAGAGTGATTCCAACTATTAAGGAGCTTGCTGATAAGGGCGCAAGAGTTATATTGATTTCGCATTTTGACCGTCCAGAAGGGAAGTTTGTCCCCTCAATGTCGCTTGCTCCGTTGGTTGATGCCTTATCTCAGATATTAGAGCGCGAAGTTAAGTTCTGCCCTGATTCTATTGGAAATTATGTAAAAGAATCAATTGCAACCTTAGCTGATGGAGATATAATTTTGCTTGAAAACCTCCGCTTTAATGCAGGTGAAGAGGCAAATGACACGATTTTCTCTAAAGAGCTGGCATCACTTGCTGATATTTATGTGAACGATGCATTTTCATGTTCACATCGTGCACATGCCTCGATTACTGGTGTTTGCGCCTACTTACCCGCATATGCTGGAAGATTAATGCAAGAAGAGCTTGAGGCACTTTCTAAAGTTTTAGAACATCCCGAAAGGCCAGTTGCTGCAATAGTTGGTGGCTCGAAAGTTTCTACAAAACTGCAATTGCTCGAAAATCTGATTGCTAAGGTTGATATGCTCATAATTGGTGGAGCAATGGCAAATACATTCCTTTTTGCTAAGGGATATAAAATCGGTAAATCATTGCACGAGCCACAATTAAAAGATACCGCTTTAAAAATTCTAGAAAAAGCTAAGCAGAAGGGATGCGAAATAATTCTTCCAGTTGACGCAACAATTGCTTATGAGTTTAGAGCTGGCGCGCCTTCGATGGTGGTTGATTTAGATGAAGTTCCCGATAATGCAATGATTCTCGATGCTGGAATTAAAACGACAGCAATGCTTGCAGAAAAATTGGGAAGTGTAAAAACAATCGTTTGGAATGGCCCTGTTGGTGCATTTGAAACACCACCATTTGATAACAGCAGTGTTTTCATTGCGAAGATAATCTCATATTTAACCAGAAAAGGTAAAGTCATGAGTATTGCTGGTGGGGGTGATACCGTTTCAGCACTATCTTATGCAGGTGCGGCTGAGAATCTTTCCTATGTTTCAACAGCGGGAGGAGCCTTCCTCGAATGGTTAGAAGGCAAACCCCTCGCTGGCGTCGAAGTATTAATGGGGTAGCTTTTGGGTTATGCCTTAACTACATTAGCATGTTCTTGCGTATAGCATGCGCTGATGATACAAGCACCTCTTGGTTCAATCAAACCACCTTTATGTATGGTAGTAAGTTCCCCATTACGTTGTACATAAACTACATGATTTTCAGGTTTACGTGATTCTTCAAGTTGACGTAAGTAATCAAGGCTAAATTCACTTGGGATTTTCTCATTAACTATATCTAATAAATTTTTTTTATCGCTTAATCTAGTTAATGTGCCATCAAGCACAGCAAGAAATTTATCTCTGTCTGATGTATGTTGGAATTGACTTTTATCCCTAAAATTTCCAATTGCTACTTCATATATTGCTTGAACGCGATCTTTTAGGAAAGTTAAAAAGTTTTCTTGATTGTTATTATTAAACAAACTTAGATTAACTTTTGCTAGTGGCTTTCCATCTATTGTTAGAGTTACATAATCACTTTTTCCATCAAGAAAGTTTTTAGGCAGTTCTATAGAAACATGCCTACTCCCACCTAATCCACACGGAGCTTCTAAAATATTATCATCTGGGGTAAGGGTAGAAGCGCCAACACCAGAGCGCAAGTGAATTGGATTCGGAGGTGCATCTGATGGAAAGTGTATATACTTACCTATATCAAGGGTATTATCGGAAGACATTTTTAATTCTCCATACAGTTTATTAAGATTGTTTGGCCAGCTTTATAAACAATAATTAACGCAAATATTATTACAGTAATATGAATTTTTTGTGAAATTCGCATAGATATGGGTGGATTTATCTTTGCAACTCGTTCATATTAAGCTCATGAGAATTTTATTGATGTTATTGCTGTTTTTCGTTTCTGCGTGTGGATTCAAGCCGATGTATGCCACTGGTGGAGGGGCGCATTTTGCCGAAAATCCTATTAATCTTCAGATTGATGACATCAAAACAGGAATTGGCCAACAACTAAGAATAGAAATTGAAGATAGGTTCGATAAAATCAATTCCGCGAATGGCAAGCCATATAGGTTGATTGCTAATGTTCAGAAAAACCTTCAGCCTGTTTTAACCGATCAAGATAGAAGAATTTCACGCTATAATGTTATCATCAAATCAAATTACAATCTAATTGATTTAGAAAATGGAAAAGTTGTTGCCAAAGGAACTCTAAGTGCACGAAGTGCCTATAACGTCGTTCAATCTGAATATGCAACCTATGCCGCAGATGATAACGCCACAAAAGAAGCAACAACTCAACTTGCAGAGAATTATCTTTCAACCTTAACCAACTATTTCATCAAAGCCAAATAAATGAAGATAGCTACACGCGATATTCCTTCATTTATCAAGCAACCCGATAAACAGGTTAATGCTGTTTTGATATATGGCCCCGATTCTGGGATGATTTTCGACAACTATAAAAAGATTGTTTCTGCAATTTTACAAAACCCAGATGATCCTTTCTTATTTTCAGAAATCCAATCTTCTTCACTGAAAGATGAGCCATTTAAATTGGGGGAGGAACTTCGCGCAACTAGCCTTATTGGCGGCAAGAGACTTATTCATTTAAGAGATGCCTCAGACTCTCACAGCAAAATTATTGCCGAAAATATTCCCGCGCTATCGCAAGATGTTTATCTGGTTGTGACATCTTCAGATTTATCTAATAAATCTAGCTTGCGCTCGTTGTTTGAAAAAGAATCTGCAATGGCAGCCCTGCCATGCTATCAAGATGATGAGCGATCGCTTGCAACTTTAATATCTTCATTTTTTGCATCCAACCAATATAAAATTGATAGAGACGCTGTGGTTTATCTATCGGCTAATCTTGGTGATAACAGAATGCAAACTATGTCTGAGCTTGAGAAAATTCTCACCTATTCAATAAAAAATAAGCATGTTACATTGCAAGATGCGATTGATTGCGTGGGAAGCACGGGTGACGCCGAATTATCAGAACTGACGGATGCTATTTTTCTAGGTGAGTTTGAAAAGTTTGATAAAACTTTAACCGCAGTTTTTGCAGAGAACGCAAGTTCAATTTCGATTATAAGATACATCAATAATCAGCTTATGCGTTTACTCAATTTCAGATGCGAGGTTGAGGCAGGCAAAAGCATAGACGATGTTATTGCATCCGCACGCCCACCAATTTTCTTTAAGCAAGTTCCTATAGTTAAGCGACAAATTGCCAGAACAAATACTGATAAATTAATGCGGGCTTTAAAGATTCTTATTGACGCCGAATATAAGATAAAGCTAGAAAGCGCAGGCAACGGCTTATGCCGAAACTATCTTGGAATGTTAGCGAGATTATAAATGAATATGGGTGAAATATTAGTTACGGGTGGAGCTGGATATATTGGCTCTCACATGGTTAGGCAGTTGATTAGAGACGGCCTTAAACCTGTTATAATTGATAATCTTTCCAATGGTTTTAAAGAGTTTGTTCCAAACACTGGAATTCCTTTCTATGAAGCTAATATAAGTGATCGAGAAACTCTAAAGAAGATATTTTCTAAACATCAAATAGAAGCAGTAATAAACTTTGCAGCATTTATAGAAGTTGGTGAATCTGTAAAAAATCCACTGAAGTTTTATGCAAACAATGTTTCTAATACGCTGATATTACTTGAAGAGATTATAAAGGCTGGCGTAAACAAGTTTATCTTTTCATCCACGGCCGCGCTATTTGGCGAACCTGAATATGTTCCGATTGATGAGAAACATATTTTAAAGCCGATTAATCCATACGGCCGTTCAAAACTGATGGTTGAACAAATTCTCGGCGACTTTGAAGCAAGTTATAACTTACAATATGGCTGCCTCAGATATTTCAATGCTTCTGGAGCAGATTCAGAAGGTGGAATAGGCGAATCGCACAATCCTGAAACGCATCTCATACCAATAGTTTTGCAAGCCGCTCTTGGAAAGCGTGAAAAGATTATGATTAATGGTAACGATTATGACACTCCAGATGGAACATGCATTAGGGATTATGTGCACGTTACTGACTTGGCAGATGCTCATCTTTTATTACTAAAATATATGCAAAAAGGCGGCAAAGAGCGATATTTCAATCTGGGCACAGGGCAGGGAAGTTCTATCATGGAGATAATCAAAATGGTTGAAAAGGTCACAAATCTTAATGTACCTTTTGAATTTGCGCCTAGAAGAGTTGGTGATCCATCAAGATTAATTGCAGACGGCTCAAAGGCCAGAGATATTCTAGGATGGAATCCACAGCACTCATCCTTAGAAAATATTATCAAAACCGCATATGAGTGGGAAAGAACAAAAACTTGAACATCTTAGCTTTTGATACCTGCACAGATTTTTTCTCTGTTGCTATTTTTTCTGAACAAAAAGGCGGCATTATTTATGAGTATGCCCATAATATTAAAAACCAACACTCAGAGCTATTACTCGAAACAATAGATAACGCTTTAGATAGCTTGCAATTGCAGTATTCATCTTTCGATTATATCGCCCTCACAAATGGACCAGGAAGTTTCACTGGAATTAGAACGGGCTTAGCAATAGCAAAAGGTATTAGCTTAGTAACAAATGCGAAAATAGTAACCGTTGGAACCCTTGAAGCAATGTTATCTGCATGTGACAATATGCAAGATAAGATTTTAGCAATACTAAATGCGGGTAGGGGGATTGAGTATGTTTATAAAGCCCAACAACCAATTGATTCAGTTGAAATAGTTGAATCAGAAAAGATTAGCCAATATATAGATTCAGAATATCGCATAGTGAGAATTAGCGATATATTATGCCTTGCTTCCAATATAATCAAAGTAGCAGGGTCTAAGATTGCTAAACAAGAATATACCAACACACCAGAACCAGTTTATATAAGAGAAGTTTCCGCAAAAATACCAAAACAAGACATGTGATTTCAAAGACGTCATAAATAGTTAACAGAATTATGATATTTCTGGCCTACACATAATCAGGATTAATGACTCAGGAATGTCAAATAGGCCATATACAAAAGAAGAGCATGATGAAATAGAGAAAAGAACAGAAGCATTCTTTGCTAAGTTTTTTGAAAACTATGATCTAAGTGACAAGACGCCTTACGAAATCTATCAGATTGATGAAGAGCTTCTTGCAATTTTAAATCAGGGCGAGGTATTCACTGAGGCAAGAAAGTATATTAGATCAGATTCTTCTCATTTAAACAACACCTCAAGTATATCATATCACTCATCAGGAATGGCGGATGTGGGTATGACATTATTAATGTGTGCTTCAAGAAATGGATATTTCAAGACTACAAAAAAGCTCTTAGAAATGAATGCTGATATTGAAGCAATAAATGATGGGAAAACAGTAATATTTTATCCTGTAACATTTGGTCATAAAAATATTGTTAGCCTTTTTATTGCTAATAATGCCAACATTCATGCGATTAGTATGTCCGATAATGAATCTACCTTAATGTGCGCAGCAAGAAAAGGTGAGACAGAAATTATAGAGCTTCTTTTAGATAATAACTTAGATATAGAAGCTAGGGATAAGGATGGTAAAACTGCACTTATATATGCGATTGAGAGTAACCAACTAGAAGCTGTAAAATTACTTATAAGTAGAGGAGCAGATATTGAGGCAAGGGATAATCAGGGCAAAACTGCACTGATGTATGCTGCTGAAAATAATAGGTTTGATATAATGCATGAACTTATTAAGCAGGGTGCTGACATTGAGGCAAGAGATTACTTAGGAAAAACCGCAACTATGTATGACAGAACGGGCACTATAATCGAGTTGGGTGGAAATGCTAATGTAGAAGATTACGAGGGTAATAAAATCAGACACAATAGAGAAGCACTAGATAAAGGGAGGGAGTTTTATAATAATTTTGCTGCTGGAGACAAAATCCTCTCTAATAGGGTGCAAATATATCAAGCGTTAGCATTTACTCCGCTTGTTTCTGATAGTCGTCAAAAAGTTCATTATATTGATAATCTAACTAAAATAATTTTAAGCAAAAAATGGAAGAATTATGCAGAAATTACAGAAGATTTCATCAAAGGAATACTTGAAAGTATGCGCGATAATGATGGAACAGTTACAGACCCAATTATAGAAAATATAATCTGGAATTTCAGAAAGCAAAAACAGTTTGAAAAAGAAAATTCACGACCACAAGTTAGTGATCGTGAAAGGTAATCATCACAGCTTAAGATTCTTTAATAGTGGTGAGGAATTTCTCAACTTCTGATCTTAGTTTTTCAGCTTGTTCCGAAAGTTCTTTTGAAGCATAAAGCATTTCATTTGAAGATTCACCTGTCTGTGATATAGCTCCTGCAACATCACCAACATTATGGCTAACCTCTTGAGTTGAAACGGCAGCTTGTTGAACGTTACGCGCAATTTCCTTTGTTGCCGCACTTTGTTCTTCAACCGATGCTGCAATCATTGAGGTAATGCTGTTTATTTCATTAATAACTTCACCTATACCACCAATAACCTTAACTGTATCATTAGTTGCATTCTGAATAGAGGAAATATGATCTCCAATCTCTTCTGTAGCTCTTGTTGTTTGAGTAGCTAGGTTCTTAACTTCGGAAGCAACGACGGCAAATCCCTTTCCTGCTTCGCCAGCACGCGCAGCTTCAATGGTAGCATTAAGAGCAAGTAGATTGATTTGCTCTGCAATTTCTTGAATAAGTGTTATAACTTCTCCAATCTTTTGGGCAGCATTCATCAAACCATTTGCCGTTTGCCCTGCTTTTTCGGCTTCTGAAACTGCGTTATTTGCAATTTTAGCTGATCTACTAACTTGCTGAGTTATCTCAGCAATAGATGCGGATAATTCCTCAGCAGCACTTGCAACGGTGGATACATTATTTGATGCGCTCTGAACGCCTCTAGTTAAATCATTTGTCTTCGCAGATGTTGTAACAGCTATATTTGAAACAGATTGCGCAGTTGCATCCATTTCAGTTGCAGCACTTGCAACTGTATCAACGATATGTTTAACACTGCCTTCAAAATCATCTGCCAGTTTATGCATTGCCGCTTTTCTATCTTCCTCAGCTTTGCGTTTCATCTCAAGTTCTGCAATTTGCATTTCATCAAGTTTGATAGCATTATCTTTAAATATTTGCACTGAGCGAGCCATATCTCCTATCTCATCGAATCTATCAAGCATCGGGATTGGTGCAGTTTTATCGCCTTCAGCAAGTTTTACTATAGAATTGACAATATCTCTAACAGGTTTAACAGAGCGACTTGCAATGAAATTACCAAGCAAAAACACAATTACCATCTGTATAATCATGTAGATAAGAACTTGTTTTTCACCACTCTCAAACTCATTAAAAGCATCTGATTCAGGTATTAGAAAACTTACTACCCAGCCCATACCTCCATAATCATAAGCACCTTTTGATGCGGCATAGCCAATTACATATGATTCATCTGATATTGGATCAAAAGACCTAGAGTTTGTATAACCTTGTTCTATACCAGATTTTACGTCTATTGCAGGTTTGAATGATGAATTAACAAGATTGAATTTTCCGATGCTTCTTAAATCAGTTGATATATTTGAATTTTCATAAGGCGGATAATTGAACAGTAAATTTCCATCGCTATCAGAAACTGCAATTTTTGCATTAACCTTACCCTCCTTAGCAAAAGTTTGGTAGCTATCTTTTACCATATCTCCTACTAAGTTGAAGTCTGCGTAGTTTGCCCAAATAGCTATCTTCTTGCCTGATGAATCATAAACTGGTGCGGAAAAAACAATAGTCGCCAAATCTTTACCATATATTTTGCTCAGAATATCTGAATATGCTGGAGGTTGAACACTTGTGCCTGTAAAACCATTTTTTCCTTCCAAGAACTTCCCACCGACAGAATCTTGAAACCATTTCTCATTTTTAAAAGATGCATCATATAGAGATTGAGTGGCTATATCATTTCCTGCTGCATCTTTTGAGTTAACAGCCAATACATTGCCGCTTAAATCTACTAAAACCATAAGTTTATAAATGCCATAAGCCTTCATGTAAGAATTCATTGAGCTTATTAGCGGGTTTGAGCTATTTGGGTTGCGCCAATTTTCGGGGGAATGCGCTCCAACGTTATATCCAAAGGCCTGAACATCTCCATATCTTTCAAATAAGTTTCTATCTATAATTTCAGAGATTTGAGCCGCTTTCATTGTGTATATCTTGCCCATATCTTCCTTTACAGATTTTGAAGCAAAAAACGCTTGAGTCATAACTATCAGGACTGGAATAAGTGCAAAGAGCTGGATTAAAATAACAATTTTTGCTTTGATTTTTAGCTTTTTCATGTGGAGGTTCTTTTTTTTGTTGTTTTTTGCTTTATACGCTACACGTTTACTCAAAATTTATGAATGATGTGTAAATATCATCAGTAAATATTACGTTATCCACAATTGTTTTAAATGGGAACAATGTCTGGCAATTTTTCTGAGAAAATTTTTAAGCTAATTGAAGCTGAAATTCAGTTTATATGCAACGCTCATCGAGGCGTAGGGCTTGATGGATATATGCGTCTATATAGTATTGTCGGGCAAGAGCCACTTCGCGTAAAAGAAGAGGGACACAGCTTCTGGTTCGCTTTTGATGAAATCGATAAAGCTATTGCAGAGATAAAAAACTATTATAATGCTGGAAATCTTCCAAATACTCCACTTATGCTCGACCCTATAGTTTACGAACCAGACGAGACGGGAAATCCTGTAGCAAGAGGTTCTGGCATTATGTGGGCAACTGCGCTTGCCGCTGGATCGGAGAAGCTAGATGATCTTGTTATAAAGAGGTATTCTGACATCGGCGTATTTGCCAGCCACTTTGCACGAGGTGAAAGCAAGGAATCTGGAGTAAAAGTTATTGCGCTTTCTGATGTATTACTCAAACCAATCGACGATGCCAACACAGAAGTTGAGGGCAATCTGGAGCTATTTAATTTGTCTGGCGCAAAAACTGATTCTTACAGAAAGTTTTATATGTTATCTGGCTTAGAATATCTCACAAAGAATGGTGCGTATATCCATGAGCTATTCGCAGAGATTTTTCCTGAGAAAAAGATTCCTTCAATAACTGAGGCTGATGGATTCAGAATTCCATCTAAAAAGCTGCTTGACGCAAATAAATGTTGGCAATCTTATGATTCTAACCCTTCATTGTTTAATAGATTCGGCAATGACATTGATAATCTTGAATCTAATTTGAAATTGTATGAATTATGCTCCAGAGACTTTGAGTTATTCGATAGAACTGGAGGAATTCGGGTTGATGCAAATGAGAAGTTTGAATTCTTGGTTGAAGGGTGGATCCCAAAAGGTGCAGTTACAGTAATCGGAGCAACTGGCGGAACTGGAAAATCTTCACTTGCACATTACTTAGCCGTTATTGCTGCAACTGATGGAGACAATCGTAAGTGGCTTGATAAAAACGTTAATCCTGAAAATTCAAAAGGTTTAGTGGTTTACTTCTCTGGTGAAGATGGAGCTGCAATTATTAACGCAAGAAACGAGCTGTATGATCCTGAAGGCAAGGCGAACAGACTAATGTTTCTTTCAACAGATTATATGGGAGAGGAAAACTTTTCACAGTTCATCAAAAATAGACTAATGAAATTGCCAGATGTTTCATTGGTAGTTATAGATCCAGCCCGAAAATATCTTACTGGAGATGAGGAGGATGCAGGGGTTGTAAGTGAATTTTTTGAGGCAATAGAAGAATTCGCATTAAAGAAAAAAGCCTCAGTCGTGATAGTGCATCACTTAGTGAAAAGTGCAAAACCAGATAATGTTTATGATATTCTTGATCTGCTAAGAGGTTCGCAGGTTTTTATTGATAGGCCAAGAGTCGTTTTAGGTATGTATCGCAAAGGGGAAAGCACAATGGTTGGCCTTGCCAAAAATAACATTCCGCCCAATCTTGGAATGGTGCAGGGTGAAATTGAATTCTCTAGAGATCCCAAAACCTTAACCCTAGGCACTGTTAGCTAATTATTTGTAGAATGCGTTTGAATCAAAATTGCGGAGAAATTTACAAGAAATATGCGCCAGATAGTTACTCTTATCTGCAAGTATTTCTTGTAAATTTATACCAATTTTCATTCAAACCCCTATCTCTATATTGTTAGGGGCTGCTGTCAATTTTTCCAATTAACTTCGCAAAAATGTTTGGCAATAGGGCAAGCTATTACACGCACATTTTTACTCGTTACTTGAAAAAATTGACAACGCAGCGCATCTCAAATAATTAGCTAACAGTGCCTAACTCCAACTAAAAAGAAAAAAGATTCCAGCTCAACATCAGAGCCTAAATAAATCTCTCCCAAAAAAATACTATTTTAATTTTTCTTTAACCGTGTAATATTTCTGTCAAATATTTGTGGTAAGCAATATTTTGTTTAAACACATGAAGCAAGGTTATAGTATATGTCTGATTCACCTGAATTAATTATGGATAGTTATTTTTTAAAATGCTTTCAAACTATATATTTAACTAACTTAGAATCGGGTGCAGAGGATCTTGATCCACTTTCAGAATTTTATTTTTTTCAGAGAAAATTAGGTGATGGCTGGTCTCACCTTACGATGTCTGGTGTTGAGCAGATATTGCAGCACTTAGATGTTCTTTGCAAACAAAACCCTGTTTTTTCTGATGAAACCATCGAATATCTTAGAGATAAGGGTTATGATAATCGTACGCTAGAATACCTTAAAAAGGTCGATTTTAAATCTGTAAAGATTGAGTCTGTTCCTGATGGAACTCCGACATCTGCAAATATTCCTTTACTTAAAATTACAGGCCCTATCTCTGTTGTATCTTTCCTAGAAAGTTACATTAACGGAGCGATAGGTAGCAATATGGCGTGGGCTAGTTTTGTTAGTAATGGATATGAAAATATCGCCAAAGAGCTTGGTGTAGAAATTGGATTTGTTGATAATGGCCTTAGAGGAACAAATCCAGCCGCTGCTGAGTGGATGAGTTATTCTTATGGTGTAGGTGGCGGTCAGGCAACCTCAAATGAATTAGCTGCTAAAAAATATGGTATTTCAGAGCGTGGAACTATGTATCATGGTTATGTTTTGCAGATGATAGTAAGAAGTGGCGATGAATTTTCAGCATTCTATAATTTTGGAAAGCAGAACCCACAAAATGCGGTTTTTCTTGTAGATACGGTTAATGTAACTGGAGGGGTTACCAACGCAATTCTCGCTGCTACGAAACTTAAAAATGAACTAGGCAATAAATTTAAGTTTTCTGGAGTAAGAATAGATTCTGGTAATTCTATAGAAGAAATTGTTTCTTATTATAAATTTGCTAGAAAAGCTATGAATCAAACTGGCTTTTCTGATGCTGAGGTTTTTCTTTCAGGGGATATGGAACCTGAAAAAATAATAAGTATTGTTAAAGCAATAAGAAGTGACGTTGAAATTGCAGGAGAAAAACTTCCTAGATTTGCAGTAGGAAGAGCATTGGCAAAAACATATCCAATGGGTATAACCGCAAAAATTCTTGGCATACAAAATGGTAAAGATTGGGAAGATCTTATGAAACTTGCCCTTGATGAAAATGGCCAGCCAACCTTAAAGCAAACATATACAGGCGATATTACTCCATATGAGCTATATGATAATAATGGAAACTTAATAGCAAATGTTGTAGTTGATAAAGAAGGAATTGAAGGCATAGGGAAGGTAACTAAATTTAAAATGGGAGATAATCCTTCCCCAGAAGTTTACGACCTCAGTTTGGCTTATCGTGAAGGACGTTTGAAACCAATGATGAAAGTGCATTTTGATAATGGAAGACGTGAAGGTGAGATAGCAACTTCTCCAACTAATCAAAAAGTTACTATTGCAAGGGCTATTGGTGAAGGTAAAAGAAAAAAGATGATTGTTGATGAAAACGGTGTTTTTCCAACATACATTGATTCGAGATTAAGTAAAAGAATGAGAGAAGTCTCTCTTGATATTTCAGAAAGGGCTCATGAAGCACCCCACCATAGCGATAATCTATCTGAAGGTGAGATTAATAGAATTCGTGAAACTGTTTCAGGTGTGAAAAGTAGCGTATTCGGGTTCTCAGATACACCAAATCCACACGTGATTGGAGAAATTAGTATCAAGCCCGATCATAAAAAAGTGATTCATTTGTAATTTTTTTAACAACTAACCAACCTTAACTAACAATAAGGGGAAATAAAGATGGTGCATACCTACATACAAAACGGCAAAGTAACTGCTGATATTAATGTTTTTATTGATATACAAGGTGGATTTTCAGATGTTACACTTAGTCCTGAACAAGGTGGTGTTCTTTACGTTCCAGGTGGAGAAGAAGTCGCTCCGATAGCAGGGGATATTATTGCAAACACTAGAAACGGCATTTTTGTGATCACACAAGATAATCACCCTGAACACCATATTAGTTTTATGACTAACCATAAAGGTGTAATGGATTACAGAATCGATAAATTTAAGAATTTTTTAAAAGAAAACGGTCAGACAATACCAGAAGATTACAATATTTTATACGCCATGGCTCAGGAACCAGTGCATACATTCGATGATGGTAAAACTTTTATTCCGTTCCCATTTGAAAATATTATTCTTGATAAAGATGGGAATATTGCAGGTTTATTGGAAGCCAACGGCAAGATTAAAAAAGTTTTAGTGGAAACACATGATGGCAAAACCCCTTCTGCTGATGATAGGGGTAGAATTGCTATGGTGTTGGATGAATACGAGCAAAAATCTCTATCAGAGTTCATAGAAGAAGGAGGAATGATTCAGACTTTGTGGAAACCACATTGTGAGCAAGGCAAGGAGAGTTCTTATTTTCCAAAATCTATGAATTTACCTGAAGGATTTATTAAGAAAATACAAGGAGATCTAGTTTCACCTGTTGTTTCTTATTATGATAAAGATACTGGTAACTTATTTAAGTTAGTTAGAAAAGGTATGAACCCTAATGTTGATAGCTATTCATTCGGATTAGAAAATAACCGTATAACCAAAACGCAGGCAGAAACTCTATTTAAATCTATCTCGGAAGATTTTGAGAAAGAAGGAATTCAGCAGGTTAACGTCAATATTGGTGGTCTTGCGACAAACTTCTGCGTTGAAGCATCTGCAAATGATCTTCCAGACTTTCTGTTTACTCCATTTAAAAACAAAGGTATGGAGGCAAATGCATTTTTCATACCTGAGATTAGCAGAGGAATTCCAATAGCTGGTGGAAAACACGTTCCATTTTCATTAGATGGAGCACCTCTTAGAATGGAAGAGCGAGGTATTTTACCTATCAGTGTTGCTGAAATCAAGGCAAAGAACGCAAAAGCTAAACCAGCAAACGAGGTTCATGGTGGTTCTGTTTTGGGTGGTCAAGAACTACAACTTGCATAACCGATGAGTGATACCATGCTTTCATTTGCTGAAAAAGTTGCGAAATCTAAGGGGGCTGCTGAAGTTTTCCTTGTAACTGGTGGAAGCGATAATTCAGGAAGAAAAGCATGGTATTTTATCCGAGTTGATAGCCCTAAGGTATCTGCATTCCATAGGGCTATTAAATCTGGCAATATAAACTTAGACGAATACGGGGAAATCCTCGACTCGGGATATGGCGAACAACCGCCAGAGTCAGTTAAGCAATTTATGCGTGATAAATATGGATTTAATGGATAGGATTTAACCGTGGCGTACACTAAGTTTGAAAATTTTGAAGCTGCTAGAGGCGGTAATAAAGAATACATGCTGTTGGTTGGTCGTAGACAACCAATGACAATTGCGCATCAAAGAACTATAGAGCGTGTAATTGAACAAGGTTTTAAGCCGATAATAGTTATTGGTTCTTCAAATGGTGCTTATAAAGAAGGTGGAGCAATTGATTCTCTTTTTGAGCCTATATCAAACCCAATGACGGTTGAGCAGCAAAAACAACAACTACAAGTTACTTTTCCAGACCTAGTTGTTGGAAGAGATTACATGATTGTTGAGATGAATGATTTAGGTGATAATCCGCTGTGGTGTGAAACGCTTGCAGGCAAACTTAGAGGATTAGTCGAAGTCGAAGGTGGTTACCCCGTAGATGTTTTCGGTAAAACAGCAATGTATTTTATTGGCAAAACTAAGGATAGAAGAAATTTCATTGATAAAAATGGAAATGAAGTTTTAGGTTATTGGTGGGAAGAAACTTTTGGCGAACTTGGAATTCCTGTATTAGTTGAAGAAAAATTAAAGGGAATAGATATTAATCTTTCTGCTACAGACTTGAGAAATTATGATCTTGAAAACTTATCTGATGAAGATAGAGAATTATTTGCCTCCCCTGATTATATGATTCAGTTGGCTAGAGAAGTTAGAGGGCAAATTAGACAATATTTAAAAGACAAAGGTAGCAATTTTGATATTGACTCTATTCCTCTAACCGCATTTGATCTAACTTTGTATCGTCTTGGGATAGAAAAGCAAATAATGCCTGATCAAATATATGAAAAGGCAAAAGAGGATGCAAAAGGAGGAGCGATAGATCTTCACGCTCTTAAAGAAGCAGCACGCGAACTAAATGGAAGTATGAGAGAAGAAACAGTAAAACTAAAGATTGCTTCTGCAAGTCTTAACCAGACTGTTTATGATTATGCAACTAACGTTCGTAATATTTGTGATGCGATTGATATTGCAGTCAAAGATGGCGCAGATGTTCTCTCACTTGAAGAGCTTGGCCTAACGGGATACACCGCCGATGATTATCATCAATGGAATAAGGATAATGATAAAGTTTGGAGTATGTTGCAAATAGTTGCAGGCTATGCTCGTGAGAAAAATCCAGATCTTATAATTTCAGTTGGTGCGCCATGGCATTATTCCGACAAATCAAAGCCTGCCAACGATGCACTATATAACATTGATAATAAGCCGTTTAATGCGCAGTTTACAATTCATAATGGCAGAGTTCAAAGCATTGCCTGTAAATCAATTCTTGCTAATGGACCTGCGGAATATGAACAAAGGCAGTTCACCGCTTGGCCACAAGATGTCACTATCAATACAAAACTTCCAGATGGCACAACTGTACCTATTGGTAAGCCAATAAATGTTTTTAGAGATAAAGAGGGCAGGGCATTTACGTTATACGCTGAGCAATGCGCTGAAGCATGGCCCGGTTTACAAGATAATGCTGAGTTTAACCCTAAAGAGGCGGCGCAAGGCAGAAGATTAACCGAGACTGGTAAATTTAACGATATAACAGTGGTTTTAAACCCTAGTGCCAGCAAGCCACAACCAAGCAAAGAACTAAATAAAGAATTTGGATTAAGAGCAGAGCTAGTTAAATCTGGCTCTAAACATTGCGGAGTGTATGTTTATACAAATGGACTTGGCTCAAACTCAGGCATCCACGCGATGGAAGCCACGCAGCTTTATGCTCAAGGTGGGAAAGTAATTCATCACGGTAAGCGATATACACACAAAGATGTAGGTTATTCTAGCTATGTTGCAGAGGTTGCAGTTGCCAAGAAATATCGTGAAGATGCAGTATCTGAGAAAAGAAGATTTCAAAATCATGAAGTGGGTCAGGTAAATGGTGGTGAAGCTCTTTTCGATAAAGTTTTAAATAATCCAGAAACTTCGTTTGATGGCTTTACCATTCCTGAAGTTAGAGAGATTGAAGAAAGTGCAAGAAACATCGCGCTATGGCTACGCGATTATCTGGCTAAGCAAACATGGCCAGCGCAGGGTTTTGTTATTTCGCTCTCAGGTGGAAAAGACTCAGCCTACGGCGCAGTTTCAATTGCTCTAATGATTGAACTAGAGGTTCAAGAAAATGGTGTTGAAGGCTTCTTTGAAAAATTCAAGAATTTGAAGTGTAAAAATGAAGTTCTTGAAATATACAAAACGCAGGGCGAAGAAGCTGCTACTGATGCGATTAAGAGAAACCTTCTAACCTGCATATATTTGCCAAGCGAGATAAGTGGTGAAGCTACAAGAGATGCCGCCAGAACTTTAGTTGAAGGTGACGCCTCAAAGGGAATAAAAGGCATTGGCGGCAAATTTATGATCTGCGGTGTTCAAGGCATTGTTGATGAGAGCATTATCTCTATATCTGGTCTTGATATGGATAAAGCTATACAAGGTTATAGAAGAAGCCACCCAGCAAAGATGATAAAATGTAAATTAGCTGGATTAGATGAAGAGGAAATTAATTCTCTAGCTACAGTTAACATCAAGCGCGAGATTAAAGAATATGTGATGTCGCCACTTGGTTCAAATCCTAAATTGCCAAAATATATATCTGATAACTGTGCAAACAATATCCCTACTTGGGCGTTTTCTGAGCATGATGTTACTTTGCAGAATCTTCAAGCACGCGGAAGAGTCCCTGTTCCATGGGCAATTGCGAATATGGAAGGCAAAATATCTTTAACAACATCTAATCAGTCAGAAGCAGTATTAGGCTATTCAACATATGCAGGCGATTCACAGTTAGGTGGAGCAAATCCAATAGGTGGGTTAGGTAAAGATCTTATAACTAAATCTTTAAGGTATTTTGAAGAACATGGCTTGATTGGTTTGAGTCAAATTTTATCTCTAGCAAAGGTTAATAAGCAACAACCATCAGCAGAGTTAAGAAAGCAAGAAGAGGGTAAAAAGGCGCAAACTGACGAAGAAGATCTAGGAATTAGCTACAAAGAAGTAGATGAAATTTCGCGAGGTGTTTTAGAAGGAAGGTTAAAGCCATCGACCTTCTTTAAAAATATGCTTGATGATATGATCTCTAATCCAAATTCCAAAGGTTTGTTTAAACATAAATGGAATAAGATTGATTACAGTAATAAGAAATTCTGTGATGATGTTATGAATGTTAGAGATAAATTGACAAAGTTTGCCAACCGTTGGAAGGCAGCTCAGTTTAAAAGAATTGGTAGTGTTATTGCACCATATACGGGGGGAAATGTTGATCCACAGAGTGAGGTTAGAACCACTGTTCATGGAGATCATTTCCAAACTGATATTGCAGAGCTGACTCTGGATATTATGCACAATGTTATGGGTGAAAGAGCTTTTAGGCAGGCTTTTAAAGGCACTATTGAAGATATGAAACTTCAGGCTAATCTTAATGCAGAGTTCAAAAAGAAACTGCAAGGCAATGATATTAGAGCTCTTATAAAAGATGTTGAAAGACTTGCCGAAGCCGCAAAAGCAGATGATAGAGCGAGTAAGATAATTCATGTCGCAAGAAAAGGTATTGCAAAAGCAAATGAAGCTGAACTAGCTCTCTAGAACAACTAATCCTGCTTCATTACTTTTGGTAAGTCGCCGAGCATTCCCATTGAGTGGAGGATGAAGAATTTCTTGAGGGATGGAATTTTATTTACGATTCCAAGCCCCAGAGTTCTTGCGGCTTGCAATGTTTTAGAGTTGTTCGAAAACAAGCGATTAATTCCATCGGTTGCAAGCATCATTGCAAACACATCAAATCTTCGCCATTGTTCATAGTGCTCTAGAACATCAATGCTTCCAAAGTCTAAGCCCAGCTTGAATTTATCGCCAATTAAATCGGCAATAACTGCTGCGTCTCGCATTCCAAGATTGGCACCTTGCCCAGCGATTGGATGAATTCCATGTGCTGCATCTCCAGCGAGAAGGAGTCGTTCGGTATAATATCTCTCAGCATGAAATAAACTAAGTGGATAGCTCCACCTTCCCTCATGTAACTCAATTTTTCCAAGATAACCACCCATTCTCTCATAAATTTCTTCAGTAAAGTCAGCGTTATTTAGTGCTATATATTCCTTTGCGTCGGCGTCCGATTCTGTCCACACAATTCCAGCACGATTGCCACTCATCGGCAAAACAGCAAAAGGCCCAGATGGAAGAAACTTCTCAATCGCTATTCCTTCATTACCGAATTCGTGAGAAATAATGCAAACTATTGCAGTTTGGCCATACATAATGCGCGAATGTTTTATTCCAGCCATATCGCGGATTGTTGAAAATCTTCCATCTGCTCCAATTAATAGAGATGCGGTAATTTCTTTCCCAGAAAGCAATGTGGAAGATATTTGATGAGGATTTGATGTAAAACTTTTAATCTCTTCACTTTCAATATACTGAATGCTCTTGCGCTCGTATATTGATTCTATCAAAGCCTTACGAAGATAACCATTTTCTATGATATAACCTAGTGGTTCACTGCCTATTTGTTTGTGATCAAAGTGAACAAAAAGCGGGTTTTCTCCTTCTGTAACCCTAATTTCTTTGATGGGATGGGCATTTGCCTTCATCTTATCCCATGCACCAATTTTATCAAAAATTATCGCAGATGCTTGAGATATTGCGCTTGTTCTGCCATCGAAACGATTATTTAGAAAGTTTTTAGGGCTATCTTTTTCTATCACGACAACATTTACTCCAATATCTGCCAATAAATTGGCTATTGTTGAGCCTATAATGCCTCCGCCAGCGATAATAACATCAGTTTTCATACACATTTTTCTTTTTAGTTTGACCTGACCAATAGATCTAGTTTATACAGAATTCCCGTAAACTTTCCACAGTTTCAATCTTAAAGTTCCAAATAAAAACAAAAAATGGGAGGATTTAAGAAAATTTTAATCTGTGGGCGTTCAAATCTAACACGCTAACTAATTAACAAAAGTTGAGGGGACTTATGAACTTAAAATTTTTAAAACGAGCGGGTGTGGCTGCATTTACTGCTGCTATTTCTGCATCAACATCTGCTATGGCACAAGATGCTGTGCCGACAATAGATAAAGGTGATACAGCTTGGATGCTTGTATCCACAGCCTTAGTATTAATGATGACAATTCCAGGTCTTGCACTTTTTTATGGCGGCCTAGTAAAGAAAGAAAATGTTTTAGCAACGCTTATGCAAAGTTTTTCAATTTGCTGTTTAGTAACAGTGCTTTGGATGATTTTTGGATACAGCCTTGCATTTACAGAAGGTTCTGCATTTATTGGAGGATTTGACAAAGTATTCCTTAAAGGGATTGGTGTTTCTTCGATGAGTGGCACGATTCCAGAAACTGTTTTCTTAATGTTTCAGCTCACTTTTGCGATTATTACATGCGCTCTTATTTTAGGTGCTGTTGCTGACAGAATTAAGTTTTCATCAATGCTGGTGTTTATTGCATTGTGGTTTACTTTTGTTTACCTTCCAGTTGCTCACTGGGTATGGGGGCCAGCAGGTTTATTAGGCGGTGCAGGCGTTTCAGACTTCAAAGGTTTGCTTGGTTATGGTGCAATGCTTGATTACGCTGGTGGAACAGTTGTTCACATCAACTGCGGTATTGCTGGGTTGATGGCAGCTATAGTGCTTGGAAAAAGAGCAGGATATGGCAATGCACAGTTCCCTCCGCACAACTTGGTTTACTCAATTATGGGAGCTTCACTTCTATGGGTCGGCTGGTTTGGCTTCAATGCAGGTTCTGCACTAGGTGCAAATGATAGAGCTGGCATGGCAATGCTTGCAACGCAATTTGCAACGGCAGCAGCCGCAATGAGCTGGATGTTAATTGAATGGGTAAGCAGAGGTAAGCCTAGCGCGCTTGGCACAATTTCAGGTGCGGTTGCTGGTCTTGTTGCTATTACTCCTGCATCAGGATTTGTTGCTCCATCAGGTGCTCTCGTGATTGGTATAATTTCAGGTGTATTGTGCTATTGGTCAGTTACAAGCCTAAAAGCAAGATTCAAATATGACGATTCACTTGATGTATTTGGAATTCACGGCGTTGCAGGTCTTGCAGGTGCGATTCTAACTGGTGTCTTTGCAACAAAAGACGTTGGTGGAGTTTCTGGTTTGATTGAAGGCAATTCAGATCAGTTAATGGCTCAGATTATAGGATCTGTTGTGACTTTAGCTTATGCAGGCATTGTTTCTTACGTTATCTTGAAAGTTGTTCAGATGACTATGACTCTGCGTGTGGATGAAGAAGCAGAAAGAACAGGCCTTGATCTTTCACTACATGGTGAAAAAGTTCACCACTAATCAATGATTACTATCACAATTAAAGGCGGGGATTTCCCCGCCTTTTTTGTTATTATTACAAATTGGATTACCTAACTACAAAGGCACCATCTGAGGTGCTTGCAACGCTCCATTTGCGTTGTGCGGCTGTTTTTGAATCTAAAACCTTATTGCGAAGACCATGTAAGCGACTGTTAACTGCTGCGACTTTCTCATCTTTTTCTTTGTCAGACATTTTTCGCGTGTCAAGAAACATGCCGCTTTCTTCTTGCATTCTCTCACGAGATTCCGCATGCAACTTTGCTTGTAAATTAATGAGATTGTGTAGCTTATTGCGCCTTTTAATCTTTTCTTTTTTATCTTTTTTGCCTGAGAATCCAAATATCATTCGTTTGAATTCCCTTTGTCTTTTTCGGCAGAGGTAATTAAATCTTTATCAGATGATTCCTTTTGCACAGCCTGCTTTCTTCGCAAGATGTTAGTTTTGAGAGTCTTACTAAGTCTTTCTTTGCGTTCGGCGTGTTTGCTAATCAATTTTTTAGTTTGATTATTGATATTAATTTCTCCACTATTTGGCCTGAATTATAGGTACATTCTAACACATAGTTGAGCAAATGGATAATATTATTGTAACCATTATTGGCGGTGGCTTTTCAGGCACAATGCTTGCAGTAAATCTGCTAAAGAAAACAAACAAGAAAATAGTTATCAATATCATTGATAAGAATAACCTTTTTTGCAGAGGAACGGCATATTCTTCATTTGATAAAATGCATTTACTTAATGTTCAAACTGAGAAGATGGGAGCCTTTCACGATGATATAGAACATTTTTATAAATGGCTTACAGAAAACCAAGAAAAATGGAGATGTGAAAAAGAGTATGAAGATTTGATATTAGAAAAAGGAACTTTTTTTCCTCGTTGGCTATATGGTAGTTATCTTGAAGATATTTTTAATGAGTATGCAAAGAGCAATAAAGTAAGGAAGATTACCTCAGAGGTGGTTGATATTCATTTTAGTAATGAAAATAAAAGCAGTAACATAGTATTAGAAAATGGCGAAAAGATAGAAAGCAATGTTGTAATCATTGCAACTGGTAATGAGCCGCCAACTGAAGTTTCTGGATGGCTAAATCCTTGGAAGCTAGATAATAAGGATATACTAAATAAAGGATATCTTTCTACTTTTTCCAAAGAAGATTCTATTGGAATTGTTGGTTCTGGCCTTACAATGGTTGATATTGTAATGACGCTATATAATAATGAATTTAAAGGTAGAATTTATGCCTATTCAAAGAGCAGCAGATTGCCACAACCGCATTTGGCATCTTATCAGCCATATTCAGGGGATTTTAAACCACTTGAATATAACAAACTTATAGACCTGATTTCTAAGTTTAAAGCTGAACTTAAAAAAGGAACTCATGATTGGAGGGCATTAATAGACTACTTAAGGCCGAACACTCCAGAGATATGGAAAAAACTTAGCTTAAAAGATAAGAGAATATTTATTGCTAGGTTATTTAATATCTGGAATACGCATAGGCATAGAATGCCACAACAATCTCACGAAATTGTAAATCAGCTAATAAGATCTGGACAGCTTGCTTTAGTAAATAAGAGGCTAACGGGAAATGAAAACTTAGGACACAAGCTGATTATTAACTGCACTGGCCCAAGCCTTAATATATCAAAGACAAAGAATAAGTTGATTAGAAATCTGGTAGATAAAGGTGTTGTTGAATTATCAAGTCTTTCAATGGGTATAAAATTAATTCGCAGTGATTCTTTTAAGGTATCAAACGAGCGACCAATTTATGCTATGGGAACGCCAATATTTTCTGAATATCTTGAAACTACAGCCGTTCCAGAACTTAGAGTTCAGGCTCATTTGGTTGCTGAAGAAGTATTACAAAGCCTGCAAAACACTAATTAATAAAGAAGTAGAAAGTCATTGACCAAGCGATGATAATTACAGCGGCTCTAATTGCTTGCGGGGAAGTTTTTTGAGCGTAATGCGCCCCAAGAAATCCACCAATTGCAGCACCAATAATCATTACTACTGCACTTTTCCATTCGATGATATCGGCAATTATGAATATTAAAACTGAAACGCCATTTACGATAAATGCCAAAAATGATTTTAAGCCGTTCATTTGGTGGATGTTATCCATCCCCATTAGGATTAGCATAGCAAGCATTAAAATTCCAATTCCTGCACCAAAGAATCCCCCATACACTGCAACTAATAGCTGAATTACAATTGCTGCTTTGTAATACTTTGCTGCGCCATGTTCAGATATATCCTTATTAATTATGGATATGAACTTTTTTCCAAATGTAAAAATAATACTTGCAACTAAAAGCAAGTAAGGAATCATTACCTCAAAACGTTTTTCTGGTGTCATGAGTAAAAGAATTGAGCCAATTATTCCGCCTATTAAACTGACCCCTCCCAGTTTTAATAGCTCTTTCTTACTGCTATAAAAATAGTTGCGATAAGCATACGCGCTCGCGATTGTTCCCGGCCAAAGGGCTATAGTGTTTGTTGCATTTGCAATAATTGGTGGGAGGCCATTCATTAATAAAATGGGAAATGTAAGGAATGTTCCGCCGCCAGCAACAGAATTAATTGCTCCTCCAATAATAGCAACGATAAAAAGTAAGAACAGCATCACATTTTATATGCCTATGCGGCGTCAGAGATTGTTTTTTCTGCTTCAACAATTTCTTCAATCTGCCTTAAAAACCATTTATCAATTTTTGTAATCGAATATATTTCATCGACTGTTAGGCCAAATCTGAACCCATCTGCAACATGAAGTATTCTCTCGCTTGTCGCAACAGATAATGCTGAAATGATAGATTGTTTATCTTTTATATCGGTATTGTTAAAGCCGTTAAGTCCAATTTCCAGAGAGTATAGTGCTTTTTGGAAAGATTCTTTGAAGTTTCTGCCAATAGACATAGCTTCGCCAACAGATTTCATTGATGTTGTAAGGGTTTTATCTGTTCCAGCAAACTTTTCAAATGCAAAACGCGGAATTTTCGTAACCACATAGTCTATTGTCGGCTCAAAAGAGGCTGGCGTAACTTTGGTGATGTCATTAAGAATTTCATCGAGTGAATATCCAACAGCAAGTTTGGCAGCCACCTTTGCAATAGGAAAGCCCGTTGCTTTTGAAGCAAGAGCTGATGATCGAGATACTCGTGGATTCATCTCAATCACTACCATGCGCCCATTTTCAGGATTAATTGCAAACTGGACGTTTGATCCGCCTGTATCAACTCCAATCTCTCTAAGCACCGCAATAGAAGCATCTCGCATTATTTGATATTCTTTATCAGTTAATGTCAAAGCAGGTGCAACAGTTATAGAATCACCCGTATGAACACCCATAGGGTCAACGTTCTCAATCGAGCAAATAATAATACAGTTGTCGTTGTTATCTCTGACAACTTCCATCTCGAATTCCTTCCACCCTGTTAGGCACTCATCTATAAGAACTTCAGTTGTAGGGGAAGCATCAAGGCCACTTGCGACAATTTGCTCATATTCCTCACGGTTATAGGCAATGCCTCCGCCTGTTCCACCTAAAGTGAATGAAGGCCTTATAACTGCTGGCAGGCCAACGTAATCAAGGATTTTACGAGCGTCATCTAATGAATGTGCAATGCCACTTTTGGGACTTTCAAGCCCAATTTTTTCCATCGCTTTCTGGAATAAACTTCTATCTTCAGCTTTATTAATAGAATCTAGCTTTGCGCCAATTAGTTCGACGTTATATTTTTTAAGCACTCCACTTTCCGCAAGAGCTTTTGCACAGTTGAGAGCGGTTTGCCCGCCCATAGTTGGCAGAAGTGCATCTGGCTTTTCTTTTGCAATGACTTGCTCAACCATTTCTGGAGTAATTGGCTCGATATAAGTTCTATCCGCCATATTTGGATCGGTCATAATCGTAGCAGGATTAGAATTAACCAAAATAACTTTATAACCCTCTGCTTTTAAGGCTCTGCAAGCCTGAGTTCCTGAATAATCAAACTCGCAAGCCTGACCAATAACAATAGGGCCTGCACCAATTATCAATATAGATTTTATATCTGTACGTTTCGGCATCTCAAATCATCCTTATAATTCCTTCTTTAGATATAAACATTTCTGCCTGTTTAGCTATAGAAAATTTTTGCTTCCGCACTTCAATATAAATTTTTAGCCTTGATTTCACTATCTAACTGTAAAAATTCAAGGATTAACCAAAATGGCTACTAAGAACGATTTTCAATCACAAATATTGACAGAAAATGTTGTAATAACGGCTGGAACAAGCTCATCAAATGGCCTTTCATTGGGTGGTTGTTCATTGGTTGGTGTTGTAACTCCTGCCACAATGACAAGCACATCATTGCGGTTTGAAGCATCATTTGACGGCGGAACAAGCTATATTCCCATAGAGAATGGGGCAGGGGGAAATATCAGCAAAACTATATCAGGCGGAGAATATATTCCTCTCGATGCAGCAGATTTTCTCGGAGTAAATTATCTCAGAATCATATCTGGCTCAAACGAGGCATCTAATAGAACACTAACTGTTATTATGAGAGCAATATAATATGACCAAAAAACCTATATTGTTCAAAGATAGAACTGCAAACCTTTTTGTTATTATCGGACAGTCAAATGCTGTTGGTCTTGATACTATTTCTGGAGCACCAGCGGAATATCAGGGTGTTATATCTGGCGTTCAAATATATAATTCTACAAACAGCAGATTCGAAACACTTCAGGCAGGCACTAATAATGAGGGTAATTCATCGCTTGAATTTGGCCCCGAATTATCTCTTGGCAGAACCATCAATCAACATATAGGAAAAACTATTTATATTTCTAAAACCGCTGTGGGTGGAACATCTCTAGCAGTCTCATCTGGCGGGTGGCTTCCACCATCTGGAACTCACCTTACATCATCTAAAGCAGATATTGATGCAGCAATTCAGGCTCTTCTTGCAATTGGTAAAAGGCCTAAAATCGCAGGCTTTTTCTGGATACAAGGCGAAAACGATGCTCAAAACCAAACTCATATGGAAGCATATGAGGCAAACTTGAATTCTCTTATTTCAAATTACAGAATAAGTTATGCAAATTATGGCGCAAATGATGCTCCATTTATTATCTCTCAGCTAAGCATTCAGCGTACTGATGCCCATAGAAGAGGCGTTATGTATGCACAAAAAAGATCGGCGTTATCAGGCAATAAAACCAATATTGTTTATACGGGTGATTTAACAATGAATCCATCAGGGGGAGGGCACTATGCGAGCGGAGCACAAATTACACTGGGAGTAAGACTTGCAAATGCTTGGTTTAATATGGATGATTATCTTGCTAGAAAGAAGCTCGAATCAGTTGCAGGTCTTGCAACCCCAGTATTTGCAGTTGATTCTGATAGAGCAAATATTATTGATTGCATATATGACAGTTCTATTTTTACGGAAAAAGTTCAACAATATAATGGGTGGCTAGGAAATATAGGAACAGCACCAACTAGTGCTGCAAGGCCACTGTATTTCCCAAATATGATTGGAAGCCGTGATAGCATCCAATTTAATGGAACCAGCAGATGGCTTAATTTTGGTTCAGGCACACTATCTTCGGTATTTGCGGGAAGCGGGAAAAAATTTACAATTGCAGCAGTGATTAAGCATAATCATGCAGCAACAACAGGAACAATAATCGGGCAATATCATTCAAGCGCAAATCAAAGAGCGTTTGTATTCCAAATTGCTAGCGGCAAGATGACATTCTTATTTCAAAGTCTTGCAGGAACAGATGCACGAGCAATCACAGGTAATTCAACTATTTCAACAAGTAATCATGCGCTAGTTTTGATGACATATGATGGTGCAATTTCAACTGGAAATGGCCTAGATAGAGTTAAAATGCGTGTTAATGGTGTTGCTGAAACCCCAACTCTAACAACAAATACTGGTTCATTGATAGATATTCCAACTTCAACTGCCAATTTAAGTGTGGGTGCATGGTCTGATACGGCTGGAACAGCAGCAAATGGCTATTTTAACGGTGATATCGGCGAGTTATGTGTTTGGAATAAAATTCTTACAAATGAAGAAATTTCAGCCTTTGAACAATATGCTCTAAATAAATGGGGAATTGTTTAAATTGTTTAAGTGGTATCACTTTAAATTCTATAATGGTGGCTCGGGAGAGATTTGAACTCCCGACCAAGGGATTATGATTCCCCTGCTCTACCACTGAGCTACCGAGCCATAAAAATCGAAGGGTGTTCTTGATACATACAATTGCAGACTTTCACAAGTCAAATTTTTTCTAAAGCTAAAATTTAATCGTGCGCCCCAATATTTCCCGCATTTGGTAACGATACCAGAAGGTGTAGCGGTGTTTTGCCATCAAGTAAAACAGAAGATGGCGGTTCATAAGTTCCTCTTCTATCTCCACTTTTAAAGTCTGGAATGCCTGTTTCACCTGCAATGGCTACGCCGTTATTTATCGCTTTACCGCCAAAGATTGCACTTATTAAATATCCAGAAGCGGGAAGGAATGAGGGCAGCCCAAATCTTCTGCCTGTTCCTATGCTTATTTCGCCAGCGCATCTATTATTTACAGAAATTCTAGAGATTTCTGTAAATGCCTTTTTCCCAATTGCAACATATTCAGAGAAGCTATCGAGATCTTCAACAACTGGCCTGCCGTAAGGGTCGCTGCCTTCTATGCGAAAGGTGATATCGAATTCAACTGCTGAAGACTTAATCACAACATTTCTAGCGACATCGGGTTTTGAATTTACGATGGGAAGTGTGCCAGATGATTTGATAATCGTTTCAGGAAGGTAAAATATGGGATTCTCAGGAAGTGGCGTCTGTAAGTTCACCATGAAAAGAGGTGAGGCGACCATTCCATGCACTGTAACGCCAGTTTTATTGTCGAAATAATAGTCGCCACCAAGCTCTTCAATTTGAAAGTGCAATATACTGTTTTTCTCAATTACAACTTTTGAACGCCAGTTAAGAATCAAGCATTCAGGTGTTGGAATCAGCATAAAATCTTGCGGAGAGCGAAAAAAGCGGCTTTCAATTCCTAATGTATGATTAAACGAGCCGAAAAAATTTCCTTGATTTTTACCACTAGGATAAGGAATATTAACGCTTACATTTTGCGTTAAGGTTTTTTCGCTAACAATGTTTAAAGGAATGTAAGGCATATTAGAAGGCTACATTATTAGAATTACTTTTGCAATTAGATATTAAAATATGAGAATTTTATGAGTGATTATCACGAGCTTATAATCAGAATAAATAAATTTATTAGTGACATCGGTTTTCAGGATAGAACCTATGAGAATGATGCCGAATTAGATATGGCAATGGTAATCCCTTATCATGTGAATAAAAAGGGTGAGGTATTTGTATATGCTGTAATGCCAAATAGTACGAATCCAAAAACTCCAGCTCCACATTTTTTTGCAGAGGCGGAAGAGATGCAATAAGAATTTCCGATGGGCAAGTGGTGGA
>CAZAGG010000014.1:0-45346 GCA_964484565.1 uncultured Rickettsiales bacterium | reverse complement strand
TATGTATACCATCTCTCAAGTATAATCCGTATACTATGTGACAAGAATATACCCTATAAAAGTGGTGCGCTCGGCAGGATTCGAACCTGCGACCCCGTTCTCCGGAGGAACGTGCTCTATCCCCTGAGCTACGAGCGCAAAAATTAAAGACGGTTAGGCTATGTTGTTAAATATCTTAAACGTTTTCTGTTTCTTTTTCGATAAATTCTTTCTTTGCCAAAATATTATCATATTTTTGCATTGCCTCTTTGCGGATTTCTTCAATCAAATCAATGCCTTTATTTTCTGATTCTTTAGCTTTCATCATCAATTTAAACTGTGGAGAATCACGCAACTCAGAGATTTTGTTACGAATTTTACCTATCGAATTATTAAGCGAAAGCATTTTGAGTTGATATGCAGCGGCTGTATCAGAATTTTGCTCATTCTTGAGAGATGACTCAATCTCTATTCTTCTCAGATCGCCTAGATTTCTTTTGGTGTAGGCATCATTTAATCTCGATACCGTATCGTTTGGTATGCCGGGATTAACATCTGGGTGCATAACCTTAATTAGCTTGCGATAAAGACTTTTTGTTTCGCGTTCAATATCGAAGTCACTATGTTGCGTTTTATTTCCAGAGTTAGTGAGTTTTATATCTTGGTTTTCGTCTTCATCTGATATTTCTTCTATCTTCTCAAATATCGAACCGACACGGTGGAAATATTCTCTTAAGAAGGAAGATAAAGAATCTTCCATAGATTTTAGCTCTTTTGAAAGCAGTTCTAGTTCAGCAAGGTGGCTTTCCAAATCTGGCATCATAACCTTCTGGCAGTGTTACATATTTTGCAGAACAGAATTTAGCATAATGTTTGCTTGGTGACTAGCTTTTTATCTCTCTTAAAACTGATGTCATGTAAGAGCCATAATCGCTTTTAAATTCTGCTGCCAACTTGGAAAAATGCTCTCTGGAAATGAAGCCTTTTCTAAGAGCGATTTCTTCTATACATGCGATTTTAAGACCCTGCCTTGCCTCTACAGTTTGTACGAACTGAGCCGCAGCAAGAAGCGAATCTGGAGTTCCAGTATCAAGCCAAGCAACCCCTCTGCCCATTAATTCAACGCTTAAATCACCTCTTTCGAGATATACCTTATTGACATCAGTAATTTCAAGTTCACCTCTGGCAGAAGGCTTGAGCGATTTTGCAATTTTAACCACATCATTATCATAGAAATAAAGCCCAGTTACAGCCCATGAAGATTTTGGCTGTTTAGGTTTTTCTTCTAAACTTACTGCCTTGCCATTTGCATCGAACTCTACAACCCCATACCTTTCAGGGTCTTTCACGTGATAACCAAATACCACACCGCCTTTTGTAATTTTTGTTGCATTCTCAATTTTTGCAACCAAGTTCTGACCATAAAAGATGTTGTCACCCAAAACCAAACAAACTGAATCATTGCCGATAAAATCTTCGCCCAAGATGAACGCCTGAGCAATTCCATCTGGATTTGGCTGTTCTTTATATTGGATATTGATTCCAACTCTTCCGCCATCTCCGAGCAGAGCCTTAATCATTGGAATATCGCGCGGGGTTGATATAATCAAAATATCTTTGATTCCAGCGAGCATTAAAATAGAAAGCGGATAATATATCATTGGCTTGTCATAAACAGGCAATATCTGCTTACTAATTGAGTTAGTCATTGGTGCGAGTCTTGTTCCTGCGCCACCTGCTAAAATTATACCCTTCATTTATGCTGCCTTTTTCATGACCGAATTGCACCAGTCTTTATTCTCTAAATACCATTTGATTGTTTCTTTTAACCCATCTTCAAAAGTCTTATATTTCCTTGTAAAGCCAAGCTCTTTGACTGCTTTCGAATCGTCAATTGCATACCTTCTATCATGGCCTAACCTGTCGGTTACAAAGGTAATAAGCTCTGCATATTTTTTGCCATTATCTCGCGGTCTCATTTCATCGAGAGCACTACAAATAGCTTTTACAACGTCAATATTGTTGCGTTCAGAATCGCCACCGAAACAATAGGTCTCTCCGCTTTTACCTTTAGTAAGCGCTAGATACACACCGTGCGAATGATCTTCAACATGGATCCAATCGCGGATATTCTTGCCATCGCCATATACAGGAAGTGGCTTGCCAGCTAGAGCGCAAGTTATCATATGCGGAATTAGCTTTTCAGGATATTGCCTCGCACCATAATTATTAGTGCAGTTCGTGGTAATAGTAGGTAGGCCGTAGGTCTCATGCCATGCACGCACTAGCATGTCTCCCCCCGCTTTAGAAGCAGAATATGGAGAATTAGGTTGATAAGGTGTTGTTTCTGAAAACTTTCCAGTTTCGCCTAAAGAGCCATATACCTCATCAGTAGAAACTTGAAGGTACCGAAATGCGTTTTTATCAGCAAGCGAACGCCAATAATTAAGCGAAGCCTGAAGCAGGGTATAGGTGCCTAAAACATTGGTATGCACAAACTCCGCAGGGCTATTAATTGAATTATCAACGTGGCTTTCTGCTGCAAAGTTAAGAAGGGCATCTGGCTTATGAGTATTAAGCAGTTTTGCTACAAGCTCTGCATCGCATATATTTCCAACGATTAGCTTCCATCCAGAAGGTATCCACTCAAGGTTTTCTCTATGACCAGCATAGGTAAGTGCATCAAGCACTATAACCTCAATATTTTTTTCTACAGCCTGAGCTACAAAGGTGCTGCCAATGAATCCAGCCGCGCCTGTGACAATAATCTTTTTCGGTTCAAACATGAGATTTCACTAACATCTTGAGCATTATATCGCAAGTATTATTTGTTTAAATCACTAGTTCTAAATCACCAGCGTGAAATAAACCAACATTAAGCATCCAACAATTATGCGGTAAATTGCAAACGGCATGAATCCGTGCTTGCTGATGAAGTTTATTGCAATTTTTACCACAAAAAGAGCAGATATAAACGCGCTTATAAAGCCTGCGGCAATAATTCCGCTATCTTCAAGAGATAACACATCATAGTTTTTATATATGTCATAAAACGTTGCTGCAAACATTGTGGGTATTGCGAGAAAGAAGGAGAATTCCGCTGCGGTTTTGCGGTCTACGCCCATTAGTAATGCGCCAATAATTGTCGCGCCTGATCTTGAAACACCTGGTATCATTGCAACGGTTTGGAAAAAGCCGATTTTAAGAGCAGTATGCGGAGGAATTTCATCAACATCATGATATTTCATTCTTTTCATGCAGATTCTTTCGGCAAGAATCATGATAAAACCTCCAACTACAAGCATTGAAGATACCACAACTGGATTAAAAAGATGCTCCTTTATAGTGCTATGAAGCATTACTCCCAATATAACCGATGGAATAAACGCAAGTAATATATTTAAAGTGAAAATTTGCGATTGCTTACTTCGATGAATAGAAAAGGCAATTCTTAGCAACTTTCTGCGATAAAGCCAGCAAACGGCAAGAATCGAACCAAGTTGAATTACAACTTCAAACACTTTACCTGGGGGACTTTTAAAACTCATAATCTCGCCAAATATAATCAAATGGCCAGTTGATGATACAGGTAAGAACTCGGTCATACCCTCAACGATTCCAAGCAGAATTGCTTGCAGTAAAATATATAATTCCATCTATCTATTTAATTCATTAGGTTAAAGTCATAAACAATTTGGTTCAAAGCCCCTGTCAAACATGAATAACTGCAAATAGCAAAGATAATCAACGCTTTTGTTTGGTTAGAATATTGATTAACAATCTGAGGTAAAGCTAAAAATAATAACATTGCTATAGGATATAAATATCTACCTTGAAACCCTCCGATAAAGCCAGATGCAACAGGATTCCACTGTATGTATAACATGGTATACATTAAAGCGATTGAAGCCCAAAATATACCTTGCATAATGACTTTTTGAGTTAGATTTAGAGATATTATTTGCTCGCCGTTTCCAAATAAAATCATAAACAGTAAACCCGCAAATAATAATGCATATATTTCTGAGTTAAGATGCACATCAAGCCATCCAAAAACTCCAAGAAATTCTTTGGGATGGTTAAACAACGAATATCCGCTAAAGATGCTGGAAAACAATGTTTTTATGTAAGTTATAGGGGCTTCAAGCATATATCTTATTTGTAAATCTGGCATTGCTTCAGGCCTTGCGATTATTGGTGCTTCCCCTGAGTATAAAAAATATCTGACTGATATAATCCACATCGCGCAAGCAATAACAGCGGGCAGAATAATAATTGAGCTTTTAAACAGTCTGTCTCTTAAACCACTAAACCTGCACGATGGAATCATAAGCGCAATAAACGGCAGCAAAATATAGCCACTTTTCGACTGCGCCGCGACAAAAGATAATATTGATAAAACAATAAGTTCACGACCTATAAGAGGTTCATTGAGACTATTCGCCTTAATAATATGCGAAAAGAAAAGTAACGACACCGCGAAAGTAATACCATCAACGCCAGCGGAGCTTCTTAAGAATACTGCGGTTGGAAGCAGCGCAATATATGCCATCAGCCATTTATAAGCAGGGGTTGTTTTGATAGCGTAATAAATTATTGTTACTGCTAAAAATAAGTTTATTACTCTAATCATATATAAGACATAAAGCGGCTTAAGCTCTGCTAGTGTACTGATTTTAAATGCTAAAGCTGCAGGTATATATGGCAGGGGATTATTACCCGTAATTTGCGGTGCTTTGATGATGTCTATGTAAAGCCTGTCTTTATCCATATCAAAATTGTCGGAGAGCGAGAAAAATTCAGGCTTATAAAACTTTGTTTCAGGCTCTTGTTTAAAGCGGGCAAGTTTTGAACCCACATGCGACCAAAATTCATAAAGCCCAATAGGCATAACAACATCACCGAAAATTCTGCCCTCTGACACCTCAAAGGCTCTGATAAAGTGATTCATTTCGTCAGGCGTTCTATTCGGTGCAGATGAGGCAGTAAAAACCAACCCCAAAAACAGAGATAAAACCAAGAATAGTTTTTCTGGCCTCAAGAAAGCCTCTTATGAATAGCATTCTTTGGAGTTGAGCTAATATCATGATCAATAAAAGATATTAGCATTTGCAGGCCAACAATAACAGGAAGAGCTGCAAGCATGACAGTTCCAGCAGTTGCAGGCTCTGATGTTGCTTCGCTTACAAGCCATTTTAAAGTGCCATAAGTTAAACCAAACAATAACAATAAAGAGCCTGTTACTAGTTGAATTGATGAAACAGTGAAGTTACGAAGATAATAGTTATAAAAAATACGCTTCACAAAGTTCTTACAATTGCCAGTTAGAAACTGTATAAAAACATCGCGTATATGAAGGTTGCTCTCTTCATCTGCATAAACAGCTTCCATCGGTATATCTAAAACACAGGCGTTTAAAGTATTGAGTCTAAACAATATATCAGACTCAAAAAAATACCTTTCGCTAATTTTATCTAGTGGCAGCCTGCTTACAACTTTAGCATGAATTGCTGTGTAACCGTTGGTGGGGTCAAACAAGTTCCAGTAGCCCGTAGAAAGTTTGGAAAAGAACGATAGTATAGCGTTACCAACCAACCTTCTTGCAGGCATTTTACGCAGCTTTTCAAGGTCATAAAACCGATTGCCTTTAGTATAATCCGCCTCACCATTAATAATTGGCCTAACAAAACTGTTTATTAGTGCGGGATTCATCTGCCCATCACCATCTATTTTAACGATTATTTCGGCTCCGCCATTAATTGCCTGTTTGTAGCCAGTTATAACTGCCCCTCCCACACCTTTGTTTTTCTCGTGAAAGATATAACTGATTCTAGAATCGGAAATCTTACTTTTCGCATATAAAACAGACTCCTCAGGGCACTTATCATCTACCAGATAAATTTTAGATACCTCAGCTCCAATCTTTTCAATAAGCGGTACGATATGCTTCTTAACTTTATAGCAGGGTATGACAACCGCTATTTTCATGCTGCCTTATCTGCAAGAATTGCCTCGACAACAAACATTCCATCTTCGCTTTTTATGCCACTTGATATTGATTCAGAAAGCTCAACTTTCTCGCTGCTTGTTGTTTTGGCAAGATCAAAGAAAACGCTTTCAAGTTCCGTCGTTTTTATATCTTCTGAACCTGCTTTACTTGGCATTATCAATAGGTTGTTGATGGGATGTTTTATTGAGACCTTTTGCTCGCTTTTTAGTTTTCTTACTGCATTCAGAATGGAAACTGTTGCAATTCCAAGTTTTTCTGATTTTACATCTGCTGGGTAGCTATTTGCATCTGGCCAATTACCCCTTGAGTGGATGGATTTTATATCTTTGAACTTTTCCTGATATATTTTGCTGTATAGCTCTTCCGTAATATGCGGAACAAATGGCGCAAATAACCTCAAAACAGCTTCCAGAACATGATACAGAGTGTAAATTGCGCTATCGCGTTTTTTCTCATCGCATAACTCACCGTAAGACCTAACCTTAACAAGCTCAAGATAGTTATCGCATAGATCATTCCAGAAAAAATCTTCGATGGCAGACCTTGCATCTGCATATTCATATTCGTCAAATTTCTGAGTAGCTTTTGCTATGGTTTTGTTAAGCCTTGAAATTATCCATCTATCTAGTGGTTCAGCGATTTTTCCACTGCTTATGTCGCTTGCTGCAGTTGTTGGATTTTCTCTAAGTTTTCCAAAATGTTGAGATGAAAATATGCTGGCGTTCCACAGTTTATTAACAAGTTTTTTCCCAATTTTTAACAAATCTTCTGAAAAAGCCGTATCTGTGCCTAAACGCGAGGTGGAGGCCCAATACCTTACAGCATCCGCCCCCTTGTCGACTATCAATTCAACTGGAGTTACCACATTTCCCTTAGATTTTGACATTTTGGTTTTATCAGAAGCAAGACACCAACCACTAATCATCAGATTTTGCCAAGGAATTTGTTCTTCATGTAAATGAGCTTTAACTATTGTGTAAAATGCCCATGTTCTGATTATCTCGTGCGCTTGAGGACGGAGATCGAAAGGAAACAGCTTCTCATGGCGAGATATATCAGAAACCTTAAATTCGGCATTAATTGCATGGGAGTTTATCTGCGGAGAAACCGAGCTTGTCGCCCACGTATCCATAACGTCAAAATCTGGAGTTACTATATAATCTTTGCCATCGTCTACACAGGTTGCAAGAAAACTTCCATCCTCCATTTTCTTTTTGAGTTTATAACCCAAAGGAAGGTCTGAAAGTGGATTTACTGGCAATTGTTCTGGAGATGCAACAATTGTTTTTGCATCCAAATCTTTTTTGCTTGCATCTTTTACATACCAAACAGGGAATGGAACGCCAAAGAATCGCTGCCTAGAAATACACCAATCCCACGATAGTCCATTTACCCATTGTTCGGCGCGAAGTTTCATGAAATCTGGTCGCCATTCACATTGATTTATTTTCTCGAGCAACTCTTGCTTTTTATCAAGAACTTTTACAAACCACTGGGGTGTAACCAGAATTTCCAAAGGTGCTCCTGAGCGTTCCGCAAATTTTACGCTGTGGGTAATATCTGTTTGTTTTGCAAGGCAGCCGTAATATTTCAATGCCTCAAGCATAATCTCGCGCGCTTCCTTGATTTTTAGCCCTGTCAGTCTATCTTTTATCGCTTGAAGTCTTACTGGTGCATTGATGCTATGCCATTCTGGGCTTTCTCCTAGCGGCTGAAGGTTTGCAATACGCCCTGCTTTATCGAGGATTACCCTCGTTGGTAGCTTGTGCTTCTTCCACCAATCGACATCTGTTTGATCGCCGAATGTGCAGCACATCACTAGACCCGTTCCTTTTTCTGGATCTACTTTCTCATCTGCTAAAAATGGAACCTTCACACCGAATATGGGGGTAATAGCCGTTTTTCCCTTTAGCTTTTCATATCTTTTATCTTCTGGATGATAGAAAACGGCAACGCACGCGGCTAAAAGCTCAGGACGGGTGGTTGCAATCAAAACTTCCTCGCGCATTCCGTTAGGGCGTTTTAACTCGTCAATAAAGAATGTAAGCTCTTTCATGCTGCTTGGCATTTCTTTATCTTCAATATCGGCCTGAGAAAGAGCTGTGCGATCGACAGGATCCCAAAGGGTTGGTTGAAGAGTTCGGTAAACGTTATTCTTTTTGAACATGTCTATAAAAGACATTTGTGATATTTTACGGGTGTGCTCAGATATAGTTTGATATTCCTGAGTCCAGTCTACAGATAACGCAGTGGATCTAAAAAGCGATCTGAATTCTTCTTCTGCATCTTTTACTACATCCATACATACTTTGATGAAATCTTCGCGTGGCATTTCGGTTGCGCGAATCTTCTTTACTTTCTCAACCAAACGCTCTGTTGGAAGGCCGTTATCATCGAAGCCCATAGGATAGAATACACTTTTACCCTTCATTCGTTGATATCTTGCGATGAAATCTGCTTGGGTATAGCTAAAAATATGCCCCATGTGCAGAAGCCCAGAAACTGTTGGTGGAGGGGTATCTATAGAATAAGTTTCTTCTCTGGTCGATTGCTCATCCCATTTATAAATCTCGTTTTTTTCCCAGTATTCTTGCCACTTGCTTTCGGCGGCTTTGTGGTCATAGCTTTGTGATTCTGGTTTATTATTTTCAGTCATTATTTTCCAACTACAGTTATTCTCATGAAACTACTATAGAGCAATAAAAACAACTTTCAAAGACTCTTAAAGGCTTATTTGCTATTTGCGGCTTTATTTTTGAGCATTTTAATAAACTCTTCAATGCCACTTCTGGTTATAACTGAATTAAACTCTGATCTTTGGGTGGTTAAAAGACTTATGCCTTCAACCGACATATCAATAATTTTGAATGAGTTAGCACCTCTTTCGGAAACTCTGTAATCGACCAAAACATCTGGATCACCCTGCTTTGAAATGACAGTTTTAACAATATATTCCTTATCGGCTGACTTAGTTGAGCTAACTACTTTAAAAACTGCTGTAGTATACTCATTAAATTTAGAGGTATAATTTTTAGCTAAAAACTCTGAATAAGCCTGCGTATAACGCCTTTTCT
This sequence comes from uncultured Rickettsiales bacterium, assembly GCA_964484565.1. Taxonomy (GTDB): domain Bacteria; phylum Pseudomonadota; class Alphaproteobacteria; order Rickettsiales; family CAZAGG01; genus CAZAGG01. The sequence goes on along the minus strand of CAZAGG010000014.1, from coordinate 36,283 downwards.
GATCTTCATTGATAGTGCGAATATGACGCCCAAGAACAAACTTAGATATCCAGTCCACATCTACAGATTGCTTAACAAGGTCTCCGAGCTTTGCAGATTTAACCGCTGGCGGAGTGGATGGATTTTTGATAATTCCCAAAGCCTGATTACCCAAATCTTCAATATATTTCTTTGCGGCCAGCTCACCAGAAGCAAAAGAGCTTAAAGGAAAAGCTAACAGAACAATAAAAGATGTTACAACAAAGGTCTTCTTGTAGAAGCTAATAAAACCAGACATTCACTTATTTCCTTGTATTAACTTCTTTTTCGCGTTTTTGCTGATAACCGCTTCTTATTGTAGCATATGGATCAAGCGAATTTTTATAAATATCGTCAATAAGCTCCATATTCTGAGCACGTTTATCAATAGCGGTTACAACACCTCTACCGATTCTGAACTGCTGAGTTGTTTGATAGTTATATGGATCCATATAATAATCAGCTATTCTCGCAGGAGCATCTCTAAGATTTGAAGGGCCAATGATAGGAAGCACAATGTAAGGCCCCGCACCGATACCGTATCTGCCAAGTGTTTGACCAAAATCTTCCGATGTAGCAACCAAACCTTGCTCTGCTGCAAAATCTCTAAAACCTGCAAGACCAAAAGTTGAGTTTAGAGTAAACCTCCAAAAAACGGTAAAAGCCTGCTCTTTATTGCCTTGTAGAACAGCATTAAAAAAGCTGACTGGCGACGTTAAGTTATCCAAGAAATTGCTAAATCCTTTTCTCGCAACAGACGGAACCAAAAACGTATAACCCTTAGCAAGCGGCTTAATAAGGCCTGCATCAACTATCTCGTTAAACTTAAAAATACCACGATTTACTGGCTCTATGGGGTCGTAATCATATTTACTGATATATGATTTTTCAGCTTCTGTATAATTTCTTGTGGCGCACCCAGACGAGGCAAAGATTGAGACTATTGCAAGTGCGGCTATAGAAAACTTGGCTTTTGAAATTGGCATATAAATAACTCTGTTACATAAAAATCATGACATGAATGAGCATTTTATATATCGTATGCTTAATAAAACATCAAAAATAGATAAAATCCGCGCGGCTTAATCAAACTTAACTTGCTAAAGTTGCTTTTTTGCAACTACTTTCGATGAGTTTGGCCTCATATTCTTTATAAAGCTCGACTAAGCGGGCTGATGTTTTTCCGACTTTGCCGTCTGCAATCTTTCTGCTATCAACTTCAACAACAGGCAAGACTCCAGCAGTTGTGCTGGTTAGGAAGGCCTCATCAGCACCAAAAAGCTCTTCTAGCTTAAAAGTCTGCTCTATAAACTTAATCTGAGCTTTCTTTGCAATTTCCATAGTTGTTTCGCGTGTAACACCGCCAAGTATTGCATGACTAGCTGGATGCGTATACACAACGCCCGCCTTAACTATGTGAAAGTTCATTGAAGAACCCTCAGTTACAATACCCTCTTCAGTTACGAATATAGATTCTCTAACCTTAGCTAAAACAGCTTTTTGCTTGGCCAAAACATTCGGCAGAAGGCAGATTGATTTTATGTCACGCCTGCTCCATCGATTTTCAGGAACAGTAATAACACTCACGCCATTTATATATTCATAGTCTTTTGCCCATTTCGGCTTTGACATATAAATAATCAGTGATGGCTTGATATTCTTGGGAAATGCGTGATCTCGACTTGATATACCTCTGGTCACTTGGATGTAGAGCATTCCATCTTGCCGATTGTTTCGCTTAACGACTTCTTTGATAATTGCGTTGAGCGCAAAATCAGACATAAAGTTTTTTATCTCAATTTCTTCTAATGAGCGTCTAAGCCTTTTTAAATGCTGCGGCATATCTATAGCTACGCCTTTTTTGATAGCGATAACTTCATAAATTCCATCTGCGAACTGATAGCCCCTGTCTTCCACAGAGATATTAGATTCTTCAAAGGTTAGATATTTTCCGTTTACATATGCTATCTTAAACAAGCAATCTCCGCGTATTTCTATTTTGTAATGCCCCTCAAGACGCAATAGAAACAACATTAAGACTAGAAGTTCAAGATTTTTTCTATATCCAAAATCATCATGAGCTTACTTTCTAGTCTATATACCCCTGCGGAAACATCTTTTAATTGGGCTTCAAGATTTGCAGGGTTTTGCTCAAAATGTGCATCGGGTAGATCCAGCACATCACCAACACCGTCAACCAACAAACTATATAAATCTCCGTTGTGCTCAACGACTACATTGGTTTTTGTTTCAAGATCAGTGTTATTAAAAAAACCAATTCTTTGATCGGTATTAATTGCGGTTACTATTCTGCCACGAAGGTTGAGAAGCCCTGCAATTTCACGTTTTGAGAGTGGTACAATTGATATTTGCTGAACTCCTATAACATCCTGAACTTTTAGAACAGGTATGCCAAACATTAATTCACCAATATAAATTGTTACAAACTCGCTAGATTTCTCATCAATTTGAACACCATAGTTTTTATAGGCGGCTACTCCAGATGTCATATTATTATGCCTCCGCTCTTTCTTGAGATTTCACCATTCTTTGAAGAGTAGCTATCAGGCCATCTCTATCTGTTTTGGCTATGTATTCATCAAATCCTGCATCAAGACCGCGTTGAACTGAGTCTTTATTTATCATTGAAGTATACGCAATTAACGGGATTTTCTTCAAATTCTGATCTGCCCTGCAAGTAATTGCGAATTCATATCCACTCATGCCAGGCATCTCGATATCACAAACAATCGCATCAAATTCTGCACCTTCTGCTAATATCTTTAGACCTTCAGGGGCATCTTTCGCGGTTATAACATTAAATCCATTGGCGGCAATATACGGTGCAATCATATTTCTAAAGAATGCGCTGTCATCAATCATCATTACTCTATATGGTTGAACAACATCAGATTCATGATCGCCAATCATCAGGGCGTTGCTCATGCCGCTTACTGCTTCACTTAATATATACCCTGCGTCTATAATGTCGGTAGTTCTTGAATTTAAGACCATACTACCCAGATAGCGACTATCTGAAGAAGCGGCTTTGATGTTCAGCTTATCTTCCACAATATCTAGAATTTCCTGAACTACTAAGCCGATTGTTTGATTCTCGAAATTAAATACTATAACATTCACCATACCATCTTCAGGAAGCGGGAATTCCTCAAGGAAGAATAATCGCATTAAATCACCCCTATACTGCACAACTCGCTTGCCAGAGGAATTTTCGATTTGACTTGTATCTATTTCTTCAAGTCTCGATATTAGCTCTAGCGGGATTGCCTTCGGACTATTTTCATCTGTTTTAAAGATGAGGAAATTGACCATTTTTTCAGCCATTCTTGTTTTAATAGCTTTTGCTTCCGCCTCTCTATCATGCTGAATCTGTATATCTCCAACATTTTTAGCAACGCCATTAGGATCAAGAATCATAATAACGCTTCCATCCCCTAAAATCGTACACCCAGAATAAACTTCAACATCTTTTAGTAATTGCGAAACTGGTTTAACAACAATTTCTTCTGTATCATAAACTCTATCAACGATTACACCGAAGTCATTTGCACCAATTTTGCAGACAACAACAAAGCCTTCGTTGGCTTGTTGCGTATCGGTATTAAACCCTAACATTTTAGATAGAGAAATCAGTGGCAGAAGCCTGTTCCTAAGCCTCAAGACGTATGTGTTATTTATATACTCAAGTTGATGACCAGATTTAGGAGATATTTTGACCAATTCATTCACTGCAATTTGGGGTATGGCGAACTTTTGTTTGCCGCTTTCAACTATTAATACCGATACTATCGCAAGGGTAAGAGGAATCTTTATATAAAATGTCGAACCTTTGCCGAGCTTTGTTTTAACCTCAATGCTGCCACCAATTTTCTCAATGTTGGTTTTTACAACATCCATTCCAACGCCTCGTCCCGAAACGCTAGTCACTTTGTCTGCAGTTGAAAAACCTGCTTTGAATATGAACATGGCTATTTGCTGCTCAGACATTCCCTCAAGCTCACTTTCAGTTGCAAGCCCATTAGAAATCGCTTTTTCTTTGATTTTATCGATGTTTAAACCACGACCATCATCGGCTATCTCAATAATGATGTGCCCACCTTCATGATATGAACTTAGCGTAATTGTGCCAAAGTCTGGTTTTCCTGCTGCCACTCTGTCTTTAGGCATTTCTATGCCATGATCAGCGGAGTTTCTAACCATATGCGTCAGAGGATCTTTAATCATCTCAAGAACCTGTCTATCAAGTTCTGTTTCTGCACCTACCATCTTGAGTTCGACTTTTTTGCCAAGCTCCATCGTAAGATCGCGGATTAATCGTGGAAACTTTGCCCAAGCATTCCCAATTGGTTGCATTCGGGTTTTCATTATGCCCTCTTGCAGCTCACTAGTAATCGAGCTAAGCCGTTGAAGAGGTGTGACAAAGTCAACATCATGACGCGTTCTTGCTATCTGCATGAGCTGGTTTCTGGTTAAAACCAATTCGCCAACCATCTGAATCAGGTTTTCTAAAACATCGATATTTACACGAATTGACTGATTAACCGATGCATCTTTATTATCTTTTGGCTCCGTTTCCAGACCTTTAGCAACTGCCTTTTCTTTCGCTGATTTTGAGATTTCTATCTCTTCAGCTTTTTCAACTTTCTCAACCTGTTGCTCAGATTTTTCTATATTTTCTTCGTGCAATTCTGGAACAGAGGCAATTTCTTCCTGCTCATGCTCTTCTTGAGGCGCAGCAATCTCTTCTTCTGCGGCTACTTCTTGCGCTTCCTCTGCTGCTGATGAAGAAGCTGCTCCGCCATTTTCAACAAACGCATTTAAACGGCCAATCAAACCCTCATCGCTGCCATCAGGCTCAGAGCCATTAGAACCTAAGTGCTCAACCAGCATTTTAATAGTATCTAGCGATTCAAGAATTAAAGTCACTGCTTCTGGAGTTACCTGCAACTCTTTATCACGGAATTTACCCAGAACATTTTCAGAGGCATGGGCAACCGATTCAAGTCTTGGAAGCCCTAGAAAGCCGCACGTTCCTTTAATTGTATGCATCAAGCGGAATATGCTTGATATAAGATCAGGGTCATCAGGGTTCTGCTCTAACTTAACCAGCTCTAAATCAAGCAAAGACAGGCTTTCTGCTGTTTCGGTTATAAACTCGCTGATTAAGTCATCCATACTAAATTTCCCCAGAAGATAATTTCGTTTTTCTTATATTTTATTTTCTAACACGAATTCTAACTCGCCATCTGACTTTGCAATTCTAATCATTGAGTTAAGTTCATCTAAAAGCAACGCCGCCATATATATTTCAGCATTTTTAGGATCCAACTTTTCCTCATCAATGCATCTTTGCAACAATATTTGCTTATAATCCTCTTCAAATTTTATCGTTGCACCCGTTGCTTTAACAATAATCTCTTTACTGTTGCTTTCTTTTTTAAGCCTTATTGATATTTCGCCGCCTCTAATTAAAGAATCAGCTGATATGTGAATTATTATCAGAAGCAATCTTCCCATTCTTTTACCAATAGAGACTCCAGCAGAATCTGTATGCGAATCTGGCCAATCAATCTTGATTTTAGTCGCATTAAAATAATCCAACACAAGACTTCTCAAGGCTTCTATGTTTGCTTCTCCGCCTGAATTAATTCGACCATAAATGTTTCGGAAAAGCATCAATCGTGATATTGCTTGCTTTGCACTATCTTGAATTAGCTCAAATGCTTGTTCTTTCATATCCTCTGCGTTTTCGGAGAGGAATTCCGCACCATTATTTACCGCACCGAGTGGCCCAGCTAAGTCGTGGCATATCTTTGTGCATAGCATTTCTGATAGTTTTAGTTCGGAAATCAAGGTTTTTACATCCAAAATTTAAATGGTTTTGTTACACTCATATAAAACCCTTCTATAACTATAGATTTAAAAAATTACTAAGATTTGCAATTTTGGATTCTTCCTGTAATATCAACTGGAAAAATAATCCATCATTAATTGACAACTTGTCTGACGCTAAAAGCAGACAATAGAATTGGGGAATTAAAGTGAGTTCAAAAGAGGAAATCGCACACAAGCTAAAATATAGAATGGCAGAGCTTGGTGTTAACCCAGCAAGGGTGGCTGAAAAGGCAGAGGTAAAGCCTTCATTTATATATGACATTATGAATGGCAAATCTACCAATCCATCAGTGTTTAAGTTGGCTAAAGTCGCAAAACAGCTTGATGTGGATATATCTTATTTCTTAGGCAATTCATATCAAGATAACTCACCAAATAATATTATTGGTGATAATGACTCGGTTGTAAAAATATCCTCTCTTCTTATTGAAGCATCGGCGGGGGGAGGCTCAGTCACCACAATTGAAGTAGAAGGCGAGCCATACTTTTTTAGAAAAACATGGATTAGAGATAAACTAGGCGTTAAACCAGCCGATCTAAGAATTATATGGGTTCGTGGCGATAGCATGGAGCCAACGCTTTGTAATAGAGATATAATCTTGGTTGATACCACTAAAAGATATCCTTCCCCTCCGGGTATATTTATATTATTTGATGGCATGGGTTTAGTTGCCAAAAGGCTAGAAATGGTCTCAGGCTCTGATTTAAAAAATGTATTGATTAAATCTGACAATCCACACTACGCGGCATATACACGCAGTATTGAAGAAATTAACATCGTCGGAAGAGTAGTTTGGTTCGCCCGCGAGATTTAGAGAAACTAACGACGCTTCTTTTGCCTTCTTAGCTCTTCTCTTGATGCGAAGAAGCCTTTTTCATCTCTTACTTCTGAGCTGTTAGAACTGCTATCATCTTGAGACTCATCATGTTGCTCAACAACAATTCCTTCGTCGCCTTGTGCAAATGCCTCGATTATGTCTTCGCTACTGCTCTCTTCATTTATTGATGGGATTGCCTTTTCTTCTTTATTTAACTTGATACGCGGCTTAGATTGATTGACGGATTTTTTCTTATCTAATTTCTTTTTAATCTCACTTTCTCGGCATTCAATTATAAAACCACCGCTAGGACTAGCCTTAATTTCAAGCACATGTTTTTTAACCGCAGGCTTGCTCGCCGCACTATAAATCATTAAGTGCAGTTTTGTAGGCGTTGGAATACTAACTTCTGGAAAATCTTCATGAAGACGCTCAAGTAGCTTTTGCGCCTCTTCAATTTTAGTGAATAATTCCTTTCCGGCTTTCAGTTTGCGTAAAACTGGATGCCCCCAGTTTGGATGCTTCTGCTTTACCAATTTACGTTGTGGATGCCTTTTTAACTCACTTTCAAGTTTTGTAGCATGCAAGGTATATTTGCCACCCTTAATTTCTTTGATTGCAACCATTGCATAATGACCATAGAAACCTTGCTCGTCTTCTTCTTCAGTTACCGAATATCCCTTTATCCATAAAATAAGGGTGTTTTCTTTAGCTTCTGGAACAGAATCAAATTGATGTTTGGAGGTTATAAATGTTTCATTAATAGCCTTAAGCCTTGCTTTTGCCTGCTCAATACTGGTGAATCTGAACATTTCATGAATCACTGCCTCTATTGTAGCATCATTCGCAGTTGCATATCTCAGTATTTTATTTTCTTTAGATGGATTGTTACTGTTATTCATATACTTATATTTGCTATGTTTTTAAATTACACCCCAATAATAAAAGATAAAACTTAAACTTAAGTTACAAAATATAAAGATAGTATATTTTACAAGTATGCTTTCATAAAAAATTCATAAAAATTCATTTGAAGAAAAGTTAATATTTTGTTAAGACTACTTCGTTTTCGTATTTGCCCCAGATTCCATCATTAGGACTTCTGAGGCAAATTACAGCTAATGTGTGGAAACGCGTCGACGGATCTTGCGATCCAGCGCGCCTGAATTCCACACAGCTTTTTTGATAGTATAGGGAGGTTATGGCCAGCGGGAAAACCGCATACAATGAGCCAATAACCTCATTTTTTAGCTTGAATCGGGAATTCCCGAGCCGAAGGGTTACGCCCACGGTGCTACAGTTTTTCAAAACTTTTTTTATTTTTTAGGCGCGCCAATATCGTGTGCGCCTGTATGCCATAAGGAGAAAATCTCATGGCTCAACAACAAAATCAACAAATTCTCGCCCGCGGTCTTCGTGCCCCAGTGACCAAGGATATGGTCATTCGTCGCTACCGCGACAATGCTGGCAACGAACATATCATCAATCTGCTTGGTATCGACCTGCAAAAATGCTTCATCCGCATCGAGTTAGTCGTGCCAGGTGCAGACAAAGACGTTGAGAACGTTGCCTACGTTCTTGATGAAGCTGGGCACGTTTTCAACGCCGTGTATGCAACAAAAGACATGCACGAAAAGAAACAGCCCTTCCACCGTTATAACTGGCGGTGGGCAGACGGCAGTGTCCCTACGTTTGACCCCTCAGACAAACGTGTTATCAACGGCATCTTGATCCCCGTTACAGGGGAGATGGTGCGCGACGGTATCATCGTTCCTGATCCGACCCTGTATTCGACTACCGTCGCACATTTTGAATCCTTCGTCCCTCTGTTCCTAGGTGAGGACTTGAAAGGACTTGTGCGCGATGTTACAATCGAACACGTACGTGCTCAGCACAATAAGGGTGTGAAAGGCTTCAGTCACGGTGTATGGCATGAGCTGTACCCATGGCTTTTAGAGCGTCCTGAACTGCGTGTTGACCAGATGAAAACAAATGCCAAGGGGCATGTAATCTGGATTGACCACGCTCTGGACGATTCCGAAGGTCAGCACCTTGACCCCGTGTTTCGTGATGCGCTAGATCGCTGGATGGCTAAATATCCTGGCGCTCAACTAGTTGTAATTCCCAAGGGAAAAGGCGATTCTGAACGGTATTCGTTTGTATTCCCAGAAGTGATTATCCCTGGACTCGCCTCATCCAATGCACCGTTGCAATATGTGCAGGCACTGAAAGATAGCGACTATGTCGTTATCGTCGGTGAAGCTCTCACACACTGTGACCTTGAAAGTGTCGAAGACATAATCCGTGTTTTTGGCGCGGCATCACGCAAGATTATCTTGCTGGAAGACTGTATGTCACCAGTTCCTGGTTTTGAGCAACTCGGCGTAGAATGGCTGGAACATGTCCAACGCGATCATAACGTGATTGTGACCAACAGCCGTGACTTCGTTGAATGCGTGAAAACCCGTCAACCTCTCGAAAGCCTGCGCAGCCTATAAGCGCAGGATCGTATCTCATCATATTTTGTTTTGTATTGAGAAATACGGTGGTGTGGCCAATGTCCACCACCTTTAGTTGGCATAAGGAGAATATCATGAGCCAAAACGATACCCTAATCACTGGGGTAAGCATGGAAACGTTTGAAATTGTACCAGTCGCCCAACCCGCCTTGGGGACGGCACTGGTATCGATTGAGTACACAGCCACCGAAGATTCCGCGATGAATGGCATCACGCGCGCCAACCTCGCGTTGGACCGCACACCATCGATGGAAAAAGCGGGCTATGATGCCCGCGTCCAGAAGGCGCTCGATACGCTGATTCTGACCCTACAGGGGACGCCCGATCGTCCCAATCCGCAAGCGTTCAACACGGAGCTCCGAGTGACGGAGTTCGCAACCGTGTTTGGCGCCGGAAACGGTGGTTACGAGCATGTAATCGAAGAAGTTTCGGGCTTTGCCCCCGTCGGCAGTTACAACCTTGGCGCTTACCGCGTCAAGCCAACTTTCGGCGACTCAACCGCTTTGTACCTCACTGATGCGGATGGACTGAACGTCCTCCGCCTGTCAGGCGAGGAATACAGTGCCAACTATGGTGCGCCGTGGAACATCATCAACATGACCGTCACTGACGGTCAAGACATGGCTGGTGGGGTTAGCCCCGTTCAGAACGCTCGCTTTTTGCACCAAATCGCCCATAAGGCGACTGGGTGCGTTGGTGCGAGCCTAGTCGTAGTCGCAATCGACCAAGGCGCCACAAGTGGTGCCGTTCGTCGCTATGTCGAGCAGATGGACGCTGAGCTCCAGAGCCTGTACGGCAACACGCCGCGCGAGCAATGGAAAGCGTCGGTTCATTATGTGGAGTCGGAGAACTTCGACCCCACCGAGTTGGGGAAGACGCTGGGTCTCATCACCCGCACCGTCTCCCTCGCTCGGGATGGCGGCAAAACACTCTCAGCGACCCTAGGCGTGAGCCAAACGGTTGCACAAGCGAAATCGCAGGTCGCTACGTCAAACGACGATGACCTCGATTTCTAATTGAACACATTCGTTCTTTAGAAAAGGGGCAGGCAGGAGTAATCCTCCTGCCCCTTTTCTCTATCTGGAGGAAAAAATATAATGACTCAAACAAGTGCGTTCGCACTTAAAAGCCACCTCTCATCAGGCGAGAAACCCACCATCTACTGTCAAGATTATGCCTTGGCAGATGACGGTCTGGTTATCGTCTGCGATGGCGTTTCAACTCTGCGGCTTAACGGGGAGTTTATCTACCCAGAGAGCCATGTCGGGGCGTGGATGCAGGCAAATGCCGCCCGCGCTGAAATCCTCAGTGATACAATCCGTAGTAGTGCCTTCCTGCCAAACCTCCTTAATCGGATGAAAATGGCAGTAATAGCATTGGATGCCAAGTTCCGCGACCTGCATGCAACGTTGTTGTGTGCGAAGGCACATGCGGATGGCGGCATTACCATTCGTGTTTTTGGCGATGGGGCGGTTGCGTTTAAATACCGCGATGGCTCCATTCACATTCTTAAATATGAATGGACGGGAATGGTGTTCAACCCTATCACTGTGCGTGATGGTGTTGAAGCATTCGTCGAATCCTATGGAGGTAGCGACCAGATAGCCCTTAAAATCCACCACTACATGTTGGGGGATAAAGGGCTAGTACTGGCTCGAACGGATGAGGTGCCTGTGAGCCAAGCTGTGAAAGGCACTCACGTTTACCTAGCTCCAAAAGAGGTCGGAAGCATTGATATGCTAATGCTGACCTCGGACGGTCCTTCGCAAGTTGAAGGAATGGAATGGGAGCAGGTGATGCTTTTTCTGCTGAATGACCTGCCGCGCAACCGTAAAGGTCTCGCGCAAAAGCAGTTGCAACGCCTACAATCTAAAGGCGTACAGTTCCTTGACGATATGAGTTGCGCCTTTATGGTGCTAGAGGAAGAAGGTCAAAAATGACAATGGATATCTTTGAACCAACGCCCGCTCTTTCAGGCCCAACACAGGTAATGCTGGAAGGGAAAAGTGGCACATTTACCATTGACCCCAAAACCAGTCATCTGGGTACGGGCGGAAAAGGGAGTGCATATGCACTGACTATCGGTAGCATAGATTATGCGTTGAAGTTCTTGCATGACATGCAAGAATTCATAGCAGATGGCATGCCTGAAAAACTCGAATTGGTGCGGAAAACTCTCAATCACCCAGGGCTTACAATTCCTGGTGGGTTGATTATTGATCCGCGCACTCGTGAGAAACTTGGTTTCTATATGCCCCAAGTAAAAGGTACGCCATTTTCTCAGGTTATCACACCTGGATGGCGAAATCAAAACAGCTTTGGCGTTGAAGAGGTCAAGAAAACCGCCGAGGCAATTCGCCAAGTCTTTGCTTACCTTCACTCGAAGAAGGTTTTGGCAACAGATCCAAACGAAAACAACTGGATCATCATCCCCAACAAAAAAGATATTGTTGCTAGGATGTTGGATCCAGATGGCTTAACTATCGGACGTTGGAAGCCTCGCGTAGTGGCTCCAACCGTTACGGACTACACTACAATGGATATATCAGAAGCAACCGATATCTACGGTCTTGCTGTCCTGATATATGAACTTTTCTGCTTGCGTCATCCGTTTACGGGCGAATACGCCCCATACGCTAACTTACAGAAGGATAACCCTGTGGCCGCGTTGCAAAAACGCGTTGTCGAGGGTTTGTCAGACTTCGATCCTCGGGTTAAAAAGCCCAAGAAAATCGAAAAGCTTATGGTGGAGATGAATCAAACTTCACCGAAGCTCGCGGGTTGGTTAGAAGCCGCCCTGACAAACAAACGGGAACGGAGTTTTCCGCCATCCCCAATGGAAGCTGGCGCATTCGCTCCGCCTGCGGCAGTCACGCAGAAATCAACCACTGCAGGAGGTGGTATGCAATTCATAAAAATCCTCGACAACCGCAAAGATCCGGTCATTCGGGTTTTTAATTGCGGGATTGTGCTTCATCAGAGCGGTATGCTCACCGAACTGCGCGAGGGCGAAGCCCCGCGTAAAATTGGTGAAACCGTATCGCTGAAGTCTCATGTTGTCCGGCATCCCGAAGGTAAGGGATGGTTGGTTGTTGATCCTGATGCTTTCACATGCAACTGGATTGACAGCAACCTTAACACCAAACCATTGCGTTTGCCGGTTCAAGGACATCTGATGTCCTATAACGGGATTCTCTACATTGCTGCTGACAGCGGCATGTATGGGGTCAAAATTCTGTTCAACCAAGTCATGATTGACGACACTCAGTCGTGGCCCGTAGTCGCGAAAGCGACTCAGTGGTTCTCCGAAATGGGAATCATGGATAATAACGGCGCCAAGTTCATGGTGGTGCCATACGCAGATGGCAAAGTCGCTATCAAGCGTATACCAGAGCTTGATAGCGTGTCAGTGGTCGCTGCGGAACGTGGTGATCGCTTTGTCGCCATGATCGCTCGCGATCGGTCTGGACTTCTGCGGAAGCTGGAATTCACCTTTGGGGATGAAAACTATGTGCGGTATCAGAAGCCATGGTCAGGTACAGTTCAGATTCCTGAGCTGAACATGGCAGTTCGCGCTAATGGTACTGTTGCTGTCATCCCCAAGGACGAAACACTTGTGGTGTTCAATCCCACAAGTGATAAATGGCGGAATGCGCCAGACAAGTCAGTAGTCGTACGCACCGTCACGAATCATCTGATTTCAACCGAGATGCAGCTTGCATCATGGGAGAACAAGTTGGTCTACGTCGAGTACGGCGCAGTGTGGCAGTTGACGATGCAAAGCTAGCCCCACAAAGGCTATACAAAAGCCCCTGAGATTAATTTCTCAGGGGTTTTTTTTATGATTATTTGTTTTGAGATGCTTCCATTGAGGCGGAGAGGGCTGATATTCTAGCAATCATATCGAAAACACAAAAGTTACATTCGGGATTTTCTGGGTTAAGCAGAAGTTTATAGGTGTCATCGCATAAAACTGAAAATGTCATTCCCGAAGAGTTTAGATTACCATATTCATCGCGCTCATCATTAACCCTATATGCTCCACCCGCACTTTTGCCGCCCACTAGATAGATTACTGGCTCGGCGACCTTGCCATCTATTTTATCAATTGTTGCAACGCCTTCTTGAATAATAACAGATGTATTAACAACACCTTCTTTTATAACGTTCATCTTCTTGCGCGCATCTTTATTCATTGCCAGAATCTCATCACCACTTCTTACGGTCATTATTCCCATTCCGTAAGTTCCGCTATCTGCTTTGATAAACACATATGGTTGTTCATTAATATTATGCTCAGAATATTTTTTACCTATCTCGGAAATTAGCTTATCAACAGAAGCTGCGAGTCTCTCTAGGCCGCTCTTTTCTTTAAAATTTAGTTCATCAACACTAGAATACAAACAGGAAATAAGCCACGCATCAATTGCAAAACGCTCGGCAAATTCAGAGACAAGCTGTTCATAATAATAAGAATTATCAGTCTTTGCCCGATTAAACCAACCCATAGCAACGGGAGGAATAATGATTTGCGAAGTGCGCTCCAAAATCTCGGGCACTCCTGAAGATAAATCGTTATTAAGCAATATTAAATCGGCTTTGAATCCGTCACTGGTAATTATCTCGCCATTTTTAAAATCTGCACTTTGAATGGTTAGCGCAACGTTCTTTGCAGAAGTTACTTCAATGCTGCCTTCTAGTGCCAAATTACATAGCCTAACTTCAAACCCTGCATTCTCTGCAATATTCTTAATAACCGCTAGATTATCGAAATAATTTAAGTTTCGCGTATGATTCTCGGTAATTACCAAAATCTTTTTGCATTTATCTGAAATATGCTTTGCAATATATTCCTTCAAACCCTTAGATGCTCTGGTCTTTGCGCTATCAGAGAGGTTGTTGAATCCAGCCGGAAAAGCATTAGTATCTACAGGAACTAGCTTATAGCCAGAATGCCTTAGATCCACAGAATTATATATAAGTGGCGGAAACTGGCTAAATTTTTCATCGAACCACTGTGAAATTTCATCTCTGTGGTTTTTTAATAACTCATTTAGCTTGTTGATTATAAATGACAATTTAATTTGTATCCACTATCCCGATGTATGGAAGGCCTCTAAAGTTATTAGCCCAATCTAAACCATATCCCACAACAAAGGAGTCTGGGATCTTGAACCCAATAAAATCCGCTTTAACATCAACCTTTAATTTACCTGGTTTTTCCATCAATACAGCTATCTTAATATCAGATGCCCCGCGTTCTTTCAGCATTTCTTTAGCAAATAACAGTGTTCTTCCAGACTCTAAAATATCATCTATTATAAGTACACTACGCCCTTTGATGTCAGTTTTAAATTCACTAGTTTGAATGACCTTACCTGAGCTTTCAGTGCCTGTGCCATAGCTACTAAGAGCAATAAAATCAACCTGAGGAAAAAACCCTATAGAATACATCTCGCGTAGTAAATCAGCGGTGAAAACGAAGCTGCCTCTTAGCAAAGCAACAATCATGAGGTCATCGCTGCTATTATTTGCAATCTCTTTGGCAAGCAAAGCAACTCTCTCTTTTATCTCTTCTGCTGAAAACAGAACAGAAACTTTATTCATATCAGGAGCTAGTGTCATTTATCTAATCTCTTAAGAAAATCTCGAAATAATTGCCAATATCCACATTCACAGTCTCGCCTTCCTTTGAGACAACAGAGACAAGCGTTTCAAATGGTATCGTTTCGCCTGCGTTTAGAACTCCTTCTCTCCTAAATTTCCAACCTTTTACTACATCGCCAGAAGAATCTTTAATGCTAATTCTAAGAGGTGGAATAGGTCTTGATTCACCAGATATATTGGCGATTTTACCCTGAACCTGAAACGATAGCTTACTATCATCGGGGAGTTTAGTGACCTTAACATCTTCAAGGGCAAGACCTTCAGTTGGCAAAATGCCAAGTGCTGAACAAATAGATGATAAAACAGGAATTCCCGCCAAGCTATTGCGATATGCAAATATTGCTGAAACTATGCTGGAAAAGATGAATATAACGAGAAGTGATGTTATCCAAAAAGGAACAGGCTTCGAACGCTGTTTGATAACTGTGGGTAGTTTTTTTGCAGCCGATTGTTTTTTCTCCTGAGGTTTTGGCGCACTATCTGGAACCGTAAAGTCCTCATGCGCGGGAATGGAATCATTGCTAACCTGCTGTTCAACAACAACTTCTGGCTTTTGAAACCAACGATTTCCACATTTTGCACATTTCACGTTTCTCCCACCGCTGCCAAGAGAAGCGGCGTTTATCATATATCTTGTGCTACATTCAGGACATGTGATTATCATAGTTGCTATTATAGATTGCCTTATGCAATAAACTCAAATATTAATATTGATAATACTGAATAAAGTGAGTTGGGCGTTGATAAAACTTAAGGGTATATCGTTGAGCTATGCTCCAGAACGCAAGATTTTGAACGACATTACGTTCAATTTCGAGCATGGTGGATTTTATTTTCTCACAGGCAGAAGTGGGGCGGGAAAATCGTCTCTACTGAATATTTTGTCTCTTAGCAAGAAGCCAACGGCTGGACTTCTTGAAATGTTTGGACAAAATGTCAACAGGCTTGGGCGAGAACAGCTTCCGCCTTTAAAAAGAAGAATAGGTAAAGTCTTCCAAGACTATAGGCTTCTAGATCACTTAACTGTGGAACAAAATATCGGTTTACCTCTGAAAGTAGCGGGATGCAGCCGCGCGGAAATCAAAGATAAAGTCGCTCAAATCGTTGGCTGGATTGGCCTTGAGGAATATGTTGACGAGAAACCAGAAATTTTATCTGGCGGACAAAAACAACGTGTTTCAATCGCAAGAGCCGTAATTGGCAAACCCGATATAATTCTTGCTGACGAACCTACGGGAAATCTTGATCCTGCGCTTAGCCTGAAGTTTATGTATTTATTTGAAACGCTCAATAAAGACGGAACAACGGTTATATTCGCAACCCACGACGAAGGCCTTGTTTCTAAATTTTCTCACCACCCCGTTTTAAATCTTGCGGATGGGAAGTTGAGTCTGCGTGAAAGAACGGCATCCCCCGCCCCAGCCGAGATTGAGCAAACAGAAGAAAGTTTTTAAAAATACCATTCAGGCTCTTTTTCTTGCGAATTACTGCACAAGTGTATAATAAACAATAACATTAGAAACTAATCGGGAATGACTGAAAATGGCATCTTATCAATATGTGTATGTAATTAAAGCACTTAGCAAATCTTTTCCGGGTGGAAGAGACGTTTTTAAAGATATATGGCTTTCATTCTTTCCGGGGGCAAAAATTGGTGTTCTTGGTAACAACGGCGCAGGTAAATCAACGCTTCTAAAAATCATGGCGGGTCTAGATAAAGATTTCAGCGGTGAAGCATGGGCAGCCGATGGCGTAAAAATTGGCTATCTTGAGCAAGAGCCAAAATTAGATGCAAGCATGAATGTTTGGGATAACGTTATGCAAAGTATGGGCGAGAAAAAGGCTCTGCTTGATAAATTCAACGAAGTCAGCATGAAGCTAGGCGAAGTAACCGATGATGACGAGATGAACCGCCTGATAGAAGAGCAGGGCGAACTGCAAGAGAAAATAGACGCGCAAAATTTGTGGGATCTAGACCGCGAAGTCGAAATCGCGATGGATGCTCTTCGTTGTCCGCCGCCTGATGCAGATGTTACTAAAATCTCAGGTGGTGAAAGAAGGCGCGTTGCTCTTTGCAAGCTGCTGCTCGAAAAGCCCGATATGCTTCTTCTCGATGAGCCGACCAACCACCTTGATGCTGAATCGGTTGCGTGGCTTGAAAATTATCTAAAAAATTATGCAGGCACTGTTGTAATCGTAACCCACGATAGGTATTTTCTTGATAACGTTACAGGCTGGATATTAGAGCTAGATAGAGGTCGTGGAATTCCATACGAAGGTAATTACTCCGCGTGGATAGAGCAAAAACGTAAACGCCTAGAGCAAGAAGAAAAAGAAGATGATTCTCGCTCAAAACAGCTTTCTGCCGAGCTAGAGTGGGTTAGATCCAGCCCTAAAGCACGTCAGGCGAAAAGCAAAGCAAGGCTTAAAGCGTATGAAGAATTACTGGCACAACAACAAAGCAACCAAAATTCAACTGCTCAGATTATTATTCCCGCAGGTGAGAAGTTGGGGCAAAACGTTATTGAGTTTAAGGGTATCAGCAAATCCTTTGGTGATAGACTATTAATCGATAACCTCAGCGCAACCCTTCCCCCTGGGGCGATTGTTGGAATTATCGGCCCCAATGGAGCTGGTAAAACCACCATGTTTAAAATGATTACGGGCATCGAATCTCCAGATTCTGGAACGGTTAAAATCGGTGAATCAGTCCATCTTGGTTACGTTGATCAAAGCCGTGACTCACTTGATAACAGCAAAACAGTTTGGGAAGAAATCTCAGGCGGGCATGAAGAGGTAACGCTCGGCAAAAAAGTTATGAAAAGCCGCGCTTATTGTTCGGCGTTCAACTTTAAAGGAGCCGATCAACAAAAACGAATCGGTGATTTATCGGGTGGTGAGAGAAACCGCGTTCATCTTGCTAAAATGCTAAAACAAGGCGCGAATGTTTTATTACTCGACGAACCTACAAACGATCTTGATGTTGACACACTCCGCGCGCTTGAAGAGGCATTACTCAACTTCCCTGGTTGCGCGCTTATCATCAGCCATGATAGATGGTTTTTAGATAGAATCGCAACGCACATGCTTGCTTTTGAAGGTGATTCACACGTTGAATGGTTTGAAGGAAACTTTGAAGACTACGAAGCAGATAAAATCAGACGACTCGGCTCAGAATCCACCCAACCAAAACGCATAAGATATAAACCGTTGGTAAGAGGTTAATAATTTTACAAAAACGCCTGAGTTATATATATAGTGTTTCTAGTTTTATTTGAGAGCAAGTGTTTCGAGGCGAGGCGCGCGGAGCGTATTTATAATACGTGAGCACGGTGAGACCGATGAAATACGAAGCTATCAGATAAAAATAGAAGTACTATAAAATGTATCTAGAATGTTCAGATTGCTTGGCTGGTTATTTGAGTGCGGAGTTTTTTCTGACTTTCTATTAGTTCCCTAAAAGAAGTACGAAGATCATGGTTCTCTCCAAGACCTAATCCATTAATCTGGGAACTTAATGGATCTACTTGGGCACTAACAGATTCCAGAACTGCATTTCGTAAAATCGTCATGTTTTCACGGTTTACAGGAATTCTGATGTATTGTTGCGGTCTGCCATTCGAATCTCTTGTTATTTCTTTACTATTTAATCCCGCTGGTACTTTGTCTTTCTCACTGCATGGAATCATTAGCGATATTTGCCCATCATCTTTTTGTTTTGAACTGACATGCAAAGAAAACTTGTATCCGCTAAGTCTATGCTCAGATAAAGTATCAAGCATTGATTTGAATTCTCTTAAGTTCTCAAGCCCATAAGTAGCATTTTTTATTGCGTCAAAAGTTTCTTCTGAGCAGGAAATATTGTCAGTCGCGCCTTTATTATAAATAGTAATAGCAGGAATTATGTAAGGGAAATTAGCATTTAAAGCGACATTGTCTATTATTATAGTGCCATTATTATTATTAATATTCCACTTAATAGGATCGTTTTCTAAATTCGGATACCTGCCATTATTATCAACAAGTAATGAGCAATTATCTTTAACAAGTGCGATAAAGCTATTTGCAGCTGCCTTGAAGTTTAAAGCACTAAAACTTTGAGATTCCGTTGTCGTATATACACCTCGCATACTAATAACATTCTGGATGCCACATATCATATTATGAATACGAGTGATTTGCGCTTCAATTGCTTCGATCATTTCTTGCTGTTTTCTAGCATCAACTGGCAAGGGTGTATCGGCAGGCTTTACAAGAATTCGATTTGTATCGCCAGATACACCTTCACCTGCAACTGTTTCTTCAGGTTCAGGGGTTGGAGCTGGAGTCGTAACAACAGGCTGAACTTCTCCTACCGTTCCATCACCAACACTATCCGCCGCAACTTCTGTAGCGGGTTGTGGCGCAGGAGTCGTAAGGGCATCAGCTTTTTTAGCCTTATATTTGTCGTAATAACTTTTAACCTTTGTTTTGTTATCATTATCTGCATGATATTTTTTGAAAAATTCCTCAATCCCACCACATGCATCTATCGCTTCAGATATTTGCCGAATTAAAGTATTTTTGTTTCCGGTGAATACACTTACCCCTGCTTCGGCAGTAGTGGGAGCATGGTATTTTGGGTTAAGATATTCTGCAATAAATCCTTCTGCCTGCCCTACTTTCTCTAAAAAATATCCAACTAATCCGCCACGTTCTTTGTGAAGAATCTCAATGCGGTGAAGATTTTCTGTTAATATGTCAAAATTAAAGAAACGAGCTAGGCTTTCATAGCCATCTGGTTTGATTTTAAATAGTTCTGCTAGTTTTTCAAGATTCTCAGGGGTTTCTACTAATCCTAGTTTTTCAAGAAAAGTACCAAATTGACCGTGTTGAACAGAACCCAAACCCATTATATCTTTATAGGCGGCATCAAACCCTAAAAGCCCAACCTTTTTCTCAAATGAAAGTTCTGGCCACATTGCAGTTATAGCATTCGTCGGAATTCTCTTTTTAATCAGAGCTTGTATAAACTCATCTCGGTTTTGATCGTTAATTCCAAGTGCTTCGAGGAATACTTGTTTGTTTCCTTTGTTGGTTCTTTCATTAACATAATCATCATTTGCGACATATGCGAATTCTGCTATCAACTGGACTGGGCTAAGTCCCTTGAAGTTCTCTAGTGCTTCTTCAGGGTTTGAAGCACCCAGAGTTATTTGCCATGCTTTTACATGATCATCATTGCTGACAGAATCGTTACTCAAGTCCTCAGCCAAATCACTTAATCTCGTATATTTAATTTGGGGAATAACCGCAGCAACTACTTTATCTATTGGCGCACCTAACGCTTCTATCCAATCATGTTTGAGGGCTTTAATATGTTCGATTAGTCCTATGGATTTCACATATTGTTCTACACCACCCGCTGCCTCAACTAATATTTTTACATGGTCTTTATTATTAAATTGAAGCCCAAACGCCTTAGCGAAGTGAATCAATACTAAATTAGTGCCCTCTTTTTCAGTAGCGGCGTTACCAAAAGTTGCCATAGATAATTCATTAGCATTTGTTACGCCAAATATCCTTTTTGCTTCATCGATTCCATCTGCTGAATTAAGATTAGCGAGTTCTAGGAATCGGCTTTTATCTTGAGGACTATGCCCCCAAATTTCGCTTAAGATAGCCCGCTTTTGCTCAGGGGTTTCGGCGGCAAGGATGGCGATTTTGGTGTATTCCACCAGTCCCATATTGCCAAAGCCAAAGTCGTTGATGAAAACGTTTATGTTGCTTGGGCCATAAGCACTTTTTAAGAACATATGCCACTGCCCGCCGTAACATTCATCCACGAATTTCTTCAAACCCTCAAAGTTTGATGAATCATACCCAAAATCTTTTATAGTATCTGGAATGTTTTTTCTTGCGATTCTTGCCAGATCACTAAGATTTCTGCCTTTGCCTTCTTGCTCAGATATGAACTCGTTAATATTTGATCGATAACCATCTATTGCAAGCTCTTTAATAGAGCCGTAAGAAGCAATAGCGTAAATTAATGCCTCTTGTTCACTTAGTCCAAATGCTGTGCGAAACGCTTCTATTGGATTTGTTTTATGACCATAAACTTTTTGGATGAATCCTTGAAAACCTTTACCTGCAAGTTGGTATAAAATATCTTCGTTTAGTGGTATTGGTTTTATTTGACCAGAAAGAACCTGAAATTCAGGTTTAATTTCTTGCTTTATAAATAGCTCAACTATTTCTTTAATTTTGTAATTTAACTGTCCGCGATTTTGATCACCGATTAATTGATTGATTGCAACAGATGCGCCATATCTTTCTGTATAATGAAATTCTTGATAACCATTTTGATGGATTTTACTTAACGCCGATACCCTACCAAAAGATCGAAGCTCAGTTATTTGATAATACGGAAGTAATTGATTAGCAGATATGCGTATAATACTCTTGCCATTTAAGAATGCACTTATAGCATTTTCTATTTTTGTGTTAAGACTGCCAATCTTGCCAGAAATTGAGTCTAGTATATCATCGGTGCTCTGATAACCATATATAATTCCTTCTTTCTTATCCAAGATATTCCGTAGAGGATTATGCATCTCATTCGGATTATATTCAGCGAAATAGTGATATTGGCTTCTTATTTTAGGAGCAGCAACATCGTGCTGGTAGGTTTTGTTTTCCCCTTCTTTTAAGAAATGTGATCCATGTTGTGATCGCAGAAGCTCTGTGATGTTCTCATATCTGGTTGCGTTGCCATTGTTGACGGCGAATATAACACCATCGGTAAATCTATGGAATGACTGGGCGGGTTCGTTGCCGCCTTTATATTCTCCACTAGCTTGGGTTACGTAACTATAGTGCGTGGCTGCGGTGGTTCTTGCTCTTGCTGCTGTCTTCTCATATTTCTCGATTTCTTCCTTATATTTGTCAAGGCTGGCTTCAAACATTTGTTCTGATTCTTCTGGAGATAAAACTCTGCCAAGATCTTGAAGAGCCTTGTCGTCTTTTGCGATAACCATGCGAATGGGAGATTTTCCCATAGCTATAGCGGCGGCGAGTCTGTGAGTTCCGTTATATGGCAGTCCGTCATATTCGTTATTCTTATTAGGATTTTGCTCACGACATAACTCAACAGCATCCATTTCACCTGCTTGAAAGGCGTTTGCTAAGTTTTTAATTCTTACTGGAAACTGCTGTGTTAAGGTGTCAATACTTCCTATAAATTGCAGTATGTCCTTACCGCCTTTTAAGAAGTTATGCTCTCCTTCTCTCAAGAAATCGACAAGTTTTTGCGGATCAACTTCTATAACGTCATATTTTGCGCTAAAACTTTCAAAATCATGCTGTGCAAACGCACCATTGCCATCATACTGAACAAGGCGATGCTCAGGGATGTACCAATTAATAGGCTTTGAAGTTTCGTCGGCCATTTATTCTCAATTAAGTTAACAGAGCTTGCATTATAGCATAATATTAGTAAAGTTATTTTAAATTTTTATTACAGTTTGGCTTATTTGTCAAAATCAGGTTAGGTTCATCTTCTTATGTTTAAGCGATTTAAAAGAAATGCTCTGGTTGAAAAGGCCGCAGAGATCTTAGAGCACAGATTAACCCTGCCCTTAAAGCAAGGTGGAACAATGTCCTTTAAAGAGTTCATTGATGAAATTGCATACCAAGCTGTTGAAGATTACAGAGAAAAGAAAGAAGAGGCAGATCATCTAAATGCAGTTGCGAATAATTATTTCGTTCCACTAATAACTGCAATAAGTCAGGATTCGCCTGAAGATTTACATCTCGTTAGAAATGCTATTGGCCTTGTGCCTAGATATGCTGAGATGCTAGATTCATCGGTTGAGTTTATTGAAAATCAAGGAGAAGATGGATTACCCCTTCTTGCCTTGCTTGTCTTTGCGTTAAGTCGCTATTACGATGATATAGAAGATATTTTGCAGAGCGAAACCATAACTGATGCCTATGGATTGATTCGTATTTTGCCAAGCGGTCCGTTAGTGAGTCATCTAGCTGATAGATCTAAAGAAATTGATTTCATGTTGGCTTTGTTAGATTTAAATGATGATGATATTGACCAAACCCTAATGCGACATGTTGAGGCTGGTCTGATTGCATACCTTCCATATATTGATGGCAAGTTATTTGAAAGCCTCATTTTAAATGATTATGACAACCGCAGTTTTACTTATCAAACGCTCTATGAAGAATTAAAAGCTCTTGAATCTGATATAAAAGATAAGAGAGAGTCTGCAAATTTTCCTGTTTGGGAAAACGCCCTAACCACAATGTGTGAAACCTTACTGAAAATTGTAGAAGGCCGACCGCTTCGAATGATTGATGCCACCACCATGCAAAAAGATCAGATAATGCGATATTTTGCTCTTGCGCTTTCTGAAAAAGTTGAAGACAGGCAAATTTTAGTTGATAGGTTTTATCAGTATAGATTGAATGTCGACACTACAAAGCAAACTCATAGAGATGTTTTAGAAATTGCTTTTAAGCAAATGAGCGACCTAACCCAAACACATGTTGATTTGCTTGATATTCGTGACTTGCTTTTATCTCTATCAAGAGACTTGCAGTTAGGTGAGAAAGCTAGAAATCGCTGACGCGGCCTTTTACTTCCCAATCACCATATCTTGTTGGTTCTAAACCTTCGGGTCCACCAAACTCTTCGGCTGAGCCTTGCTGAGTTTGATTTTTCTTTGCTAGTTTCTCAGCTGTTCTAGGATTTTCTTCACTATTTTCAGTGTGTTTTATATCTTCTTTCATGCTCTCTCTTACTCACTTGTGCTTAGAAAGTCTATATCAGGAAAATCTTCTTTCAAGCGTTTTAACTGCCATTCGTTAGGTGCAAGATATGTTGGTTTGCCGTTCATATCTTCTGATATATGAAATTTATTCTTCTCGATAAAGTTTTCGAGTTTAGATTTATCTTTTGAGGTTATCCAGCGTGCGGTGGTATATTGCACATCCTCAAACCCTCCTTTTACGCCATATTCTTCTTGAAGCCTGTGAGCCATTACCTCAAATTGAAGCTGGCCAACTGCACCAATTATCCACGCTGAGCCGCTTAGTGGTTTGAAAACCTGTGATACGCCCTCTTCGCACAGTTCTTCAAGAGCCTTTTTGAGTTGTTTTGATCGCATTGGGTCATCAAGTCTTGCCCGTTTAAACAATTCGGGAGCAAAACTAGGAATTCCCTTAAACGTAATCTTCTTACCTAAGGTTAGTGAATCCCCAATTTTAAGGCTACCATGATTTGGAATGCCGATTATATCACCTGGAAGAGCGATTTCGGCTAGTTCTCTATCGCGCCCCATAAACTGAACTGGGTTATTGAGGGCTATAGTCTTGCCGCTCCTGACATGATATGCTTTGATTCCTCTTTCATATGTTCCAGAGCAAATACGTGCAAAAGCAATTCTATCGCGGTGGTTTTTATCCATATTAGCCTGGATTTTGAATACAAACGCACTGAAATCTTTATCAGATGGTTTTACTTCTTGTGGCTCGGCGGGTTGTGGACGTGGTGAAGGAGCAAAAGCAGATAAAGCCTCAAGCAAATCACCAACTCCAAAATTATTAAGAGCTGATCCAAAGAAAACAGGGGTAAGGTGGCCTTCTAAATATGCTTTTACATCAAATGGTTTGCAGGCGACTTTCGCCATTTCCGCATCTTCTCGAAACTGGGCAAGAATATCTTTTGCGATATAATCTTCTAGGGCTTTATCATCTATGCTTTTAAAGTTGACCTCATCAGGGATTTTATCCCCCCTTCCTGCATCAAAAATACGGAGTTTTTCTTCTGAAAAATTGTAACATCCCCGAAACGTTCCGCCCATTCCAACAGGCCAAGTGACGGGCGCTACATCAAGGGCGAGGGTTTTTTCAATTTCATCTAGCAATTCAAATGGATGGCGCGCCTCTCTATCCATTTTATTAATGAATGTTATAATGGGAATATCACGCAGACGGCATACTTCAAAAAGTTTGCGGGTTTGTTCCTCAATACCTTTTGCCGCATCCAGAACCATCACGGCCGAGTCAACGGCAGTAAGAGTTCTATAAGTATCTTCACTGAAATCCTTATGCCCCGGTGTGTCTAGCAGGTTCATAACGCAATTGCCAAAGTGGAAAGTCATGACTGAAGCGGTTACTGAAATGCCTCTTTCTTTTTCAATCTCCATCCAGTCAGATTTGGTATGGCGCATTTCCTTGCGTGCCTTAATTGCGCCTGCAACCTGAATTGCTCCACCAAACAGCAATAGCTTTTCGGTAAGGGTTGTTTTACCAGCATCAGGGTGCGAAATTATCGCAAACGTGCGCCTGCTTGAAAAGTTTTCCATAAGAACGTTAGGCTATCAATTCCCATTAGGGGTTGTATTCATCAGTTCAAAGAAATCAGCATTGTTTTTAGAGTTTTTGAGTTTATCTAGCAAGAACTCCATTGCATCGGTGGTGCCCATTGGGTTGAGAATACGGCGTAGAACCCACATTTTAGTGAGGGTTGCCTTATCAATGAGAAGCTCTTCTTTACGCGTTCCAGATTTGTTAACATCAATTGCAGGGAAGACTCTCTTATCCGATAGTTTTCTATCCAGAACAATTTCTGAGTTGCCCGTACCTTTAAATTCTTCGAAGATAACCTCATCCATACGACTACCTGTTTCAATAAGGGCGGTAGATATGATGGTTAGTGAGCCGCCGTTTTCAATATTACGTGCCGCACCGAAGAATCTTTTTGGGCGTTGCAGAGCGTTCGCATCCACACCACCAGTAAGAACTTTTCCAGATGATGGAATCACGGTATTATAAGCCCTTGCAAGACGGGTTATAGAATCAAGCAAAATAACAACATCGCGCTTGTGCTCAACCAATCGTTTTGATTTTTCAATAATCATTTCAGCAAGCTGAACGTGCCTTGTTGCTGGCTCATCAAATGTTGAGCTGACAACTTCACCCCTAACGGTTCGCTGCATGTCAGTCACCTCTTCAGGACGCTCATCAATGAGCAAAACTATTAGATAAACTTCGGGATGATTTTTCATAATCGCATGCGCAATATTTTGCATCATGATGGTTTTACCAGTTCGTGGAGGAGCTACAACAAGCGCACGTTGCCCTTTTCCAAGTGGTGCAACTAACTCTATAACGCGAGTGCTTATATCTTTTTTGGTTGGATCATCCATCTCAAGGTTGAGTTTATCATTCGGATAAAGCGGAGTAAGGTTATCAAAGTGAACCCTTTGCTTAGCTTTTTCAGGGGCTTCAAAGTTAATCTTGGTAACTTGAGTTAATGCGAAATATCTCTCGCCATCTTTTGGAGCGCGAATTTCCCCCTCCACTGTGTCACCTGTACGAAGACCGAACTTCCTAACCTGACTTGGTGCAACATAAATATCATCTGGGCCTGCCAGATAATTTGCTTCTGGCGACCTTAAAAAACCAAATCCATCTGGAAGAACTTCAAGAACTCCTTCGCCCATAATTACAGAATCATCTTCTGCAACTTTCTTTAAAATTGCGAAAATCAGATCTTGCTTAAGCATTGAGCTTGCTTCTTCAACTCCATTTTGGGCGGCAAGAGCAAATAATTCGTCTGGAGATTTACGCTTAAGCGTACTTAGTTTCATTTCAGTCATGGATGATTCTATTTGTTTATCGTTTAGTTGTTTTTTGATTATTTTTGATTGAATTCGTTTTCTATAGAAAACAGCGCAAGGAAAGCGCACTTCTGATTAGATATTCGGTTTATATATTGCAAAGACCTATAAGTCAAACTGTTTTCTATTAAAGTCATATATTATAACCGCAATCAGCAACGGAATAAATACTGCAGCTTGAGCTATAAATATAAGTTCATCTGTTTTTGCTCCATATATCAGCCAGTTTGATTTTGCAAAAAGATCTAATCTTGGTATCGCAATTGATGATAACATCATGATAGGCTTAGCAAAATATTCAACAATTGGAGTTGATGAGTCAAAGCGCGGACTCATTACCGTTGCAAGAAAAAAACCAACCATCCTTGAAGCGATATAAAATCCTATGGTCGCAAGTGTTGATGCCACTATACTTTTCAGTGTTAGTGCGGCAGCGAGAGCAAATGTAGCTATCAGAATTGACTCAAGAACAATACTTAAACTCCAGATTGCGAATCCCCCGACGTTTATTATTCCTACACATGCAAGAAAGAAACACGCTGGAATTGTTATTAAAAGACACAATGAGGCATATCCCATCCACGTTTCAAGAATATATTTATTTCTCGTTATGCTTTTTGCTAAAATAAACTCTATTTCCTTGTTCTCAAATAATTTCCTAACGCTTGAGCAAATAAAAACGGTTATGCCAATTGCCGAAATTATTCTTATTGCACCAGCAATAAATATTACAGATGTTTGCTTTTGTTCGGCAAGGCTCGATGAACCAAAGATTAGCGATATTATCATACTTGCAACAAACATGAGAAATAGTGATATAATTAACCTATCTCGGAGAGCAGTTGTCATAATATATCTAGAAATGCCCATCTTTAATCAGCCCTTTCTATTCTTAGGCTCTTTTCTCTAAAAAATTTATTAGCATAGCCAGTCTTTAATGTATAGTGTTTCAAGGCGAAGCGCGAGGAGCGTATTTATAATACGTGAGCACGGAAAGACCGATGAAAGAGGGCGCTATTAGATAAAACTAGAAGCACTATATTAAAAAACAGAGTCTATATCCAACTATCTTTTAATAGACTGGCGCGTTTTTCAAATGCACCTATCATCTTGCGTGTAACGCTGTCGAACATTGAGCCGATAAGTTTACTCAGAATTTTTGACTTAAAGTCAAAGTCTACACTGAAGTCTATCTCGGTTTGATTTTCCGATATTCTTCTAAACATCCAATGATTGTTAAGATGGGTGAATGGACCTTTTTCTAGTTCAGCAGTAATTGTTGCAATATATGGATATGTGCTTTTTCCCTCTTCTTGTGATGGAGGGGTTAGGCTCACTCTAGACACATAAGACTCTGTGTAGATTCCAAAAGATATTACTAATTCAGCAAGCAAAACGTTTTCATCTCTCTTTAAAATTCTTGCTGCTCTACACCAAGGTAAAAATTCAGGATACTTAGCAATATCGGCAACAATATCGTAAAGTTGATGAATGTTATATGGCAAAACTCTGTTTTCACTATATGATGGCATTGAAGAAATATAGTTAAGTTTTTTAGGTTTTCAAATGCGAAGTCTTCTACCGCTCTTTACAACTCAGTTTCTAAGCGCATTTATAGACAATGTTGTTAGAATGTCTGCAATAATTTTTATCTTTTTTTATGGAGATAAAGAGGAATCAACCAACTATCAGCTAATTAGTGCGCTGTGCACAGGGCTTTTAATTCTTCCGTTCTTTCTATTTTCAGCAACCGCAGGGCAGATTGCAGATAAATATAATAAACGCAAGGTTATTATTGCCTTAAAGATTTTTGAACTTATTCCAGCAAGTCTTGCATCTTTGGGATTTATATATGAAAATCATTACCTTATTCTTGCGGCAATATTTTTGTTTGGGGTGCAATCTACATTCTTTGGTCCGCTTAAGTACAGCATCATCCCTGAAGTTATAAATTCATCTGATGAGAAGAAATTAAGAAATGCAAATGGTAAAATAAATGCTGGTTCATTCGTTGCAATACTTCTTGGAACGGTCTGGGGAATGTTTGCATTTACAATCGAAGGATTTGAAAAGGTTGTAACGCCCGTAACATTAATTTCAGCAACCTTGCTCTCACTTTTTGCAGCAACGAAGATTGCTGATTCTAAAGCGCAAAGCCCTAGCCTTGAGATAAATTATAATATCATCACCAATACCCTGAATTTGCTTAAAGATGCTCTTAAGAATGCTGAGATTTCATCGACCATCCGCAATATTGGATGGTTTTGGTTTGTTGGTGCATTGATGCTGACCGTTCTTCCAGTTGCAATTACTAGAAGCAACAATGTTGATGAACTGGCCGATATAATGAACATGATATTTGGGCTGATGTCTAGCACTGCTGGGCTTACCATTGGTGCGATATTAGTTGGTTATGGATTTGTGAGTGCGCGTTTAATAAACAAACTTAATTATCTAATTGGTCTATCTGTGTGCATGGTTGCACTAACAATTATGATGGAGAGCTTTACGGCTTTACTTGTAAACATGCTTTTAGTAGCATTTTTTAGTGGGTTATATGTTGTTCCAAGATACGCAAGGCTTCAGAAAATTGCTGATCCCAAAAGCAGAGCAAGAATCATAGCTGCAAATAATATCAATAATTCATTGATGATGGTTTGCTCATCTATTTTGATAGGGGCATGTTCTTTTATGGGTGAATATGCCGCTCACATAGCCGTAATCTCCGGAGGTTTAATGGCTTTGCTTGGAATGAGAATTAAAAAAGCATAGGCTTTTCTAAGCCTGAATTACTCCCCTGCGGATTTGATCTTCTTCGATTGATTCAAACAGCGCGCGGAAGTTACCTTCACCGAATCCTTCATCGCCTTTTCTTTGAATGATTTCAAAAAATATAGGGCCAATGACGGTTTTAGTGAATATCTGTAAAAGCAATCCTCCATCTTTGGCACCTTCTTTTGATTCTGGTGCGCCATCTATGAGAATCTTATTTCTTGCAAGTCTTGGAACATCCTCGCCGTGACCTGCTAGCCTTTTATCTATCATTTCATAATAAGTATCTGGCGCGTCGAGAAACTCAACTCCTTTACCTCTTAGTTCTTCTACGGTTTCATAAATATTGGCGGTAGATAGCGCGATATGCTGTATTCCTTCACCGTGATATTCCCTCAAATATTCTTCTATCTGTGAGTTATCATCTGATGATTCATTAATTGGAATTCTGATTTTTCCATCTGGGCTTGTCATGGCTTTGCTTTTAAGACCAGTAAGTTTGCCTTCAATGTCGAAATATCTTATCTCTCTGAAGTTAAAGACTCTTTCATAAAAGCTCGCCCATTCATCCATATTACCACGATAAACGTTATGGGTAAGATGATCGATTGCAAGAAGGCCAACTCCCTTTGGATTTCTGGGTTCATTGCTTATATAATCGAAATCTACGTCGTATATGCTCTTATCCCCATACATATCAACAAGATAGAGAAGGCTTCCACCAATTCCTTCAATTGCAGGAATGTGAAGCTCCATAGGCCCAACCTTGCCTTCATGAATTTTACAACCTAGTTCTTTCGCTCTATCTAATGCTTTTTTCACACTTTTCACACGAAAAGCCATTGCATTGGCTGAAGGCCCATGCTTGCTTGAGAATTCTTCTGCGTGACTGCCTTTTTCAGCATTTAAAATGAAATTTATATCGCCCTGCCTGTAAAGAGAAACATTTTTAGATTTGTGCACTGCAATTTTAGAAAAGCCCATTTGTACAAAAAGATTATGAAGTTTTTCTGGTTCCCTGCTTGCATATTCAACAAACTCGAATCCATCTGTTCCCATTGGATTTATGTTATTATTCATTTGCTATTCCCTGTATCTTTTTATGGAAGCAGTATATCTTGAATGAACTTAAAGCCAAGAGGGAATTATATCTTGCTCCAGCATTTCCTCAAAGGTTGGACGGCGGCGAATAACCGCCCATTTATCTCCATCAACCATCACTTCAGGAATCAAAAGACGCGAGTTATAAGTTGAAGACATAACAGCTCCATAAGCACCAGCAGAACGGAATGCAATCAAAGCATCTGGCTCTGGAGATGGAAGTTCACGAAGCTCTGCGAATATATCTCCTGTTTCGCAAACTGGCCCCACCACATCTGCGGCAATGACTCGTTCATCTGAAAGAATAACGGGAACTATTTCGTGATACGCGCTATACATACTCGGTCTTATTAAGTCGTTCATAGCTGCATCAACTATAACGAAATTTCGGCCTTCTGTTTGTTTTACATAAATTACACTAGAGACGAGTATTCCAGCATTGCCGACGATAACCCTACCTGGTTCGAAGATAAGTTGATATGGTTTGTTGCCGAATGTCTCTTTTACAATTTTTGCATATGATTCAAGGTCAGGACTTTGGCCTTTGCCATAATTGATTCCTATTCCGCCGCCTAGATCAACGGTTTTAATCTTGATACCTGCTTCTTCTAGTTCTCCTACTAAAATCGCAAGTTTTTGAAATGCCTCTTTGAACGGTTCATAATTAGTAAGCTGTGATCCGATGTGAATTGAAATTCCTTGAACTTCGATTCCATCTAGTTCAGATGCTTTTTTATAGAGTTTTCTTGCGGTTGGAATGTCAATTCCAAATTTAGATTCTTTTGTGCCCGTAGTAATCTTTCCATGTGTATATCCCCCTTCGATTGAAGGATTAACCCGAAAGGCAACTTTTGCAGTAACATGCATTGCGCTTGCCACTTCACTTAACTGATAAAGTTCTGGTTCTGATTCGATATTAAACTGAAATATTTCGCGGTTTAGTGCAAATGCCATTTCATCGCGGGTTTTGCCAACTCCAGAAAATACTATATTTGATGGGTCAACTTTTGCTGCAAGTGCCCTTCTGATTTCACCTTCTGATACAACATCTGCGCCTGCACCCATGCCAGCAAGAACGCTTAAAACTGCAATATTTGAATTAGCCTTAACTGCGTAACAAACTTTGACATTTAGCCCGTCAAATAGCCCTTTAAAAACTTCATAATGCCTTTTTAAAGTTGCAGATGAATAGCAGTAAAAGGGTGTTCCAACATGTTTTGCAATTTCGGTAATTGCAACATTTTCTGCATAGAGTTGATTGTTTTTATATTCAAAATGATCCATTGCTTCCCTTTCCTATGTTTGGGGGTAGATATGTAGGATTGCCATCGGTTATAGGCGACGTGCTTTGATTCAAAGAATCATTGCCATATACTGGTGCAGGAGAGTTGATAACATTGCCTTTAGTATCTTTTGGAAGAGCTAAATCGCGTTTTACTCCACAAGAGCCAATAATAAGAGTCGATGAGATTAATAACGAAATTGCAACTACTTTTGTGGTCATAGCTTTAACATTCTGGGTAGCCGTTCCACCATAGCTTTTTCGACTATTTACAGATGATTCAACGCTTAATACGTTAAATATATCGGCAGTAATTTTAGGTTCTATTTTTTGCATTTCTTCTAAAGTTAAATCACTTAAATGCGAACCTTTTTCTTCTGCGATTTTTACGATGCTTCCCGTTATATGGTGAGCTTTTCTAAAGGGGATATTTAAAACTCTAACCAGAAAGTCAGCAATGTCAGTTGCGGTTGAATAGCCAGTATCTGCTGATTTTCTCATATTATCGCGGTTAGCTTGCATATCGAGGATCATACCTTTCATAGCAGTGAGGCATAGTTTTAAAGTATGGCTTGCATCAAATACTGGCTCTTTATCTTCCTGCATATCCTTGCTGTAGGTTAGGGGAAGCCCCTTCATGACGGTAAGCAGGGTAAACAGTGAGCCATAAATTCGCCCACTTTTTCCGCGCACAAGCTCTGCCGCATCAGGGTTTCTTTTTTGTGGCATTATTGAGCTTCCCGTTGTGAAAGCATCGGATAGTTTTATGAAGGCAAACTGCGAGCTAGACCATATCACCATTTCTTCTGCAAGCCTTGATAAGTGTGTCGCGCATATTGAAGCTGCGGATAGATATTCTAGTGCAAAATCGCGATCTGAAACAGCGTCCATAGAATTTCGCATTGGCCTTGCAAAACCTAATTCTTTTGCTGTCATTTCTCTATCGAGATTAAAAGATGTTCCAGCAAGGGCTGCTGCGCCTAATGGGCATTCATTCATGCGTTTTCGTGCATCTAAAAAGCGGCTATGGTCTCTGTCAAACATTTCGTAATATGCCATTAAGTGATGACCAAAAGTTACAGGTTGCGCCGTTTGTAGGTGGGTGAAGCCCGCAACTATATAATCAGCATACTCAGAAGCTCTCAGTTTTATTGCGGCTTTCAATTCCTCAAGCATTGCAACGGCATCATCGGCAGCAGATCTCACGTATAATCTAAAGTCGGTTGCAACTTGATCGTTTCGCGAACGAGCCGTATGAAGCCTTCCCGCCGCTTCTCCAATAATTTCGGCAAGTCGTGATTCAATATTCATATGAATATCTTCAAGTTCTTGTTTGAACTCAAATTCACCAGATTCAATTTCATGAAGAATCTTTGTAAGGCCTGCTTCGATTTGCAAAAAATCTTCCTGCTTTATTATTGATTGTTTAGCAAGCATTCTCGCATGGGCAATAGATGCCTCGATGTCTTGCTTGTAAAGTGCCCTGTCAAAACTAATCGACTGATTTATCTCAGATAAGATATCGCTTTGTTTGGACTCAAACCTTCCACCCCAAATAGAGCTAGTTTTTTTTTGCTCTGCCATTTCAATAAAACCTTTGTTAACACTATGTATCAGTAATTAGCTATATTATCTGGTTACTACTATTTCAATGGTTTGACAATAGAGCCATGCATAAGAAAACTTATTTGGTGCCAAAGCCCTGAATAATAGTTGTGCTTTCGGGGTTTAATAGGCGTTCGGCAATCATCTTGGCTCCGTCATTTGTATAGTGAACAGAATCGTAGAAAAATCCTCGTTCGCTTAAAATGAAGCTGCCTTCATTCATAAAATCAACAGTATCAGGAAAAATCTCGACAACTCTTTTCTTGAATTCAACCATCGTGTTTTTAAGGACGGGGTGCTCGTATAATTTATTATAATGAAATTCGTGTATTGGGTTTATAAAAACATGAACTTCTGCATTATGCTTCCTTGCAAGTTCAATGGTTTGTTGAAAATATCCTATTCTTTCTTCAGATAATTTATCGAACTTTCCGCGAGAGTAAGATGTCTCGAAATAATTGGTGGTTTGATCTTCTATTTCTTTATTTAGGTTATAATTGCCGCTTTTAAATCGCTCTTCTTGGTCGGAATATATTCTAAATCCCCATTCGTTATATTGCTCAAGAGGTTTGCGATGAGATAGGCCGTTTTTAATAACTTTCAGTGAGTTGATAAAGGCATCGGTTGAGAAGAAACTATCAAGATAAATTTGGGTTTTATTGCCGCTTTTTAAAAAGTTGATGTCATTATTAATGATAAAGTTCATGTGATAATCAAGATATGGCGAGAAGCTAGAGCAGTCTAAGCCAATAATAATATGCTTGGGGAATTTGTTGATTCTTTCAAGAAATAACAGAATTCCCAAGTTATCTTCTGGCTTTCCTGATTCTACTCCGAAGTTAAAGGTATTGCCTCCAAGATAGTGGCTAACTTCTTCTCCGAAGGTCATAACCCTACTGCTGCCCAGAATTATGTTATCAATTTGTGTGGAACTATTTTTAGCAAGTGCAATTTTGAGTTTTCTAGCATCTTGTGCTGCTTTATTAGGGAAATGAATTATTTCATGAGTGGCAACTCCAAACGGGTCGATTGCATAATTAAATCCCGCAAATGCAATGCTTCCTGCGAATATTAAGGCAAGAAAGCCGAAATTCCATTTCTTATATTTTTTATTCAACAACAACACCTAGCTTAAAAATTAAAATATAAAAATTCTTGAACTCGATTTAAGGCAGTAAAAGATAATACTGCTAAAACTGCTGCGTATATGCACGAAGTTATGTTTGGTCTAAACTTTTCCATCATTTGAACGCTATTTTTGGTAAACATTACAATACTTAAACAGAATATGAGTGCAGGTATGGCATATTTGATATTATAAGCTGCAGGAAGAGGGGCAAAAGTTACGCCAATCTCTGATAAGAATCCGATATATGGATTTAGGAAATGTGGAATCGTAACGCCGTTAAAACCAAACATTGCGCTTAGAACTTTAAAGGCGCTTTCCCAATCTTTAGCGCGGAAGAAGACCCATGCTATATTTACAAAATTAAAGGTTATAAACCAACCAAGTAGATATGGCATTTTAAATCCAGACCTGCTCCACAGGCGATGAATAATTAATGCAAAGCCGTGCAGAAATCCCCAGAATACGAATGTCCAGTTAGCGCCATGCCATAGCCCTCCCAATAAGAAAGTGATGAAGAGATTGAAGTTCACCCTCCATTCATGAGTTTTATTGCCGCCAAGTGGAATGTAGATATAGTCTCTCAGAAACTTGCTAAGAGTGATATGCCATGCACGCCAGAAATTTTGTATATTCGAAGCCTTATATGGTGAATTAAAGTTTGCGGGTAGCCTAATGTTAAACAATAGTGCGGCTCCAATTGCCATATCGGCATAACCACTAAAATCAAAATATAGTTGGAAGGTGTAAGATAGTGAGGCAATCCAGCCATCAATCAGAGTTAGTTCAGGGGTGACATCAAATCCTTTTTCCACCCACCCAGAAAAACCATCGGCAATCACTAACTTCTTAAATAGGCCAATTGAGAAGATAAAAATGCCAAGTGCAATATTGCGATAGTTCAAAACTTTATTTCGATTATTATTAAACTGAGGCATCACCTCAGAATGATGTACGATTGGCCCTGCAATTAGCTGCGGAAAGAATGATACGAATAATCCAAACTCTTCAATGGTATAGTGCTTTTTAACTTTTCCAGCATGGCAATCAGCTAAATAAGCAATCTTTTGAAAGGTAAAAAAGCTAATTCCGAGAGGCAAAATAATGTTTAAAAAACCAATGTTTGCATCAAAAAGAGTATTGGCATTTGAGATGAAAAAGTCAGCATATTTGAAATATCCGAGCACTAATAAATTTAAAGCGACCCCAGATGTAAATATCAGCTTGCGCGTTTTAGGATTAAACCTTTGTTCTGTAAGTAGTTTCCCAAAGTAGAAGTTAATCAGCACTAAAACAATTAATAATGGTAGGTATCGCCAGTCCCACCAGCCATAGAAAAATAAAGATGAAGCAATTAACCATAAGGTCGCAAGTTTTGTTTTTCTGCTGTTATTCAAAATGAAATATCCAGCAAAGGCTATGGGTAGAAAGAAGAAGATAAACTGATATGAACTAAATATCATTATTCTATGTTCTATAGATTGGTATTTCTAATAAACTCTATACCACTTCTAACAAAGCATTGTTCAAACAGCTATATAAATTAACATCAATTCGGGATAAGTATAGTACTTCTATTTTTATCTGATAGCTTCGTATTTCATCGGTCTCACCGTGCTCACGTATTATAAATACGCTCCGCGCGCCTCGCCTCGAAACACTTGCTCTCAAATAAAACTAGAAACACTATATTTCGTAATTTATTTACGCTTCAATTCCCTCCCCATTCATGGGGGAGGGTTAGGGTGCTTACCTCCCTACATTAACTATATATTAAGAATGAG
>CAZAGG010000013.1:0-51766 GCA_964484565.1 uncultured Rickettsiales bacterium | reverse complement strand
AAAGTGTATACTATCTCTCCGGTATAAATTGGATATTATGTGTCAGGAAGTACAATCTTCCTGAATTCATATAAATCCATAAAGATAGCTAACATATTGTAATTCTGTGGTTACAAAGTCCCCCTGAATTCACATGAATCTATTGTAATCTACAAAATATGGGGGTATATTTAGGGGTAATAAAATCTCTGTACCCCCCTTATATTAATGTGATTGCATCTCATCTTCAGCTGATTAACTCTAAACCAAAAGAAAAGCAGTATAAGCTATTTATAGGAAATGGATTGTATCTTCTTGTAATGCCTAACGGCTCTAAATACTGGAGATTCAAATATAGATATGCCGATAAAGACAAGGCTATGGCAATCGGAGTTTTTCCCGATGTAAGTATAAAGGAAGCTCGAGAAATTGTTATTGAAGCAAAGAAGCAGCTCAAAGATAACAAAGACCCAGCAATCATCAAAAAAACAAGAAAACTTGATGCTCATATTAAAAGTGGAAATACATTTAGAGTAGTGGCTGAAAGCTGGTATGAAAATATGCATGAGAAGTGGACTCCGAAGCATGCGCATAAAACATGGCGAAGGCTAGAGATACATGTCTTCCCTTATATTGGAGATTTACCAATTGCGGAAATAGAACCACTAATGGTGCTTGATACAATTAAAAAGATTGAAAAGTTAGGACATACAGAAACAAGTCATCGGGTATTAAGATTATGTTCGGATATATTTCATCATGGTATAATCAATAGGAAGCTGATTCATAACCCAGCTTTCAAATTATCAGGTGCTTTAAAATCCCATGTTGCAAAGCATATGCCTGCTCTTCCAATGCATGAAATTCCAGAAATGCTCGCAAGGCTTGAAGCTCACAATACAAATCTGATTAATAAGCTGGCAATCAAACTTTTGATGCTTACCATGGTGAGACCTACTGAGCTAAGAAAAGCAGAATGGAGTGAGATAAATTTTAAAGAAAAATTATGGCGCATTCCTTCGCATAGAATGAAAAATCGAATCGAGCACACTGTTCCATTATCAAAGCAGTCACTTGAAATTCTATCTGAGGCTAAAAAGATAACTGGAAATAGCCCATATATATTTGCAATGCCAGAGAGAAGAAAAAATCCATATATTAGCGAAAATACAATTAAGAACATAATGGGGGTACAATCTGCAATGCTCCCACATGGCAGCATGCAAGTGATTGAAAAGCAATTAGCGGCAATAATAGTGCTTTGCCTATTCCAATTGCCTTCTACTCCACTTAAAAGATCTTGTTACAATTTCTTTCAAACCAGCATTAAAAGTTTCTATTTACTGATTAGAGTGTGTAGATTTGATACAAAATATTGATAAAGTTCACCTCCGCCAATGGCTCTTATGACGTTTAAAACATCAATCTCATAAGTTATTTGATTATGATCAAACTCTTTCGGTAAAGATGGAGATAAACATACCATCTTCACGTCAGATTTATGGTTTTCATTTCAACACACACATATGGAGTTTTTTATGAAAACGCATTTAAGGTTTTTACCATTATTAATGTGGCTTTGTTGCTCACTTCAGCTTTTTCTGCCAATTAACAAACAACCAATCCACCGCCAAAAGAAACTCCAGTATTTCCCTGCAAAGACATGATAAGAGGTAACAAGATAATACATCATCAACGGAATTTACAAGTAATGCAAAAAGAGGGTCATAGCATTTGCCTATCGTTCTAACGAAAGACAATCACACAAATATTGTGCATATCGTTCTAGGCATCATCACTAAGATTGGATTCCTTGATGCAGGCTTCATTATCAAAGAAGGCATGACCGTGAATGACTTTCAATTGCATTATACAAACTCTCAAACGAAGCACGAAGAAATGGCGAGCAAGTATCATGAAAACAGCGGATGTTGAAGTTTCATTATATTCACGTTGGCAGTTCGCGCTAGTAATAGTAACGCTTTTAGCCATGGTGCTGCATTTCGTACTACCTGACAATAGCAATGCGCCCCTACTATTATTGATTGTTATAGGTGGCGTACCACTTATTATTCGTATTGCTATTAAAACACTGAGAGGCGAATGGGGCGCGGATTTGCTTGGCGGGATCGAGTTGATCGCTGCTGCGATATTGGAACAATATCTAGCGGCAGCTCTGATTATTCTTATGCTAGCAGGCGGTCAGGCACTTGAGATTTACGCAGTGTATCGTGCCTCAGCCGTGCTTCGGCTACTGGCTGCACGCGTCCCAGCCCGTGCACATCGCAAAATTGGCAAACATATCGAGGATATTACCATCAACAACATTACTATCGGTGATACCATTGTGGTTTACCCGCATGAAACAGCACCAG
Source organism: uncultured Rickettsiales bacterium (assembly GCA_964484565.1). Taxonomy (GTDB): domain Bacteria; phylum Pseudomonadota; class Alphaproteobacteria; order Rickettsiales; family CAZAGG01; genus CAZAGG01. The sequence continues at coordinate 49,412 of CAZAGG010000013.1, read as the reverse complement.
TTGATGGCACAGTGATCGAAGGTCACGGCTCGATGGATGAATCCTATCTCACTGGCGAACCGTATCTTGTTGCAAAAGCACCTGGCGTGGCGGTACTCTCTGGCGCGGTAAACGGAGAGGCGGCACTTACCATCCGTGCAGAAAAACTTCCACAAGATTCTCGCTACGCCAAAATTATGCAAGTTATGGAGCAAGCCGAACAGGAACGCCCACGTATGCGCCGTTTAGGTGATCGGTTGGGGACAGCATTCGCAGTGTTTGCGCTACTAATCGCTTGCATCGTTTGGTTTATCACAGGTGATGCGTTACGATTTTTATCAGTGCTAGTGATTGCAACTCCATGCCCGCTGATTATCGCCATTCCTGTGACCATAATCGGTGCAATATCATTGGCTGCACGACATGGAATCGCGATCAGAGATCCAAGCGTTTTGGAACGCCTACCTACCTGCCGCACAGCGATTTTTGATAAAACTGGCACGCTAACCTACGGCAAGCCAGAACTTACTGAAATTATAGAACTGAAAACCATAAGTCGTGATACGCTGTTGCAGTTCACCGCCAGTTTAGAACGTTATTCCAAACATCCGCTTTCTTCGGCGATTCTTAAAAAAGCAGAGCAGGAAAAGATAGCTTTAAAAGAAGCGGTACACGTTTCTGAGAAACCAGGTCAAGGCCTCATTGGCCAGATTGATGGGCAGGAGATCATCATCAGTCATCGCAAGAAATTGCCAGAAGCAACAATAGCCACTTTGCCACCTACGCAGTCTGGAATGGAATGCGTGGTGTTGGTAAGTGGCGTACCAGCAGGCATCTTTCGCTTCTGCGATACACCACGTGCTGAGGGACGCTCTTTCATCACCCATCTTGCACCTATGCATCAATTCACTAAGGTGATGCTAGTGTCAGGTGATCGCGCCTCTGAGGTAGAATATCTTGCTAGTCAGATCGGCATAACAGATACTCATGCCAGCCAATCACCAGAACAAAAAGTTGTCATTGTAAGAACGGAGGCTGGCAAAGCACCGACGTTGTTTATGGGTGATGGCATCAACGACGCACCCGCACTGGCGGTAGCAACCGTTGGAATTGCTTTTGGCGGTCAGAGTGTGACGGCAGAAGCAGCGGGTGCAGTCATTCTAGATAACACGCTTGCAAAAGTGGATGAATTGATTCACATCAGCACGCGCCTTCGGTCGATTGCTCTACAAAGCGCAATTGGAGGCATTGTAGTGAGCTTAATCGGGATGGGGTTCGCGGCATTTGGGTATATCACACCAGTGCAAGGTGCACTGCTACAAGAAGCCATTGATGTGCTTGCGATCATGAATGCACTACAGTTGACTTGGCAACCAAAGGTAGAGGCAGATATCAAATAGTACTAATATAATCACACCTGATTGCAAGGTATGCTTCATATTATTAGTGACTTCAGCAAGCATCTAAATATCCAAATTGATGAGTATGCGAGTCAGGTTCGCCAAATCACAGATTTTGATTTATTATAGGTTTTATTGGTAATGAAGGCGTGATTATTGACGAAAGATTCCAAAAAAATTTGGCGCGCGATTATAAGATAGCCACGCGCCCCAGTTTGAAAGCATTATCTCTAAGCCGCTTGCTTGACTTCGATCTTGCGCTCTTTGCCCTGCGCTCCAGCCTTCTTCGGTATAGAAAGTGTAAGTAAGCCATTCTTATAGCTAGCTTCGGCCTTCTCGAAATTGGCGTTATCTGGTAGAGCAACAACACGCTGGAACGAACCATAGGAACGCTCCTGACGATAATATCCCTCGCGCTCTTCTTTTTTCTCTTCTTTCTTTTCGCCCTTGATTGTAACGTAACCTTCGGAAGCGCTGATCTGCACATCTTTGGCTTCCATGCCGGGAAGTTCGCAGGAAACTTTAAATTCTTTATTATTTTCGGTTACATCCATCGCGGGACTGATTGCAAACGAAGGCTCCGAAGATATTCGCGCCCAGCTTGGGAGCGATAAATCACCAAAGAAATCGCTGAACAATTTATTCACCTCATCCTGAAAACTCACGATGGGGTTAGAACCGCGGGTCACTGGCACGGAAATTCTACCTAAAGGTAGTAAATCACGAATGTTAGTCATAAAATTCTCCTTCTTTTAAGTTGGAACAATACCGTTCACATAGGTGAGCGTTTTTCTTCTTATAATCCTGAGTGCTGCAAATTCTTTGATTGCAATCAAAGTTAATCGACAAAAAACGATGCTAAAAAATCGCATGATTTTTTATATGATTATGGTGCTTCTATTGTCTGCTTCCCACACATATGCCGCTACGTACACGCCCAACGGAGATGTGGTGGGAGAAGTTTCCTATTACACCGTGCGTAAAGAAGACAACCTCTATGAAATTGCACGAAAAAATGATATAGGTATTGTAGAACTTCTTGCTGCCAATCTGGGAGTTGATCCATGGACACCACTAGAAGGAACTAAAATCACCTTAACCACTGCACATCTTCTTCCGCCAGTACGTGAAGGAATTGTTCTGAATCTTTCAGAATTGCGCCTGTTTTATTTTATGAAGAATGGCGATGTAATGACCTTTCCTATTGGTATTGGCCAAGAAGAATGGCAAACACTGATTGGAAGCACGACAGTTGTCAGCAAACGTCAGAACCCTTCTTGGATACCACCTACATCAATTCGGGAAGAAAACCCCGAACTACCGAAAATCGTTCCACCTGGATTGGATAATCCTCTGGGTTCCTATGCACTCTATCTAGGTTGGAAAAAATTCTTGATACACGGTACTAATCGCCCTTATGGTATCGGCAAACGCTCCAGCCATGGTTGTGTTCGGCTTTATCCTGAAGACATCAAAACACTGTTTAATAACGTAAGCGTTGGCACTAAAGTAACCATTATTGATACACCATACAAACTTGGATGGCTTGGTAATGTGCTACTTCTGGAGGTTACACCAACACAACAACAGTCAGATGATATCGCCAACTACCAGCAACCATTTCCACTTAGCATTCCAAAACTCGAAGATGCAATCCGCAAAGAGGCTGGCGACGATACAGACATAGACTGGTACGCGGCTCACGAGGCAATCGCAAAACGCAGCGGTATCCCAACCACTATTGGCACCAAGCACCAATAGCTATTTGTTTTGTCCCTGCCTAAAAATACGATCTGATTTGTCACTGGCTGCCTGTGCAGCTTTGGCAGCTTGATTCGCGTCCTCACGAGCACGTCGCGCTTCTTCAGCGGCTTCAATAGATTGCTGCCTCGCTGCTTCAGCTGCTTGGTTCGCTGAAGTGATTAGGGCGCGATCCTCTGCACTGAGTTGGGTACAGCCAGTCAGCGCCAAAGTGGCAAAGATGGGAATCAATAGAATCTTTTTCATAACATACTCCTTAAAATTACTGATTAAGTTTTAGGCACATATCATCTTCGATGCATTCATCAATAAATTATTACCTATGATTAGGTCGGATCAACTCCGTTACGATACGATTTTGTAATGGTTCAAACATTGAGCGAAAATCATATAAATATTCCTGCACTCACGCTAGCATCAGACCACTACAGAGACTACTTGCCAGAACTTCTTCCAGATTTTCTCTGGTATTCTCAATACTAACGCTATAGGAATTCATTGTACGTAAATGGAAAGCGTTTTCCGTTCCAGCGTTTTTGCTCAGCATAGTGAAATGGCTATTATCCAATACCACTGAGTAGATAAGATTTAATGTCATAATGTTTTCTCCAATCAGGTTACAGGAGATGCATCTAGGCATGATTTTATAGCAAATACTTTAACCGCGATCAAAGTCAGTGGCGCAAAATTATGCAAGACAGTCCATCCTGAGTTTTGAAAATCACTAACCTGAAAGGAAAAATTATGGCACAACAAGTAAAGAAAATAGCTCACAATCATACAGATTCAAAGATGGCAACAGAAGAAACTCTTAGAATAGTAAGCGATACAGAGGAAAAAGTTATAAAAATTAGTCGTGACGGAATTGAAGGGGTACTACGTGAGGTTGATAATTTTAACCGTTTCACTCTTGAATGTATAAGGATAAACAGCAGCGCACTTTCCGCGAGCATTGAATCGGGAAATGCTACCTCAAAATCTTTGCGTGAGTTAGGCAACCAATTGATAGGAAATTTCAACCGTTCATTTTTAGATAATACCGAATTTTTCAAAGAAATCTTCGCGTGTCGTAATTTTAATGATATAGTCAATTGGCACGAAGATGCGTGGCAGAAAACAATAAATCGTTATTTCGACGAAGTAAATGTGTTGATAGAGAGTTTGTTCGACGGTTGCGGGAAAGCTTTCGAACCTCTCCAAGAACATAGTACTAATACTTCTCACCAACTCAGAAAAGTCATGAGAGCATAGTGAGCATTAGGTGTTAATCAATTTTTTAGAGTGATAAATTGTTGATTCGGAGTTCATAATTGAACCTAGATTGGTATTTTTAGGAATACCATTATATTTTCTAAGCACTCTGTTTTAATGATTCAATAATTTTTATATGCCATTTATGTGATTGTTTTTAGTTGCAAAAAGAATGTTGCGATTGATTCTGCAATAACTAAACAAAGAAATATTCAACATTCCGTAACTTCTGTAACAATTATTATAAACTCACATTACTGCACTAAATATTTTATTTATCTAGTACAGTCCCATTAGTTATTAGCACCTAGTAATTAACAAAATTTATTATCATGATTATTAGAAATACGGTATTTATGAACTACAGCGAACGACTGTGAATGAATATATGGTGCTCGCGGCCGGAATCGAACCGGCACGACCTTTCGGTCAACAGATTTTAAGTCTGCAGCGTCTACCAGTTCCGCCACGCAAGCCTTAATAATAGCCTTACAGCTATACCTATATAAATAAGAACTACGTCTTTTATAGTCAACAACATTATTCATACTATAGGCGTATTCTTATTACAGACGTTAGCGATTCATATTTGATTAGCTTCATATCTACGAACAAAGTTAGTGCTATCATTCAAAAGGCACTATGTTCGAGCATCGATTTTATCGAGTATTTCAATACCACGCTTTCTACTACCCCTAGCTTTTCGTAACATAAAGCGCGTTTCATCATCAAATTCAGCCAAAGCTATAGAAGAAAACTCTTCAAAAAGTTTATTAAGGCTTATCTTTCTTTGTTTAGCTAGGCTTTTAAGTCGCTCATGTCTATCGTCTGGTAATCTAATTGTTAATGTAGCCATTTCTCACTCCACTGATTTAAAAAATAAACTTACACTATGCCTATTACTCTATCCATTCGTTTTGCGAGTTCTGGGTTATGGGTGGCTATAATGGTTGAAAGGCCTGTTTGTCTTGCGAGATTAAGCAGAATGTCAAAAACCATTCCCGCATTTGTGGGATCAAGATTTCCAGTTGGCTCATCTGCAAGAAGCAATCTTGGTGCGTGCACTATCGCTCTTAAAATTGCAACGCGCTGTTGCTCACCACCTGATAGAGTTGCTGGCCTATGCTCTGCCCTTTCGGATAACTTTAACAGCTCAAGAAGTTGCATTGCTCTATCTTTGGCTTCACGCTTCGCAATTCCCTTTATTAAGAGCGGCATCATAATATTTTCTAGTGCCGAAAAATCGGGTAGCAGGTTATGAAATTGATAAACAAATCCGAGATTTCTTCTTCTGGCTGATGTTCTTAGTTTATCATTCGCACTTGCCATATTCTTGCCACAAAGGATTATTTCTCCTGAATCTGGCTTATCAAGAAGGCCTATTATTTGCAAAAGAGTTGTTTTGCCAGATCCTGACGGCGCAACTAATGCGATAATTTCGCCTTCCCTCACCTGAAGGTTATAGCCTTTCAAAATCTCTAGTTTGTGCCCACCACTGTTGTATGATTTTGAAACATCATTTAGCTCTAACAATATCTTATCAGCCATATCTTAACACCTCAGCGGGATCAGTTTTAGAAGCCTTCCACGCAGGATATATTGTTGCTAGAAAGGTAAGACCGAGAGACATTAAAACCACAAGCAATACATCTTCTGCCCTAACTTCTGCTGGCAACTTAGTTAGGTAATATATCTCGGCTGAAAATAGTTCTGCCCCAATAATACTTTGTAAAAACTGGCGGATATTTTCAATATTAAGAGCAAAACTAACCCCAAGCAAAAAGCCCGCAATTGTTCCAGTTACGCCAATCATTGAACCTGTAATAAGAAACACCTTCATTATAGATGCCTTTGAAGCTCCTATGGTTCTAAGAACGGCTATATCTCTATTCTTATCGCGCACAAGCATTATCATGCTTGATATGATATTGAATGCCGCCACTATTATAATAAGGGTGAGAATAAAGAACATTACGTTTCTTTCGACTTTAAGAGCGTTTACAAAGTCTGCATTTGCCCTTTGCCAGTCATATATCATATATGTATTTGGCAGCATTGATACCAGCTCTCTAACCGTTTTTCGAGCTGAGTTCGGGTCACTAATCCTCATTTCTATTGCTGAAACTCTATCGGGATATTTAAATAATATTTGGGCAGCTTCAAGCGGCATTAAAATCGTAATGCTATCATATTCAAACATGCCAACTTCAAAAATTCCCACAACTTTATAGGCTTTAACTCGTGGAACCATTCCCATAACCGTTTGATGACCGCTTGGAGAGATCAAAGTAAGATCATCTCCCACATTAACACCTAGTTTACTTGCGAGCCTAACTCCTATCATTATAGCATCGCTTCCATGAAAATCTTCAATATTTCCATTTAAGTTTTCTGAAACAATGCGCTTTGATTTTAAATCTTCATATCTCAGACCTTTGACTTGTGCACCCGATGTTTGGCTTTTATAACCCGCCATTACCTGCCCTTCAACTAATGGAGTTACTGAAATGACACCACCAAGCTCCGAAAATTTATCAGAAAGTTTTTGATAATCAGAAATTCCATCTCCCGCACCCCCATAAACAGTTATGTGTCCATTAACACCAAGAATTTTGTCAATTAGCTCAGTTCTAAAGCCATTCATAACCGCCATAACAACTATTAAAGTCGCAACCCCTAACGCGATTCCGAGTAGAGAAAACCAAGCTATAACAGATATAAAGCCTTCCTTTCGGCGAGACCTCAGATAGCGTAGAGCAACTGTTCTTTCAAAATAACTCATATTGTAGCCATCCCACCTATCCACAGTATAATTTCTTTGTGATGATTATTTACCTTGCTTGCTGCAAATAACAACTTTAAATTTTTAGCGAAATATTTACTATATTGTAAGAGTATTGTGTAGATATTGAAAAATCTTTTTTGAGCAATCACTTAAATAAAATAGGTTATCAGAGCAGAATGTTTGATTATATCAAAACAGCAGGTATTAAAACGTTACTAACAGGCATTCTATGCACAGGATTGCTTTTATCTGCATCAGAAAACGCGAGTGCTCAAAGTAATTCATCGAAGAAAAGACAGCAACAACAACAAACAAGCTCTATCGAACAAAGCCCAAGATATGCATCAATTGTTGTGAATTCAGAAACAGGCGCTGTGATATTTGAAGATAATGCGGATAAGCCTCGCTATCCTGCGTCACTTACTAAAATGATGACGGTTTACCTTGCGTTTGAAGCAATCAAGGCTGGCAGAATAAAATTAGAAGATAGAGTCGAAGTTTCATCCTTTGCCGCTTCACAACCTGCATTGAAACTTGGCCTTCAAGCTGGCGAAAGCATAAGCATCAAGAAATTAATTGAAAGCATAGTTGTACGTTCTGCTAATGATTCAGCTGTAACCCTTGCTGAGGCAATTGGCGGCTCTGAATCAAGATTTGCAAGCATAATGACTAAGCGCGCCCGCGATCTTGGTATGTCAAAAACAACTTTTAGAAACGCATCTGGGCTTCCTGATCCTGAACAAATTACTACTGCAAGTGATCTTGCCAAACTTGGAATGGCACTTCGCAGAGACTTTCCTGAATATTATCATCTATTTAAAACCGATGAATTCACATGGAAGGGTAAAAGCTATCTAAGTCATAATCGTGTTACTCGTAACTATCCGGGGGCAGATGGTCTTAAAACTGGCTTTGTTAGAGCATCTGGCTTTAACCTTGCAACTTCTGTAAACAGAGATGGATATAAAATAGTTGCGGTAGTAATGGGTGGCGCAACAGCGAAAGCTCGCGACATACACATGATGTCATTGCTAGACAAATCACTCATGAAACTCGCAACTATGGATGGAAAAGATTCTAGTAAATATCTCTCTGCTTCATCTGGAAGCATAAGGAAGGCATCGCCCAAATATTCTGAAGAGGAAATTGCCTCAAATATTCCTGAAAACATGGGAGGGGATTTTCCTGACTCACAGTCAATCTCTGCAAATACATCGCCTGCAAAAATAGTTAATCAAGCCAAAATTGAGGCAAACTGGGGCATTCAGGTTGGGGCATTCCTCAACAAAAAAGATGCTTTAATGGCTGCAACTCATGCAAGCAATTTAGCCGCTGAATCTTTAGATGGCTCAGAAATTAAAATAACCAGCGAAGATAATCGCATTTACCGTGCGCGCATAGCCAATATATCCCGCGAGCAAGCAAACAATGCTTGCAAAACCATAACATCATCTGATGAAAATTGCTTTGTTCTAAAAATGAAGTAGTATTGCTCCATATATAAGTTATGGGGGGATTAAAACTATGACAGATCAAGAACGCTCTCTTGCTGAAGGCTGGAGAGTTAGCCGTTGCGGCAAGTGGCTAAAAAGAGAGTATAAATTTTCTAACTTCAAAAAGGCTCTTAAACTATTTAATCAAGCGGCTGATATATGCGAAGAACTTGGTCATCACGCTGACTTTGAAATCGGCTGGGGTTATTGTCGAATAAAAACCCAAACGCATGATGCTGGCGGAATTATTACCGAAAAAGACTATGAACTAGCAAATAAGATAGAAAGCATCTCATGCGAATAGCAACATGGAATGTAAACTCTATAAAAGCTAGACTGCCTATAGTTTGCGACTGGCTAAGGTCTTTTTCACCCGATGTATTGCTGGTTCAAGAAACCAAAACCATTGATGAAACATTCCCGCGACTAGAAATTGAGGATATTGGCTATAACATATTACACGTTGGCCAAAAAACCTATAACGGCGTTGCTATTTTATCAAAACATCCTATGTCGTTAGAAGAATCATATCTATCTGGCGATGAATTCGACCTTCAAGCGCGATATATTGAGGCATTAATTACCCCAATAAACCAAACTCCTGTAAGAGTTGCCTCTGTTTATGTTCCCAACGGGCAAGACGAACAAAGTGAAAAATTTGAATATAAACTAAACTTCTTTGATCGCCTTCACAAACACCTACAAAAACTACTGGAATATGAAGAGATTACCGTTATTGGAGGCGATTATAATGTTGCTCCCGAAGAAATTGATGTCTATGACCCCAAAAAACTAGATGGAACCGTTTGCTTTCACCCACTAGAGCGCGAAAAGTTTAGACGCTTTCTTCATTCAGGATATTACGATGCTTTTCGCATTAAGAACCCTGATAAACATACCTTTAGTTGGTGGAATTACCGCGAAGGCTCATGGCAATATGATAAGGGAATGCGAATTGATCATTTACTTCTATCTCCGCAAGCGGTTGATAAATTAAACGCATGTGATATAGACAAATCAACTAGGGCTTTACCAAAAGCATCAGACCACACTCCAGTCTGGTGCGAGTTAAATTTAAAGAAATATTTATGAGAAAAACCAGCTTAAAAATAATAGCATTCGCGCTTGCAGTTATGATTATCATAACTGAATCACTATCTTACGCCGCAGATAAAAATCTCAACAATCAAGTTAAAAAACCCATTAAGAAGGAAGAGCTTGATTTTGAAACATATTTCAAAGTCAATTATCCAAGAACTCAACAAAGAGTTGAAACTGGTGGAATTAAAGTTAATGAAACGACCGCGCCAAGTAAAAATGCTCCAAAGAATGATATTTTCGATAATATCCAACCTGTTAAGCCAGTTCAGTTAGAAAGTAAAAAACCAGAACAACCCGCAAAGGTTAATGAACCAATTTCTGAGCCAATTGCAGTGCAACCACCAACTAAACCTGAGCCTCTAAAAGTAATGGAGCCAGAGGCAAAGCCTCTTAAACTCGTTGAGCCTGCACCCCAGATTAAGCAAGAAAAACCTGTCTTTATTGAAGAGAAACTTGTTCCTCTAAAAAAACCGAAAGAAATAATTTCTGAAGATAAAGTTATCAAACAAGAGCCCGAACCAGAGGCAATCGTTCCCGTCAACAGACCTCTCGCAGGCCAGACATATGAGAGTGCGCCACTTGAGGCAAAAACAACAACATCTCTAGAGCCAACGATTAATAACTCAAATCAAGAAAGAAGAAAGCCAGCAGAACAACCAACAACAAATGCTGAAGTTTTGAAACAAATAACAAATACTGAAGAAGCAGCTTTACCAGAAACTAAGCAGGATATTCCTAATTCCAGCGAAAATGAGACAAAAAGTAAAGAACCAAGTAAAGAAAAAAGTAAGGGAAAAGTCTCGCGCAGTGCATTCACAACTGCTGTCAAAAATCTTGAGCCAAGCAATAAACTAAAAGAAGTAAAATCTGGAAGCAAGCTCAACTACTTCACTGAATTAAAAGGCTTATCAGGAAAAATCATCTCCCACCGCTGGGAAATGAACAATAGAATATTGCTCGAAAAGCAAATGACCGTTGGCAGCAATGAATGGAGAGTTTGGTCTAGCCTAACCCTAAAAGATTCAGACTCTGGCAACCTAAGAGTTAGCGTCATCGACTCTTCAGGCAACGTTATAAACTCAGAAGAAATTACCGTTACTAGGTAATGTGGTTTAACTCAATACAAAAATCTCAATAGTTTAATTAAAACTTAACGTAATCGTCATTAAAACGTAACATCATTATTACAAAATGCTGTTCACATTCAATTCTATAATAACAAATTAAGGACTTTTACAATGGCTAATGTATTAAATAAAAGAAATGCTGCGATTCGAGAATTAGGAGATGATGAAAACAATGGCGTTCTAATTAGAGAGATAATGGAAGCTCTTGTAGGTTATCAAAATGATTCTGAAGATAAACCCTTGAATATTCTAGTTCACAGTGATCATTACCTTAACAAAGAACAGGGAGTAGCGTTTATAGATGCTTTAGCTAATGAAGTAAAAAAATTAGTTAAAAAAGATAATATAGAAACCCCACAGCAATTTGTTGATAAATATAAAGTTTTAATTTCAAATCGAAACGCTAATGGGCATCCCTCAAGTATATTATTATCTGATAATAATGATAATACTATTATAGAATTGGCAAAGATAAGCACTAAAGTTATAAAAACGTCGGAACCTTATGATGAACCTACAATGTATCGTCATGAAACTAGAGTAATTTCAGCATTAGGAAATCAACAAGAAAAAAATTTCACTCAACATAAATGGAATGAGACTCACAATAGAGGCTTTTTAGGTGGTCGGTTTTTTATTAGCGGAGGATACGATTTAAAAACAAAAGGACAACTTGGGATTATTTATTAAATAATTCAACCTCTTTTATCAACCTTCCATTACACGCTCCAAAACTGGTAAATCTTCCGTTGCGGAAGTTGTGGCATCGTCATCACTTATTGCAGAGTCAATGACCTGAAAGCTACCTATTTGAACGGGAAGTTGCTTTTTAGCAGAAGGGCGAATTCCTAGCGAAATTAGCCCTCTTCCCTTAGGTAGTATTTGTCTGTTAATTGAAGCTGCGAACGCCGCAAAGGCCTCACTTGCCTTTTTAATCCCCTTCCCTACTGAATCGGCATGAGAAATTGTAACGGCCAAAGCCTCTAGCAAGCTATTAACCGCAGAAACTATCTTCTCATGATTTTCTAGCTGCATTGCATTTGAAATCTCAATCTTTGACAAGGCAATCAAAGCAGAAAGTCCTGATGGCCCAACGATTATTATATCTTTCTCATTTGCGCGATCTACAAACGACGAATCTGCTTTTTTGATTCTTTCAACAAGAGTTTCGGTTGGCAGATACATCACCATTAAAACTCTTTGCGGATTATGAGGTATCTTACTGTTTTTACACGCGCTTATAACCGAATTCTTATATTCCCTGCTTTCCAGTTCTTTAAGATTTTTATTCATTGTTTGCATTAAGCTCGCGTTTGCCGCCTGCTCTGTTTCTATATTATCTGCATTTGCTATATCTAACAAAAACTTAGAAGCCTTTGAATCAATCACTAATACCGTTTCTGATGGAAGAAACACAACGGCATCTGGCCTTATTCTCGCACCAGAATCTATATTTGTTGCTGAAAACTGGGTTATATAGTCTCTTCCCGCAATGAATCCGAATGACTTTAGAGTATTCTCAAGCCCGATTTCTGCAAAATATCCTCCATCTGTTGGCGAAGTTAGAGCTTTCCACATAATCTTACTCTGATCTGCGGTTTGAGTAATCTGTGAGTTGAGAGCAGCAACGCTCTTGGTTATTGATTGAAACTGCTCCATGTAGTTTTCAGTGATTTTCTTTGTGCGCTCTTCCGAATCTTTTTTCGCCGCCTCTGACTCTCTTTTATGATCTTCAAGCAATTTATTTGAAACCTGAACAGTAACCTCTGATATTGCAGCTTTAGTTGCAACTAGACTTTCTGCTTTCACCTTTTCCCAGTCATCCAGCCTTTTTTGGATTTGCTCCATCTCTGTTTGTGCTATTGTAAGCTGTTTTTCAACCGCAAACTTTTGCACCATCAAGGCCTCTTTCTCTCGGCGCAAAGATTCATTAACCGCCCTCTCCTTTGAATAGAGATAAACAAAAATGGCGATTGCCACCAAAGATACGCCTATAAAGAATTCGATTTCAATTGCCATGTTTAGAATCCAATATTACCTAGAATTAATTAGAACGAAAAAGCCAATTGTTGTATTGTGATTATCGTTAAACTACTTCTACAGCAAAACTTATGAAAAAACTAGTTGCCGTTATAATTTCCTTTTTTATTGCCACAAGTCACGCCCATTCAGCAGAAGACTGGAAGGCAGCCGATATTAAGCGCATCGAAGATCACTTGAACGGAATCAAAACACTCGTTTCAGACTTCATTCAAATATCACCTGATGGCAACGCAAGCAGTGGCAGATTTTTCTTATCTCGTCCAGGAAAGCTAAGATGGCAATATGACCCTCCTGTTCCGCTTCTAATTATCGCAAATGGAAGTGTAATGGCATATTACGATTTTGAGCTTGATACGGTTAGCAGAGTCTCAACCAATAGTAATATCGCAGGGCTTCTTGCACGAGAAAAAATTGACCTCACTGGAGGCGATATAGTCATCAAAAACCTTAGCCATAGAGATGGCTCAATTCGCCTAACCGTCATTCAAAAAGGCGAAGAAGATAAAGGAACTTTCACCTTTATTTTTGATAACAACCCTCTGGCTTTGAAAAAACTTGAAGTTATTGATTCAACCAAACAACTTACAGCAATTACGCTTAACAATCCTAAATATGGGGAAAGTCTAGAAAAAGGACTTTTCGAGATTGACCCTTCTGGCAAGCTGCCTCGCAAGAAAAACTAGTGAATATTTGTATAGTAACCCCTGATATAATTGGCCCAATACGAAATGGCGGAATTGGAACGGCATATTATAATCTTGCCTTATTTCTAAAACGCTCAGGATATAATGTTACGATTTTATACACTCTAAATGGATATAGTGAATATCCAGATAAACCAATGCCTTATTGGGTTGATTATTATGAGCGCGAATACTCTATAAAGTTCATTCCATTATATTATGAGACAGGCGCGTTCGAGCATGAATCAATGTCTATCGCTATTTTTGAATGGCTAAAACAGAACAATAATTTTGATTTTGTTCACTTTCCAGAATGGCGTGGCAATGCTTATCATACTTTGCAGAATAAAAAGCTCTTTAAAAATACCGAATTTATAGTTGAGACTCACAGTCCAACCCTTTGGCATTTTTATGGCGATGGGGGCGTGAATCCAACCAATGATATGATTAGAACCGATGAAATGGAACGCTTTACAGTCTCCCACGCCGATAAGGTAATAAGTCCAAGCCGCTACATGCTTGATTGGATGCAGCAAAACAACTGGAAGATATGCCTTGATAATCAAGTCATTCCTAACCTGATTGAAGCAGGCTACAACAATTCAACGCCGCCAATTCACTCTCATAAGATTAACGAGATTGTCTTATTTGGTCGCTTAGAGCTGCGTAAAGGGGTTGATATTTTTTGCGATGCAATAAAAGCTATAAACAATAAAGAAATAGCAGTTACTTTTCTTGGTAAAAACTCTTTGATAAACGGCCAAAAATCTTCAGATGTAATTACTGAGTGGCTCAAAGAAACAGATATAAAATGGCAAATCATTGACAACCTCAATTCAAAAGAGGCAATAGATTATCTCAAACAATTGGGAAGACTCGCTGTTATTGCCTCTAAAGTTGAAAACTATCCATACGCTGTTTTAGAGTGCATTCACGCTGGAGTAAACTTTATATGTTCCGATTCAGGCGGCACAAAAGAAATGTTTCTCACAGATGAGCTTCTTTTTAAACCAACCGCTGAAGAACTTAAAAATAACATCCTAAAGGCAATCAACGAAAACCACCATAATAGCGGAAATATCAAAGGCAGCTACAACCTCGATCACGTCAAACAATTATGGCTCAAAGCGCACCATCGGGACAAACTAGACTCCCTAAAGCTGTGGTTTAAGAGATTTTTGTAGTTTGCTAACTCAAAGCATCTGCAACTAGTGATTTTTGCTCTTGTTCGTGGATTTTTGCATATCCAGTTGCGGGTGAGGCTGCTGCTGGTCTTCCAGCATATTCTGCTCTTGCGAATTTGCCTTTCACCTTGCTAATAACCTCTTCAAGATATGGTGCAACGAATGTCCACGCACCCATATTCTTTGGTTCTTCCTGACACCATACAAACTCAGCTTTAGAATACTTTTTAAGCTCAGCCTCCATTTTACCAGAAGGGAAAGGATAAAACTGTTCTAGTCGAACAATTGCAACATCCTTTTTGCCGAGTTTTTCGCGCTCTTCAAGAATATCGTAATAAACTTTACCACTACAGATAACAACCTTACGAACCTTTGATTCATCGAGTTTCTGAGTCTCACCCAAAACTGGTTTGAATACTGTTTTTTCACTCATTTCCGCAAGATCAGAAACGCATAGCTTATGGCGCAGCAACGACTTTGGAGTCACCATCACCAATGGCTTTCTGAAGTTCCAAACCACTTGACGGCGCAAAATGTGGAAATAGTTTGCAGGTGTTGAGCAATTCGCCACAATCATATTATCTTGTGCACAAAGCTGCAAATATCGCTCCAAACGAGCAGAGCTGTGCTCTGGCCCCTGCCCTTCATAGCCATGTGGCAAGAGCATTACAAGACCGCTCATTCTTAGCCACTTTATCTCACCTGATGAAATAAACTGATCGATAATAACCTGAGCACCGTTTGAGAAGTCACCGAACTGAGCTTCCCACAAAACTAGGGCATTCGGCTCTGATAGTGAATAGCCATATTCATATCCTAAAATCGCATATTCAGATAGGTTACTGTCGTATATTTCAAGTTGCTTCTGCCCATCTTTTATGTGATTGAGCATGGTATATGTCTCTTCATTTTCTTGATCAATCAACACAGCATGACGTTGAGAGAATGTTCCCCTTCTAACATCTTGACCTGTAAAGCGTATTGAAGAACCCTGAATTAAAGAAGAACCAAAAGCCAATGCTTCTGCTGTTGCCCAGTCTATGCCTTTGCCAGACTCGATAGCTTCTTTTTTCGCTTCAAGCTGCCTTATAATCTTTTTATTAGCCTGAAAATTTGCTGGAACTGAGGTAATGGCACTGCCAATCTCTAGAAGGGTTTTCTTATCAACCCCTGTTTGAGCTTCTGGAAATTCTCCTTTAGGGCGTTCGTATCCGCTCCAGAAACCGCCAAGCCAATCAGCCTTATTTGGTTTATAGCTTTTTGCAGCTTCAAACTCTTTATCAAAAAGATCTCTGAAATCCTTGAATTGCTTTTCAACATCGGCATCTGATAAAGTACCTTCTGCAACTAGTCTTTCAGCATACATCCTTGCAGGCATTTTTTGCTTAGCAATTGATGCATACATCTTTGGTTGAGTAAATGCTGGCTCATCTGATTCATTATGACCATATTTTCTGAAGCAAACTATATCTATAACGACATCCCGCTTGAATTGCTGACGGAACTCAGTCGCCATTTTACACACAAACGCCACCGCTTCGGGATCACTTCCATTAACGTGGAATATCGGAGCCTGAACACCTTTCGCAACATCTGATGGATACGGCGAGGAACGTTGTGAAGCTGGACTTGTTGTAAAACCAATTTGGTTATTGATTATTATATGAACAGTTCCCCCCACTCTGTAACCTTTGAGATCACATAGGGTTAAAACCTCAGCAACAAGACCCTGCCCTGCGAAAGCTGCATCACCATGCAACAATATCGGCATAACCTTACTTTTTGCCGTATCTTTACGTTGATCTTGCTTCGCTCTTACTTTTCCAAGAACTACAGGATTAACTGCTTCCAAGTGAGAAGGGTTAGCAGTTAATGACAAGTGGATTGTTTTTCCATTTGAAAGTGGCTTATCGTTAGAAACCCCCAAGTGATATTTCACATCGCCAGAGGTATAAACTGAATCAGGAACATCCATATTACCATGAAATATTGATAGCAACTCAACATATGGTTTGCCCATCACAGTTGTTAAAACGTTCATTCTGCCTCTATGTGGCATTCCAAGAACAATTTCTTCAACACCTAAGTCTGAAGCAGTTAATATAGATTGCAACAGACCTGATATTGCAGCATCTCCCCCCTGAACGGAAAAACGCTTAGTTGATGGATATTTAAGCTGCAAAAATGATTCAAAGGCTTCAACTTCCGCTATATCTTTAAAAGTTCTTTTTTTCTCATCAAGACTTAGACGCGGTTTGCCCAAAATTGCTTCTGCACGTTCTTGAATCCAAGCCTTTTGCTCTGGAAATTCTATGTGCATAAACTCATAACCAATATTACCGCAGTAAGTAGCCTGCAATAACGACATTATCTCTTTAAGATTCGCCTGCTGAAGACCTAGCACTCCACCAAGAAATATCGGCCTATCATAATCTTCTGCCTCAAAGCCATAACTTGCAGGATTTAACTCAGGGTGAATCTCTGTTCTATTGCTCAATCCCAATGGATCAAGATTTGCGTTCAAGTGCCCTCTAACCCTGTAAGCGCGAATTATCATTAACGCACGCACACTATCAAGCGCGGTTGCTCTTAATATCTCATCGCTAACTTCCGCTGATTGTTGGCCTTTTTTTCCTGCTTGCGCTTTGGGAACTATTACATCTCCTGATACAACGCCAATGACAGATGCCAATTTGGGGTTCCAGTTTTCTCCCCTTGTTTCGCGCAATACATGATTAGCATCGTCTTGAAATGTTGAGAAAAAAGATCTCCAGCTTGCATCAACCGAATTTGGGTTGCTTACATACTGTGAGTAAAGCTCTTGAACGAAAAGAGCATTTCCGCCGTAAAGAGCTGATTCAAGTGATAATGCTTCAGAAGTGTTTTGTTGCATGGTGACCAACGTATTTATAAGTTATTTATTTAAATCGTTATTAAAATATTTTCAAAGTTTGTGCCAGCGGTTTTATTCAAAAATTTTATGTCAAAAGTAATGAGTTTACAATTCAGCTTTAGTGCAAGAGCAAGATATAAACAATCGTATATTGAGTCGTGGTTTAAACTTCTTAATATATCAAATGCAGGTTCAATCAGTTCTTTATTTTTGAATGATCTTACAGGGAAATAACTAGTATAGCTATTGCGAATAGACAAAGCCTCACCGTCTAAAATTTCTTTCCTTCTAACTTTCTTCCATAAACCGTTAATAATCTCCAGTTCTAATATATCTGGTGCGCAGAATCTATAATCATTACTTGTAACAAATTCCAAACATTTTGCAGGGTCTATCTCAGGAACTATTAATTTAAATACAAAACTAGCATCTAGAACTATGTTACATAAGGTCATTTCTTCGTGATTCCCTGATCATATCCGTTGAATCACTTAAGGGCATACCATTCCTTCGAGTTAAAATTTCTTCATGATGCTGTTTAAACGCCTGAATAAAATTATTTGATTTCTTCGATGCTATGGATGATTCGAGAATTATTCTAGCTTCCTCCTCAACGCTATTACCATGCTTGCTTGCAAGAGCAGCAATAGCGTTGAAGGTATTATCTGAAATATTTTCTATTATTATTCTGCCAGACATTCAAAACCTAACAATTAAGACGATGATATTATAACATACTGTAGGGTATCATAAAAAATCATATCCGTCAAAAATTAGAAATCAGAATCAACATAAACCTAAGCCGCTTTTTTAAGAGCCTCAGCCATTGTTTTTCCAATCTCAGCAGGCGAATCAGAAACCCAAACTCCAGCAGCTTTAAGAGCTGCGATTTTTTCATCGGCTCCGCCTTTGCCACCTGATATAATCGCACCAGCGTGACCCATACGACGACCAGGAGGTGCAGTACGACCAGCAATAAAGCTAACCACAGGCTTTTTAGTTCCACTTGCTTTAATGAATTCGGCTGCTTCTTCTTCAGCATTACCACCGATTTCACCAATCATTACAATTGCCTTGGTTTCGTTATCACGAATGAACATCTCAAGCACATCAATGAAATTGGTTCCGTTTACTGGATCGCCGCCAATTCCAACGCATGATGATTGACCAAGACCGAGAGCGGTTGTTTGAGCCACAGCTTCATAGGTGAGAGTTCCTGATTTTGAAACAATCCCAACGCTTCCCTTTTGGTGAATATGACCAGGCATAATGCCGATTTTGCACTCACCTGGAGTAATTACACCAGGGCAGTTAGGACCAACCAAACGAGTTTTTGAGCCAAGCAGAGCCTTTTTCACGCGCACCATATCAAGAACTGGAATTCCCTCAGTGATACAAACAACTAGCTCAAGCTCGGCATCAATTGCCTCAATAATAGCATCGGCCGCATATGGAGGTGGAACGTAAATAACTGAAGCATTGCAATCAGTTTTTTGTTTCGCATCAATCACAGTGTCAAACACTGGAATTCCGAGATGGCTTGTACCGCCCTTACCAGGGGTTACGCCGCCAACCATCTTTGTGCCATAGGCAATTGCTTGTTCGGTGTGATATGTTCCTTCTCTGCCAGTTATACCCTGACAGATGACTTTGGTATTTGAATTTACTAGTACTGACATTTTATTTCCTTAGTTATTTAGTGTTCAGGTTTCAGAGGTCAGAGGTCAGAGGTCAGAGGTATTTTACTCGACTCTCGACTCTCGACTCTCGACTCTGATAACGTTATCTTGCATTAAGCCGCTTTCTTCTGAGCTACTGCTGCAACGATTTTCTTAGCAGCATCACCGAGATCTTCCGCTGGTGTAATTGGAAGACCGCTGGATGCCAGAATCTTCTTACCAAGATCAACGTTAGTACCTGCCAAACGAACCACAAGTGGAACATCAAGGCTAACTTCACGAGCTGCCGCAACGATTCCTTCCGCAATAATATCGCAGCGCATAATTCCGCCAAAAATATTAACCAGAATTCCTTCAACATTAGGATCAGAAAGAATAATTTTGAATGCTTCTGTAACTTTTTCTTTATTAGCTCCACCCCCAACATCAAGGAAGTTAGCAGGTTCACCGCCAAAGAGTTTAATAATATCCATAGTTGACATAGCAAGACCTGCGCCGTTTACCATGCAGCCAATGTTGCCATCCATCTTGATATAGCTTAAACCAAACTTACTCGCACGAAGCTCGAGAGGATTTTCTTCATCTTCATCACGAAGCTCAACAATCGCTGACTGACGATAAAGACCATTTGAGTCAAAATTCATTTTCGCATCAAGTGCAATCAACTTATTTTGCTTAGTCACAACCAATGGATTAATCTCAATCTGGCTTGCATCAGTTTCAATAAACGCTTTATAGATTGATGTTACCATCTCAACAAATTGGCCGATTAAAGCCTTATCAAGACCAATTCCAAATCCTAAACGGCGACCATGTGATGGCTGAATGCCCGTTGCGGGATCGATATTCACCACAATAATTTTTTCAGGATGCTCTGCCGCAACTTCTTCAATATCCATACCACCTTCAGATGAAGCCATGAAAGATACTTTTGAAGATTTGCGATCTACGACCACACCAAGATAAAGCTCCTTTGCTATCTCCGTGCCTTCTTCGATATAAACTTTTTTGACAAGCTGACCTTCAGGACCAGTCTGGTGAGTAACCAAAGTCATGCCCAAAATGTTGCCAGCATGGGTTTTTACTTCGTCTGTTGACTTGCAAACCTTCACACCGCCCGCCTTACCGCGGCCACCAGCGTGAATCTGCGCTTTAACAACCGTTACAGGTGTTCCGAGTGCTTTAGCATTATTCACGGCTTCATCAGCAGTATATGCAATTTTGCCATTAGGAACAGCCACACCATACTTAGCTAGAACCTGCTTTGCCTGATATTCATGTATATTCATGTATATAAACTTTCACTTATTTCGATAAACCTGCGCTTTATATAGCACTTTATGCCGATAGTTCAACGCCTATTTGAACTTATCATCATTGACTTTATAAGTGATTAACGCGATACGCGAGTTTAGTAATAAAACCTTAACTTTACAAAAACAATTAACTCTCTAAAATGACTATTTTTTGGATATTTATACCAATGGAACTATATAACAATGACTCAAAAGATTGATGCAAATGCGATACTAAAATATAAAGTTTGCAAACTAATGGATTTACTAGAGCAATTTGTCGCCGAATACCCATCAAAATCAAAGGCCAGATTCGGAAGAAATTTTAATCCTTTCATAAGTAAAATTAGTAAAATTGCAGAGGAGGCAAACTATCATGAAAGAGAACTGGGTCTCTTAAGAAGTAGAATTACAGACGATGGAATAGCAATAGATGTAGCAAGAATATTCGAAGACCTTGTAAGCAAAGGTATTGGATCAGCTCAATCTGAAGGTAATCTTCCAACTGCAATGAGAATTCACAGAACTCAAGTGCTCCCTGAAGTGCAAACAAGCATTCAATATCATGAAGACGAGATACGAAAAAAATTTAATTTTAATGATGTCATAGGCGAACATCTTGACTTACGAGATGGCAAAACACCAAAGATACTAGCAGGAATATTGGATAGTGCCGTTAAAATCATTGAGAAACTTGATCAAATTAGTAACACAACCATTCAAAATTTACCCGAAACATCAGTAATTGCAGATGAAATAACGTCCTTGATAGAAAAGTCTAAAAAGTATATCGAGAGAATTTTTAATGGAGATTTCAAGAAATTTTCATTTGGAATATTCAGAAACTTTGAATACTTTTTAAATAAATCTCTCAAGACACCATCTGACGATGCAATAATTAATTATCTACATGACTTCCACTCAAGACATCCTGAATTGCAAGAAAAACAAACCCTTGAAAACCTCCAAAGTTCAGATACAGACGCTAATAAAGCAGGACACACAATAATTATTAATGGCATTGCTTATACAATAAACCTCGAAGGCGAAATCACTGAATCCCCTTCAGATACTACTATTATCGCTGGCAATACACTAACCACACCCACAAAAGGTAAAATAAAATGACAAACCAAACACAAACAAACATTAAGACCGCCATTACTCTTTTTAAATCATTAAAAGATGAATTAGGAGTTGGTCGTGACGCACTTCAAAAAGAAAACATCGATTTTCCCGTTCTTATGACTACAGCACAACGTAGCAGAGATGATGAAATTATTCAAAAAGCTCTCGATTTGTTTGGAGCTATAGGTCGAGATCCAAAACTGAAACTTGATGTTGAATCTAAAGACTCCCCTTTCTCTAATATATATGTCGAGCATGTGGCGTCTGATGGAAGTTATAAAATACACTTCACAATCAAACCAGAGTTTGTAGAGACCTATTATCAACCTGTAGTGGATGAAATTCAACAAGGCTTTGATAAGATCAAGAGAAAAATTGCAAAAGCCATTGCAGAAGGAAGCCCAGATTCTCTTGCAGATTCAATATTCCACCCAGATAATTGGGCTACACTTGATAGTGGTAAGTATAAAAATATCCCTCAAGCATACGATAGTGCTTTAAGAGATATAAATCCAAAAGAATACCTTGAATATGAAAGAGCTGGCTTTCCATTTTCATCTTTAGAAAAATCCAAGCACATAGCAAATGATGCTGATTTTATCCATGCGCTCGGTCATCTAGAAAATACGCAACACGGATTTGGAAGGTTTGCCAACAGAATTGCTAGCGCATTTAGGCATGGAATGGTTAACAACCCAACCTTTGGCTCTTATGTTCAAGAACAACTAGGTGCAGCAAAATAACTAATTCGAGAGTAAAATTATGGGTGATACCAAAGGTAAAAAACTAAATGCTGGCTCAGATATACCGCTTGAGATTAGCATGGCTTATGCCATTTGCGCTTCGATAGAGAGTATTGACACATTCAGCGAAAGACGAGCAAGGCATCTTGCAAGAAATCCATTCATAAGAGAAGAGCGGGTAAATAGAAGAATAGCAGGGATTGAAGAGGAAATTCAGTCTCTTACCAAAGCCATTGACGTTCTACATGACAAAATAAACGAAGATGGCATTAGAATTGGAGCCATAGAGCTTTTAAAAGAAGCCACCGAAAAAGGCAGCATCACGGTAGATCTTGATAGTGCAACAAAAACTTACCAAAGCAGATATGTGCCAAAATTCAAAAAAGAACTTGAAGAGAAAGAGAAAGCCCTCTCAAAAAAACAACAAAAACTTGCTACTCTAACCATACTAAAAAGCATATTCGATGAAGAAACGCCAGAAAGAATCTTAGAAAAACGAAATGAGCTAGTCGAACTATTAAATAATCTTACTCTATCGGATACTCCACAAACACTTTCTACAAGAAAAAATCACCTTATTGCAATGACGTCTGTTCTTTATAAAGAAGAGCTTGGTTTAAAGGATTTCTCTGATTATGACTTTGATAAAATTTCTTTTCCTTTAATCGAAAATGCTTGGGCTTTTGGTCTTGCTCTATCAGTAATTGCTCTAGTTGCAAGCCCAGCAGGTAGTGTATTATCTGGATTAGGAGCGTTAGGAATACTAAAAACCCCGATATCAGCTCTTGGTTCTCGCCTTGCACTAAAAAGCAACCTCAGTGATGGAAATGCAGCAAATATATACATGGCTACCAACGCCCCAGATGTCTTAATAGCTTTACCGCTAGCACTTTCATATGATGTGCTGCATAATTTTGTAAAAGAACCGATAAGAAAAAGGTTGGATAGACAAATCCTCTCCAGCTACATGCCATCTCTGAAATTACCATCCCATGAAGGGGCGGTGAGGTATTTGAATGAATTTGCGATTAAATATCCTGAGTTTGCTGAGGCTATATCACAGATTGTGCCTAATAATCTTGCGATAGAAGACGCAAACCCAGTCACCCACACAATCAAGGTTGGTGGGGTAAATCATAGATTAATTGAAGGCGAGATTCATCCAGAAAATGACTCAACAACAACTGTTGGCAACCCTGCTGAGGCAAAAAATCAGGCTAACGGCAAATCTTAACCTAAAATTCTGGAAATAAACTGCTTATGTCCTTCAGCCCCTTGAGAACCTCCTTCATGACTCAGATATATCTAGGACTAAAGAGAATGTTCAAACCGCATAATATCATTGATAATGAGGAATCAGCAAACACAGCACATTCAACTACAAACGGAACTTCTGAAGCTACACAACAACATTTTGAAGACAAAGAAGAGCAGAAACTTTACCAGCCCTCTGAAATTGCTGGCACCCCGCAAAACACCAAAGCCAAAGTATATAACCTGAGCGATTAATTCAAAAGTTAAAGCCCAAGCTCATTAAAAAAATGATACTTTATAGTGGCTTGAACTAAGCTAAAAAAGATAATAGAAAAAATATAAAATATGTGATACCTATAAAAGACGATTTTAGTCAAAACGATTAGAACGGCTTTCTATGATTCCACCGCCTTCAAAACATAGAAGACATGATCCTACATTTCAGCAATGGTTGCATGAGGGAGAGCCTAGTTTTGATCACACCGTAATTTTAGCAATTAGAGATGGTAAAGGCTTTATAGGACATGCAGCCGCACTCCTTAAAAAAGAGGAAGTAGTTATTGATGGAGCTCATTTAATGCCGCGGTTTATTCCCCTAAAAGCGATTGTGTCACTCTCCAAAATCTCTTTACTTTACATTCCATTTGCTGGCAAGGTTAAAGAATCTGATAACAACTTTAGATATAATTATGCTGTTGAAATTCCTCTTACTTACAACCAGTTTATTACGCTAGAATCTGATATTAACTTTTACAAACAGAACAGCCGTCCTTCAGGATACAGTGTTTTAAACATTGGAAGCAACCAGAATTGCACTGGCTTTGCCATAAAGGTATTAGATGATATAGGAATTAATATTAGAAATATTCTTCCTACCAAAACTATTTCGCGTTCTGGAATCATTCCATCAACAATTACAAAATCATTACTAAGAATAGCAAAGGGTTACGATCAAGAATCATTTCAAGAAGAACAACTAGGCGGAAAGTGGCTTAGATCAATAACGCACAGTTATGAAGAAAGAGAAATTAAAATCTGGTCTCGTTAAATAACTCAGCATTTGCATAAAGCAGGTTTTGTGGTAGTTATTTGCCCACTTATACAACTAAAGTAATGAGCATTTAACACCATGAAACCTTCTAAAATTCCTGCGAATCCATGTTTTTCATCTGGACCTTGTGCAAAACGCCCTAATTGGGATGTTAGCGTTCTTAAAAACTCTCTAGTTGGTCGCTCACATCGCTCTAAAGAAGGCAAAGCCAGAATTCAGGAGGTTATTGACTTAACTCGCAAAATTCTTGGCGTTCCATCTGATTACCGCATTGGAATCGTTCCCGCATCTGATACGGGCGCAATTGAAATGGCAATGTGGACAATGCTGGGAGCAAAAGGCGTTGACATCTTCGCATGGGAAAGTTTTGGCAAAGACTGGGCAACCGACGTTGAAAAGCAATTAAAAATTCAGGATCTTAGGGTTTTCAAAGCGGATTATGGTAAACTCCCTGACCTTTCACAATATGACCCCAAACGCGACACAGTTTTTACATGGAACGGCACAACGTCAGGCGTTAAAGTTCCAGATGGAAACTGGATTTCTGATACCCGCGATGGTCTAACATTCTGCGATGCGACATCAGCGGTTTTCGCAATGGATATGCCGTGGGAAAAACTCGATGTAACCACCTATTCATGGCAAAAAGTTCTTGGCGGCGAAGCGCAACACGGAATGTTGATATTATCTCCAAAAGCAGTGGCACGCCTTGAGAGCTACAAACCTTCTTGGCCTCTTCCAAAACTATTTCGTATGACTAAAGATGGCAAACTGAACGAAGGCATATTTAAAGCTGAAACCATCAACACCCCATCTATGATATGCGTTGAAGATGCAATCGACGGATTAAAATGGGCTGAAAGCATTGGTGGCTTGAAAGGTCTAATCAAGCGCTCATTAGAGAATTTAAAAGCCGTTGAAGAGTGGGTCGCAAAAAGCGATTGGGTTGATTTTCTCGCTGAAACAAAAGATACTCGCTCTAACACCTCAATATGCCTTAAAATTGTGGATAGCTGGTTCGCTTCACTAACAAAAGACGAGCAAGCAGATGTTGCAAAAAAAATCACTTCAATGCTTGAAAAAGAAAAAGCGGCATACGATATTGGTTCTTACCGCGACGCACCTTCAGGCATAAGAATTTGGGGCGGCGCAACGGTTGAAAAATCAGATATTGAAACCCTCCTTCCATGGCTTGATTGGGCTTGGTCTGAAGTAAAACAAAACCACGCCAGCAAAGCAGCATAGATCAAATGAAAGATATATCACTCATCAGAAACTTTGCGATTATCGCACACATAGATCATGGAAAAAGCACTCTAGCAGATAGACTGATTGAGTATTGCGGGGCAGTAGAAGCACGAGAAATGCAATCGCAAATTCTCGACTCGATGGATATTGAGCGTGAACGTGGAATTACCATCAAAGCTCAAACTGTACGTCTAAAATATAAAGCAAAAGACGGCAAAACCTATATTCTTAACCTTATGGATACTCCGGGTCACGTTGACTTTGCCTATGAAGTTAGCCGCTCGCTTGCGGCATGTGAAGGCTCACTCTTGGTTGTGGATGCAACTCAAGGAGTCGAAGCACAAACCTTAGCAAACGTATATCAAGCAATTGATAACAATCATGAAATAATTCCTGTTCTTAATAAAATCGATCTTCCCGCCGCCGATATTAATAGGGTTAAAACTCAAATAGAAGATGTTATAGGAATTGATGCAAGCGATGCTGCCCTAGTTTCTGCCAAAACTGGAATTGGAATTCAAGACTTACTCGAAGCGATTGTTACAAAACTTCCTCCTCCAAAAGGTGAAGAAACTAACCCACTTAAAGCCCTTCTGGTTGATAGTTGGTATGATCCATATTTAGGAGTGATGATTCTTATCAGAGTTGTTGATGGAATCGTCAAAAAGGGCTTGAAAATCAGAATGATGTCTAGCGGCACAGCTTACCAACTAGAAAGAGTCGGAATATTTAACCCTAAAAAAGAAGCCGTTGAAGCACTTTATCCTGGTGAAATGGGATTTATTACTGTCGCTATTAAAGAGGTTGCAGATACCCGCGTGGGAGATACCATCACCGAAGATGCAAAACCAGCTGATAGCCCTCTTACAGGCTTCAAACCAAGTCAATCCGTAGTCTTTTGCGGCTTATATCCAATCGACTCATCTGAGTTTGAGCACCTACGCGATAGCCTTGCAAAACTAAGACTAAATGATGCAAGTTTTCAATATGAAACAGAAAGCTCTGCCGCACTTGGATTTGGATTCAGATGCGGATTTCTCGGACTTCTTCATCTCGAGATTATTCAAGAACGCTTAAGCCGTGAATTTAATATCGACCTTATTACAACTGCTCCAAGCGTGATATATCATGTTTATGACACACAGGGGAAAATGACTGAACTGCATAACCCCGCTGATTTGCCAGACCCCACCAAAATAAGTGAGATTCACGAACCATGGATAAAAGCAACTATAATGGTTCCCGATGAATACTTAGGCGATGTTCTTAAACTTTGTACAGACAGAAGAGGAATTCAGGAAAACCTAACCTACGTTGGCGCAAGAGCAATGGCAGTTTACAAACTTCCTCTTAACGAAGTTGTTTTTGATTTTTACGATCGCCTAAAATCTTGCACAAAAGGTTATGCAAGTTTTGATTACCAAGTTGAAGATTATGAAGCCGCAGATCTTGTAAAACTCAATATTCTTGTGAATGGCGAAACTGTTGACGCCCTATCTTGCATTGTCCATAGAAGCAGAGCCGAAACAAGGGGTCGCTCAATGTGCAACAAACTCAAAGACTTAATACCCCGTCATATGTTCCAGATTCCAATTCAGGCGGCAATCGGCGGAAGAGTAATAGCCAGAGAAACCGTAAAAGCGCTTAGAAAAGACGTTCTGGCCAAGTGCTATGGTGGTGATATTACGCGTAAGAGAAAGCTACTTGAAAAGCAAAAAGAGGGTAAAAAGAAAATGAGAACCTTCGGCAAAGTAGAAATTCCTCAATCAGCGTTTATTGCCGCCCTCAAGGTTGATGACGATTAGAAAAAAAGCCAATTAGAGAGATATAATTTTATCATATTTCGCAAATTCACATTTTCCGATTATTTCTAAAGTGATTGCCAAAAATAATCCTATTAGCTACAATCACACTAGGCAGCATTATTTGTAGAAATAACTAATTTAAGTGTTCAGTTATTGCTAATCCATGCACTGCTAGAGGTTATTGGATGCTAAAACTTTATGTCAAGCAATTGCGACACAATTAAAATTTAACAAAAATTTAATACTTGTTAAACCATTTTTGTAGTACAATCTGGTTTTTATTCTGTAATATAAGGATTTATACTCTAATGACAAATTTAGCAACTTGGCACGTTGGTTCACTGGCAAATAATCTAAAAGGTTTTATAAACACAATTAGTGCTATTACTTCCGAAGATTATCTTAATTCAGAAGTACGCATAGCGTCCGAAGACGCATATACTACTACTGGGAAAACTGTAAGAGAAACTTTAGATGCGTTTGAGAAAATATGCAGAACGACTCTAAGTGCTGGCAAGATTACTCCAGACCAGTGGGTTGCAACTGGAATTATTGGACAAGAACTAGATACCATAAGTGCTATGAGAGGCATTGTAAAAGATTTTAAACAATACATCTCCGAAGAAAAACTAGGGATTTACGTTAAAGGAAGTTATATCGCAGTCCTTAATTTAAGTTCTGAAATAACGAGGGATAAAGGTTATTTTGATGAATTTGCTATGAGATTAGAAACAAATCATAAATCTCTGCACCCACCATCTTGGTATCAGAGTGCTGGTGGTCCTCCTGGCGGAATTAGTCTCACTCCTTAAGAAGTCTATATTATTTGTATAAGGCATAGCCCGCTAAATGCCTGCTATAACTCCTGTTATAGGTGAAGAGGGAGAAGCGGTGTATCTTTTTGCCATTCTGCCTGAGAGATAAGCCATTCTGCCCGCTATTACTGCGTGCTTCATAGCTTCTGCCATTAAAACAGGATTTTTTGCCTCTGCAATTGCAGTGTTCATTAAAACGCCGTCGCAACCTAGCTCCATCGCAATACTTGCATCTGAGGCCGTACCCACCCCTGCATCAACCAGAACTGGAAGGCTAATCTTTCGAACAATCATTTCTATATTTAGTGGATTTTGAATGCCAAGCCCTGAGCCTATAGGGGCAGCAAGCGGCATTATTGCAGCACATCCAGCATCTTCTAGTTTCTGTGCCGATATTGGATCATCATTAGTATAAGCCATAACCGAAAAACCATCTTTAACCAACATCTTAGCTGCAATGATTGTTTGCTCAACATCTGGATATAAGGAATCTTTATCACCAATTACTTCCAACTTCACCATATTCCACCCCCCAGCTTCACGCGCCAGACGAAGGGTTCTCACCGCCTCTTCAGCCGTGTAACAGCCAGCAGTGTTGGGAAGATAGGTATATTTCTCAGGCGAAAGATAATCCTGCAAACGTTCACCTTTAGTTGCTGATAAATCCACACGTCTTACCGCAACGGTTATAATTTCGGCTCCACTTGCCTCAATGGCCTGCTTAGTCTCGGTTAGGCTTTTATATTTACCCGTTCCAACTAAAAGCCGTGAAGAAAAATTACGCCCTGCAATATTTAATAAATCGCTCATCCACCGCCTATAAGTTCTATGATTTCAATTTTATCACCATTTTTAATGATGTAATCGTGATAAGTTCCTCTTGCAACAATCTCCATATTACACTCAACCGCAATTGCATTTTTATTGAGATTTAAATTCTCGATCAACTCTGCTACGCTGGTTTCAGATTTGATGGAATGCTCTTTTCCGTTTAATTGAATATTTATTGTCAAATTAACAGCCATTTAATAACTTTGATGTAAATGAATAATAACATGCAAAATATACTAATCATTAATGGACCAAATCTCAACCTTCTTGGAAGGCGAGAAAACAATATTTACGGCAAAACAACCCTCGCCGATATAGAAAGAGAGTGCAAAGAAAAAGCAAGCTCTTTAAATGCTTCATGCGATTGCATTCAAAGCAACAGTGAATCTGAGATTATTGAAGCAATTCACAATGCAGAAACGAAATATCACGCTATTATCATCAATGCTGGAGCATATACCCACACATCAATTGCAATTCATGATGCTCTAAGAACATTTAGCGGCAAGATAATTGAGGTGCACATTTCAAACATATATTCCCGCGAAGAGTTTAGACATCACTCATATATATCACCTGTTGCAAATGCAGTATTGTGCGGATTTGGTGGCTACGGCTATCTTATGGCAATAGAATACGCACTCAAAGATGGCTAGTAAGCAATGAAACTAAGAACCTTTGAAGCCAGCAACATCACCGAAGCCCTAGAGCTAGTAAGAAATGAACTTGGCGAAGAAGCGATAATTTTATCCAACGAAAAACTGCCTAATGCAAAAGGAATCAGGGTAACAGCGGCAATTGAAGAAGAAGGTGAAATTCCCGTTCATCAATCTTCATCTGCCAAGCAATCATCATCTCACACTACCGACAGCAACATAAGGCATTCCATCGTTAGAGAGATAGATAAGATACTCTATCAACACGGAGTTCCGCCATATATAATGGAACGAATCGCAGATGATGTTAGAAACTCGGAATATCCCAATTTAAAATTGGCATTACAAAATTCTCTAAGCAAGATATTTGCATTTGACAGCCTAAATATTCACTCAAAACCCTTAATTCTAGTCGGTGCAACAGGGGTGGGCAAAACCATAACCGCAGCCAAAATTGCCACCGAATCAGTTCTTGGCAAGCAACCCATTAATCTTATAAGCTCAGATACGGAAAAAGCGGGGGCAACCTTACAGTTAAAAGCCTTTTCAGACATCTTAAAGCAAAACTTTTATGTGGCTGATAATCCTGATAACCTCAGAAAAATTATATCAGGCTCAAAAAGCCCAACAATAATAGATTGCTTCGGGGTTAATCCCTATGACGTTGAAGAAATGCTATCACTAAAGAAATTTATAGATAGCGCAACCAGCGAACCACTGTTAATAATGAGCGCTGGAATGGATGTCGCAGAAGCCTCAGAAATTGCAAGAATTTTCAAAGCTATTGGCGCAAATAAGTTTATTGTCACAAAAATTAATAGCGCAAGAAGATTTGGCAGTATTCTTGCAGCAGCAGGTTCGGCAGGATTATCATTTGCAGGTTTCTCAGAAAATAATAAAGTGTCTGAAAAAATAGAGCGTGCAGATGCAAATAAACTAGCTCAAATATTACTCAGATAGAAAAAAGAGGAAGAAACGTATGAGCAAGAAAAATATAATAGCAATAGCTTCTGGCAAGGGCGGAGTCGGCAAAACATGGCTTTCAGCAACCCTTTCAGCAGTAATTGCTCGCTCAGGAAGAAAAGTTCTTCTATTCGATGGCGACTTGGGTCTTGCCAACGTAGATATTCAACTAGGTCTCACCCCTGCACGCGATTTAGGCAGCGTTATATCAGGCAGAGCAACACTTTCAGAAGTGATAACCAAACTCGATAACCCACCTGTTGATATAATCGCGGGAAGATCTGGATCTGGCACTCTGGCAAACCTTGCAATCGAAAAACTCGAAAATCTTGGCGATGACATACAGGATATATCAAATAACTACGATGCAACTTTTCTTGATCTCGGCGCAGGTGTTGAAAACCATGTGCGCTATCTTTCAAAAATAGCTTCAAAATGCCTTGTTGTGGTTACTGACGAGCCAACTTCTTTGACTGATGCTTATGCGTTTATCAAATTGTGCCTGCAAGATAGCCCAGATATTGAAATTCAAATCGTTGTAAATCAAGCAGGAACACAAAAAGAGGGTGAAAAAACCTATGAAACAATTTCAAAGGCTTGCCAGAACTTTCTTAAATTCAGCCCCAAACTTGCAGGCGTTATAAGACGCGACAATAAAGTTAAAGACTCAATACGCAGTCAAACTTCGATTGTAGTGAAATATCCCAACACCACCGCCGCAACCGACGTTGCCGCCCTCGCCGTAAAACTCATGGCGAAGTAAGGGGGGTGTAGAGCGATTATTGCCTACCACCTCGTTCGACAAACTCTTTCTGACCTTGAGCATGGTCTAAAAATTTCTGAAATAGAGAATCACTTATATCTTTGACTTCAATTTCATTCTTTCCATCCACAGCATCAATTATTCTATCATAAGATCCATAAGAGTTATCTAAAAACTGAAGTATTCCGTCTCTCATATATTGAACACTCAAACCACCAACACTTCTTGGAACTCTCGTGCTCCCACTCCATTCAAGTTTAAATTTTCGCTCCTCAGGATTTAAAAGTGTTATTTTGGGGTTATCAATCGTACCTAAATTTGCCCCAAAATTGACAATAGAAGCATTTGATGGATTTATCTGAGCAGATGATATATCCTCTTTCTTAATTAGATTACCACTACTATCAAGATGAACGTAGAACATAACTGCATCACCAGCTTCTTGTGGTCTTATTTCTCTACCAACTAACAGATTTTTTGCGGCATTGATATACTGATTAGCAGATTTATTTAAATCTTCTGTAATCGGAATCTCACCTATAAGGAATAATTTTTCTCTATGATGCCTCAATAAAAAACTTTTAAAATCTTCTGGAAAATTGTCACTAAACGTGAATTTTTCGTCTCCATAAACAGGAAAAAAACTAGGACTTACACTTGTATTTACATAATAACGAGCAGCTCCAGTAATTTGACTTTCACCCAAAAGTTTAATATGAACTCTATCTGTTTGATCGTATTGCGCTCCTTGAAAAATATCGGTAGGAGTTCCTGATTTATCAAAATTAACTCTAATCGATCTCCCTTCAATATTCATGTCGACATAAACCTCGCCATCTCTAGCGTATGTTATAGTAGAATTACTCATAAATTAAACCTCCAAATAAAAAAACTTAAGACAATTATTAACACCAACATATTACCTTTTTATGACAATCCCGCAAAAAATATAGTTATTTTAATCAAAAATTGATGCAGTCGTACCATGATTTTTGGGTATTGGATGCGGTAAATGTTTTTCGACCAGCTATATAGAGGTTATCTTCTGCTCTTGTTAAAGCAACATAGAGCAAACGCATTTCTTCATTATTTGCCTCAATTTCTTTAATTTCCCTTAACCTTCTCAGTTTTGCTGGTTCATCTTCTTTACGCTTTGACCACAAGGATATTTTATTTCCCGCTGATGTTAAAACTTCATATTCATTTACTGAATAAGGCCTTCTTGATGGAGAATCTGGAATAATCACAATCGGTGCTTGAAGCCCCTTTGAGGAATGAACCGTTAAGATGCGCACTCCACTTTCTTCGCTTTCCATGTCTCTTTTTATTTCTACATTTCCCTTATCAAACCACTCTAAGAACCCTAGAATACTTGAATTATGAGAATTCTCATATGCAATCGCAAGAGATAAAAGCTCATTAACAACATCAAGAACTTCGACTCCTAGTCTTGATTGCAAACTCTTTAGTCCTTCGAGTTTTAATAAAACCATACTCAAAAAGTCATAGGGGCTTCTTACTTCCCTATATATTTCTAGCAAATCATCAAGTGTTGCAAATCTAGATCTTGCCATCTCATAAACACATAAATCTCCCCTTGCATGACAAATATCATATAGCTCATCTTCACTAACCCCAATTAAACCACTCTTTAGCAGACAAGCTGTGTTATAATCATCCTCTGGCAGTAAAACAAACCTCATTGCCGCGAGCATATCCATCACCGCAAGATTACGACTGAGAGATATTCTATCCATACCCGCAACTGGAATGTTACGCTTATTGAGCGATGAAACAAGCTCGGTTGACAAAACATCCCGCTTCCTAAGTAGTATCATTATATCTTGCGGCTTAACTGGCCTTTTCCTTGATGGAAGAATTATGGCCGAATTTAGAATATCGCTTATCTTATCTGCAACCTGTTCTGCAAGCGCAACTATTGTTCCCGCACTACTAGTTCTTATGAATGGATTAAGCTCGCTTTCTTTTTGCCCCTCTTCTTCTCCTGCTTCATCATCTTCCTTATCATCCGTAATTAAAGGAAGGATTTCAACAATTCCGCTAGCTTCTGCCCTGAATGAACTATGCGTTATTTCCGCCTCAGTTAAAGATATAGCATTTCTCATTTCAGCAGATGCAAAAACTCTATCAACAAGTTCTAATACTTGGGGGGTGGTTCGGTAAGATAAATCTAGCTTAACCTTGATAAATCGCTTTTTGGCTTCTTCTGCTCTTGCTGTAAAATATTCCAGCATTTCAACAAACTCTGTGGGAGCCGCACCCTGAAAGCCAAATATTGACTGCTTCTCATCGCCAACTACAAAAAGAGTTCTGTTTATCTCTCTGGCCGTTATTCCTGAATAAAATTCTGTGCATATTGCCTTTAATATCTTCCACTGCAACGGATTAGTATCCTGCGATTCATCAGTTAAAATGTGATCGATTCCGCCATCGAGTTTATATAAAACCCAGTCAGCCATTTCTGAGTTTTCAAGTAAGTTAAGCGTTTTTTCGAGTAAGTCATTAAAATCAAGAACCGCCCTAGCCTCTTTAATATCGTTATAAATGCTTGTGAGGATTTTTCCCGTCTTAATCAAAGATACTGATAAATCTGCAGTTTTAATCGACTTAATCTTCTCTTCAAAATCTAATATTCGACGTTGTTCGCCTGCAATAAAATCTATAAATTCATCATGTTTCTTAAGGAAAGACTGGGTGGCAACTCTAGCTTTTGGCTCTCCTGAAGATGTGAGGAATATCCTTCTATATTTTGATAGAGACTTATCTTCACTTTGCAGCCACTCTGAAATTTGGTTTGCTGCGTTCAAATCACTTTTCGCGCTGGCATCTAATAAAAGGCTACTAAACCTTCTAAGCGTTTTAAAATCTGTGTTTGCAATGAAGTTTTCCTGAATATTTTCGATGTTATCATTCTCGTCTAAACCAAGAAATTCTCTCAAATGCGATTTAAGGACTGCCTCTGATTCCAAGTCTTTCATTTTTTGTGCTGAGAAAATTAACTTTCCCATCATGCTATCAAATGAATATTCGCTCATTTCATAACTCGCAAAGATTACCTCTTCATCATTCTGATATTTATCAAATAATATCTGCTTTGATTCTTGCAGCAGTTCACGAAATGTTAAATCGTCTATCAGGCTAAAACTTGGCGATATTCCTGCCTCAAGCGGAAAGTTCTTTAATATAGACTGGCAAAACGAGTGAATCGTGCTAATTCTAAGGCTGCTTTCTGAATCTATCACTTTGAAATATAAAACAGATGCGGCTTTGACCTCTGAATCACTTACATCATTATTTCCAGTCAATATAGATAACTCTCTTGCAAGATTGCTATCAGGAATTACCGACCAGCTTTCCAAAGTCTCCATGATTCTGGTTTTCATCTCAAAAGCCGCTGCCTTTGTGTATGTTAGGCATAAAATCTTGCTGGGCGCAACGCCGCTGAGTAAAAGTCTTAGAAATCGATTGACCAAAACCCTTGTTTTTCCTGTTCCAGCGGAGGCCGAAACCCACACAGAACATGAAGGATCAGATGCAGCAAGTTGCTCTTTGTTCATTTATATGCTTTAAATGCGTTATGATGAATACCCAAGACATACTAAAACAGATAAAGTTCGATGCCAATGGTCTTGTTCCAGCAATTGCACAAGATTATAAAACAGGTGAAATTCTTATGATGGCGTGGATGAATGAAGAATCTCTAAAACTCAGTATAGAGAGCAAACAGGCAACCTATTGGTCTCGCTCACGCAAAGAGATATGGATCAAAGGCAAAACCTCAGGCAACTTACAAGAAATTACCGAAATGTTTTACGACTGTGATGCAGATGCAATTCTAATCAAAGTCAAGCAAACTGGCCCAGCCTGCCACACTGGCAAACCAAGCTGCTTTTTCAATAAGATTTTATGATGGCTCTAGATGCTGTTAGTCAATTATTTGAGAAAATAATTAACTAACAGAGCCTAGAGAATTTACACCAATTTTTTTCCGCCATACCCCTTGAAAAGGATTTTTTTATACCTAAATAGCTTTCACATATACAAACTCAGGATAGGTTTACTCCTGAGGTTTAGGCACTGTTAACAAAGGTTTTAAAGGAGTTAAACATGAATATCAGACCATTACACGACCGTGTGATTGTTGAAAGGCTGGAAGAAGAAACCAAATCAGCTGGTGGAATTATCATTCCAGATACTGCAAAGGAAAAACCAATGCAGGGCAAAATCCTTGCAGTTGGCGCAGGCGCAAGAGATGACTCAGGTAAAATCATTCCTCTTGATGTTAAAGTTGGAGATG
Source organism: uncultured Rickettsiales bacterium (assembly GCA_964484565.1). Lineage (GTDB taxonomy): Bacteria > Pseudomonadota > Alphaproteobacteria > Rickettsiales > CAZAGG01 > CAZAGG01. The sequence continues at coordinate 13,163 of CAZAGG010000013.1, read as the reverse complement.
TAATTTTGTTCGGCAAATGGAGCGGAACAGAAGTTAAACTTAACGGCAAAGAATATCTCATAATGAAAGAATCAGACATTATGGGCGTTGTTGAAGATTCAAAATCAGGCAAAAAAGCCGCTTAGTTAAAATTTTTAAGGAGAATATAAAATGGCTGCAAAAGATGTAAAGTTTGGTCAAGATGCTCGCGAGCAAGTGCTCAAAGGCGTTGATATTTTGGCAGATGCGGTAAAAGTGACGTTAGGGCCAAAAGGTCGTAACGTAGTTATCGAAAAATCATTCGGTGCACCGCGCATTACTAAAGATGGTGTAACAGTTGCAAAAGAAATTACGCTTGCTAACAAATTCCAAAATCTTGGCGCGCAAATGCTTAAAGAAGTTGCAAGCAAAGCTAATGATAGCGCAGGCGACGGAACAACAACCGCAACCGTACTTGCACAAGCTATTGTTCGTGAAGGTTCAAAAGTTGTTGCTGCTGGTTTAAATCCGATGGATCTTAAACGCGGTATCGATATGGCCGTTGAAGCTGTTGTTGAAGAAATCAAAAAGAAAAGCAAAAAAGTTTCTGGCAAAGCAGAAATTGCCCAAGTTGGAACTATCTCAGCTAATGGCGATAAAGAGATTGGTGAAAAACTTGCAGAAGCGATGGATAAAGTTGGTCGCGAAGGCGTTATCACCGTTGAAGAAGCAAAAGGCTTAGAATTTGAACTCGATGTTGTTGAAGGGATGATGTTCGATCGTGGATACCTCTCACCATATTTCATTACCAACGCTGATAAAATGACTGTTGAGCTTGATAATCCTTATATTCTTTTGTTTGAGAAAAAGCTATCTGGCTTACAACAAATGCTTCCACTACTTGAGGCAGTTGTGCAAACTGGCAAACCTCTTCTTATTATTGCTGAAGATGTTGAAGGTGAAGCTCTCGCAACTCTAGTTGTTAACAAACTTCGCGGTGGTTTAAAAGTTGCTGCTGTTAAAGCCCCAGGTTTTGGCGATCGCAGAAAAGCAATGCTTGAAGATATCGCTATTCTAACTCAAGGTCAGGTTATCAGCGAAGATCTAGGCATCAAACTAGAAACCGTAACTCTTGATATGCTAGGACGCGCGAAGAAAGTTATCATTTCTAAAGATGATACCACAATCGTTGATGGAACTGGCAGCAAGAAAGAAATCGAAGCTCGTTGCAGCCAAATCCGTAAGCAAATTGAAGATACAACATCTGATTACGACAAAGAAAAGCTGCAAGAACGTCTTGCAAAACTTGCAGGCGGTGTAGCTGTTCTTAAAGTTGGTGGAGCAACCGAAGTTGAAGTGAAAGAGCGTAAGGATCGTGTTGACGATGCTCTACACGCAACTCGCGCTGCCGTTGAAGAAGGTATCGTTCCAGGTGGTGGCGTAACTCTGCTTTATGCAAGCCGCGCACTTGATAAGGTTCTTTCAAAAGCTCAGAACGATGATCAAAAAGCTGGTATCAATATCATTCGTCGCGCACTTCAGGCACCTGCTCGCCAGATTGCTGAAAATGCAGGTATTGACGGTGCAGTTATTGCAGGCAAGCTACTTGAAAACAAAAATACTGACATGGGTTATAACATGCAGAATGTTTCAAGCCTAGATTCACTAGAAATGGTTGATCTTATCAAAGCGGGTATTGTTGACCCAACCAAAGTTGTAAGAAATGCGCTTGAAACCGCATCTTCAATTGCTGGTCTTCTCATTACCACTGAAGCTCTGATTACAGACCTTCCTGAAGATAAGAAAGCTGCTCCTATGGGTGGCGGCATGGGCGGCATGGGCGATATGGATTATTAATTCATAAAGCCACCAAAAAATACTTAAAGGGCGGGGTGATCCCCTGCCCTTTTTACTTTTTAAACATTACCTATAAAAACTAGTGGCTGTGAGATAAAAACCTATCGGCCTCCAGAGCGGCCATGCAGCCAGTTCCTGCGGCAGTGACGGCTTGGCGGTAAGTTTTATCTTGAACATCGCCTGCGGCAAAAACGCCTGCAACTGATGTTGTTGTAGTTCCCGCTTTTGTTACGATGTAGCCTTCATTATCCATATCAATCTGCCCCTTAAACAAAGAGGTATTTGGAGTGTGACCAATTGCAACAAACACACCATCGGTTTGATAGTCTGTGACGGCACCAGTTTTCAGATTTTTTAATCTTACTGCATTTACTGATTTTGGATTTTCTGTTCCTAGAATTTCTTCCACCACACTATCCCATATTACTGATATTTTTGGGTTTTTGAATAATCTATCCTGCGCGATTTTTTCTGCACGCAAAGAATCTCTACGGTGAATTAGAGTAACTTTTGATGCGTGGTTCGTCATGTATATAGCTTCTTCAACGGCTGAGTTTCCACCGCCAATTACCACTACTTCCTTTCCTCTAAAGAAAAATCCATCGCATGTTGCACAGGCTGAAACGCCAAAACCCTGAAACTTTTCTTCCGTTTCAATCCCAAGCCATCTCGCTTGTGCACCCGTTGCTATTATAAGTGTATCGGCAATATATTCATCGCCTGAATCTCCCTTACAAACAAATGGACGTTTTGATAAATCAACGCTCATTATATAATCGTTGATAATTTGTGTGCCAACATGTTTGGCTTGCGCCTCCATCTGCTCCATCAGCCAAGGACCTTGAATAACATCGGCAAAACCCGGATAATTCTCAACATCAGTCGTAATGGTGAGCTGCCCCCCTGGTTGTAATCCATGCACTAATATAGGACTTAAATTAGCCCTTGCAGCATAAATTGCGGCTGTGCAACCAGCAGGGCCTGAGCCAAGAATCATAACTTTTGTCGTGTGTGTTTTCATATCAGTTCTCAGTTTTGAGGGGTCGGTTTTCAGGTTTCAGGGTGTATGTCAGAAAATAATCCTGACACCTAACCCCTGACACCCCTGACACCTGACCCCTGACACCTAGTTAATTAAAGTGAGCCAGAATTTTCAGCTAAAAAGCCTGAAACACCTTCGGCGGTTGGTTTCATTGCTTTTTTGCCTTTGTTCCATCCCGCTGGGCAAACTTCACCGTTCTCTTCAAAGAATTGAAGAGCATCAACCATACGTATTGCTTCTTCAATGCTTCTGCCAAGTGGAAGATCGTTTACCACCTGATGGCGAACTGTGAAGTTTTTATCGATTAAGAATGTTCCGCGAAGTGCAACAGAACCACCCATTAACACATCATAGTCGCGCGCAATCTGCTTAGTAAGATCTGCAACTAGAGGATAGCGCACAGGACCAATTCCGCCTTTTTCTACTGGTGTATTTTTCCATGCTAGGTGACTGAAGTGTGAGTCAACACTAACGCCGATTACTTCGCATCCACGAGATTTAAAATCATTGATTCTATTGTCAAAAGCTATAATCTCTGTTGGGCAAACAAATGTAAAATCTAGGGGATAGAAAAACAACATTCCCATTTTACCTTTTAGATAACTCTTTAGATTGAAGTTCTCTTCAATAGTGTTATCTGCCATTACTGCTTTTGCATTAAAGTCTGGTGCTTGATGCCCTACTAATACGCTCATTTTAGATACTCCCAAGTTTGGTTGAATGAATTTAGAATGATTCTAAATAGAAAACTCTATTATGTCAAATTATTTATTGTATATTCTTTATGCTCTGTTGTTAAATGGCTAAATGACTATTGAGTGGAAAATAAGCGATGAATTAATTGATTACCCTAACGCCTGCGAACTTATGGAAAAGCGGGTTGATGAAATCATTCAGGGTAAAGCAAATGAAATGGTTTGGCTTTTAGAGCATCCTCCACTTTACACTGCGGGAACTTCAGCAAAACAATCAGACCTAATTAGCGCAAACTTTCCAGTATATAATACGGCTCGTGGCGGGCAGTTCACCTATCATGGTCCAGGTCAAAGGGTGGCATATTTAATGCTCGATGTAAAAAAGAGAGCAGTAAACAACTCTGCACCCGACCTGAGATTATTTGTAAAAAAACTTGAGAGCTGGATAATTGCAACCCTCGCAGACTTTAATATCAAAGGCGAAGTAAGAGATGGCAGAGTCGGCGTGTGGGTTAATAATAAAGGCAGAGATGAAAAAATAGCAGCACTAGGAATCAGAGTTAAAAAGTGGGTTTCATATCATGGAATATCAATTAATCTTGATCCGAATTTAAGCCATTTTGGCGGCATTATTCCTTGCGGAATAAGCGATGCAGGCGTTTGCTCTTTTGAATCTTTGGGCTACACAACAAGAATGGAAGATCTCGATATAGCCTTAAAAGAAAACTTTCAAAAGATTTTTACTGCATTATAAGCCCACCATTCACATGGATAGTTTGTCCAGTGATATAATCAGCAAGGTTGCTTGCTAAGAACAAAACACTGCCTGCAACATCACTTGCAGAACCCATTCTAGAAAGAGGTATATTGCCAGTTATTCTTTCTTTTTGCTCTTGATTTAATTTATCTGTCATTGCTGTTTCAATAAAACCCGGTGCAACACAGTTTACGGTAATTCTCCTACTTGCAACTTCTTGAGCTATAGAGCGAGCCATTCCGCTTATTCCAGCCTTCGATGCACAGTAGTTTGCCTGTCCAGGATTTCCCATATGCCCTACAACTGAGGTAATGCAAATGATTTTACCAGCCCTTGCCTTCATCATTCCTTTAAGGCTTGCCCTGATTAATCTAAATGTTGAAGTGAGATTAACATTTAAGACATCTTCAAAATCTTCATCTTTCATTCGCATCACAAGACCGTCTTTAGTGATTCCTGCATTGCAGACTAAAACGCTGATAGCACCATTTGATGCTTCTTCAGCTTTACTGATTAGATTATCAATCGAATCCTTATCTGCAAGGTTTGCAGCAATCGCAATAGTATCTCCACCCAATTCATTTCTGAGTTTATCGAGATTTTCTTGTTTAGTTCCCGATATGATAACTCTCGCGCCTGCCTGTTTGAGCGATTTTGCAATTTCAGAACCAATACCGCCCGTTGCACCAGTAACAAGTGCTGTCTTACCCGCAAGTGAAATTGATGTCATTACGCCACAGCCTTCAGAGAGTTTTCAGATTCGCGCAAAAAACTTTCAATATCCTTCGCAGATTCAATTGAAAACATTGAAGAATCTTTTGAGATTCTTCTTATCATTCCAGCAAGAACTTTGCCGTGTCCAATTTCAACGAATTCTGAAACTCCGTCAGATACCATCTGCTCGACAGATTCTCTCCAACGAACCATTCCCGTAACCTGATCGACCAGCAAATCACGAATGCTATCAACATCACTTACAGCCTGAGCCGTGACATTAGAAATTACTGGAACGACTGGAGATTTTAAATTTGCAGAAACCAACGCATCTTTCATACGGTTTGCGGCTGAAAGCATAAGCCTGCAATGAAACGGCGCACTTACGTTTAACTTAACCGCTTTCTTCGCACCAAATTCAGATGCAAGAGCAATAGCTCTATTAATAGCACCTTCATCGCCACTTAAAACTATCTGACCGGGGGCATTATCGTTTGAAACATCGCAAACTTCATTACCCGCAGCAGCCTCTGCAAGCCTTTTTGCATCTTTTGGATCAATTCCGATAATTGCAGCCATTGCCCCTAACCCCTCAGGAACGGCAAGCTGCATTGCCTGACCACGAAGTTTAAGTAATTTCGCACATTCTGATAGATCCATAGCTTTCGCGGCAGTAAGAGCTGTATATTCACCTAAAGAGTGACCAGCAACAAACTTGGCAGCTTTTGAAATATCCAAGCCGCCTTGCTGTTCAAGAACACGCAAAACCGCAATAGAAGTAGCCATAATCGCAGGCTGAGCATTCTCAGTTAGAGTTAGCTCTTCTTCTGGACCTTCAAATATAATTCTTGATAATTTTTGGTTCAAAGCATCATCTACTTCTTCAAAAACGAGCTTTGCAACACTAAATGCTTCCGATATTTCGCGACCCATTCCGACAGATTGGGAACCCTGACCAGGGAATACGAAGGCTCTTGCCATAGGCTTAAGTCTCCTGAATAAAGTTTTCAAAAAGAAAGGCGAGATATATTATTAACCAGCAACAAATGCAAGTCAAATATCCACAACAAGGCTAACCACCTGAGTTTCTTCCTAATATCTTCCGCGCATATCATCAAGTCTAAGAGGTCGTTCACTCGGAACATTATTCACATCAATAAGATGGGCACAAGCAATAGTAATTTCTTTGGGGAAAACTTCCGTTGCAGTTGGTTTGTCGGTTGGTTTATCTTTGAGAGATTCAGTAACTAAACCTTTAATTTTATCTAAGTACCCGCCAGTTCCGTTTCCTGTAGAGTCAGTCATATCACCTCCAAGTTTTGATTTCAATGATATAAATATAGCATTGATTTAACCATGTCAAACTCTTAAAAAATACTTTTTGCTTGCAAACGTTTAGGCTCTGTTGTTAGTGTTTGCTATCTTGAACATAACGGCTGAAAATAATTATCATGACTTTACTAGCTAGGCTTATACCCGTAAAAACCAACATAGATTTTATTGGAAAAAGATGGTGGGGCTTTGTCATCAGCTTTTTAATAACCATTGTAACAATTGGCCTAGTTGCAACAAAAGGCCTAAATCTTGGAATTGATTTCAGTGGCGGAGTTTTAATAGAAGCTCATAGCGAAACCCCATTTAATCTCAGTACATTACGAGAAGAACTCAACCAGCACAATTTCGGTGAAATAACGCTACAAAATGCTGGAAGTGAAAAAGAAATATTAATTCGAGTTCGCGCAGATAGCAACGACCAGCAAAAAGTCGCGGGAAAGGTGCGCGAAACCTTACTAGCTTCGCATATTGATAAAAACATTGAGTTTAGAAAAGTTGATTATGTCGGCGCGCAAGTTGGCCGCGAAATGATTGAAGACGGCGCATTAGCTCTTCTTATATCTCTTGCTGGAATGATGATTTATCTGTGGTTTAGATTTGAATGGCAATTTGGAATTGGTGGAATTGTTGCTCTCTTTCACGACGCAGTTGCAACCATAGGATTCTTTGCAATAACACAACTTGAGTTTAACTTAACATCTGTTGCGGCTGTTCTAACGATTATCGGATATTCTATAAATGATTCAGTGGTTATTTATGACCGAATTCGTGAAAATCTTAGAAAATATAAGAAGATGGCGATTCCAGATGTTATAAACCTAAGTGTTAATGAAACTCTATCTCGAACAATTCTAACTGGCAGCACAGTAGTTTTATCGCTAATCGGGCTTATCTTTTTCGGTGGTGATGCTCTTCAAGGATTCTCTCTTGCTATGTTATTTGGTGTATTTATCGGAACTTATTCCTCTGTTTACATATCCGCCCCTATACTTTTATACACAGGGGTAAAACGTGATATATTTGAACAACAAGAACAAAAAGAGCAATCTAGCGTCTAGTAGTTGTTACGCTACTTTTTCTTCTGATGTATGAACACCAAGCGATTTTAATTTTCTGTGAAGTGCGGAACGCTCCATTCCAATAAATGCAGATGTTCTGGAGATGTTTCCACCAAATCTATTTACTTGCGAAACAAGATATTGCCTTTCAAACATCTCTCTGGCCTCTCTTAACGGCATTGACATCACATCAACACTCATATCTGAACGAAGCACTGAAGGAGCCGCATTAAGAAAATCAGCAGGCAGATTATCTGGCCTGATAACTCGTTCACCATCTTGCGGAATCATAATTAGCAGCCACTCAATGAGATTGCGAAGCTGCCTTACATTTCCAGGCCAGTCATGAGATTGCAAAATAACCATTGCATCCTCACTAATCTCAAGCGGCACAAGCCCCATCATCTCAGACGATCTTCTAATAAAATATCTGCACAAAGCAGGAATATCATCGCGTCTATCTTTTAAAGATGAGAGCTTCAAAGGCACTACATTAAGTCTATAAAAAAGGTCTTCCCTAAAACGCCCCATTAGAATCTCGTTTTGCAAGTCTTTCTGGGTTGCTGCAATAACCCTAACATCAACCTTTACCATTCTATTGCCGCCAACTCTGGTGAACGATTGATCTTGCAAAACACGCAATATCTTGCCTTGAGTTGCCATATGCATATCGCCAACTTCATCTATAAATAAAGTTCCCATATGCGCTCTTTCAAGCACCCCTATCTTCTTTGCACCACCATTTGGTGATGAGCTGTCTTCCACTCCGAAAAGTTCTTGCTCCATCCGCTCTGGGTTAAGACTTGCTGCATTTAAAACAACGAAAGGAGAATTAGCACGCTTTGATTTTTGATGAATAACTCTTGCAACAACTTCCTTACCCGTTCCAGCTCCGCCATTAATTAAGATTCTGCTATTGGTTGGTGAAACTTTCTCTATTGTATTTTTAAGTTGGTTTACTGCGTTTGATACACCAATTATTTCGGTTTCAACTGATGCACGCTGCCTGAGATCATGATTTTCCTGTCTTAAACTTGCAACCTCAACAGCACGCTTTGCAATAACTAAGAGTTGTTCTTCTTTGAATGGCTTTTCGATAAAGTCATAAGCACCCATCTTTATAGCCGCAACTGCTGTTTCTATATTACCATGCCCACTTATCATAATAACAGGAAGCCATGGATATCTCTCAGCAACAAGCTCCAAAATTCCAAGTCCATCAAGTTCACTTCCATGTAACCAAATATCCAGCACCAAAACATTAGGAACACGCTCAGCAATCGCCGCAAGTGCAGAATCACTATCAAACGCCTCACGGGTTGAATAGCCGTTCTCTCTTAGTATTTCTGCGACTAATGAGCGAATGTCGCTCTCGTCATCAACAATTAGAATATCCGAAATCATCAGAAAGTTGCTCTCGTTAACGAAAAATTGGGATTTGATGTATTATTTTCACAGTGTTCTTTTATTACATCATTCTAATTATTACAACATAGTCTTTTAAAATGACATTTATTATTGGTTTTATAACGGTTATTGCCTGTACTCTTGGTGGATATGTTCTGCACGGAGGAAGGTTAGGTGTGCTTTATCAGCCTACGGAATATCTTATTATCGTGGGTGCTGCATTTGGACAGTTTTTTATCTCCACCCCAGGAAAAGGTGTGAAAGGGGCATTCAAAAGCCTTAAGTATCTTATTAAAGGGACTCCATTTAAAAAAGATGACTACATCGAGCTTCTAAAAATGCTCTATACCATCTTTAAACTAATGAAAACAAAAGGAATGTTAGAGCTTGAAGCTCATATTGAAAAGCCATATGAAAGTGCGCTTTTTGCAGAATATCCAAAGTTTATATCTAATCATCATGCTGTTGACTTCCTTTGTGATTATCTTCGTATTATGACAATGGGTGTTGATGATCATTATCAACTTGAAGAACAGATAGATAAAGATTTAGAGACTCACCACCATGTTCATGAGCTATATGCGTCTGGCTGGGTTAATATGGGTGACGCTATGCCTGCTATCGGGATTGTTGCTGCGGTGCTTGGGGTTATTATTACAATGGGAAGTATTACCGAACCTCCTGAAATTCTAGGTGGTCTTATCGGTGCAGCTCTTGTGGGAACATTCTTAGGGGTATTCTTAGCTTACGGGTTTATTGGACCAATGGGTAAGTTCTTAAATGTATACTTCCACGATGAAGCAACCTATTATAACGTTATCAAGGTCGGGCTTATTGCTCATTTAAAAGGCAATGCCCCTGCTGTATCAATAGAATTTGCCCGTAACAACATTGCGATGACTGAAAGGCCAAATTTCCAAGAGGTAGAGGCTGCAATTAATGGTGGCGAAGGCAGCGGAGGTTGATAAAATAATTTCTTATGTCAGGTTCTGAACAAAATATAATCATTAAAAAGGTTAAAAAAGGTGGACACGGCCATCATGGTGGCGCGTGGAAGGTTGCTTATGCCGATTTCGTAACCGCGATGATGGCCTTCTTCCTTTTGCTCTGGCTTTTAAGTTCAACCAGTGAATCACAAAAAGAAGGAATTGCAGAGTATTTTGCTCCCACCGTTGGTGTAAGAGATGAAATGGGAATCGGCTTCAAAGGCGGTGAAAGCTCAGATACTGAGGGAATCAAAAAAAGCGATCTCACTCCCCCAGGAATAGTTTTTGGTGCACCACCATCAGGCATGATTTCAAAAGATAAAGTAACCAAAGCCGAAGCCGAAGATGGCGAAGAATCACAAGCATACGAAAAAACCGCTTCAGAAATAAAAGAAGCCTTTGAAAAAGATGCAGGCCTTGCAGAATTTAAAGAGCATATAATAATTGATTACACCCCCGAAGGGCTTAGAATACAGATTATTGATCAAAATAACCGCTCTATGTTTAAACGTGGAAGTGCAGAACTTGAAGATCATGCAAAGCTAATACTCGATAAAATCACAGGAATTATAAAAGAAAAGCCCAATAATCTATCTGTTACAGGGCATACTGACTCAACGCCTTACGGTAACAATGCCGTCTATACTAACTGGGAATTATCAGCTGACAGAGCTAATTCTACCAGAAGGTATATGGAATTCAGGCAAATGCCAGATAAACGCTTTGCCAGAATTCAAGGAAAAGCTGATAGAGAGCCACTCGATGAAAAAGATACCAAAGCCGATAGAAATCGCAGAATCGAGATTATCCTGCTGAAAAAGGCTATATCAAAATATGATGTTCCTGCACCAGATGCCCTTCTCAAGCCGCCATCTCCTGATGATGCAAAACCTGACTTGAATTTAAGAGATAAAACTCTTAAAGACGAGGCACAATAAAGCAAAATCTAAATAATTTTAGTAAAATTAGCTAAAAATATACGATTTATAGCCATACTGGTAATAACGAATTTAAAAACTAAATAAATTGAAAGAATAAATATATATGAACAAACTGCGTTCTGTGTGTGTATTTTGTGGTGCGAGAGATGGAAATGATCCTTCATTTGCTGAAACTGCTAGAAATTTTGGAAAAAGCCTAGCCGAACAAGGAATAAGATTAGTCTATGGCGGCGGAGACTGCGGATTAATGGGTGAAGTTGCCAATTCAACTATGAAAAACGGCGGGCAAGTTACAGGCGTATTCCCTGTTGGATTGCAAACCCTAGAAAGCGAACATAAAGGTCTTAGCGAGATAATCATTGTCGATAGTATGCATGAGAGAAAATATCTTATGTTTGAACGCTCACAAGCCTTTGTTACCTTTCCAGGTGGATTTGGCACAATGGATGAAACCTTTGAGATTCTAACATGGCGATTGCTACGCTTTCACAACAAACCTGTAATAATCTATAATCATAATAACTATTACGATGCTTGGCTAAAACTAATCGACTCAATCATAGATAATGGATTCGCTGGCGAAGAATCCCGAAAAAACTATATCGTAGTCGATAAAATGGAAGACATAGTTCCAACAATCAATTCACTGCTTTAGAAACTGTTAGCCAATTATAGTGTTTCTAGTTTTATTTGAGAGCAAGTATTTCGAGGCGAGGCGCGCGGAGCTTATAAATAATAAGTGAGCACGGTGAGACCGATGAAATACGACGCTATCAGATAAAAATAGAAATACTATATTTGAGATGAGCTGCGTTGACTCGGCTCACAGGTTGCCATGCGTTTCGCCTCTCATTCCGAAAGACTACAAAAAATGCGTTACCCAAGCAATACTCTATTTATCCGAACAGTGATGAAAATGGGAAACGGCGCGTGTGGAATCAGAGGGTTGAGCGGGTACGGCTCAGTTTGGGACAGTGTAGAGTTCAAGGGTTTATGCTTAAAGATTAAGGCGTAGCGAGTATTTGAGACTATTGATCGCCATCACGGTACATTTTTTTGATGTCATCATATTTTTGATCTTGCGGAATGTTTGTCATGCCTTTTGAGAAATCCACCTCATTGATCTTGAGTTTTCTCTTTTGCTTTTTACCAATTAGGCGATTCCCATAGGTCTGCAAGGAAGTGATGAGTTCATATGAAAACCTGATGCAGTCATCATTTTCCATTGCAATAGCTTCAATTAGGCTTTGGTATGTATAATCTACCATACCGTCATGCAGAGGATGCCCAGCATACTCTTTCATAACCATTTCCCAGCCATCAGGATTAGAGGTTTTATTTGCTGAAAATTCTCTTCGGTCTCGCAGCCAGTCATTTCGTTGCTCAAGCGAGAGCTTTAATTTATTCGATGCTTCCTCTAAATAAATCATCCATGCCTGAGTGTTGCCATCACCAGAAATTTTCTCAAACACCTGTTGCCTGAGTATATCCATTGGAACATGGACAGGATCAATGCTTTGAAAGTCAGCTGATAAAGTGCGGGGATTTTCTGGTGTTGTTGCACTAAGCGCGGCGCAAAAATTATTGTAATCTTCTTTCAATGGTTTTGTGCATTGGTCTTTTAGTCTCATAAACGTCAGAAAAATATTGAATGCAGTCATAATAGAAGCATTCACATTCCGCACTTCTTGAACCAGCTCTTGCCTTTTTCGAGTGCGTCGTTCCAACCAGTATGCGGCTGTCGCACCTGCAAACGCACCCGCAAATCCGCTAGCAAGTGACGTAAAAAACGTAGTGTTTGCAAAATCCCACGCTAATTTTCCGAGGATGGCAATAGCGGCTATAAGTTGATCCATGCACATACATTCATCCGTTTATCGCCCCCTGTTGTCCCGAACTGTCCCCAACTGTCCCATAGAGCATTTTTGAGGTGATGGCGGAAGCGGTGGGATTACTCGTTAAGTTCATTATTATTTAATTGAAACGAGTTGCAAATTACTCGGTTTGCTTTGCAAACCTGCGTCATTTGTCGAACCCTTGGCTTCTCATCAACCTAATCCTACATTTATTAAAATAATACAATGTATTATTTTAATAAATGGCGGAAGCGGTGGGATTGACGCTTCGCCTAATGGCTTCGCGCCCTTACGGGCGACTCGGCTTCGCCTCCGTCGTCCAATTTTTCTAATGAAAAATTGTCGAACTCCGTTCTCATCCCCAGCACATCATCATTTAAGAAAACAGGGTAAGAATCCCTGTTTTCTTAAATGGCGGGGCGTTGTAGACGCTATGCGAACCTGTCAGGAAATGAGATTACTTGTTTTACAGATGCCTATCAAGCCCGAGCTTTTGAGACGGGCAGCATAAAGGGGGCGCGAAGCCCCCTTCGTTCGTTCAAGGTAAAAGGTTAATA
>CAZAGG010000012.1:0-61212 GCA_964484565.1 uncultured Rickettsiales bacterium | reverse complement strand
AATCGAGATTTAATCACCTCATTCTTAATATATAGTTAATGTAGGGAGGTAAGCCCTCGGGGGCAGGTGTTTGCGCCTCACGCTTTCCGGCACCAACCAACAAAGCGGAGGACTGCATGGCTAAACACACAAGAAAAGATTGGACGGTCACCGAAGTGGCGGATCGCTTCGAGGAAGCAGTGCGAACGCTGCGCCGCCTGCCGAAGCCGGTTGGCCAGGGATATTTCAACGTATGGCCTCCCATCGTTCGCACCGTATGGGAGCAGATGGCAATGGAGAAAATGCCACTGCGCCTCGGACCACCGTTGCCCGACGCCATCAGCCGCATGGAAGAAACCCTGAACTGGATTTTCCTCCTCGAAGACGAGGACGAGCGGCGCATCGTTTGGCTTAGGGCGGAGCGCATTTACTGGAAACAAATCTGCTGGCGCATGGGCATCGGCAAAACCAAAGCGAGGGAATTATGGACATTGGCATTGCTCAAAATCGTCTATCGTCTGAACGGTTAGTGTCGCGGCCAAATATGGCCGGACACTTTTCCTGCGGACGCCACGGCCATTTTCTGGCATATTACTCAATATGCTCGCGAGAGGTGCGTCATTCACGTGCCAGCCACGCATCCGCAGCTGAACCATCCCAACATTGCCAACCGAACGACACGCGAACCGAGGTTCCGCGTGCGGGGAACTTTTGCGTCTGAATTATGCCACTCACCGACATCACACCATACCGGAAATATGTGGATCAGATGAACCTGACGGAAAGCCAGAAGGTCGAACTGATTCATACCGTATGGAAAGTGATGGAGTGCTACGCAGATCGGGCGTTTCAGAAGTCTCCCACGCAGCGCATCAGCGAGATGGCAAAAATGGATAATTTACACAATAAAAACAAGCTGTTAGTGTTAGGTGGCGATAATACGCCAAACCACTAACGGAGAAAAATTATGGCACGAAATGCAGTGATTTACTGCCGCGTATCGAGCCAGGCGCAGGTGAAGAAAGGCGATGGTATCGCAAGCCAGGAAACCCGCTGCCGCGAGTACGCAAGGCACAAAGATTATGAAATTCTCGAGGTGTTCAAAGACGAAGGCATCTCAGGCAGCATGATTGGCAGACCAGGAATGCAGGAGATGCTCCAGTTCCTGAAGAAGCACAAGCGGCTGGAATGTGTGGTCATCATTGACGACATCAGCCGGTTAGCTCGTGGGTTGGAAGCACACATCCAACTCCGCACAGCAATCGGTGCGGCAGGCGGGAAGCTGGAGTCGCCCTCGATTGAATTCGGTGAGGACTCCGACAGTCAGCTGGTGGAAAACCTGCTGGCAAGCGTATCGCAACACCAACGGCAGAAAAATGCCGAGCAGGTTGCGAACCGGATGCGCTCCCGCATGATGAACGGTTACTGGGTGTTCAAGAACCCGATTGGCTATCGCTACAAGCATGTGCCTGGTCATGGGAAAATACTGGTGCTGGATGAGCCGGTGGCAAGCACGGTGAAAGAGGCACTGCAATCTTTTGCATCAGGCCGCTTTGAAACGCCAACCGAAGTGCAGCGATACCTGGAAGATTGCGCGACATTCCCAAAGCAAGATGCTGGCGGAATCCACTACCAAAAGATTCTGGAGATGCTGGAGCGCCCCATCTACGCCGGATATTTGGATTATCCGAAATGGGGCATCCACATGCTGCCTGGTAAACACGAACCGCTGATTGATTTCATCACTTGGCAGGAAATCATGGAGCGGCGCAGAGGCCAAGCCAAAGCACCCGCACGTAAAAACCTGCATGATGATTTCCCGCTGCGCGGATTTGTCGTGTGCGATTCCTGCGGCAATGCCATGACGGGCTGTTGGTCACGGGGCAGAAGCGGCATGTATGCCTATTATCATTGCGGCAACAAGGAATGCCCTGACTACAAAAAGTCCATTCGCAAAAACGATATGGAAGACGAGTTCGCAAACCTACTGGAAAAGCTGCGACCGACGGCAGACCTGTATCACATGGCGCGGGATATGCTGCAAACCATCTGGGCATCGCATGAGAAACTGCTCAAGCAGGATGAAAAGGTTATCAATCAGGAGATACGTCAGATTGAGAAAAAGATTGGTCAGTTCCTGGATCGCATCCTGGAGTGCGACAGCCCATCGCTTATCTCGGCATACGAAAATCAGGTCAAAAGACTGGAAGAACAGAAGATAACCTTGCGGGAGCAAACCCGTCAAAAGGGTGCTGTGTTACCGGATTTCGAGGAGACTTTCCGAACCGCTTTTGGATTCCTAGCAAACCCGCACAAACGCTGGGTTTCTGGCGAGCCGGATGAGCAAAAAGACGTCATCAGACTCGTGTTTGCTGACCGTTTGCCATACCGGAGAAATCAGGGTTTCCGAACCGCCGCAACCCTAGAGCCATTCTCGCTTTTAAGCGATTTACAAGGCGGTAATAATGATTTGGTGGAGCCATGCGGGATCGAACCGCAGACCTCCTGAATGCAAATCAGGCGCTCTCCCAGCTGAGCTATGGCCCCTTAAAAGAAAGGAGTGAACTGATTATAATAATACTTTGCATAAGTCAACAGGCTATTTAAATTATGCCTAAATTTTCCTCGATAATCTTACAGAGTAAGCAAGGGCATAGTCTTTAGACTCCATATCAAGCCTTGCGATTAGCGGATTAAATATCCTGAGAAGCTCTAAAACCCTGCATTGCAGCAATATTTCCCATATTACTGCGAACCTTCCACCAGATGATCTTAGTTCTAATATCTGATATTTATCTTGTAATATTCTTTCTAAGCATTGCCATGTGAAACGCCAGTGATCTTCAGGATCTGGATGAACCTTAAACAAAAACGGCACAACTAATATCATTTCTCCACCAATTTTTAAACAGCGGCTTATTTCATCAATTACCTTGACTGGATCTCTGACATGCTCAAGCACATTGGTTATAATTATTAAGTCAACTGAATGCTCTTTAATCGGAATTAGGTGGGCATCTGCAACAACTGATGTTTCGCTTTTCTTTTCGATATTCAAATTAATGATTTTAAGCTCAGGCGATAAATATTTGCTATATGGCCCAGTTCCTCCACCCACATCAACGCATACGCCTTTATATGTATTTTCTCGAAACCATCTTTTTAGAATGCGCTCTTCCATTTCAACGGAGAGTGAACGAAAGAATTTACGTTTGATTTGTCTTAATAGTTTCATTTCAGAGCCATAATTTTATTTATTGTTTGCTCAAGCGAGCCTTCATTATCTATTATTTTCAGATCAAATTTCCTCGCAAGCTCGCTATATAACTCTATTCTTTGGTCGAAATTAGGATCAGAGGTAACATCTGGCCTTGAGTGAGTAATTGACTGTCTATCTCTTTTAATGTGCAATATCAGATTAGGTTTTGGCAAGATTGCGATTAACGATCTACCGTATATTCCAGTAATAAAATCTTTCTTTCCCGTATCAATAACTAAGTCAATTAAAGTGTCGATAATACTTCTATCACTTACTATGAGGGAATTTTTTGTGTAAGAAGCAAGCCTATATCTGAGCATTATATCAATGAAATTATCTATCCACTGAAGAGCAAGGAATGAATAGGCAAGCAGTGGATTTTTAGAAAAATGGTGAAATCCCATTTTTACTCCATTAACAACCTTTTTTTCGTTATGCCCTGTAAATCTAGTTATAAATAGCAAAGGCTTGGATAGATAATTTCTAAAGCGACTCCACTTGTAAACGTTAGGAATTCTATAAGATGCAAGAACTTTTTGCAGCTCTCGGCATAGAGTGCTTTTTCCAGATCCATCAACTCCAGTTAGGGCAATCATTCTGAAAATATCAAAGTGGTTGCGTTGCTCAATATTTTTAATGAAACTCTGCACCGATTCCTTCCAATCAAACCAACGTTTTGCATCTGGAATAAATCTCTCGCTTTCTTTTGTCAGAGCAGTTCTTATTGCCTTAGCAAAGTTCACTTCGCGGGCGGCGTATACCGAAGGCATTTCGGAAGCAATATCGGTAACGCCACCAGTATCTAGCGTGATAACTGGCTTTCCGCTTAGTCCTGCCTCAATTACCACTAGTGGAACATCCGAAACAGTTATGCGAAATGGAAGCAAGAAAATATCAGATCTTGCAAGCTCATCGGCTAAATCCTGCTTAGATAACTTATGCTCTATATATTCTATTTCTGAACCGAATTCAGTTGCTCTAATTTTTTCTAGCAAGTGCTCATTCATTGCTTGCGAGAAATCATCGTCAAGTCGAATTAACATTTTGAGCTTTATTTTTATTCCTTGCGAACGAAGCTCATTAAAGGCTTTAACACATAAATCCGCACCCCTTACACACAATGGAGGGCCAAAATAGCAAAGAGTTTTTTCTCCTTCATTCTTAACTGATGTCGAGGATGTCATATATTGCTCAACTCTTGGCTTAATCACCGTTCCGTTGGGCAGGCCGCACTTAAAATATCTGCGGTTTGCATCTTCTGAGAGATATAAAAGGCCGCTTGCATGACTTGCTCTGAATCCATATCTCATTATGATCGAAGGAATAAGCGATGCAATTAATGGAAGTGCCAATAACCTAAATTCATTGAGAAAGTCTCTTGGCTTAATTCTAAAAATTTCTTCCAGTTTAAAACGTTGATTGCATATTAATAGGTATACTGGAATTTTTAGTTTAAATCTGTTTGGAAAGATAAGCTCATGACTTCCCGATACAAATATTACTAAATCAGTTTTTAACCACTCTAGCTTGCTGAGAATTTCATCTGAAGGTTTTCCATTTTGCCTTAGCGATGATACATGAATTATTTCAACGTCTTGGATATCAGAAGAGTCATAGCCAGAATCAGTAATTATTGTGGCATTATAACCAGATTCCTTTAGCCCCTTTGCTATTCCATAAACGCTATGCCATGGTTGCTTGCGAATATTTTGCGAGCAAAAATCAAAGCATATAATAGCAATGTTGTTAGGCAATGTTATCTCCTTAATTGTGAGGCCTCTTCAAAGAATTGCTTTAGAGTTGTAAAATTTTCTGGGTTATGCATCTGCATAACTTTACTCCGATTATATTCTCCTTCGGATGAATATTTATTCGGTTTATTATCCGCAAGATTTTTTGCCGTTTCTGAAATAACCGTTGCAAGCGCATTGAAATCACCAGCTTTTACTATGTGCCTATCAACCAGTTCACAGATAGAGCCATCATCGGTTGATATGATCGTCATTCCCATCGCCATTGCCTCCATCAAAACAACTGGAATGCCCTCAGAACCTTCTTCTTCATTAGCCTTTGAAGGCAAGCAAAATATATCGGAGGATTCCATTAAGATTCTAATTTGCTGAGGTTTTAGCTTTGAGAAAACTGTGAACTTATCTGCAACTCCTTCATCTTGAGCCATCTTTGCTATATCAAGATTACCGAATCCAACGGTGATAAAGTGGAAACCATCTCCCAAAATTTTTGCAGCCTTGATTAAATCATCCCACCCTTTGCGGGGGGTATAACGAGCAACCGTAAGTATTTTTATGTCGTCTCTACGCTGCCAATAATCAGTATCTATCGGAAGTTTAATTACTTCGATAAGCTCAGATTTTAGCTGATATTTTTTTATTAAAAGTTCTTTATTCTTGTTGGATATTGTAACTATCTTTGCAACATCTTTGCAGGCTTCTATAAACATTTTTGGGTTTGGCTGAGCATATATCTCATGGGCATGAATCGCAACCGTAACGGAAACTTCAACAATCTTGCCTAAATAATGGGCTATAAAAAACTTCCTATCTCCAAATGATGCGTGGATTGCCGTCACATACTTCATCTGATGGTGCCAAGATAGTGCGAGAAAAAACTCAACCAATGTTCCAAATCGGAGCGAGTGAATTAATAACTCAATAAACCTAACTGGCTTGGAATATAAGATTTTAAATATCCCTAAAAGCAAATGTAAAAAACTTCTTTGATAGAGACTCACATTCTCTGGAGGATTAAAACCTTCTGAAAAAACAGACTTTGTTGCGAATATATCAATATCAAGGCCAAGTTTCATCATGGCCTCGATCTCCCTTTTTACAAAGGTCTCAAGTCCATCAGTTAGAGAGACGATATAGGCAACTTTTGTCTTCATGCCTAAGACGCTATAGCTTAAAGGTTACTAATCTATGAAAATCAAATGATTCTAAAATCAAAAAGTGAATAAAAGTGTGGGTAACTTGGGCTTGCAGGTTGTAATTAGCAATCATCATATATAGATTGATTGTCATAGTATATTGTCTGCAGCTATTGCGTTGAAAATATTAATAAAACAGGGAAAAATGGTCGAAAAACTAGACGACCAGATAGTTTCGAGAAAGACATTTGCAGGTTTATTTTGTAAAAAAGCCGCCATTCTTTCTATCGTTTTGTTATGTGGATGCCTAGCACCAGGAACAAATTACGTAGGTGGTAATTACGAAACCGTTACAATTACTCCTGATCTTGTGACCAAGCTAAACACTGAAGTTCCTGCGAAAAAACCACATATAGGCTATCCTTCTCTTGAAAAAGACGAGGTGGAAGATGAGTTATCAAGATATGTTTACCGCATAGGCAAGGGTGATGTTTTGCTAGTTAAAATGCTTCAGCCAGCGGGTCCAACCCCTCAAGTGAGCATAGCTCTTCCAAATGAACAGGCGGGAACCGCTGTTGATGATGCTGGGAATATTGTTCTGCCGCATGTTGGAAAAGTTAATGTTGAAGGTAAAAGCATTGATGAGGCCAGAGCATTCTTAACTCAGAAAATGGCCGAATATTTCCGCGCCCCGCAGGTGGATGTTACGGTTCTAAAATTTGCAAGCCAAACTATTTCTGTTACGGGAGAAGTTAAAAAGGCTGGCGCTCAATATCTTGCGTATGAGCCATGGACGGTTCTTAAGGCTATTTCAGCCGCTGAAGGATTTTTAGATACAGCAGATCTGGAAAATGTAATCGTAAACCACAAAGATGGAACATTTAGCAGACTTAACCTTCAAGATCTCTATAGCTATGGCAAGATAGCCGAGAATATAGTCCTTGCTAGTGGTGATAATCTTCATATTCCCTCTGGCCACAGAAACAAAGTCTTCCTGATGGGTGAGTTTGTAAAACCAGTTACACAAAAGATAAAAGATGGCAGCCTTACCCTTGCTGAAGTTATCAACGATAACGGTGGCATGAATCAAATTACGTCGAATGCACAACTATATGTTATAAGAAGGGATATCAAAACTGAGGCAATTCAGGATAATAAGCCAGCTAGTTTTGAAAATGCAGTTATATATCATCTAGATGCAACATCCGCCGATTCAATGGTTTTGGCAGATCAGTTCAGACTAAAACCAAGAGATGTTGTTTATGTTGCGACAGCAAAAGTTACTCAATGGAACAGAGTTATTTCTCAGCTTGTTCCAAGCACACTATTTAATGCCGTTGATTCGAAGAGGTTTGACTAAAAGTGACCGAGATGAAAGAACAAGCCATGCAGCCAGACTTCCCTTTTGGGAAGGGCGGAGCTTTTTCATCTTCCGTTGCAAGTTATGGTGTTGATGATGTTGATGTTTCTGAAGTCATCAGCCGTATAGTTGCTGACAGAAAAACTATATATCGTTTTATTGCAACATTTGTTTTGGTTGCTATTGCATTTTTGCTGTATGTAACCCCTCTTTATGAGGCGGAATCTATCCTTCGTATCGAGCCTAAAGAACAAGTGATGGATACCGCAAATCATAGCGAAACAGAAATGGAAATTATCCGTTCTCGCTCTTTGATAGAAGCCGTTATAAGAGAACAAGGCATTGGTTTTGAGATAATTGACGTTACTGAATCAAGAGGATTACTTGCAACCTTTCTTCCTTTTTTACATCAAGAGAAAAATCCTCAACATGCATCAGGCAAGAAAGCCTTCTCCTTCAAAATAAACTATCTGGAAGTACCCGCCAGAATGATTAATAAGCCTCTTAGGATAATTGCTAGAGGCGAAGGTTCATTTGCACTTTATGATGAAGATGGCTCTCTACTTATCACTGGCGATGAAAGTAAAGAGTGGACATCTGCAAATGGCAATATCAAAATTAAAGTTTCAGATATGAACTTGCCTGCGGATACTAAAATTACAGTTGTTGCAAGAGATCATGAGAGTTTTATTGGCCTTATGAGTAAGGCTCTTCGCGTTGAGCGAAAAGGGAGCAGCGGTAAATCTGAGTTAGTTAGGGTATCTTTCAGGCATCAAAACAAGATTTTTGCCGCTAATTTTATAGATACATTACTTAAGAAATATCTTGAAAATGCCTATGATAGAAAAACTAGAGGCTTAATGCGGGCAGTTGCTTTTTTAGAGCAAGAGATTGAGGATAATCTATCCGACATGCAAAAAGCCGAAGAAAGTCTAAAAAAGTTCAGAGAGCAAGAAAATTTAGTTGATTTAGAAGCTGAAACAAAGCTCACGGTTGACCAATTATTCGCTCTGCAAAAGGAAATCTTCAATACCAAAAGCCGAATCAGAGAAATGGCTGAGTTCTATACTGATAAACATCCAGCTCAACAGGTTCTAATAGAAAAACTTGCATTTCTAGATAACGAAATGAAAGACTTAGAAGCAAAAATATCTTACATGCCTGAACAGCAAAGAATATATGTTCAACTAGCAAGAGATGCAGAAACCACCTCTAGAATATATGAATACAACGCCGAAAGAATGAACCAACTTAACATCGAAGCACATAGTTCCGTCGGTTATGCCCGCATAGTAGATGAGCCGCATTATTCCAAAAAACCTGTTTGGCCTAACGCAATGCTAATTTTATTTGCGGGCTTTATTTCAGGATTATTACTTGGTTTGCTCTATGTCTCTGCGAGAGTTTTGAAAAATCTTTTCTTTGCAGATAGCGCAAAACATCTTGAGAAATACCTTGAAATGCCAGTGTATGCTTCTGTTATTCAATCAAATAAAGGCTCATTAATTGAAGACTCAGAAAGCAACGCCTATAAGACACTTAAAAATTTAGCTGAAAATATTGAGTTTTTGTTAGCTGGCAACTCTAAGACTGTTTTCTTCACTAGCGATCAGAATATGCAGGGCAGCACATTTATAGCTACTAACTTTGCGGCGATATGTTCTAGCTTAAATAAAAAAGTTCTACTCATCGATGCAAATATTGCAAAGCCTGAGGTGCATGAATATTTCACGCAAGTTAAATCACCAGGTCTTTCAGAGCTAATCGTAAACAAGGCAAAGCCTAGCGATGTTGTAAGATCTGCGAATGGGTATGATAATTTATCCATTCTTGCGGCAGGCTCTACCCCTCCAAATGGCAATGCGTTGCTGCTGACAAAAGAGTTCGAAAAGATAATTACAAACTATCTAACGAGTTATGATTTAATTGTCGTTGACTACCCTGCACTCAGCAATAGAAAATTACTTGTGAACCTTCATCACGCGGGCATTGTGATTTTAAGCCTTAAATATTTAAGGAATATGAGGCTCTTTAAACGATTTATTGTGACATATCTGAAGGGTCATGTCAGCAAAACTGGTGTTATACTTAATCAAATCAACGGTTAGCAAGAATGTCTAAACTCTCGAAATGGGAAGAGTTGGCTAAAAAAGAGCTTGCCTCTGAGTCTTTAGACTCACTTTTGAAGCCTAAGCCAGAGGGCATTACCACTAAACCATTGTATACTCCCGATGATATTTCTGATAATATGAGCGATGGAGATATTCTCTCTGGTTTCCCTCCTTACAGGCGAGGGGTTAAAGCAACGATGTATGCTAATCAGGCTTGGACAATCAGGCAATATGCTGGTTTTTCAACCGCCGAAGAATCAAATGCATTTTATATCAAAAACCTAAAAGCTGGGCAAAAAGGACTCTCAGTTGCATTTGATCTTGCAACCCATAGAGGATATGACTCAGACCATCCAAGAGTTGTTGGAGATGTTGGCAAGGCTGGCGTAGCAATTGATAGCGTTGAGGATATGAAAATACTCTTTGCAAATATTCCGCTTGAGCAAATGAGCGTATCCATGACTATGAATGGTGCGGTTATACCCGTTCTTGCGATGTTTATTGTGGCAGGCTTAGAGCAAGGTGTTTCACTAAATCAATTATCTGGTACCATCCAAAATGACATTTTAAAAGAATTCATGGTTCGAAACACTTACATATATCCGCCTGAGTCAAGCATGCGGATTGTGGCGGATATAATCGAATTTACAGCTAGAAATATGCCTAAGTTTAACTCAATTTCAATCTCAGGCTATCACATGCATGAGGCGGGGGCAACCGCCACACAAGAACTAGCGTTTACAATTGCAGACGGCGTTGAATATGTAAGAGCCGCTCTCTCAAAAGGTCTTGAGATTGATGATTTTGCCCCCAGACTTTCGTTTTTCTTTGCAATCGGAATGGACTTTTTCATGGAAGTTGCAAAACTAAGAGCCGCAAGAATATTGTGGGCGAATTCAATGCGTAGATATAGCCCTAAAAAACCGCAGTCGTCGATGTTAAGGACACACTGCCAAACGTCGGGAGTTTCCCTCACAGAAAAAGACCCGCATAATAATATTGTACGCACAACAATTGAAGCAATGGCCGCAGTTCTTGGTGGAACACAATCCCTTCACACCAACTCATTTGATGAAGCTATTGCTCTTCCTACAGAATTTTCAGCAAGAATTGCGCGAAATACCCAGTTGATTATACAAAATGAAACCTCGATATGTAACGTTGTCGATCCTTTAGGTGGAAGTTATTATATAGAGAGCTTAACCGATAGCCTTGTCAAAGAAGCCGAAAAACTCATCGGCAAAATTGAAGAAATGGGCGGAATGACAAAAGCTATCAAAGCAGGTTTTCCTAAAATGCAGATAGAGGAAGCAGCCGCACAAAGACAAGCGCGAATAGATAGAGCAGAAGAAATAGTTGTTGGTGTTAATAAGTATAAACTTGATAAAGAAGAGCAAATCGAAGTTTTACAAATAGATAATACAAAAGTTAGAGAGTCTCAGATTGCCCGATTGCAAAAGATTAAAAGCGAAAGAAATAATGACGATTGCATGAAAGCACTGGATGCAATTACAGAATGTGCGAAATCAGCTAAGGGTAATTTACTCGAACTTGCAATAGAAGCCGCTAAACATAGAGCCACCGTTGGAGAAATTAGTTATGCTATGGAGAAAATATTTGGAAGATTCAAGGCAGAAGTTATGACTATTTCAGGTGTTTACGGAGCGGCCTATGGCAAAGATGATGGCCTTAAAGAGGTAAGAGACGAAACTGCAAAGTTTGCTAAAAATAACGGTAGAAGACCAAGAATTCTTATCGCAAAAATGGGACAAGATGGCCACGATAGAGGCGCAAAAGTTGTTGCCACAGCATTTGCCGATATGGGCTTTGATGTTGATATAGGCTCATTATTCCAAACCCCTGAAGAAGTTGCGAGACAAGCAGTAGAAAATGATGTGCACATAATTGGTGTAAGCACTCATGCAGCAGGCCATATGACGCTAATTCCTCAGTTATTTGAAGAGTTAAAAAAACTCAACTCGGAAGATATAAAGATAGTCTGCGGAGGGGTAATTCCAGCACAAGACTATGATTTTCTGTATAAAAGTGGCGTAAAAGCGATATTCGGGCCAGGCTCTAACATTCCTCAAATGGCCATTGAGTTAATTAACCTTTGTTCTTGAACAATCGTTCCTTGTCGCGTTGCCATTCTCTATCTTTGATTGAATCGCGTTTTTCGTATGACTTCTTACCTTTAACAATTGCAATGCTAACTTTGGCAAGCCCCTTGTGGTTAAAATAAAGAGTGAGAGGAACTAAAGATATTCCTTTTGTTTTTACCTGCCCTATCATTTTCTTGATTTGCTTTTTGTGTAAAAGCAGTTTTCTTGGTCTTCTCGGGTCGTGGTTGAAGCGATTTCCTCCTGAATATTCAGAGATATTCATGTTATATAATATTATTTCACCCTCATAGGCCTGCGCGTGAGCATCTGATATGTTAACCAATCCAGCTCTTAATGATTTTACTTCGGTTCCCGTAAGAACGATTCCAGCTTCAAATTTGTCTATGATTTCATAGTCAAATCTGGCTTTGCGGTTTTCACTTACAACCTTAAAGTTTGGGTTTTGAGGTTCAGACATTTAGATTTATATACACTAATTAATATTTATCGCGCTCTAATATCACTAAAAATGCTTCTCTTGAGAAGAACAGCAACATCCTGCGAGTTTCTTTTTCTACAGATATAACCTTCCAGCGTTCTTTTGCTTTCTCATTTAAAAAATCAGTAAATTTATCTGGATTAACTTTAGATTCTCCAAAAATAAGAGAGCCAAGAAGGCTCTCTTGATAAATGATAACTTTATATTCTTTTATTTGCGAAGCCATTAGTGTTGCTCTGGAATTTTTGATGAATGATGATTTGAAATCAACCATTTACCACCTTCTTTCGTAAAAACAAAGCTAAAACGGGCGGGTATGGTTTTCACTCTTTCATCTTTATCAGTAAAACTGAAGGTGTAAATTCCGCTGACTATTCCCGCATTATCGGAAATCTGCTGAAAAATGCTGGAGTTAAGCGTGACTTTTAGATTGGGGTTTTTCATTAACTTTGCAAAATAATCTCTTCTATCTTGCTGGTTAGATATAGGTTCTGGATGAATTGTCGCAAGCAATATTGACTCTTCACCATATAGACTAACGATATTATCTGGATTTGCGCTAGACAAGGCAGTTGCCCAATTATTATAGGCCTTTTCGAGTTCCTCTTGTGTTCCTGCACTTGCAGTAAGTGGCAAAAGAATCAGTGTTGCTATGAGTGTATATTTGATTTTTGTAAGCATTATAACCCCCTAATGTGATTTAATGACAGTATAGCCGTAAGCGGTTGCGTTTATTGCAGAGCGTAGGCTAAAATGATTGATACGCATTCAACATCAGAGATTAATTAGTTGCAATCTTTTTATTTGCAAGTCTGCTTACCATGTATCCCGCGATTAATGATATAGCAAAGGCTGGTGGCAAGGCGGAAAGTTTATCGAGAAGTTCACCAACTATAGGGAAAGATGGCGCAATAAATTTAAAAAATGGAACGCTTAAAAAACCTGCTGTAATCGAGGCAATTGCTCCTTTTTCATTATAGCCCTTCCAGAATATTGAAAGTAACATCATGGGGCAGAACGCAGCAGCTATTCCTGACCAGCCAAATATCACAAACCAGAATATAGTTCTCTCAGGAGATAAAATTGCAACCATGATGGAAACCGAAAATGCAATGATAGCAAGGCTTAGCGTCACAATTCGAGAAATTAATATCAAATCACGCTCTGATTTATTGGGGTGCAAGATTCTCTGATAAAAATCGCGGGTAATTGCACTTGAAGCAAGAACCAAAAGCGATGAGACAGTTGACATAATAGCTGATAAAACCGCTGCAATATATATACCCACTATGACGGGAGGGAAAAACTTTTCAACCAACATAGCAACGGAATTTTGGCCGCCATTACCAAGTATTGCCTCAGGGTTAGAACCAGAGTCAGTGAATATATAACGAGCTAAAATTCCTGATGAAATTGCGGCAAATTCAGTTCCTAATGTAAAGATTATTGCAATCCATCTACCTTTTTTAATTTCTTCAATACTCCTGATTGAAACAAATCTGATGGATATTTGCGGTGAACCCAAATGTCCAAGCCCAATAAGCAGGAATCCTAGAATAATCATCAGGTTGGCAACAGAAGGCCCTCCACTTCCCCAAAGGGTAAGGAAATGAGGGTCAACTGCGTTTAACTCGTTATATAAGTCTGAAAGGCTTCCATCCATTGATATAATTACGCAAATTGGCAATAACACCAATGCAAGGAACATTACAATACCTTGGAATAAATCTGTCCAGCAAGCGGCGACATACCCTCCACCAAAACAATAAAGCACGACAATCCCAAATCCTATTGCTGCACCTAAGAAATAGTTCCAGCCCAAGAATGACTCAAATGCAGAACCAGTAGCATCAATCTGTGAAGAAATATAAACCATAACAAACAATGAAAGAACTGTGGCCGTAATAATTCTCAAAGTATGAGTCTGCGAATTAAACCTACTTTGAAGAAAATCTGGAATAGTTATGGAGTTATGCTTGTCAGAAAATGTTTTGATTTTCTCACCCATCTTAAACCACAAGAAGGCAATACATATAACCTCACCAATCATAACCCAATATGCACTTGCACCGAATATTGCCCCAAACCCACTCAGTCCAAGAAATAGCCAAGCTGATTGCCCTGTGGCGAGGGCGGAAAATGAAGCAACCCAATAACCTAGCTTTTTGCCACCTATATAAAAGTCGTCAGAACCCTTAACGCGCTTGGACGCAAAAAAACCTATTACAAATAAGATTGTGAAATATATTGCTACAACTGAATACTCAACTGCCATAATATTTAATACTGCTGGCGATAAAGTTTAAAAGTAAAATCAGCACGATTGGTGATAAATCAATTCCCGAAACAGTAGGAATAAACCTCCTGATGGGCTTGAGTAATGGATTAAAAAGTCTGGAAAGGAAGTCATTAAGCCTATAGACGAAAGGATGATGACGATTCACAATGTTAAATTGCATTAAGAAGCCAAGAACTATCCACACAAAAAGGGCAATGTTCACAAGATTGAGAATGCTTACTAATAGCTCTAAGAATGGGTTCATTTATTTTCACTCGTTGTTTGTTGAATGATATTACAGGTAAAACTCTTTTTAATCATCTCTTGGCAGAGAGTTCCGAATTCACCGAAATGATTAAACCCTCCAAATACTAATCTATGCTTTGAATCTGCCAGATTAATCGAACTTGCAATTGCAGCCATTTGAGGAATTGCCTTAGAAATCTCCGCTAGTTTATCTTTTGCTTTTTGTTCATTTTCATAACTTCCAGCATCTATAAACCACTTTTTATGAGTTAATTTTGGCTTCTCGATTTCTTCTTCAGCTTTTGCTATTTCAGGTGATATGGGCTGTGCTTGCGGAGTAATTTGCTTGATTTCCTCAGTTTTTTTAAGCGCGACTGGAGCAACGATTGGTTCTTTAGTTTCCTGAACTGTAATTGCGCTATTACTGCTTGCTTGTTTGGGAATAAAATCTTCTTCCATTAGCGTGAATGAGTTGGCCTGCCCCTTTACGCCGCCTTTAATTTGCTCGGCAATCGCTTTATAATATTCAATATTCTGAATAGCCTCAGATTCCGAAAAATCTTTTAGCAAAACTCGTTTTGCTTTATCAAAACTTTGTTCAAGAACATAGGCTAATGCAAGATTTTGTCTAATTTGAGGAGATGCCTTAGAATCAGTTGCTATTTTCTCTAGAATCTCAATAGCTTTTTTAACTTCCATACTAGTTAGGTGAGACATAGCTAGATTATTTTGGGCATTGATGGAAGAATCTTTTCCCGATTTTGCAATTACTTTTGCATATAGCTCTCTTGATTCCTTCTTCTTGCCCTGCATATCAAGAGCGACAGCCTTGCTTGAGAGTAATTTTATATCGTCTTTATTTGATGCGAGCGCGGAATCGATAACAACCAATGCCTTTTCAACTTGCCCTGCTGCAAGATAGGTATTTGATAGTTTTCTGATCATTGCAACATCTTTGGGATTTGCCTTTGCACCATCTTCTAAGAGGTTTATGGCTTCTCTTTCCTTTTTACGTCTTAGATATAAATCGGCCAGCTCATAATAATTTTCGGTTTTAGTTTTATCTTGGAAGATTGCCTGCTTGAGGATGTTCTCGGCAGAATCTGCATCTCCCGCTTCAAGGGCAGAGCGCGCAAGCCTTATCGCACCTTTTCCATCGTTATTGTGGGTTGCGGACGCGTTTTCTCCGCCGTCACTAACGCAAGAAGTGGAAAGAAATAATACAAATAACAATGATATAAAAATTCGCATTGCATGATTGTGGATTATTTATACAAATCAATCTAGCGTAAAAGAAATTAGCCTGTGGAAAAACTTGATATGCCGCAAGCTCTGTTGTTCAATAAACCAATACCCTTAACAGTGAATTATATAATGCCAATAATTTTAAGAGATACCGATAAAAATTTTGAGAAGAGCCTTTCGGATATGCTGGCTGCTTCATCATCTATTGAAGATTCCGTTCAAAATGTCGTTTCCAACATCATTTCTGAGGTTAGGAAAAATGGAGATATTGCGGTCGCAGAATACACTCAAAAATTTGATAGATTAGATATAGATAAATCGTCATTAAAAGTAGACGAAGATAGAATTGAAGCAATCGCCTCTTCGTGTGATAAATCAGTTGTTGAAGCATTAAGAATCGCGGCAGAAAGAATTCGTGCATATCATGAAAAGCAAATGCCGCTAGATTTTGAATATCAAGATGAAATTGGCTTTGAACTGGGGTGGAGATGGAACGCTATAAAATCTGTAGGTTTATATGTTCCCGGTGGTACAGCGTCTTATCCAAGCTCAGTTTTGATGAATGCAATTCCTGCAAAAGTTGCGGGAGTAAAGCGACTTGCAATGGTCGTTCCAACCCCTGATGGTGAGGTTAATCCTGCAATATTCGCCGCTGCAAAAATCGCAGGAGTTACAGAGATATATAGAATAGGCGGCGCGCAGGCAATTGCAGCTTTAGCTTATGGCACAGAATCAATATCTCCTGTCGATAAAATCGTAGGACCTGGAAATCAATATGTCGCAGAGGCAAAACGTCAGGTTTACGGCAAGGTTGGAATTGACTCAATCGCAGGTCCTACCGATGTTGTAATTATTGCAGATACTTCAGCTAACCCTAAGTGGATAGCCTCAGATCTGCTAGCCCAAGCAGAACATGGCATAACTTCAAGAGCAGTTTTGATAACCGACTCAGACACTATAGCAACTCAAGTTGAGCAAAATATAAACTCATTACTGCTAACCCTAAACCGAGCTGAGATAGCTAGAAAAAGTTGGGAAAAGAACGGCATTATTATCATTGTCGAAAAACTCGAAGATGCTGCCTCAATCAGCAATTTAATTGCTCCTGAGCATTTAGAAATTATGACCGAGAATCCAGATAATATTGCCAAACACATTACAAACGCGGGGGCAATATTTTCAGGTTATTACAGCGCAGAAGCGATCGGAGATTATATCGCAGGTCCTAGCCATGTATTGCCGACAGAAGGAACGGCTAGATTTTCATCTGGTCTTTCTGTTTATGATTTTCTGAAAAAGTCTTCACTAATTTCATGCTCAAAAACAACATTTCAGAAACTAGCACCCTATGCGATTGAAATTGCCAAGAGCGAAGGACTCGACGCCCATGCATTATCTCTTAAAATCAGAAGTGAAGAATAATTATAGTGCCTAGAATCTTAAAATCATCGGCTTTCAGGCTAACACTTTCTTATATGGTGGTGTTCGGCGTGTCGGTTGCGGTGCTTTTATCATTCATTTACACTGCAACAATGAGCGAAATGGAAAGTCAGGTAAAGTCGAATATAAACATCAAAATAGCAGAACTAGGCAGAAAATTCCTTATTGATGGAGTTGAAGATACCGCCGCTAATATCCGCGATCAAATTATTCAAGATGATGATGGCGTTTTAATATTCATGTTAATTAATCCAGATTGGCGAACGGTTGCAGGAAATATCTCAACTTGGCCGGGAGGATCTAACTCTGAGGATGGATGGGTTAAGTTCAAACCGCAATATAATTATAACAGAAATTATCCTGAGTCGAATGCCGTCGGCAGAACCGTGAAGCTATCAGGTGATTACATGCTGATGGTTGGTTTTAACCTAGTTTATCTTGAACGCATCGAAAAAATTATATTCCGCGCTCTCTTAGGCAGCGCATTCCTAACGATAATAATGTCAATGATTGGCGGATATTTAATAACCCGCAATATTAATAAGAGACTCGAAGTAATCAATAAAGCCTGTAACAGAGTTATGCAGGGCGAAATGAACGAACGCGCAGAAGTTAGTGGAAGTGGCGATGAGTTCGACAATCTATCGAACAACTTCAATTCAATGCTTGCAAAAATTAGTGAACTTCTTGAAGGCGTTAGGCATGTATCCTATAACATTGCTCATGATCTTAGAACTCCACTTAACAGAGTAAGAAATAGACTTGAAAACCTTATTTTAAGAAGACATTCCATCGCAAAAAGTATTGATGAAGTAAGGCTTGCAATCAACGAAATAGATAATCTTGTGGCAACATTCAATTCCATACTTCGTATATCGCAAGCAGAATCTGGTGCGGGCATAGAGCAATTTGAAAACTTTAATCTCTCAGAAGTCATGCTTGATTTAGTCGATTTATATTCCGCACTTGCTGAAGAAAAAGGTATAGAGCTTCATTCTGATATAGAAGATGAAGTCTATATAAACGGCGACAAACACCTTTTAACACAGGGACTAGCTAATATCGTTGATAACGCAGTCAAATATTCAAAGCGCGATGGAGAAAGCGTAGAAATAAAACTTTATAGAAGCGATGCAAAGGTCATTATAGAAGTTTGCGATAAGGGTCTTGGCATTCCCGCAGAATTTCAGGAAAAGGTTTTTGAGAAGTTCTTTAGACTTGAGACAAACAGAACATCCCCCGGAAATGGATTAGGATTAAGCCTTGCTAATGCAGCGGTAAAACTACATAGTGGCGAGATTATATTCTCTGATAACAATCCTGGTTTAAAAGTTTCGATTATAATTCCTTCAATATTAAATATAAACAGTTCGACTATAAAATGATACCCAGTGCGCGCAGTATGGCCGTTATAGAAATTCTTGATACAATCAGGGATAAGCAGGAAATTCCAGCTGATAGAGTTGTCTCTAATTATTTCAGATTCCGAAAATACATAGGTTCAAAAGATAGAGGTGAAATCGCCGAATCAGTTTATAGCATTATTAGAAATCAGGCTTTACTTGAATATCTGTGCGAGTCTTTCAGGCTCAAAAAATCTTCGAGAACTGTCTTGTTGTGTTATTATGCAAATCTAAAAGATACCAAGATAGATGATATATATGAAAGATTTAGCGGAGAAAAATATTCCCCCGAAACGTTATCGAAGCAAGAAATAGAAGCCGTCAAGGAGTGCCTAAAATCATCTAATGCGGTCAGATCAAAAGCCCCGCATCATGTAAAATTCAGCTATCCAGAGTGGATATTATCTTTTGCAGAAAATAAAGATGAGAAGTTGGAAATCGAAAAGCAAATGCAAGCGATGCAGTTGCAAGCTCCTATGGATCTTAGGGTTAATACCCTACTAATAGATAGAGATTCAGCAATTAACTTGCTGGAATCAGAGGGAATTCATTGCGAAAAAACTCCAATATCAAGTGTTGGTATTCGTATTACTAAACGCTCTCCTATATTTGCAACAGATGCGTATAAAAACGGTTTGGTTGAAGTACAAGATGAGGGCTCTCAAATTG
Source organism: uncultured Rickettsiales bacterium (assembly GCA_964484565.1). Classification (GTDB taxonomy): domain Bacteria; phylum Pseudomonadota; class Alphaproteobacteria; order Rickettsiales; family CAZAGG01; genus CAZAGG01. Next base: position 41,734 of record CAZAGG010000012.1, on the reverse strand, counting down.
CAGGCCTTCTAATCGGTGCACAGAAACATCATAAAGTAATTGATTTTTGTGCAGGAGCTGGAGGCAAAAGCCTTATTCTTTCCAATATGATGGAAGGAAAGGGAAAAATATTATCCTTCGATGTGATTCCCTCACGACTTGAAGAACTAAGAAGAAGAGCAACGCGAGCTAAAGCCGATAACATCACCATCAAATCAATAGAAAGTGAATCTGATAAACATCTCAAGCGTTATTATGAATTTGCAGATATTGTTGTTGCAGACGTTCCTTGCTCTGGATCTGGAACATGGCGCAGAAATCCTGATATGAAATGGAAGTTAACAAGCTCGGATATAGAGCGTTATAATAAATTGCAATTCTCAATCTTATCAAATGCCGCAAAACTTGTTAAGCCAGAGGGATACATTGTTTACATAACATGTTCGATATTTAGAGCTGAAAACCAGTCTATCATTGAAAAATTCCTTGCTGGCAATAATAACTTTGCAATATCACCATTTCTGGGCGAGAAAAATATCACTGCAAATCAATCTGTTATAAAAAATCAAGATGGCTCTGTTTCATTAAATCCTGCCCAAACAAATACGGATGGGTTTTTCATATGCTGCCTTCGCAAGCTATAAGCACTATAATTAGTTGAGTATAACTAATACTAATACTTTGATATTCTGAGCTATCGGTTTATTATTCACGATATGAAGTTATTTATCGCTCTTTCAGTTATGCTTTACGTTTGTTTCTTTGGCAAACAAGTTAATGCTAATGAAGGGGCTGAGCATTTTCTCACTGCAATAGATCAAGGTAATGTTCCGCTAGTTACTGCTGTTATTGCAACCAATCCTTATATTGCTAATACTGTGAACGATTTTGGCGCGACTCCATTAATGCGAGCTGCGAATAACGGTAATATCGATATTATAAAGCTGTTACTTAGGTCTGGTGCAAATGTTAATGCGGCAGATGCAGGTGGGGCAACGGCTCTTCATATCGCTGCAAGAAGGGGAAATGTAAGTGCTGTTCAAATCTTACTCGATTCAAATTCTAACCCAAATGCGGTTGATAGTGAGGGATGGACGCCATTAATGCGAGCTGCAACTAGTGGCAATAGCAAAATAATAGAATTATTGCTTGCAAAAGGTGCGAAAGTAAACGCCACCAACGAATGGGGCGAATCAGCAGCAGTATATGCTGCAAAAAGAGGAGATGGAACTTCTTTATCAATCTTGAAAAACTCAGGAGCCAATCTCGAAATTAGAGATATTAATGGCAATAGTGCAATTCAAATTGCCCAAAAAAAAGATTTGAAAATATTCGATACCACTACAAACCAAAGTACAAAATCAAGTGTTCAGGTTCATATAGCAGCCTTTGAATCTGATGAAGAAGCAGATGCAATTGCTTTACGAACAAAAGAGATATGGCGGAAATTAGTAAGTGATTTTCCCGCAAGCGAGAGATATGACTTCGTTGTGTCATCAGTACAAATAGATGGAACAAAGTCCTCAATCCATAGAATCAGAATACATGGCTTTGAAAGTGAAGATGAGGCCGAAAATTTCTGTAAGATGCTACGTTTTAACGGAAGGCAGTGCTTTATTGTTACCGAATTAATGCAGAAATATGAAGGCGCAGGCAGTAATATAGCAAGTAGCTCTAACAACACTGCGATTGCTGAAAGTAGCCCTCCCCCACCTCCTCAACCTCTTGCAGAACAAGTTGCAACCCAAGTTATAACACAGCCTGTTCCTAAACAAGTTGTTATACAGCCCGATGTTAATGCAAGTGTAGATGTTGCAGAAGCTGTGCGAGTTCCTCTTTCTACAAACATTGCAAATACAGATGGCAATATACAAAATAGCAAATTACCTGAAGTGGCAAATCCTGATAACAAGCAAACTGTTACTCCAACCACAAACCCCAAAGGGTATGGTATATCCATTGCCTATTTCAAAGAAAAAAACATTGCTTTTAATTATATCAATGCTTTACGAGCCAACAATCCGAAGGCATTAGACAAGTTAATCATAAATTCGATTGTAAGTGAGCAAATTGGAGATGTGGAACATTTCAAAATGATTAGCCGAAAAGATCTAACCGAATCTTTAGCAGAAAAGATATGCAAGGCCGTCAGGCAAGATAACCTTATATGTGTAGTTGAATGATGAGGAATATATGGCAAGTTTTTTAGTTATCGCAGCAAGCAGCGGAATAGGTCAAGTAACAGTTTCAATGCTTAAAGATGCAGGTCATAAGGTTTTTACAACAGCAAGAAATAGAGATAAGATTGCCGCCGATGCAGTTTTAGACGCAACTAACTTTGACGCTGTAGAAGAGGTTTTTAATCAAGCTGGCGAGATTGATGGAGTAGTAAATTTTAGCGGCTCGTTATTGCTTAAATCTGCCCACCTAACCACAAAAGAGCAATACAGTTCAGTAATTGATGCCTCGCTCACATCAGCATTTGCAACTGTTCGTGCCGCAGGAAAATTCATGAATAAAGGCGGCTCTGTAGTATTGATTTCTTCAGCCGCCGCAATGGAAGGGCTTGCCAACCACGAAGCAATTGCAGCAGCAAAAGCAGGAATTATCGGCCTGACATTATCTGCTGCCGCAACTTACGCTCCGATTAACTTGAGGGTTAATGCAGTTGCTCCAGGTCTTGTTGAAACTCCTTTAACGGCCTCTTTAACTAGCAATGAAACATCACGCAAATTCTCGGAAGCAATGCACTCACTTGGAAGGTTAGGAAAACCTGAAGATATTGCAAGAGCCGTTTTATTCCTCCTAGATAAAGAAAATAGCTGGATTACTGGCCAAGTTCTTGCTGTAGATGGCGGTCTCTCGCGGGTTAGACCTAAAATGAAGATATAACCAACACGCAATATGCAATGTGCTCACTCCGACTTATTTTAGCAGATCAACTCTCAGAAAGCATATCTTCACTTAATGATATAGATAGGGAAAAAGATGTTATAATGCTCTGCGAGGTGATGGAGGAGGCAACATATGTAAAGCATCATCCTAAAAAAATAGCATTTTTATTCTCTGCAATGCGCCATTTTGCTGAATCTTTACAAGAAAGAGGTTTTAATGTGCGCTATATCAAACTTGATGATGAGAAAAATCAAGGCAGCTTTACATCCGAACTATCAAGAGCAATCAAAGAACTTGCCATTAATCGCGTCATAGTTACAGAAGCCTCAGAGTATAGAGTTGTTCAGATGATGCAATCTTGGTCTGAATCTTTGGGGTTAGAAGTTGAAATTGAAATCAGACAAGACAATAGATTTCTTGCAAGTCACGCTGAATTTGCAAAATGGGCGGCTGGCAAAAAGCAATTACGCATGGAGTTCTTTTATCGCGAGATGCGAAAGAAATATAACATCCTAATTGAACAAGATGGAAATCCTGCAGGCGGAGAATGGAATTTCGATAAAGAAAATCGCAAGCCCCCCAAAACTGGAATGATTTTTCCCAAAAGAATTAGCCATCCAAAATCTGAAATTACAAAAGAAGTATTGGAGCTGGTGCAAAATAACTTTAGCCATCATTTTGGCGATCTATTGCCATTTCATTATGCCGTAACCAGAGATCAGGCATTGTTAGAGCTTGAACATTTTCTATCAGTTCTATTACCTAATTTTGGAAGTTATCAGGATGCAATGGTTGCAGGGGAAGCCTATTTATATCATTCATTAATATCTTCATATTTAAATGCAGGGTTATTACTACCTCTAGAAATATGCAGACTTGCAGAATCTAAATATCGTGAAGGTAAAGCCCCACTAAATTCCGTTGAGGGATTTATAAGACAAATTCTTGGCTGGAGAGAATATATAAGAGGAATTTACTGGCATTATATGCCTGAGTATTCCGAGTTAAACTTTTTGGATGCCAAAAACCCCCTTCCCGATTTTTATTGGACAGGCAAAACAGATATGTTCTGCATCTCTGAGGCAGTTAAGCATACAAAAGAGCATGCATATTCGCATCATATCCAAAGACTTATGGTCACTGGCAATTTCGCACTTCTAGCAGGAATTGATGTAAAACAAGTACAGGAGTGGTATCTAGCTGTTTATTCGGATGCTTACGAATGGGTTGAGATGCCTAACACTCTGGGAATGGCCTTGTTTGGTGATGGTGGAATCGTTGCAAGCAAACCCTATGCAGCTAGCGGAAAATATATCAATCGCATGAGCAACTATTGTGTAAAATGTAAATACAACCCCGAAGAGTTAATCGCAGATAATGCCTGCCCTTTTAACTCTCTTTATTGGAATTTTCTTGTCAAACATGAAGATAAATTCCGAAATAACCAGCGAATGTCTTATATCTACTCAACATGGGATAAATTTTCCAAGCAAAAACAAGAATCTATTATTGCTAAAGCCCAAACCATCCTCAATGAAATTTGAAGCATAACTTAAAACTGTTTTTTATCTATCAAGGCTCAAGTTTTGCGCATAGCGTATGGTCATTTCTGAGTCGCTTATCCATTCATTACCATAACGGAAATTATATTCATTTCGAGTGATGTTATCATTAAAGCCCTTACAAAATTCTCTTGCCAAACTTAATGAACTGCACATGTTTTCACTCATATCACCAATTAATGCCTCGATATTTGCATCTATAACATTGAGGCGCGGAGCTATAGGTTTTAGAATCGCCGTGTAAAGATAATCTCTCATAACTCTATGTTTTCTCGATTCTGAGCATGAGCTATCTCCATACTTTTCCTTAAGCATTTGCTCCGCTTCTTTTATTCCTCTTGCGATTATATTGAGGCAGTGCCTATCAATATTGCTTCTTACAAATCCAGATTTTCTAGGATCTGGATCTGGATTATCTCTCATATATTTACGATTTTTCAAATGAACCTGAGCAGCGTGAGCTTCTCTATTCACTGTTCCTGATGGATGATTTACATACTCTGTTGATTCTTTATACTCCGCTGCATCAGAAGAGCCAGTTGCGTCAACAGTTCCGTGAACTTTATCATGATTTCCTTCAACGCAAAGTGCATGCATGTAATATAACCATCTTGTCCAGTTTTGACAGCGAGAAAATTCATCAACCACTCTGGCATCTATTCCGTAAATTCCTCTAACGACATCAAAGCAGGTTCCATCAAGTAAATCTATAGTTGAGCTTGCTAGAGAAAATATTAGATCATACTCATCAAGGCCAATTTTGATTACATTAGTTGTTCCAAATTCAATTTCTGTTTTATCTAGCATTTTGAATGTAATTCCTCTAACCGTTTGCTTTCTTTCAGAGGATTCAACTCTACTTGGAATTTTAAAAATTAACGGATCTGGACTCCAAAATCTCCTAAATTCATAGCTTGCTGAAATTTGGTTAGCGCTTTCAATTTGCAAATCATGAGTGTTTAGAGACACTCCAGTTTCTGATAATATTCTGCTAGTCCAATATCGGTGATTAACAGATGCTCTATCTGCATAATATTGATTTAATGAGTCAAAAACATTTCTGCAATTATATTGCTTGCGTGCATTCTCAATTTCTCGTTCGGTAACAGCCATAACTCCGTCAAAATACCAGTTGTATGTTTGTGGATACAGGCCGTCGTATGTTAAGAACCAATTAGCATTATTCATAACGAAAATTAACCATATTGCGCGAGAATAATCAACAATTTATTTGTAGTTTTAGGAACTAATTATGATAAGTTCTAACTATGAAATTAACGCCAAAACATCAAGAAATATTCGACAAAATAGCCAGACTTTCAGAGATTGGTAAAATGCCCCACGCAATTTTACTCTCAGGAATGAAGGGTATTGGTAAATCAATTTTGGCTGAGAAAATCGCATGCTTAGTGCTCGGTGCGGTTGGAGTCAAGCAAGAACAAGACGATGAACGCGACACCGAAACATTTGATATGTTTGGAGATTCAGCCGCAGAGTTATCACCTTCCACCAATTTACAAAGCTATGATATTATAAATGAGAATGTTGCAAAACGTCTTGAGAGTGGTGCTCATCCCGATTTTCTTAGAATATCATTGAAGGATGATGAGAAAATTATATCAGTTGATGAAGCACGTAAGATAACCAGCTTTTTTAATACCAAACCAGTTGAGGGTGCGGGCAAGGCAATCATTATAGATTCAATTTGCCAAATGAATAACAACGCTGCAAACGCGATACTGAAAATTCTCGAAGAACCCCCAGCAGGTGGGCATTTAATATTAATATGTCATAATCTTGAGAGCATTTTGCCAACTATTAAAAGCAGATGTGCTCTTTATCGAATTAAACCTCTAAACATGCAGGACTTTGCTTCAATAATTCGCGAAAAGATTAATGTTGATGCGCATCAGTTAGAATCTCTATATTACTTAAGCGAAGGCTCAATAGGAATTGCCATAGAGTTTTTTGAAGGTGGCGGGCTATCTTTCTATGAAAGTCTTCTTGATTCTATCAAGGGTGGTAAAATAGCTGATATTGTTGATGTTGCATCTTCTGCCGCCGCAACAAAATCTGGCCTATCTTGGCTTGCTGTGCGTTTTGCATTTTACAGCATTTATAGGAAAATTTCCCTTTTGATAAAAGAACCAAACAGCGTTCATCTTAATACTAAAGAGATAGATGTTCTTTCGCAGATAATAAAAAGAAAAAATCCTCAAGCAATTGCAGATTCATTTTCAGAAATTATGGAATCTCTAAGCAATTGCGAAAAAATCAATTTAGATAAAAAAGCCATATTGCTCAATACACTAAGAGAATTCTAAACCTTTTTAAACCCCTTTGCTAAAAGGAAAATCTCGCTGGATTCTTTTCTACTTGATGGCGGCTTTACATAAGCAACTGAGGTAAAAGATTTTCTGACTTTAGCGACGAACTCGTTCTCGCCTCTGCCTTTAAATAATTTCAAAAGGAAAACACCCCCTTCTTCTAAAAATAGATTGCACATCTCAAATGCATTTTCTGCCATATCAAGAATTTTTAGATGATCAGTATCTTTATGACCTGTGGTTGAGGGAGCCATATCACTTAATATAACAGCAAAACCATCTGGATAATCTGCTTTAATTACATCGACCAAATCTTCATCATAAATACTTTTTAGGTAAAATTTCACACCTGCAAGTGGCGTAATATCTTTTATATCCACTGCGGCTACATGCGGTTGTGAGTGACTTATGCCAACTTTTTGTGAAGATACTTTAGACCATCCCCCTGGGGCGGCTCCTAAGTCTAATACTTTTGTTCCAGACTTTAGAAAATTATGCTTATCGTTTATCTCTATCAGCTTATAAGCTGCTCTGCTAGGATAACCGTCGCTAGAAGCCTTCTTAACATATGGGTCATTAAGCTGACGCTTTAGCCAAGTAGTAGAGGATAGCCTCCTACCCTTTGCAGTTTTAACCCGTTCTTTCACAATATCACTTCTTATCAACCATCATATTACGAGTAGCCGAAGGAAGCCTAACTTTAAGGCCGTCTAACTCTTCATTTAAAATAATCTGACAGCCAAGCCTTGAAGTTTGAGTAAGACCGAAGGCGAGATCAAGCATATCTTCTTCTTCTTCAGTTGCTATATCTAGTTTATCATAAAAATCTTCATCTATAATGACGTGACAAGTTGAGCAAGCAAGTGAGCCTTCACATGCTCCTTCAAGATCAATATCATTAGCATGTGCAATTTCTAAAACAGACATTCCAGACTTGGCTTCAATTTCTTTAGTTGATCCATCTGCTAACACGAAAGACATTTTTGGCATATTTAATTAACCTTCTTCTATGATTCGTAATGCTTTACAAGTGTTCCTTGCATCGCGCCACCGATTTCAGAGTTCATCTTGCGAACTGCAAAATCATGCGTAATTTCTTCAAGTTTCCGAACTTCGTTATTTATTATATTTCTATCACTTCCTGCAAGTTCAATCTCTAGTTTTTTTATTTGGCTAGTTATATCCTGCTCTTCATTAGGTTTAAGCAGACTATTAGATTCACTAATTGCTTTTTTGGTTGCATCAATAATTTGCTGCGCATTGATTTTTGACTCAGCAAGAAGCCTTGACTCCATATCTTGTTTTGCATTTTCCATACTTGCAATTAACATGCTCTCTATCTCACCTTCTTTAAGGCCGTAAGAAGGCTTTACTTCGATAGATTGTGATATGCCCGTTAACTCTTCGCTTGCAGAGACATTCAATATTCCATCTGCATCAAGATTGAAAACCACCTTGATTTTAGCAACTCCCGCAGGAAGGGGCGGAATATTCTTAAGCTCAAACCTTGCAAGCGACCTGCAATCTTTAACCTGCTCTCTTTCGCCCTGCACAACGTGGATGATAATTCCGTTTTGGTTATCCTTATACGTTGTAAAATTTTGAGCTAATGCGGCTGGAATCGGCGTATTGCGATAGATAATTTTTTCAACAATTCCACCCATTGTTTCAATTCCAAGAGATAGGGGGGTGACATCAAGAAGCAATGTTCCCGAACCTTTGGTTAGGTTCTCTGCGCTTATTGCCGCACCTGCTGCAACAACTTCATCTGGATTAACATTATCTAATGGTTTTTTACCAAACAGTTCTTCCACCTTCTTTCTAACCAACGGAACTCTGGTAGAACCGCCAACTAGCACAACGCCTTTTATTTCTTTTTTATCTACCGCTGCATCTTTGATAACTCTTTTACAAACGGCAATAGTTCTTGCAACAAAAGGCTCAATAAGACTTTCAAACTCTGATCTTGATAAGCCTTCAAATTCATCTGTCGTTGAGAGCAATTCTTTCACGCGTCTTGCCCTTTGCAGAGATTCTGCTCTTGGCAAGCCTGCATATAACTTATCTGCAATTGAAGAATCAAAGTCATCTCCTCCAAGAGCAGCATCTCCGCCAGTTGCGATAACCTGAAAAACACCCATTTTCATATTCAGAATAGAGAAGTCAAAAGTTCCGCCACCCAAATCATATACTGCATATAATCCCTCAGAAGCATTATCAAGGCCATAAGCAAGAGCTGACGCCGTAGGTTCTGCAATAAGGCGCATTACCTCAATTCCCGCTAACCTTGCTGCATCTTTGGTTGCAAGCCGTGAAGCATCATCAAAATATGCTGGAACAGTGATTACCGCCTTACCAACCTGCCTGCCTATAGCATTCTCGGCTCTATGTTTTGCAACTTTTAATATTTCAGCAGATATTTCAACAGGCGATAAAATTTTGTTACCTATCTTGATTCTGACCAATTCAGATGAATCTGGGTTTGCAATTTCATAAGCCAGATTAAGGCTTGCGGCCTCTTTGCCTGACTTACCCATCAGTCTTTTTATTGAAGCAATTTCTAAGCCAGAATCTTTATATATAGATGGTATCAGCCTATTTCCTGTTTCATCGCACAATATCTCTGGCTTGGAATCTTTAGAATAAGCAACCACTGTATTAGTTGTGCCAAGATCTATTCCAACCGCTGCTATATCTTCAGCGTGAAGCTCTGGAGTTTCACCTGGCTCATGAATATCAAATAACATCTGAATCTCTTCTCATTTCCGCATTTTCTATGAGCCTTGTCAGAAATTTCGCGCGAACCATATAATATGCAGCTTTATCAAACTCTTGAGTTGCAAAACTCTTAGAAAATTCATCAAACGTGTTTTCAAGCATATCTGACAAGTCATCTATGAAATTATCAATTGCTTCATCATTACCTAGCTCTTCTAGAATCTCACCGAAATCCATCATTTCAGATAAAAACTCCTTTGACGGCTCAATATCTTTAACCCCTCGAATCGAAAGAAGATGCTCTGCTCTTAAGAGGGGATCTTTTAAAACATTATATCCCTCGTTTATATCTGCACTTTTTTGCAGCGATGAAATGCGTTCTTGCTCTGGTTTTGCCTTAACTCTATCGGGGTGAAACTGTTCTTGCAGATCGAAATATTTTTGTCTGAACGCGACAGAATCTATTTCAAAACTTTCAGGAATTTCAAACAAAGAAAAATAGTTTATCTCTCCTCTATTGCCACTCATAAAATATTTATTCTTCCTTCAAAGTTATAATCCGCCGCACCTGTCATCATAACATGATTATTATCGAGCCAGTTAATCTTTAAATCTCCACCTTTTAGCTTTACGATTACAACACCACGACTGAGCAAACCTCTTCTTATTCCCGCAACTGCTGCTGCACAAGCGCCTGTTCCGCAAGCGAAGGTTTCTCCCGCCCCTCGCTCCCAAACTCTTAGTTTAATTGAGTTATCAGACAATACCTGAGCCACTCCCATATTTACTCTCTCTGGAAAGAATGGGTGGTTCTCAACCTTTGCGCCAACCGTTTGTAAATCTATACTCTCAATATCTTCTTCGAAAAATACCGCGTGTGGATTTCCCATATTCACTCCAACTGGATTTTTAAATCCATCCACCTCAAACGGCATGTTCAGGGTGTCGCATTCATCTTTAACGGGAATTTCCGACCATAAAAGTTTTGGTTTTCCCATATCAACGGTGATGAGATTTTCGGCCTCTCCCCTTTCGCAGTAGAGAATAGCGGACTTGGTCTCTATCGTCACAGATGAATCTTTTGTCTCATCCATAAGCAATCTTCCAACGGCTCTTGTAGCATTTCCACATGCTCCAACCTCAGAGCCATCTGCATTTATAATACGCATAAAGATATCGGCCTTCGATGATTTTTGTAAAACAATCAACTGATCGCAGCCAATACCTGTTCGCCTATCAGCAATATTGATTGCCTTTTTCGAATCAATGATAAAAGGGCTTTTACGCGAATCAAATATCACGAAATCATTGCCCAAGCCGTTCATTTTTATAAATTCAAGCACTTAATCAAACCATAAACAGATTAATTAACCATAGTGTAACCATTTATAGTATATTTTATCTACATGGCAACTTCATTAAAAAGAGAAAAAATTTATTGGCTTGGCGTTTTGCCACACGATAGCTTTGACATGAATAATGTCGCTAATGAATTCGGGAAAGTTAATATTTCTTATCAAACTCTGTCAAATGGCACGTTACTTGCACAGTTATCCTCAAATTGGGAGGAGGACTGGAAAATGCTCGCATCAACCGCAAAAAGTATCGCTAACGAAATATACAAGGTGTCTATCATACCATCTGATTCAATGCCAGATATGAATCAGGTTGAGGTATATGCCCAAAGCCCTGAATCAGTAAATATAATGGCTGATAACTATTGGCTGATTGATTATTTAGACAAAATTGAATCACACTTTCAGAAAATTGAAAATCGCAACAAAGAATCTTTTGGATATGAGTCATTCGCCCGCATCACTCGCGAAGATAAATCTATTATCAGCGGCGGAAAGATAATGCAGGCAAGCGAAGCTCTCAATATTAAGCATATCGTTGATAGATTATTATTAAACGAAGCTGTAAGGTCTTATGCTAAGGCGAATCTTAAAGGTGCTTTATTCTTAAACTTCGTTCCAGGATTTATTCATAAACCTGAAAAATATCTCGAGGGATTAGACGAAACCGTTAAAGAATACGGCGTTAAACCACAAAATATTGTTTTTGATATAAATAAAATTGGCGATGGTGAAAACATATCTCACCTAGTCAAAATGGCTGATTATTGCCGCGAAAACGGCTATAAACTTTCGCTAGATGACGTCAGCAGCGTTGAGATTGCTGAAAAGTTAATGAATGAATTAAGACCAGATATTATTAAGCTCGACAAAGACGTGGTTAAAATGGTTGGAAGCAACCATGGAGACATATTAATCAGTCGCTTAATAAACCTAGCACACTCTCGCGGATGCATGGTTCTCGCTGAAGGCATTGAAACCGAAGAGGCTTATAACTTCCTCTATTCAAACAAAGTCGATCTCTTTCAGGGCTATCTCATCGGCAAACCCGAAAAGGTTTTGTGAGGTTATTTGAGTTATTATGATTTTACTGCCAACTCAGGTTTGAGAGGGGGAGTCACTCCTTTTACAGTGCATTCTGCTGGGACGAACGTATAGTTATTAACACCAGATAAGTCATATGGGTAATTAGGTACAGCAATAGATAACGATTGAACTGGACTATTTGGATTATCGCTCTCAACATTTACAACAACTACACCGCCATTATTTCCAAAAGGCCAACCCAACATAATTCCTCATATTCATGAATTTATAACGCACGAATATTAACTGACGGAAGTGCAACTTTAATTACAAATTTATGAATTTTTAGTGACAATCTACAGTGTTTCTAGTTTTATTTGAGAGCAAGCATTTCGAGTCGAAGCACGCGGAGCGTATTTATAATATGTGAGCACGTTGAGACCTATGAAAGAGGGCTATATCAGATCAAAATAGAAATACTATAAATATCCTGCTGAGCTGTATACACCTTCAACAAAAATTTATCGTGGATTGCCAGACATTGAATATCCATTCGCAGATAAAACCGTAACCATCACAAACTGCGGCAGAATCTGCCTGAATAACAAGAAAATCAACGTAACCAGTGTATTAGGAGGACAAAATGTTGGAATAACACAAACCGATGATAAAATATGGCTTGTATCCTTCATGAATTATGATCTAGGATACTTCGATGAGACAGGTTGTAGATTGGAACCAATCAACAATCCTTTTAATAGTAATATGTATACCATCTCTCAAGTATAATCCGTATAATATGTGACAAGAATATACCTGTTGTGAAAGTGGCGCGCCCTGAGAGATTCGAACTCCCGACCTTCTGATCCGTAGTCAGATGCTCTAATCCACTGAGCTAAGGGCGCAACAAAAGAATTGGCTGAAAACATATATATAATTGCGATACTGTCAATTTATTTATCAGGCACAATTTTTTTTATATCAGATATTGCAGACCAAATTTCTATAACTATATATAGCCTATAAGAGTGGAATTTTTTGATATTATGGAGAAAGTTATATGAGTAAAGTTATAGGCATCGACTTGGGAACAACAAACTCCTGCGTTGCAATCATGGAAGGTAAAAATCCGAAAGTAATCGAAAACTCAGAGGGGTTTAGAACAACGCCTTCTATCGTTGCTTTTACTGAAAGCGGTGAAAGATTAGTTGGCCAAGCTGCTAAACGTCAGGCAGTTACAAACCCAGAAAACACTTTGTACGCCATTAAGCGTTTGATTGGCCGCACATTTGATGATCCAACCGTTGCGAAAGAAAAGAAACTTGCTCCATTTAATATCGTTAAAGCTGATGGGGGAGATGCTTGGGTTGAAGCAAGGGGAGAGAAATATTCTCCAAGCCAGATAAGTGCATTCATTCTAACCAAAATGAAAGAAACCGCAGAGGCCTATCTTGGTGAAAAAGTAACTCAAGCGGTTATTACAGTTCCAGCATATTTTAATGACGCCCAACGTCAGGCCACTAAAGATGCGGGAAGAATCGCAGGCTTAGACGTTTTAAGAATTATCAACGAGCCAACGGCTGCTGCCCTTGCCTATGGTTTTGATAAACAAGACGGCAAAACTATTGCCGTATACGATCTTGGTGGCGGTACTTTCGACGTATCAATTCTTGAAATCGGAGATGGAGTATTTGAAGTTAAGGCCACAAATGGTGATACTTTCTTAGGTGGTGAAGACTTCGACAATCGCATCATCAACTTCTTAAACGATGAATTTAAGAAAGAATCTGGCATCGATTTGATGAAAGACAAACTAGCCCTCCAACGTTTGAAAGAAGCAGCGGAGAAAGCGAAGATTGAGCTTTCAAGCGCACTACAAACCGAAGTAAATCTGCCATTCATAACCGCAGATGCAAGTGGGCCAAAACATCTTAACATCAAACTCAACAGAGCAAAACTTGAAGAACTCGTTGGAGATTTGATTGAAAGAACCCTAGAGCCATGCAAAAAAGCTCTTAAAGATTCTGGCTTATCTGCAAGTGATATTGATGAAATCGTGCTAGTTGGTGGCATGACCAGAATGCCGAAAGTTATTGAAGTTGTTAAAAATTTCTTCGGCAAAGAGCCTCACAAAGGCGTTAACCCTGATGAAGTAGTTGCAATTGGTGCAGCAATTCAGGGCGGCGTTTTAAAGGGTGATGTTAAAGACATTCTGCTTCTTGATGTTACGCCTTTATCACTTGGAATTGAAACACTTGGTGGAGTATTTACAAGGCTTATTGACAGAAACACTACAATTCCAACCAAAAAGGGACAAACATTCTCAACCGCAGAAGATAATCAAACCGCTGTTACAATCAGAGTCTTCCAAGGCGAAAGGGAAATGGCATCTGATAATAAGTTTCTTGGCCAATTTGACTTAGTTGGAATCCCGCCAGCTCCACGTGGAATGCCGCAAATTGAAGTTGCCTTCGACATAGATGCTAATGGCATCGTTAGCGTGTCAGCAAAAGATAAGGCAACCAATAAAGAGCAACAAATTAAGATTCAACCTTCAGGTGGCCTAAGTGAAGCTGAAATTCAGCAAATGATAAAAGATGCTGAGGCAAACGCATCTGAAGATAAGAAAAAGAAAGAGAAAGTTGAGGTTAAAAACCGAGCAGATAGCATTATCTATCAAGCTGAGAAAAACCTTGAAGAATATGGAAGCAAAATTCCTGAATCTGATAAAAATCAAATTCAATCAGATGTTGATGCCCTGAAAGGCGTCATGGAGAGTGATGACATAGAAGATATCAATGCGAAAATAGAAGCTCTCACCAAATCAACTATGAAACTTGGTGAAGCAATATATAAAGCGCAGCAAGAGGAAGCCGCCGCCGCTGAACAATCTGCACAGTATGATGCATCATCATCATCTTCATCATCAAGCTCTTCTGATTCACCATCTCAGGACGATGAAAAAGTAGTGGATGCAAGCTATGAGGAGATAGACGACAACAATAAAAAATCATAAAGCATACATATATTGATGCTAGATGAGCAGTTGAAGAGAGATTGTTTTGCTATAGGAGAGCTTGAAAACTCAACTCTTTTATTAATGAACAACTCTCTCTTTCCTTGGGTTGTATTAGTTCCAAAAGCGGATTATGCTCTTGTTGAGTTTACTGATTTAAAGACAGAAACTGCCCATTTAGTTTTAGATGAAATCATGCTTGTATCTAAAGCAATGCAGGAAATTTTTAATCCAAAAAAGATGAATATTGCAACTTTAGGAAATATAGTCAGCCAGCTGCATATTCACATTATTGCAAGATTTGAATCAGACGCAGCTTGGCCAAAGCCAGTTTGGGGTAATGGTTCTGAGGTTTATAATGAAAGTGAAAAAGATAATATAATATTTAAGATCAGAGAAAAACTGAAAATATAGGTTTGTGAAGTGTCAAAAGATTTTTATGAAATATTGGGCGTAAATAAAAGTGCATCGGCAGATGACCTAAAAAAGGCATATCGTAAGCTCGCCATGCAATATCACCCCGATAAAAATCCAAATGACAAAGTTGCAGAGCAAAAGTTCAAGGAAATCAATGAAGCCTATGACGTTCTAAAAGATGAACAAAAAAGAGCTGCCTATGATAGGTATGGTTCAGCCGTATTCTCTGGCGGCGGCGGAGGTGGTGGAGCAGGTGCTGGAGGATTTGATTTCTCTGCAAACTTCTCAGATATTTTTGATGACCTATTCGGTGATTTTGTTGGTGGCGGAAGGAGAAACTCTAATGCCTCATCACGCGGTTCAGACTTAAGATACAACCTTGAAATATCATTGGTCGATGCATATAGGGGAAAACAGGAGAATATAAGAGTTGTAACTTCCGTAAGCTGCGACTCATGTAGCGGTAGTGGTGGTGCTAACGGCTCTAAGCCAATTACGTGCTCAACCTGTAATGGCAATGGCCGAGTCAGAGCGCAGCAAGGCTTCTTTATGGTTGAGAGAACCTGCACAACCTGTAGCGGCACTGGAAAGATTATTAAAGACCCATGCAAAACCTGTGCCGGTTCTGGCAAGGTTCGCAAAGAAAAAACTCTCGCGGTAAACATTCCAGCAGGTGTAGATGACGGCACAAGAATAAGACTATCAGGCGAAGGAGAAGCGGGAAGCAGAGGCGGCGCGGCAGGCGATCTTTATATCTTTATATCCGTAGCACCGCATCCAATGTTTAAGAGAGATGGGGCAAATATCCATTGTCGTGTTCCAATAAAGATGACTACTGCCGCACTTGGTGGACATGTTGAAGTTCCAACAATAGATAACACTAGAGCAAAAGTTAGCATTCCAGCTGGCACACAAACAGGCGATCAGTTCAGGCTCAAAGGCAAAGGTATGTCAATAATGCGCTCTAATAACAGAGGGGACATGTATATCCACGCAGTTGTTGAAACACCAAGAAACCTAAGCAAGAAGCAACAGGAGTTACTCAAAGAATTTGATAGTAACGATAAAAACACCAGCCCAGAATCAGAAGGCTTTTTCAAAAAAGTAAAAGAACTCTGGGAAGACCTGAGGGATTAAGCCATTTCAGAATTTCTCTACACAAGCCTGATGCAGTTAGAAGATATTCAAGCATCCTTGTTTTCTGAGGCAAGTCGTTTGGCTTCTTTTAAATCAATCTTTGCTTTGTATCCACAATCCAAAAGTATATTTAACAGCTCTCCACCGCTGATTAATGTAATCGGTTTATTTTTAGCAAAGTCATATGCATCATGACCAAAATTTGATGTCGTAACCAATATTCCTTTTGTTGCCCCCTCGTTCATTACCGTTCCGAAAAGATCTCTAACCGCTGAAACTCCAACAACATTTGTATATCGCTTTGCTTGAATAACTATTTTCCCTCCCCTTAGCGGATCTGGATCAAAGGCTATTGCATCGACTCCTTTGTCACGACTAGATTGAGTTACTTTCACTTCAATTCCGTCACGGCTAAACTTTTTTTCAAAAACCTCCCTAACTAGATGTTCAAAATCTTCCCAATTCATAGCCGCTAAATTGACCGAATCATCAAGGTTTTTTGCCACTTCGTATGACTCTATAAACCTTTTATCATATGTATTAATCTTCATAATTGGGGCAATTGGTACAATTCCATATAGTTGACTGCTGCCAATACCTTTAAGTCTTTTGAAGCATTCTTTTGGATCAACATTTTTGAAATTTATACTTTCTACATCATTTCTGACGGTATGTAGTGAAATAATGCAAGCGGTTAATGGGTGCCCTGACGACTTATCCGTTGTATTTACCCAGCCGTTAAATACAATTGAATCAAGAGCATTAGCAGCATCTGCAGAGAATAATTTTGCTACTACAGCTAAGACTATTTGATATATTACTTCATCGTATAATTTATTGAGTGCACTTTGAGATATATGACTTTCTTTGAAAGTATTTTTGCTCTTTATAAATTTTACTTCCTTCAGAGTAGGTATATCGGATGGAGTGGGTAAAGTATAATTCACTATTAATGTTTTTGTGTCAGAAACATAATCCAGCTCTGCGTGTGATGGTAATATGCTTGAAGCAAAATCTGTAGCTAATACTAGTTTGTTATACTCTATGACAGAGATTGGGTTGAATTCAAAATAGCTTTTTTGAATATTGTCTATTTCAGCCAGCTTTTGATTGTACAGAATTTTTGCTTCTTTAATGGCTGCCTGCCAAGAATCATTTGCTTCTTGATTCTTTTTATTCCACTCAGCGCGAATTATTTCATTTTGTTTGTCTATCTCCAGTTGCTCAGCTTTACGTTTTGTATTCCACTCAGTGCGGATTATTGCATTTTGTTTGTCTACCTTTAGTTGCTCAGCTTTACGCTTTTTATTTTGCGCTTCCTCTGCTTGTGAAAATTCTCGATCAATTACACTCTGCCATTCTTCCAGCTTATCTTCATATTGCTCAAAAACTATTTTTTTATATTTTTCAAATCGCTGTTTTTTTTCAAGCTGCTTTTTTTCTTCTTCCTTACGCTTCATCTCAGCTTTCTTAATATCATACTTATGTCTCCTAGATTCTGAGATAGATTGCTCTATAGATCCTACAATCGCAAAGAATATACAAATCGCTATTATAATTATGGCTGCAATATGCATGTTAGTTCCCTGATAGTAAAGTAATCAAAACTTTTGCAACACCTAGCAATGAAATAAATATTATAGAACTTTTTATAGAATCGATTATTGGGTTAAAGTATAAAGATTTAAGACATTGTTTTTTATGCGACTCAATATCATATACGCAATCTTCAGATTGAATAAGTTGGCTCTCATGCCGTTCCATATCTTCATATGTTACATTTGGCAGAATAGGCTTTTTTGAATAGGATGGCAGGAGAGAAATTTCAGGAGGTTTCAAGGCAGGTAAAGAGAGTTCAGGAGGAGGAGGCAAAACAGGTAAAGAAATAAGATTCAGAGGCTCATTTTCTGGTTTTTGTGGCTCAATAAATGTTGGTGTCAATAAAGACCAATAGTCTACTTTTTTATCTATTTGGGTAACAAGAATATTCAACAATAGTTTTTGCGTATATAATGCCTTTCTAGTTATTTCCTGTGCTTTTTCTTCTTCGTCGTAATAATAAAAAGATTCAACAGCTGTAGCTTGCAGAAGATCAGAACGATTCACTTTCTCAAGTGCTGTCAATTTATGCTCTTTCCAGAGTTCCAGCAATTTCTCATTTGGCATTCTTTCTGGCATATATAAAACCTCAAAAAATCTCTTTAGCGAAGCTGAAGTGCTTATAGCTTTGATATTGCACAAAATTATTATGCTTGCAAGATATAGTGTTTAGCGATTAGTTAGAGAGAATGCATGACATCATGCATTCTCTCTATGTCAACAACTGTGGCTGAACCAACATTAGAATTGGTTATTCGATATATCTTTTAAATGCTGCGCATTTAGTTTGCTGATTGGAGCGGGTGAAGGGAATCGAACCCTCGTAGCCAGCTTGGAAGGCTGGAGCTTTACCATTAAGCTACACCCGCACTGCGAGAGGGGATAGTTCTAACAACAGAGCCGAAGCTCGTCAATAAAAAACTGGAAAAACCTTTTCATCAATGTATCATAGTGGTTTTATACGTTACGGGAAAATATTATTCAGATGACTGCAAAAATTATTGACGGAAAGTTGTTTGCTGAAAAACTCAGAAAACAGATTGCTGTAGAGGTTACCTCATTAAAAAATCAAGGCCACGAGATTGGCCTAGCCGTAGTTCTAGTGGGAGAAAACCCAGCAAGTAAAGTTTATGTGTCAAACAAGGCAAAGCAAACTGTAGAATGCGGAATGAATTCTTTTGAATTTACCTTTCCAGATAGCATTACAGAAGAAGATCTACTAAACAAAATTGCAGAACTAAATAATGATAAAAAAGTCAACGGTATTTTGGTTCAGTTGCCACTTCCTTCACATATAGATGAAAAGAAAGTTATCGAAGCAATTATCCCTGAAAAAGATGTTGATGGATTTCACCCTATAAACGTTGGCAAATTATCATGCGGCAATGATTCACTCGTTCCCTGCACTCCACAAGGTTCATTGATGCTGATTAAAGATGTGCTTGGAGATAATTTGTCTGGCAAAAATGCAGTTGTAATTGGCCGCTCAAATATAGTTGGCAAGCCTATGGCAATGCTTCTTTTACAAGAAAGTTGCACCGTCACAATCGTGCATTCTAGAACTAAAAATATAGAAGAAATATGCAAGAATGCTGACATATTGGTTGCGGCAGTTGGAAAACCTTTATTCGTTAAAAAAGAATGGGTTAAAGAAGGCGCAGTTGTAATTGATGTTGGAATCAACCGCATTACAGACAGCGAGGGCAAAAATAAGTTAGTTGGAGATGTTGATTTCGAAAACGTTAAGCATATCGCATCTGCAATTACTCCTGTTCCAGGGGGGGTAGGGCCAATGACAATAGCCTGTCTTTTAAATAACACCCTAAAAGCTGCAAAGATGAGGAATCGTGAATAACAATGAGCGCGCATGAATCACTAGTAACGGCTTTAAAGCAAGAAGAAGATGAGGCAGAGGCAACCCTGAGACCTCTATCTTTGCATGATTTTATTGGCCAAAAAGATATGCGCGAAAATCTTTCTATCTTCATTCGTTCTGCTCAAGAAAGGCAGGAAAGTCTTGATCACGTGCTATTTTATGGCCCCCCCGGCTTAGGAAAAACAACCCTTGCACAAATTGTCTCGCGTGAAATGGGCGTTGGGTTCAGATCAACTTCAGGGCCAGTGCTTACAAAATCTGGAGATTTAGCCGCTATACTAACAAATCTTCAGCCAAACGATGTGCTGTTTATTGATGAAATTCATAGACTTAATATCAGCGTCGAAGAAATGCTCTACAGCGCAATGGAAGACTTCAAACTCGATATAATAATAGGCGAAGGCCCTTCCGCCCGAACTATCAGAATTGATATTCCCAAGTTTACATTAGTCGGCGCAACAACTAGGCTTGGGCTTCTTTCGAACCCCCTGCGAGATAGATTCGGAATTCCGCTTCGTCTTGATTTTTATAACGTATCTGAACTTGAAGAAGTCATAAAACGCGCGTGTGAACTGATTAACATAAAAATCCATCCCGATGGAGCTGCTGAAATCGCAAAACGCTCGAGGGGCACTCCACGCATAGCTCTCAGACTTTTAAAAAGAGTAAAAGACTTTGCTCAAGTTTTCAAAACAGATGGCATAAATAAGGAAATTGCGGATAAAGCCCTATCAAAACTAGATGTAGATAACAAAGGACTCGACACAGCCGACATTCGTTATTTAAGGTTTATTGCAGAAAAATATGATGGTGGCCCCGTTGGAATAGAAACAATCGCCGCTGGCCTTTCAGAAGATAAGGATTCAATTGAAGATACCATTGAGCCATTCTTGATTCAACTTGGCTATATCAGTAGAACCCCTCGCGGCAGAGTGCTAACTCCACTTGCGTTATCTCATCTAAAGATTGACTTGGGCAAAATTTAATAAAAACTTAATATGACTTTCAGCCTTTTTACTACTATTCTCGCAGTCTATAGTGTTTCTATTTTTATCTGATGCGGTCATACTCATCACAAACTCGGTTGCCAGAGAACTTCTTCTCCCTTAGATGCTTCTCTTGCCATAACAAAAATAAGATCTGATAATCTATTGATATATTTTATGAGTATTGGATTAATATTTGGCTCAACTTCCGCAAGATAAACGACCTCCCTTTCCGCTCTTCTGCATATTGTTCTTGCTAGATGAAGGGTTGAACAAGCAATGTTTCCGCCTGGCAAAACAAAAGATAGTAATGGGGGCAAATTCGCATTGATTCTATCAATCTCGTTTTCAATTCTGGTTACATAATCTTCTGATATTGATATTCTAGCTCTTTTGGCATCGCCCTCACGAAAAGGAGTGGCAAGCTCTGCGCCGACATCAAACAACTCATTTTGCACTTTTTCTAAAAAATCTGACTGGTAATAACAAAGAGCAATTCCAATAGCAGAATTTAATTCATCGACAATTCCATAAGCATTAACCCTTGCAGAAGATTTTTTAACCCTCGAACCATCCGCCAATGAGGTTAAGCCAGAATCTCCCCCACGCGTGTATATCTTATCTAACTTCACCACTTAAGTTAGCCCCCTGAAAAGACGAACATCAGACCAAGAACCGCTATTGTTAAGCCCTGAAGAATTACCCTTGCGGTCATGAGACGGTTGGAATATTTCAAATTTCCTTCACCGCCTTTTATCATGAAGCCAATTCCGATTATTAAGACAATAAATGTAGCAGCAAGCAAGGTCATCATTATAACAATCATATTGCATCTCGCATATTTTTAGGGTGATATGAAGCCATCATATAAGGATATTATCAATGGAAATTAGAATAACAAGACTTTCATCGGAATATATTGCTCCCTTATCAGGAAATAACCCTGATAAGCTAATTATCTTTATTCATGGATATGGAGCAGATGGCGCAGATTTACTTGGTCTTTCAAGGGAATTCGCCGAAGAATTTCCTAATGCTGGTTTTTACTCTCCCAACGCTCCACAAAAATGCGATATGTCACCGTTTGGCTATCAGTGGTTTCCACTCTATGACCGAAGCGAAGAACAAATGCTAATTGGCTTAAGTGATGCTGCTTTAAGTCTTAATGCTTTTATTGCCGAACTGCTAGATAAACACTCAGGCCTTACAAAAGCAGATATTATCTTGATTGGGTTTTCACAAGGTACGATGACAGCCCTTCATACATCACTGCGAAGTCAAGACGCTTTTGCAGCAATCGTTGGATTTTCAGGAGCACTAATCGCAGGGGATAGATTAAAAAGCGAAATAAAATCTCGCCCGCCTGTTTGCTTAATTCATGGCTCGGCAGATCAGGTTGTTCCGTTTCATGCAATGCAAATCGCAGAATCATTTCTTATGGAAAATGGAGTCGAAGTTGAAACCCATGCAAGACCTAATCTAGGGCACGGCATCGACCCAGAAGGTATCTACATCGCAACCACTTTTTTAAAGAAAGTGCTCTAGGCTCTGTTGCTAGATATACTTACCTCATCTTCGACTCAATAAATTGTAAATCGTGCCAAGCCTGCTTTTTCTGTGCAGGCTGGCGCATCAAATATGACGGATGGAAAAGTGCATAAGAATTTATCGGACTATCAAGATAAATATTTTGATATGGATAAACTATCCCCCGCATTTTGGTTATACCAACATTTGAGTTGAGCATTGATATTGCAGCCGTTCCTCCACAAAATATTAGATGCTTTGGCTTAACAAGAGCAATCATTTTCTCAACAAACGGCCTGCACATATCAACCTCTTCCTGCGTGGGTTGACGATTTCCAGGTGGCCGCCAATATATAGTGTTGGAAATCAAAATGTTACTTTTTCTTGATAACCCGATTGCATCAAGCATTTTATCTAGAAGTTGACCGCTAACTCCACAAAACGGAATTCCCTGCTCATCTTCATTTGCACCGGGTGCTTCACCAATCAACATAACTTCTGAGTCTATAACACCGTCATAAACAACTGTATTAGTTGCAAATTTCTTAAGCTCACAACCTTCAAATTTTTTTATCTCTGATACCAATTCTGCAAATGAAGTAACCTTATCCGCAATTGCCCTTGCATTATTTATTGCATTTTTGATTGCATTATTTGCCGCCGAATTTTTAACGGCTGTTTCAGACGCTTTGGCCATAGTTTGCTTCGCAATAGGAGGATTAGCAGATGACACTTTTTGCTGTTTTTTCTTCATAGATTCATCAAACCACGAGCGCGGCACATCGTCAACCGCATCATGCACACCAGACTCTATGTGAAACTTAAGTAACTCAATCTCATTCATTGAAATAACCAGATATAATACAATTTAAACTTTATAAAACTATTCTTTATAATTACAAAGTATCTATACTGTTTAGAACAAAAAATTAAAACAAAGTTATAGTATGACAAACAGGGAAGAGATTAGTTTTGATGTATTGATTGTTGGTGCTGGGCCTGCTGGGCTTTCGGCAGCTATAAAACTAAAACAGCTTGATCCTAAAATATCTGTATGTGTTTTGGAGAAAGGAGCAAGCGTTGGTTCACACATTCTATCAGGCGCGATATTAGAGAAGCAATGCTTGAGCGAACTGTTTACAGATTGGTATGAACGCGGTGCACCAGTTGCAACAACTGTGAAATCTGAAGAATTTCTTTATTTGGGAACTCTTGGAGCTAAGAAACTTCCCACTCTTCCTGCTATGAATAATCATGGCAATATGATTTTAAGCCTGTCAGGATTATGCCGCTGGCTAGGCGAAGAAGCTGAAAAACTAGGAGTGGAAATCTTTGCAGGCTTCAGTGCAGTTGAACCTATCATAGAAAACGATGTGGTTTGCGGAGTCATAACAGGAGATATGGGAATCGCCGCAGATGGCAGCAAAAAGATGACCCATCAAGAAGGAATAGCAGTAAAAGCCAAGCATGTGTTGATTGCTGAAGGCGTGAGAGGAACAATTGCCGAAAAAGTTATCAAAAAGTTTGAACTCCGAAATGGCAAATCTCCTCAGACATATGCACTTGGCTTTAAGGAAGTTTGGAACGTTACTAACGAACGTTTCAAAGCTGGCCACATCGTGCATACCGTTGGTTTCCCGCTAAATAGCAATGCTTACGGTGGTGGATTTCTGTACCACTATGGCCGCAACTTAGTCGCACTAGGATTAGTTATTGGCCTTGATTACCAAAACCCAAGCATGGATCTGTTTAAAGAATTTCAGAATTTCAAAACTCACCGTAAAATATCTCGCGTATTAGAAGGTGCAGAAAGAGTATTTTACGGCGCAAAAGCTCTGAATGAAGGCGGCTGGCAATCTATGCCCAAACTATCCTTTCCAGGTGGAGCATTAATCGGCTGTAGCGCAGGAATGGTCAATGTTGCAAAGATTAAAGGAATACACAATGCGATACGCTCAGGAATGCTCGCTGCAGAGAGCATAGTTGCTGGAACTTTAGAGAACTTCGATAGCACTTTAAGGAAATCACAAGTTGGCAAAGAGTTATATAAATGCAGAAATATAAGACCTGCATTTGCGAGATTCGGGCTTCTTGGTGGCATGATATATTCTGCATTCGATAATATATTGCTTGGTGGAAACGTTCCTTGGACATTCTCACACCAAAGAGATAATGAAAGCCTCAAGCAATCTTACGACTGCACACCAATAAAATATATGAGCCCCGATAACAAAATTACTTTTGATAGGGCAAGCTCGGTTTTTCTATCAAATATCAGCCATGATCACGACCAACCTTGCCACTTGGTTCTCAAGGATGAATCAGTTCCAATTAATCATAACTATGCTCTTTATGATGCCCCTGAACAGAGATATTGCCCCGCTGGGGTATATGAAATTGTTGAGGCAGAAGAAGGATTTCAAAAGCTCAAAATAAACTCTCAAAACTGCATTCACTGTAAAACCTGCGATATAAAAGACCCAACTCAGAATATAAAATGGACCCCTCCAGAAGGAGGCAGCGGCCCAAACTTCAGCTATGGATAACAGCCGTATTCAACAACAAAGCCTAATATTTTGCTGGAATATTTTTTAAGGTTGCAATAGTATAAATTTATTCTGAATTTTATTAGGTTTTATAATTATGAACATAGAAAAAATTGCAATAGGCAAAAATCAACCAGAAGAAGTAAACGTTGTTATTGAAATCCCTGCTGGTGTTAGCCCTGTGAAATATGAGGTTGATAAAGACTCTGGCGCGGTTATGGTTGACAGAATCGTTCACACTGCGATGTATTATCCTTGTAACTATGGATTCATTCCAAATACTCTTGGGGGAGACGGAGACCCACTAGATGTTTTGGTAATTTGCCCTGCAAGTCTAGTTCCAGGTTGCGTAATTCCATCAAGAATTATTGGTGTTTTGATGATGGATGATGAATCTGGAAGCGATGAAAAATTAATTGCAGTTCCAACTAATAAAATCCATCCTTACTATAAAGATGTAAATAGCTATAAAGATCTTCCAGAAATCCTTCTTGAGCAGATCAAGCACTTCTTCGAACATTACAAAGATCTTGAAAAAGGTAAATGGGTTAAGGTTACTGGCTGGAAAGATAAATCAGATGCTCTTGCAATAATCAATGAAGGCATTAAGAGAGAAGCAGAAAATAAGAAATCTAAGGCTGCTTAAATGAAAACAAAAATTGCTCTTTGCTTGCTTTTGCTTTCAGTTTCTTCTTGTGCTCTTAAAGATGGATTCATGCAAAAAGCACACAGACCACCAGGAGATAAAATAACTGGTTACGGTCAAATCAGCTTTGGAATACCAAGAGATAAAGCTATAGAACTACTGGAAGGCAAAGGGCAGTTTGTATCTATCAAAGGGCAGGATAAGCCCGCCGTTTTCTGGAAGGAATATCAAGGCTTTTACGAGTTTGATGCATGGGCTTATGCTGACAAAAAAAATGATAAAATAGCAAAAATTGAGCTAATAAGCGTTAATGCTTTAAATGCCGCGCAAAATAACGAAACATGCAAAGAATATTTTAGAATATTTATTCAGAGCTTCGTTGATAAATATGGACCACCTGACTTTCCAAATAAATACAAGAAGAGCGAAACGGGCTATACAAGTACATCATACTTCACTTTTTCAGATTCATCTAGCATCCGCCTAACTTATGACTTTGATGAGCTTGCAGATGTTTCAAACCCGCGTTGCAAAATAAAAATCTCATACAATCAACCATGGGCAAGTGGTGGCTAATTCTGTAAAAAAGCTCGTTAAAGGCGAAGTTGTATACACACTTGGTGAATCAGCAAACTGCATCTATGAAGTGATAAGCGGAGAAATTGGACTTTATCAGGCTGAGCCTCCACTTGAGTTTGATAGCATTGTTTCCACTGGCGAATTTTTTGGCGAAACATCTCTGTTTGATGATATGCTGAGGCAGGAAAATGCAATCGCAATGTCTGATTCAGAAGTTAGATTGCTGCCAATAAATGAACTGCAAAAGAAGCTAGAAAGCTCAGATTCTGATATTAAAAAACTAATTTATTCTCTCTCAGATCATGCAAGAAAGTCGATTAAGCCACTTCCCGCATTTGATGGCGCAAGCTCAAGCGATGAAGTTATCAAGCAGCTAATGGTTTTATTTCGCGGCAATGATGGGCTGCAACAGCTATTAAACGACGAAAGCATTAACGACATTCTTATCAACTCTAAAGATAAAACATTCGTTGAACGAAAAGGCAAACTAGAAGAAACAGATGTAAAATTCAGCAGTGATTCAGAGATATTTAATCTCGCAGAAAAGATAGTCAAGGCCGCTGGCAGAACTCTAGACAGACGTAGACCACTAGTCGATGCAAGATTACCTGATGGAAGCAGGGTTAATGTCATTGCTCATCCTCTATGCGTAGATGGCACTTCAATATCAATTCGCAAATTCTCAAAAAAGCCCTACACCCTTGAGATAATGCAAGAACAGCAAAATATCTCAGCGCAGATTGCAGAATTCCTCAAGGTAGTGACACGCTCAAAATTAAACACCTTAATTTCAGGCGGAACAGGCTCAGGAAAAACCACGCTCTTAAACGCAATCTCTCAACATATTGATGATAGCGAAAGAATCGTCACCATTGAAGATGCAGCAGAACTTAGACTCTTGCAACCAAACTTGGTGAGACTTGAGACGAAGCCTTTTGCATTCGGCGGAAATCGTGATGAAGAAGTCAGCATGCGCGATTTAGTGAAGAACGCCCTCAGAATGCGCCCAGATAGAATTATTGTCGGCGAGGTTCGCGGCTCAGAAGCATTTGATATGATGCAGGCAATGAACACAGGGCACGAAGGGTCTCTTAGCACAATCCACGCTAATCACCCAAGAGATGCTCTAAGCAGGTTAGAAAACATGGTCAGCATGGCCAATCTCGATATTCCTGTAAAATCAATACGTTATCAGATTGCATCCGCCTTAAATCTCATAATCCAAGTAAGTCGCATGCGCGACGGAGTAAGAAGAATAACCTATATATCCGAAATCGTGGGCATGGAAGGTGATGTTATTGTAATGCAGGATTTGTATAACTTTAAAGCCGAAGGCGAAGATAAAGATGGTCGCATCATTGGAAGTTTCAGGTGGACAGGTATCATGCCCCGCTTCCTCCGCCGAGCTAACTACTACGGAGAATTAGCAGGACTTGAACGAGCCTTTGGTGTTAAAATACCAAAGATATGATAGCGATGAGCTTATCTAATCTAAATGTATGCTAATGGCGGGCGAGGCGAAGTCTTAGGGCATTTAGCTTGATAAATCCTTCAGCGTCTCTTTGGTCATATACATTATCTTCTTCAAAGGTAACGTGTTTCAAGCTATATATGCTCTTTGGAGATTTTCTGCCAACAACTGAAACCGAACCTTTATAAAGTTTGAGCTTTACAACACCGCAAACATTCTTTTGGCTCTCATCAATTAAAGCCTGCAACATCTTCCTTTCAGGAGACCACCAATAACCAAAATAGACTAATTCTGCATAGCGCGGCATTAGATCATCTTTCAAATGTGCAGCACCTCTATCTAGAGTAATACTCTCTATCCCCCTATGAGCGGCGTGGAGAATTGTTCCCCCCGGTGTTTCATATACACCGCGTGATTTCATTCCAACATATCTGTTTTCGACTAGATCTAGCCTTCCAATTCCGTGCTTACCGCCAAGTTCATTGAGCTTAGTAAGAAGATTTGCTGGTGAAAGTTTTACTCCATTTACAGCAACCGCATCACCTGCCTCGAACTCAACTTCTATATATTCAGGTTTATCTGGCGCGTTTTCAGGGTTGACTGTCAGAACAAACATATCAGAGTCAGCCTCCATCCAAGGATCTTCAAGTGCTTTACCCTCATATGAGCGATGCAACATATTTGCATCAACTGAGTAAGGCGGTTCACCCCTTTTATCTTTTGCAATTGGAATTTGATGTCTCTCAGCATAATCAATTAGTGCGGTTCTGGAGTTAAGATTCCACTCTCTCCATGGAGCAACAATCTTAATATCTGGCTTTAACGCATAATATCCAAGCTCAAAACGAACCTGATCATTACCTTTGCCAGTTGCACCATGCGCAACAGCATCTGCCCCTGTCTCAATAGCAATTTCAATTTGTCTTTTAGCAATTAGTGGTCGAGCAATTGATGTGCCAAGAAGATAGACCCCCTCATACAAAGCATTTGCACGAAACATAGGAAAAACAAAGTCTCTAACAAATTCTTCACGAAGATCATCTATATATATCTTGCTTGCTCCTAGCATTTCTGCTTTCGCGCGAGCTGGCTCAAGCTCTTCACCCTGCCCTAAATCAGCGGTAAAAGTGATAACCTCGCAGTCATATGTCTCCTTTAACCACTTTAAAATGACTGATGTATCAAGACCGCCAGAATAGGCCAAAACAATTTTATTTATCTTCTTAGACATTATCGCAACCGCATTAATTGATAAGTTATTTTGAATGAACTTATAATTCTAATAACAAAAAACGCCACAATTAATTGCAGCATTTTTAAATGAAACCTTGTAGAATCTAAAATCCTGAGTAATTTTTAGACTGAGATAGCGGATTTAACGGTTGAGGGGATGGATTCTCGTATGGGCTATTGATAGTTGGGGCATTAATAGGCGCGGCTGAAGATAACGGCCTTACCCCTCCTCCACTGCCTGAATTGCTTGTTGAACCTGATTCAAACTCATCAGATTCTGAATTAGCCGTTGCAATAACCCGTTTTGCTTCTTCACTACTTACAAGACCTTTATCAACCAGTTCTGCAACCGCGTCACGCATTAAGCGCATTCCTATTTTTACACCTGTTTGCATCGCTGATGAAAGCTGTGGAACTTTACCTTCTCTAATCAAATTTCTAACTGCTGGAGTTCCCAATAAAATTTCGTAAGCCGCAACCCTTCCGCTTCCATCTGATTTCTTAAGAAGAGCCTGAGTAATAACCGCCTCTAAAGACACGGAAAGCATTGATCTAATCATATCCTGACTTCCTGAAGGGAAAACATCTATAATTCTATCAATCGTTTTAGGAGCAGAGCTAGTATGTAACGTTCCCATAACCAAGTGGCCAGTTTCAGCGGCTGTTATAGCCAGTTGAATTGTCTCAAGATCGCGCATCTCGCCGACTAAAATCACGTCTGGATCTTCACGAAGCACCGATTTAAGAGCACGGGCAAATGATCTAGTGTTTTCGCCCACCTCACGCTGGTTTACCAGAGAGTTCTTCGACTTATGAACAAATTCAATAGGATCTTCAATTGTTATAATGTGCCTTGAAGAAGTTGAATTAATATAGTCGACCATTGCAGCAAGGGTTGTTGATTTACCACTTCCTGTAGGACCTGTAACCAACACTAATCCTTTATGTAGATTAGATATTTTCTTGAATATTTCTGGTGCACCAAGACTTTCTAAGCTCTTTATTTGCGTTGGAATCGTTCTTAGAACTGCCGATTCACCGTTAAGCCCATGAAAGAAATTCACACGAAAACGCATGTTTGAACCAAACGAAATTGCAAAGTCTATCTCAAGATCTTTTTCAAACTCGCTTTTTTGCTGTTCACTCATTACAGAATAGAGCATGTTTTTAATATCACTAGCAGCAAGAGGCGGTGACTCAACGCGAGTCATATCCCCGTTGACCCTAAAAATCGGAGGGTTAGTAGGAGAAAGATGCACGTCGGAAGCACCGCTTCTTCCTGCAAAATTGAGTAAATCTATTAATTCCATAGCTCTATTTCTGAACTGAATTATTTCTTATTCTTATATTTTCTTGGTTCAGAGCCAGTAAATAGCTGACGAGGACGACCTATTTTCATTTTAGGATCTTCAACCATTTCCTTCCACTGAGCTATCCACCCTACTGTTCTTGCAAGTGCAAACAGAGGAGTAAACATTTGTGTCGGGAAGCCCATCGCACGGTAAATAATTCCTGAATAGAAATCCACGTTTGGATATAGCTTACGCTCGACAAAATATTCATCAGATAAAGCAATGCGCTCAAGTTCTTTTGCAATGTTTAGCAGCTTATCATCCTTACGACCAACTTCTTCTAAAACCGCATCACAACTTGATTTTAACACCGCTGCGCGAGGGTCATAGTTTTTATAAACCCTATGGCCGAATCCCATTAAGCGATAATTGTCATTCTTATCTTTTACACGCTTAATAAACTCTGGAATACGGTTTACATCGCCAATTTCAATTAATTGCTTGATAACTGCTTCGTTTGCGCCACCATGTGCTGGCCCCCAAAGAGATGCTATACCTGCGCCAATACATGCAAATGGATTCGCCCCAGAAGAACCAGATAATCTAACCGTTGATGTAGAAGCATTTTGCTCATGGTCAGCATGTAGAATAAAAATTTTATCTAGTGCGCGGCTTAAAACCTTATTCACTTTATACTCTTCACATGGAGTTGCGAAAGTCATATGAATAAAGTTTGAAGTGTAGTCTAAGTCATTTCTAGGATACATAAATGGTTGACCAATCGAATATTTATAGGCCATTGCAACCAATGTTCCGATTTTTCCGATAAGACGGTTTGCGGCAAGATCTCGCTGTTCTTCATCTGTCATATCCATTGTTTCGTGATAGAATGCAGAGAGCGATGCAGATGCGCCCACCAAAATTGCCATCGGATGAGATTTTCTTGGAAATCCACGATACAAGAATTGTAATTGCTCATGCACCATTGTGTGCAAAGTTATTTTTCTTTCATACGCGCTTAACTGCTTCTTATCTGGCAAATCGCCGTTGAGAAGAAGATAGCAAACTTCTATGAAGCTACTGTTTTCTGCAAGATCTGCAATGTCATAGCCGCGATAGCGCAAAATTCCTTTATCGCCATCAATATAGGTGATTTTTGATTCGCAAGATGCAGTTGATAAAAATCCTGGATCGTATGTAAAATAGCCACTTTCATTGTATAACTTCGATATATCAATAACTTTAGGCCCTTCTACGCCTTCCATAATTGGGAATTCATAAGTTTTGCCTTCTATTGTTAAAGATGCAGTTTTGTCGTTCTTGTTATTTATTTTTGCAGTTGCAGGCATTGATTTTTCTTTCTTAGTTGTTACCCAGTGAAAGCAAATATGCCTGATAAAAGTAAATAAATCGTTGAAATCTATTATGAGTATATATAATCGTAGCTATAATCAACTATCTATAAAACTCCCAAGCGGCGATTGCAACTGAAGTAGCAAGATTTAAAGAACGAGTGTTTCCAGAAATTGGGATTTTTAGCCTTATGTTTGCGGCTTTATGAACTTCTTCTGTTACTCCTGCGCTTTCTCGACCAAAAAGCAATATGTCTCTATCGCAAAATTCTATTTTTTCCGCACCTAACATACGATCAGATTTGGTGGTAAATAAAATTAATTTGGCGTTACCGATTGATTCTCGAAACACATCCCAAGATGAGTGACGAATAAGCTGGACTTGCTCAATATAATCCATTCCTGAGCGTCTGATTCGCTTGTCATCAAATGGAAATCCACATGGCTCAATAATATCCACAGAAAAATTAAAACATGCCGCAATTCTCATTACAGCCCCCACATTCTGGGGAATATCAGGTTGAAATAACGCAATTCTCATTTTGCATTGGCTCTTTTGTTGCATTCCGAAAAAAAATGTTTATATGTCAGAATTGGAGTGTTTTACAATTACTAGATACGCTATTGCAAATGATAGATACTGAAGAAAAAAACAAAGAAGTCGTCAAGAGACGTGATTTTTTAATCCTAACCGCAACAGCAATGGGAGCTGTAGGCGTTGGCAGTGCCGTTTGGCCACTTGTTAACAGCATGAATCCAGCAGCCGATGTTTTGGCACTTGCATCTACAGAAGTTGATTTATCAAAAGTCTCAGAAGGCCAAGAAATCAAGGTTATGTGGCGAGGTAAGCCTGTATTCATTCGCCACCGCACAACAGAAGAAATTAGCAAGGCAAAAGAAGTTGGACTTGGAGACTTAATCGACCCAGAACCAGATGATGCAAGGGTCAAAAAAGGTAAAGAGCAATGGCTTGTTATGGTTGGTGTTTGCACCCATCTTGGATGTGTTCCGCTAGGAGATAAAGCAGGTGATTTCGGCGGCTGGTTCTGCCCATGTCATGGCTCTCACTATGATACTTCAGGCAGAATACGCAAAGGCCCTGCGCCTCTTAATCTTGCGGTTCCACCTTATGAATTTGTGAGCGATACAGTAGTAAGAATAGGATAATATAACTCATGCAAAAAAAAGATAACAAAGAAGTTAAAACCAACGGAATTATTGAGTGGATAGACTACCGTCTGCCCATTTTTACGCTTTTTAAGCATGCGATGATAGATTATAAAGTTCCTAAGAATCTGAATTATCTGTGGAACTTTGGCTTTATCGCAGGTATGTGCCTCATGATACAAATCATTACGGGCATATTTCTCGCTATGCATTACACTCCGCACGTTGATCATGCATTCCAAAGCGTTGAAAACATTATGCGTAACGTAAACTACGGTTGGCTGATTAGATACACGCACGCGGTTGGTGCTTCAATGTTTTTCGTTGCTGTTTATATTCACATTTTAAGAGGGCTTTATTACGGATCTTATAAAGCTCCACGCGAAGTTTTGTGGTGGATAGGCATTATTATTTTCCTTCTTATGATGGCAACCGCCTTTATGGGATACGTTTTACCTTGGGGGCAGATGAGCTTTTGGGGTGCAACAGTTATTACCAACCTATTCTCTGCTTTCCCTGTTGTGGGCGAGAGCATAGTAACATGGCTATGGGGTGGCTTTTCTGTTGATAATCCTACACTTAATAGGTTTTTCAGCCTTCATTACTTATTACCGATGGTGATAGTTGGTGTTGTTTTGCTGCACATTATGGCTTTGCATACTCACGGTTCAAATAATCCAACTGGGGTTGATGTTAAAAGCGATAAGGATACCATTCCTTTCCATCCATATTATACAGCGAAAGATGGCTTTGGTATTGCGGTTTTCTTGATACTTTTCCTTTATTTCGTATTTTTCCATCCAAATAGTCTTGGACATCCAGATAACTATATTCCTGCTAATCCTCTGGTTACACCTGCTCACATTGTGCCTGAATGGTATTTCTTGCCATTCTATGCGATACTCCGAGCAATTCCAGATAAGTTAGGCGGCGTTCTTGCTATGTTTGGCGCGATAGTTGTTCTGTTCTTCCTTCCTTGGCTTGACAAATCTAAAGTGAGGAGCACTTCATATCGCCCACTATATAAAATATTCTTCTGGATATTTGTAGCTACCTGCCTTGTTCTTGGATATGTTGGGGCGATGCCAGCAGAGGGTATTTATGTTGTGATTGCAAGAATTGCTACATTATATTATTTCTCTCATTTCCTTATAGTAATGCCAGTGTTGAGCAGAATTGAGAAGAATAAGCCTCTTCCTAAAAGCATTGATGCCTCATTTAAAAAATAATTGGGATGATTAGAGTCATGAAATTTAAAAATATTTTTGTATCTCTCACAGTTGCATTTGCCACTGTAGTGACTTTGACAAGTAGCAGTGTTTATGCCGCTGGTTCTGTTGAGCATCCCAAACAACTTACTTGGCCTTTTGAAGGAGTGTTAGGCAAGGTTGACAAGCAGGCTGCACAGAGGGGTTATCAGGTTTATAAGCAAGTGTGTGCTGCTTGCCATGCTATGAGCGGAAAATCGTTCAGAAACCTTGCTGATATTGGTTTTTCTGAAGCTGAAATTAAAGCAATCGCGTCAGGATACAACGTACAGGATGGACCTAATGAATCAGGCGAAATGTTTGAAAGACCTGCGCGTATGAGTGATAGATTTGTATCACCATATCCAAATGAGAATGCTGCAAGAGCGGCTAATGGTGGTGCTTATCCACCTGATTTAACACTTATGGTAAAGGCTCGTCCTGATGGAGCAAATTATTTATATTCTCTGCTTACTGGATATAAAGACGCTCCCGCCGACTTCCCACTAACCGAAGGAAAATATTATAATCCTTATTTTGCAGGCGGACAGATAGCAATGGCTCCCCCGCTTATGGATGGCGTGGTAACATATCAAGATGGTACTCCTGCAACTCCAGAACAAATGGCAAAGGATGTCACAGTATTCTTACAGTGGGCTGCCGAACCAGAAATGGAAGCAAGAAAGCAGATGGGCTTAAAAGTGATGATTTTCTTATTCATTACGGCTGTTTTATCTTACATTGCGATGAAAAGAGTTTGGAAAGACGTAAAATAGCGGGCTTATGTTGATAAGCCTGTGAAAATTAACCAATTGTCACAAAAATCTTCTTCTTATTCGAGTAGGATGTAGATATAAAATTTTAATCAAATGCATTTTAATATTTACTAACTATAAATATTTGCTAATATATTAACCACTGATTTATATATATTGCATTTTTATTACAAATAAGGAAAGACTCAAATGGCTAGAAAAGCTCAACAAGTAAGAAGAATAAACCTAACGGGAAGGATACCTTTTGCAAATTTACCAGTCTCTACTTTAGAGGATGATAATGAGCTTGCGGTTATGTCAGATGCTCGCTATTTGCGTCAGTCAGCTGCACTTATCAGCGACGCTCTTCAGAAGGGCTTTGACGTTTTGCAAATGGCAAATGGAGACGTTATTACCACAGGTACAAAAACAGTTGTCTACACCTACACTTGGGATGATGATAAGGGCAAACTAGTTCGTGCAAAAGCAAAATCTAAAAAAGAAAAAGCATCCGATGAAGAAGCATCTTCAGAAGCAGAAGCAGAAGAAGATTCAGACTCAGAGGAGCTAGAAGATTTAAATTAATTTAGCTCAGGTATCACGATACAAAAAAACGCTGCATAAATTGCAGCGTTTTTTATTTTATAGCCATTATCATTATAGTGTTTCTAGTTTTATTTGAGAGCAAGTGTTTCGAGGCGAAGTTATAATGAAATGCGAAGCTATCAGATAAAAATAGAAACACTATACTTCCCTAATTTAGAAGCACTATAGTTGCCAGATCATTTTTTACTGGACTCTGGCAACTATTACTGACTACTCAAAAAACTTAGAAGATTTTTTCATGCACAGCTTGGTTAGCTTTTACGCAGCTATCGAACAGCCTTTTCTTGCCTTCTTCAAGCTCTTGCTCGGTGTATGCAACGCCGCGCTGCTGGTAAGATTTTCTAACTTCTTCTACAGCTTTAACCGCAGTATCCATACAATCTGCATCGTAATTATTATTTGGCTTTGGTGCAGGTGTAGGCTGCTGAACCTTTACTGGTTCTGCAACTGGTGATGGCTGCGCACCGCCCATATTCTGAGAGCCTGAATTATTCGAAGCTGCATCTTTCATACAGTTATTAAACAGCCTTGTTTTTGCTGAAGATAGTTCTTCTTCAGTTCGAACACCACCCGTCTTTTTTGCCTCTTCAACGGCTCTAATTGCAACATCCATGCACTCTTCTTCAGGAGTTCTTGTTGCAGCAACAACTGGAGTTGGAGCAGGAGCTTGAGCAGCCTGATTGTTTTGAATCTGGACTGGATTTGAACTTGATGTATCAATGCCAACCACCTGAGTATTCGGAGTATTTGTTGCTGGAATATTTTGAACTATCCCGCTTCCATCAACTACTATAACTTGCTCTCCATTTGCTGAAGGAGCAGGGGCAATTTTCGCTGCAACGCTGTTTCCAGCATCTCTTGCGAGAAGCTGATTATTATCAATTTTGAAAGAAACAATTTTTAGATTTTCTTTTTCATTACCAACAATCACAAATTTGGTTGGAAGTTTTGCACCGCTTGCAACAACTAGATTGCCGCTAACTTCGTAGCTTTTTGGATCTCCGCTCATGCTTGCATGCCAGTTATTTAGCTCTCTAGATGTGATTTTATTAAAATCATAAAGAACAGTCATAGCGTAAACTTTGTCTCTAGTAATTTGCTTCTGCAATTCGGGGTGCAGTAGTGCAAAAGTCGCATCAACATTAGCTGCTGCCATATTATCCAGAAAAGCATTTGCAACTTCACGCGCTGATTTTGTAGCAAAATATATCACTCCCCAAACCACAGCAACCAGTATGATTATGGTGAAGAATATCCCTCCCAGTATTTTAAAAAATTTAGCCATTTTAGTTCCTTATATTATTTTGTTTTTGTTATAGCCAACCATTCGTTGTGTGCCATATTATACAGACGAATCCTAATTTATTGTAAAAATTACGCAATCTTTTTAAAATCTTTAATCACAAGATCGTAGCCCTCAAGGCCAATGACCTGAACCTGTTGATTTGAAAGGAGTATCATCTCTCGAACCCCAATATCTGAAAGTATTTGCGCTCCGATTCCATAGTCTCTGAATCCCTTAGAGTTGCCATCAATTCTTTTCTTGAGAGATACTGAAATCGCATCTTTTCTTGGCTCTCTAAGAATCACGGCAACGCCACTTCCATTTTGCGAAATTAGTTTGAGGCTTTTTTCCAACAAATTGTTTCTTGCAAAGAATTTATCGCCTAGCAAATCATCCAATAAATTTAATGAATGCATTCTAACGTAAGTTGGATTTTGTGAGTTTATTTCACCCTTCACAATCGCCAAGTGCTCTGTTTCATCAATTGTACTTTTATAGATATATATTCTACACTCACCTAGAATTTCCGTGTCGATAGTTTCTTCAGCTATTTTCTCAACCAACCTATCTCTGCTTAGGCGATATGAAATCAGGTCGGCAATGCTTGCAATTTTTAGGTTATGCTCTTTGGCAAACTCTATAAGATCTGGTAATCTTGCCATTGTGCCATCATCTTTCATAATTTCGCATATCACGCCAGATGGGTTAAGACCTGCCATGCGTGATATATCCACCGCTGCTTCTGTATGCCCTGCCCTTACTAGAACACCGCCATCTCTTGCAACTAGAGGGAATATATGCCCTGGCGTAACAATTTCATCGGCCTTGCTTGATTGATTAATGGCAACTTGAATGGTTCTTGCTCTGTCTGAAGCTGAAATTCCCGTATCTATCCCGTCTCTTGCCTCAATTGACACAGTAAATGCAGTATCTTGCCTGCTTGATTTACTTCTTGGCATTAAGGAAAGCCCAAGCTCATCAACTCTTTTCTTGGTAAGTGCAAGGCATATCAACCCTCTGCCATATTTTGCCATAAAGTTAATCGCCTTTGCATCGGCGAAATCTGCGGGAATTATAAGATCGCCTTCATTCTCACGATTCTCGTCATCCACAAGAATAAACATTTTGCCGTTTCTGGCATCTTCTAAAATTTCATCAATCTTTGCTAGCTTATTTGACAATGAGTTTCTCAACATATCTGGCGATTAAATCGATTTCTGTATTTAGCAGAGTTCCAGTTTCTGCGAGGCCAAGCGTTGTTTCTTGCCATGTATGGGGAATGATGCAGACGTTAAATTCTTGCCCATCAACTTCATTTACAGTAAGTGACACACCATCTAGGACTATTGAACCTTTTTGCGCAACGAATCTAGCTATATGCGGCGTTGTTTTGATGCTAACGATAAAAGAATTACCGACTTCCTCAATATTAGTGACTTCGCTTAAATCATCAATATGACCTGTTACTAAATGGCCGCCTATTTCTCCGCCCATTCTCATTGATGGCTCTATATTGATTAGTGTTCCCACCTGCCAAGAGCCAGAATTCGTTTTGCTTTTAGTTTCCTTTGATATATTTACACCAAAAATGCTACCCTGATTTGATTCTCTCACTGAAATCACCGTCAAGCATATTCCAGAACAGCTAACCGAACTACCAACATTTATCTCTTTCGGGGGATGTTTGGTTTCTATCCATACAGTTGAATCACTGATTTCGACTATTTTTCCAATATCGGTTATGATGCCTGTAAACATTATATCAATCCTGTTTTTTTATTATCATCACGATTTTTTTAGCATAATCAATACATCATCATCTAACTGCATGCTATTAAATGGCTTGTATAAATTATCAACTATCTCTGTTAAACCCAGCTTAGATATTGCAGATTTTGAATCATCACCCAAAAACTTTGCTGATTTGAATATGTAGACATAATCAGCCATTTGCTTTTGAATAAGCTCTGTATTCAGCCAAGCTCCACCTTCACATAGAAGTCTCATTATTCCAAGCTCAGCAATAGATTTAATTGCTGCTTCAACATCATTTGCCTGAAGAATTTTAACACCGTATCCTTCAAGTTTTTCTATTTTATCTAATGACTTTTTGTCTTGAGTAAAAACCCATAGCGGAATTTTATTGGCACTTTGAACAAGCCTAGACTCCGGCGATATTTTAAGTGATGGATCATAAACAATTCTAATTGGAGAGCTTGATTCTAATCCTTCTATTCTGCAATCAAGCATTGGATCATCAACAATAGCCGTATTGCCACCAATTAATATCGCATCGCTCTTTGCTCGCATTAAGTGCCCGAATTCCCTTGATTTCTCTGAAGTTATCCAGCGGCTAAGACCATTTTCTAGTGCAATTTTTCCATCCATACTACAAGCAATTTTAACCGTTACTTGTGGATGATGCTTCTCTAGCATATTAAAAAACGGTTGATTAAGTTTGTCGCATTCTTCTTTTAAGAATCCCTTATACACTTTGATATTACTGGCTTCTAAGATTGCTATTCCTCCACCATTTACGAGTGGGTTTTTGTCAAGCGAACCTATAAACACTCGACCAATCCCTGATGATGCTATCAGTTCGGCGCAAGGTGGGGTTTTTCCATGATGAGCACATGGCTCTAGAGTTACATACATATCTGCACCTTTGAGGAAATCTCTAGCAATACCGTTAATTGCATTAAATTCGGCGTGTGGCCTGCCCCCATCTGACGTTCTTGCAGCAGATATGATTACGTTATCTTTTACTATTACCGCACCAACTGAAGGGTTCGGCGCAGTTTTTCCTATCCCCTGCTCTGCCATTGAAATTGCAAGGCGCATAAATTTTTCTATGCCAGACATAAGCCTATTTGTATTTTAAATCCTTTAAGCATCTCTTCAATCGGCATTTCTTTCTTCCCTGCCCGCTTTACAATTCGTGGTTTAATGATTCCATCGGCGCATTTTATCGACATATTGTCATCAACTATAGTTCCATTTGGTAACTCTTTGTATAGCAGATGGTTTTCATCAAACTCACACGCTATTATTTTTATAATCTCACCTTCAATCTCAAAACTCGCTGCGGGATAAGGACTTAACCCTCTAACTAAGCAAGATATTTCTTTTGCTTTCATATTCCAGTTTATTTTTGCTTCATCTTTAGTAATCTTATTTGCATAAGTTACACCCTCAACAGATTGTTTCTGCTTGCAAATATCTGAGCCGTTCTGCCTTATCTCATAGATCACCTTTAAGAGAATATCTGCACCAATCTTTGATAACTTATCATGAAGTGTTTTAGTGGTTTCAAACGGATCGACATCAACTTTTTGCATAACAATGACATCACCTGTATCCAAACCTTCATCCATTTGCATAATGGCAACTCCAGTTTGAGTATCACCTGCCATTATTGTGCGATGTATGGGTGCAGCCCCCCTCCATCTCGGAAGTAACGATGGATGAATATTGATGCAGCCATATTTTGGTGCTTTTAAAATACTTCTTGGCAGTAGTAAGCCATAGGCAGCAACTACCGCAATATCAGCTGCTAGATTTTCAAATGCTTCAACATCAGATTCAGCTTTAAAATTCTTTGGGGTATATATAGGTATCGAATGTTTTAGAGCGATTTCATGAACTGGAGTTTTGGTTTCTTTCTGACCTCTTCCCGCTGGTTTTGGTGGTTGGGTGTAAACTGCTATTACTTCATCTATTCCAGCTCGAACTATGCCCTCCAGTGCAGGCACAGCAAAATCTGGACTGCCCATAAAAATTATCTTCATTCTGCCTTTTTCATCTTGCGCATTATTATGTCGCGTTTGATGCGCGATATATGATCTACGAATGTTACGCCGTTTAGATGATCAATCTCATGCTGAACACAGGTTGCAAGCAATCCATCAGCTTCCAAGATATTTTCTTTACCTTTTATATCAAGGTATTTAACTCTAACTTCCGCAGGTCTTACAACCTCTGCATATTGACCTGGAAAAGAAAGGCAGCCCTCATCATAGCTGCTGCACTGCTCAGAAGACCAGATAATTTCAGGATTAATTAGCTTTAGTGGCTCGTTTATTTCAGGAAGTGATTCTCTTTCCTCAACAGACATTTCGTCGTTATAGCGCGAGTTTCTATGCCCGATATCCATTACTAAAACGCGCGATAAAATGCCAACCTGATTGGCCGCCAAGCCAATGCCCTTAGAATGGTACA
The DNA here is from genome assembly GCA_964484565.1 of uncultured Rickettsiales bacterium. Taxonomy (GTDB): domain Bacteria; phylum Pseudomonadota; class Alphaproteobacteria; order Rickettsiales; family CAZAGG01; genus CAZAGG01. The sequence goes on along the minus strand of CAZAGG010000012.1, from coordinate 917 downwards.
TTGTCTCTAGCATATCATCTAACAGGATCAGCAAATCAGAATCAATATTACTAACTGTTTTGGCAGGAGTTTTTAGAACCTGTGAAGGAGCTTTATATATTTTTAGTATTGTCATGTGATTATTCTACAAAGAATATGCAATTAAAGCATTATTTTTTTATGATTTCTAGGCTCTAGTGACTATAATGTCTAAGTTGCACTAAGAGCGCGCGCGCTGATTAATAAAGCTATCTCTTTCTTGCGCTTTTTAAGTTCTTCTGCCTCATGTTTATGAAGTATCTTTTCAAGAACTATAGATACAACTTTCATGAAAACTATAATGATTTCTTCAGCCAAGTTTTTTAGTTTATTGATAATCGGATCAACAGTTAGAGCAAGCAACTGACGGAGTGCACCAGAATTTCCAACTCTTGCCTTATATTCTTCAATGCTTGCAAAAATTCTTCTAATCGCACTTTCAACGTAATTACGTTTTATCTTTCTAGGATCCGCATCATGTGTTGCAAATATTGAGTATTCGCCCGTTAGAACATCCGCCGACTCATTCACATTTTCAACAACTGGTTCAATGATTGACAGCTGCGCCTCCATATACTCAATCTCTGCGGCCTCAACTGATTGAATCAGCTGCTCTGCCACATCATACAACTCAATTATCTTGCGATATTGATCTTCGTGATTGATTTTTGCGTTAGCCATTTTTCAAGTTACTTGGTTTATACATTACAAGCGCATTGTATCTCAACAAAACACAAAAGTAAACATATTTTAATATAAATTTAATGAATTTTTATTTTTGATTGTATCTGCTTGATTTGTAAAGTTTTTATGAAGGTAGTGGGGCTCTTTTAGAAAGGAGGTAATCCAGCCGCAGGTTCCCCTACGGCTACCTTGTTACGACTTCACCCCAGTCACTG
>CAZAGG010000011.1:0-73573 GCA_964484565.1 uncultured Rickettsiales bacterium | reverse complement strand
CGCTACCTTAGGACCGTTATAGTTACGGCCGCCGTTTACTGGGGCTTCAATTCAATGCTTGCACATCTCCTTTTAACCTTCCAGCACCGGGCAGGCGTCAGACCCTATACGTCGCCTTAACAGCTTAGCAGAGCCCTGTGTTTTTAGTAAACAGTCGCCACCCCCTAGTATGTGCCACCCTTCTCTGGTTGCCCAAAAAAGGGTTCCTCTTCTTCCGAAGTTACGAGGACAATTTGCCTAGTTCCTTCAGCATCATTCTCTCAAACGCCTTGGTATACTCTACCTGTCCACCAGAGTCGGTTTTGGGTACGGCCTATATGTTGGAGCTATTTCCTGGAACCTCGCGACTGCCCTCGAAATCCAATAATCTCGGACAATTTTAAAGATTCGTCACTACCAACAGGCTCAGGAATATTAACCTGATTTCCATCGACTACGCCTTTCGGCCTCGCCTTAGGGACCGGCTGACCCTGCGCAGATTAACTTGACGCAGGAACCCTTGGACTTTCGGCGGGAATGTTTCTCACATTCCTTTACGTTACTCATGTCAGCATTCTCACTTCCGATACCTCCAGCATGGGTTACCCCACACCTTCACAGGCTTACGGAACGCTCCGCTACCACGCACACAAAGTGTGCATCCTAAGCTTCGGTGGATGGCTTAATCCCCGTTACATTTTCGGCGCAAAGAGACTTATTTAGACTAGTGAGCTGTTACGCTTTCTTTAAAGGATGGCTGCTTCTAAGCCAACCTCCTAGTTGTCATGGTCTCTTCACATCCTTCCCAACTTAGCCATCACTTCGGGACCTTAGCTGTAGGTCTGGGCTGTTTCCCTCTCGACACCGGACCTTAGCACCCGTAGTGTCTGTCTGCTGCGCATTACTCATCGGTATTCGGAGTTTGGTAAGGTTTGGTAGGACGGTGAGTCCCCCTAGCCCTTCCAGTGCTCTACCCCCGATGGTATTCACGCAACGTACTACCTAAATAGTTTTCGCGGAGAACCAGCTATTTCCAAGTTTGATTAGCCTTTCACCCCTAGCCACAGCTCATCCCCTGCTTTTGCAACAGAAGTGGGTTCGGTCCTCCGGTAAGTGTTACCTCACCTTCAACCTGGCCATGGCTAGATCACTTGGTTTCGGGTCTAATGCTGCAAACTAAAACGCTCATTTAAAACTCGCTTTCGCTACGCCTACACCTAGCGGCTTAAGCTTGCTTGCAACACTAACTCGCTGACTCATTATACAAGAGGTACGCCGTCACGGGACAAGCCCGCTCCGACTGATTGTAAGCGTTCGGTTTCAGATTCTATTTCACTCCCCTTATCGGGGTTCTTTTCACCTTTCCTTCACAGTACTCGTTCACTATCGGTCATTAGATAGTACTTAGGCTTGGAGGGTGGTCCCCCCAATTTCAGACAGGATTTCACGTGTCCCGCCCTACTCAAGGATAAACATGCTTTCTACTTCTACAGGGCTGTCACCTTCTATGGCTAATCTTTCCAGATTATTCGAATTCTTACATGCCTACCACTGGCCTGGTCCCCGTTCGCTCGTCACTACTAGGGGAGTCTCGGTTGATGTCCTTTCCTCCAGTTACTTAGATATTTCAGTTCACTGGGTTTGCCTCACTAACCTATGTATTCAGTTAGAGATACCCTTACGGGTGGGTTTTCCCATTCGGAAATCCACGGATCAAAGCTAATCGGCAGCTCCCCGCGGCTTATCGCAGCCCTACACGTCCTTCATCGCCTTCTAATGCCAAGGCATCCACCAAACGCTCTTATTATGCTTATCATACCAAAGCGCTTGTTAAGCATGGATATAAAATCCATATTTACTTAGCGCAATTAAAATATGTTTGCGATTAAGATGTCAGAAAAACTTTTCTTAAATTCTTCACTTTGAAAACAACTGCCAGAGCTATGTAGCTTCTGGCCTCACCTGCTTTTTTCAGCAGCCCCTCGAAAGGAGGACGTGATTATTAGCAACATCGTCTTCCCACGTCAACAGCAAATTTCACTTTTTTTGATTTTTTTTGCATTTTTTTTTATAACAGGCTGTTTTGAAATGGATAATTTTAGCAAAAAAGTTCCGCCACAGCATTACAAATCATGAATCGAACAATCTGACACAAAAATTTAACAAAAGATTAATTGACAAAACCTCCCATATATTGATACTTCGCGCTCGATTATTAATTACATAGTTAACAAAAGCCATTATATAATGACCGATATAGCAAAAGAATCTTTTACATTCAAAAACATATACTCAAACGAATCATCTTTTAACGCTGCCGCAATAGAAGGTGGATTAAAAAGAGGATTCGACATCTTGGCCGCTACTTCAGGGTTGGTGATATTATCTCCTTTAATGGCTTACTTATACATATCAGTGAAAAAAACTGGGAAAACCGCCATATATGGACACACCAGAATTGGCAAAGGTGGAAAAGAATTTCAATGCCTAAAATTTAGGACTATGGTTGAAAACTCAGCAGAAGTACTAGACAATCTTTTAAAGACAGATGCCAAGGCAAAGGCTGAATGGAAGAAAAGCAGAAAGCTAAAGAATGATCCCAGAATTACAGAAATTGGTAAATTCCTTAGAAAAACTAGCTTGGATGAACTTCCGCAACTTTGGAACGTACTCAAGGGAGATATGAGCATCGTTGGCCCCAGACCAGTAACTGCGGATGAGCTTTCATATTACGGCGATAAAGCTAAGGATTATAAATCTGTAAGACCTGGAATCACTGGAATCTGGCAGGTAAGCGGAAGAAGCGATACTTCTTACAGAAAGCGCGTTATTTTGGATTACACATACTCCAAAAAGCATAACCTATTGTGGGATATTAAAATTATCCTTCAAACCGTAAAGGTTATTGTTAAAGGACAAGGCGCGTACTAGGCTCCAGCAATATACGATTTAAACAATTGAAAAGCCCTTGCGCGATGGCTTATTAGATTTTTGCGGTCGTCATCCATCTCAGAAAATGTTATTATATAGCCATGCGGTATAAAAATTGGATCATAGCCAAACCCTCCCCCAAGTCTTGGAGGAAAAGTTAGCCTGCCCCTCACCACACCATCAAAATGATGAAACTCTCCATCAGGGTAATACATGCACAATGAGCAAATAAATCTAGCCGCCTGCCCCTCTGCTTCAAGCCCTTTTGACTCTATCTCATCTTTGACTTTTTGCATTGCAGCATTAAAGTCTTTGCTCTCACCTCCCCATCTTGCAGAGTAAATTCCTGGTGCACCATCAAGAACATCAACAGCTAAACCAGAATCATCAGCAAGAGCCACCAAACCTAGTTTTTCAGATGTATGACGCGCCTTAAGCAATGAGTTATCAGCGAAAGTTAAACCTGTCTCTTCAGGTTCAGTAACTCCTAAATCACCGCAAGAAAGAACCTGATATTTAAATTCACTCAGCAAATGAGAGATTTCTCGCACCTTCCCCTGATTGTGGCTGGCTATAACCAATTTATTTTCAACTAGATTCTTCAAACTAACCGCCTATAGCTTTAAGCTGCAATGAATAGATTGTTGGCATTGCGAGCTTGGCAAGTCGCATTAACTCCATAAACTCAGCTTCAGAGAAGGGAGAATCTTCGGCAGTTCCCTGAATCTCAACTATCCCACCCCTTGAAGTTAGCACAAAATTACAATCTGATTTTGCAACGCTATCTTCATCATAATCTAAATCTAAAACTGGAACATCATTATATATACCGCATGAAACGGCCGCAACTTGTTCTCTGATGGGCATAGTTGGAATCAGTCCGTTCTTAACTAACTTTGCCAGCGATAAATGTAACGCGACATATCCTCCAGTTATTGAAGCTGTTCTTGTGCCGCCATCGGCTTGAATAACATCGCAGTCTATAATAACCTGACGCTCCCCTAAGGCAGTTAGATCAACAACTGATCTCAAAGACCTGCCTATCAAACGCTGAATTTCCTGAGTTCTTCCAGACTGTTTGCCTCGTGCAGCCTCTCTATCTGAGCGGCTATGCGTTGAGCGTGGTAACATTCCATATTCAGCGGTTACCCACCCCTTGCCTTTACCTTTCAAAAATGGAGGCACTTTTTCTTCAATCGTAGCTGTGCAAAGAACTTTTGTCCGCCCGTAACTTATCAGAACCGAACCTTCCGCGTAGGCATTGAAATCCTTCTCTATTGTAATCTCTCTTAGTTGCTCTGGACTTCTTCCAGATGGGCGAGTCACCATTAATTAAACCTAACTGTTGAAATATTGAATATCTATCACTATATAAACAGTTCAAATGAACTAAGCAAGACAACTATGGAAAACCAAGAAAACGAAAAAATTGAAGATACCGAAAACTACCTTCCCGAAGAAATGCAGGAAGAAGATATAAACGAGTTTGAAAGCTCTGAGGATATAACCAAATATCAAGAGGAGATTCAAGAGCTTAAATCTCAACTACTCAGAGCACTTGCTGATAATGACAACATCCGCAAACGCTCGCAAAGAGAACTCGAAGAAAGCTCTAAATATGCAGTCACAGCTTTTGCAAGAGATATAGTGAGTGTATCAGAAAACCTATTTCGCGCGCTAGATAGCATTCCAGCCGAAAACATTGAAGAAGGAAGCCTGCTTGCAAATCTTCGCGGCGGCGTTGAAATGACCTTCAAAGAGCTTATCTCAACTATGGAAAAACATGGAATTAGACGTATAAACCCTGAAGGAGATAAGTTTGATCATAACTATCATCAGGCTATTTCTCAGGTTGAAGTTCCAAACGTAGAAAGCGGAACGGTCGTTCAGGTTTTACAAGCGGGATACACCATAGCTGATCGCCTGCTCAGACCAGCACTTGTAGTCGTTGCAAAAAGCTCTGCACCTAATAGTAATAGTGTGGATACGCAGGCTTAGACCTGCTTAGGCGAGGGCTTAGCCTTTCCAGCTATTTATATAGCCGCTCCACTCAACTTTTGAAAGCAGCGGGGAAAACTCTGTTGCATCACGAGTGTCAATCATAACCGCAACTTCATCTGTCTCTTTCTTGGGATTAGACATACTTGCCGCAAAGGCTTTTGGATGAGGGCCATGTGCAAACCCGCATGGATGAAAGGTTACCATTCCCGCTTGTATATTATCACGGCTAAAAAAATCACCCTGATGATAGAAAATTATCTCATCAAAATCATTGTTAGAGTGATAAAATGGTACTTTTAAAGCGCCAGCATCAGTTTCAATCAAACGAGGAACAAACGTACAAACCACAAAACGGTTACATAAAAATGTGGTATGTGCTGAAGGTGGCAAATGATAACGGTGACTCATAAGCGGTCTTATATCTCGCCAATTTACTTTAACGGGAAGATTATCGCCATGCCACCCAATCGCATCTAGTGGGTTAAATGGATATGTAACAATAGTTTGCTTGTTTTTACGCTTGATATAAACTCTGGTTTTATTCTCGCTATATTGCGCTTTAAACTCTTCATTGATTTCTGGAACTTCTAATATAGCAGGATCAAATATCGCATTTGGCCCAACCAACCCCTTATCAGGGAGTTTATAATGGTCATTTGTCGCCTCAATCATTAAAATATGAGCTGGCTCTGATACCTCTAAACGCCACATAAGCGCACGTGGAAGCATTATATAATCACCCTCTTTGAATGACATATGCCCAAAATCACAAAATAAGCTACCCGCCCCTTTGTGAATGAATAAAAGTTCGTCACCATCCCCATTTGCAACTAGATCTGACATATTTTCCGTTACTGTCCAGAACCTTACCGAGAAGGAATTGTTAAAAAACAATCTTTCTGTATGCCAAGGGTTGCCTCCCATCTGGTTTTCAAGCTGAATAAAATCAAACGCTCTTGGACGGTGTTCGCCCTCCCACTCTATCCACCCAGTCAGCGGGTGCCTGTGATGAATATGACTAACAGGCCCAAAAAAGCCCTCTTTGCCAAATTCCCTTTCATAAGTTCCCGCAGGAAGATCACAATGCGCCTGTTTTGAATGCACCCCAGAAAACTTAGGGTATGAGATATATGATTTCATTGTGCTTCCCCATAATTAAAGACGTTATAACTTACTATTCTTCTCTCTTCTTCTTTGGACAGATGAGCCGAGATTCATTGATTCTCTATACTTTGCAACGGTTCTTCTTGCTATATCGGTTCCTTCTTTCTTAAGCATCTCAGCTATCTCATCATCAGATAGAATCTTTTTTGCATCTTCAGCGTCAATTAATTGTTTGATTCTAAACTTGATTGATTGACTCGATATGTCATCTCCGCCATCTGAACTTTGAATTGAAGAGGAGAAAAAGTATTTCATTTCAAACATTCCACGCGGAGTTAGCATATATTTATTTGATGAAACCCTGCTTACTGTACTTTCATGAATTCCTAGACTTTCAGATATATCTTTTAATATCATTGGCCTTAAAGCCGTAACTCCATCGCGCATGAAGTCTTGTTGCCTTTTTACAATCTCAGTTGCAACTTTTAAAATTGTTTGGGTGCGTTGCTCAAGTGCTTTAACTATCCAGTTTGCGTCACTCAAGGTATTGCTGATATATTTTTTATCTTCTTTGCCGCTGGCTTTGTTATGAATTACCGAGTAATAACTATTATTTACCAGCAACTTAGGCAGAACGGATGGATTTAGATCTACCCTAAAATCTGCCCCTATCTTCCTGACTATAACATCTGGTGGCACAACTTCCTGATAAGCAGTAACAAAATTCGCAGCAGGCTTAGGATTCAACGACTTAATGACCCCGACCATATCTATTAGCTGCTTATCATCAATGCCGCATATTTTTTTGAGCGATTTAAGATCTTGCTTCGCTAGTAAATCAAGGTTTTCAAGGAGTTTTGCATATTTATTGTCGTAAATTCCTTTTTCTTTTAGTTGCAACTCCAAACATTCCGCCAAATTTCTTGCAAATACTCCCGCTGGATCCAGCTTTTGCATTTCCAGCAAGGTTTGCTCGATAAGCTCAATACTACAGCCAAGCAAAGCAGGTAGATGCGACAAATCCTCGCGCATATACCCACTATCATCAAGTAAATCAATAAGATGCGCGCCAATTATTCTTTTTACAGGATTGTTAATGTCTATATTAAGCTGCTCTTGCAAATGCTCTCTGAGGCTTTTTTGCTGACTGACAGAGTTTTCAAAGAAATCTGATTCATCATCTGAACCATTATAACTGGAAGTATGCCAATTTGACTCAATCGGATCAGCATATTCCGCAGATTCATGATTGCTGTTTGTTTCACCATCCCACAAATTATTATATTCTTCGCGAGAAAGTTCGTTGATTATTTCATTCTCAACTTCCTTCTTTTTCTGATCTAAGTCACCTGAAGAGCCGCCTTCATCTAACATCAGTAACGGATTTTTTTCTAGCTCTTCTCCAATAAATTCCATTAAATCATGAGATGACATCTTGAGCAAATTAATCGACTGCTGCAACTGCGGTGTCATAACCAGCGATTGCTGTTGCGATTGTCTTATTTCAAGTCGTTGATTCGTCATTTATATATGTTATATTGGTTTTCATTAATATAAGTTTAATAGTGCCACATAGTTTAGAAATGAATGCAGCTCGCTTTAGATCTTGAAATTACAGCATCATATAACCACGAAGATTTCATTGTTTCCAGTTCAAATGAAGAGGCTTATTCTTGGGTTGTGAGAGGTGTGGAAAATTTTATCCATCCATTTTTAAATATTTATGGTGCACCTAAGTGCGGCAAAACCCACCTTGCGCATATATGGGCGCGAAAGTGCCACGCTGGCTTTTTTAATGATTCCGAATTTGAAAAAATGGATGTTGAAGAAATTTCGGCAAGAGCCAGCAATTTAGTTTTTATTGCAAAATCTACGAACTTTCTAAGTAACCATGAAGATGAAGATAAACTTTTTCACTTGCTAAATCTGCTAAAAGAGAATTACCAGCACATGCTGATTATATCAGAAATTCCAGTTAGTAAGTGGCAGGTAAATTTGCCTGATCTTTCTTCTAGACTTAAGGCAATACCTACTGTTTTGCTTGGCACGCCTGATGAAGAGCTGCTATATGGAGTTTTAATCAAAAGGTTTATGGATAAAGGAATAATGGTAAGCCCCGAAGTTGCCCGCTATATCTTAAGCCGCAGCGCAAGAACTTTTCAGGATATATCAAATATCGTTGAACATATAGATAGCGCGGCACTCCAACAAAAACGCGACATAACCATCCCATTTATCAAAACGATATTTGACGTTTTGTCATGCAGTGACCGCCTCGATACCCAGCCTTTTGGCTATCCAAACTAGAACTCTTAACCAAGTAGCAATCTTCTTGGATCTTCGCAATATTCTTTAACTTTCACAAGGAAGGTTACTGAATCGCGGCCATCAATCAAGCGGTGATCATATGAAAGAGTCACATACATCATCGGGCGAATTTCAACTTTGCCGTTGATTGCAACTGGCCTATCTTCAACCTTATGCATCCCCAAAATTCCAGATTGTGGCGGGTTAATGATTGGAGTCGACATAAGCGATCCATAAACTCCACCGTTTGAAATGGTGAAGCTACCACCTGTTAAATCATTCATCGTGAGCTTTCCATCGCGTGCTTTCTTTGCCATTTCGCCTATACTGCGCTCTATATCCGCTATGCTCATTTTATCAGCATCTCGAAGGATTGGAACAACCAAGCCCTGCTCTGTTCCAACTGCGACGCCAATATCATAATATTTTTTATAAACCAGTGTATCCCCATCAATGCTTGCATTGATTATTGGAACGTCTTTCAATGCCTGAGTTACAGCCTTAACATAGAATGACATAAAGCCGAGTCTAACACCATGCTTTTTCTCAAAATGATCTTTGTATTGCTCTCTTATTTCTTTGAGATTGCTCATATCAATCTCATTGAATGTGCTTAGAATCGCAGCGGTATTTTGTGATTGCTTTAGTCGCTCTGCAATTTTTCTACGCAGTGCTGACATTTTTACGCGCTCTTCCCTCTCCTGATTGCCAACTTGCTGAGTTCCGCTTGAGGCAGGCTTGTTTTCAACAAAGTTGATTACATCACCTTTGGTAATGCGTCCATCTTTGCCAGTTCCAGAGATATTTGATGGATTGATATTGTTTTCTTCTGTCATTTTTCTAACAGATGGAGCAAGAGGGAAAACAGATGCAGAAGAAGAGCCGCCGCCCGCCGCTGCAACCGCCGCTGGTTTTACTTGCTCTACAACAACTTCAGCAGCATTTGCAGAACCAACCGCAGCACTCGCCACTGCACCCTCTGCAATAACGCCAATAATTGCACCAACACTAACCGTATCGCCTTCTTTAGCCTTAATCTCACCAATAACGCCAGATGTGGTTGCGAAAACTTCGAGAGTAACTTTATCGGTTTCAAGCTCGCAAAGCGGCTCATCGGCTTTTACAGCGTCGCCAGCTTTTTTAAACCATTTTGCAACGGTTGCTTCAGTTACAGACTCACCAAGTGAAGGAACTACTATATCGGTCATTTTGAAATCTTATATTCTTGTTGTTAATTAGCCATAATCTATACAAGATTAAAATAGAGTCAAGAACATGAGATAAGAAAACAAATTTAATGCTAATATACAAAGTTTGCCTGCTATATCTCATCATGCATTATAAATATCTTTTCTATGACCTATTGCAGTAACTATGACTTCTTTTTCATCGTTAATAATTTTATAGATAACCCTGTAATCTCCAACCCTTATACGCCTAAGTCCACTAAGACTAAATCTAAGTGGCTTTCCATATAGAAAAGGTTCGCAAGCTATTCTTTCTTCTATTGCTTTTTTGATTTGCTCTTTAACTTTCTTCGGCAAAGCAGGTATATCTTCTTCAGTAACTCGTGGAAGATATGTTACGCGCCAAGTCATTACTTCCAAGCATCATCGTGAGATATTCTAGGTAGATCATTAGATTCTTCTAACCTTCTTTCAGAAAGTCTTGAGAAATATAAATCCTCCTCCAACTCTAATGCTTTTACAATTAAATCATGAGCAACAACAGAAATTTGTCGATTGTTCTTATGAGCTAATGCCATTAGTGCCTCAAGCTCCTCTGATGAAAAGGATATATTTATATTTTCATTCTGCATATTAGACTTATAACATAATACTTAGCTACAATCAATTCCTATATCTTTCAACTGATTGCACGCAAGGAACTGAGCGGAGGTTTGCGATAATAGAACCTAAGTGATTTGAATCTTTCACCTCTATATCCAGCAGCATTTCAAAGTAATCTGTGGTTCGATTGAGTATCTTGAGATTGTTGATATTTCCCATATCTTTAGCAATTGCATTCGTTACATTAGCTAGCGAACCTGTTTCATGAGAAACCATCGCCTTAATTCTGCCAATATATCCTGTTTTTTCAATCTCGTTCTTTTCCCAAGCTACATCGACCCATCTTTCAGGAGTATCAGAGAAATTATCTAGCATTTCGCAATCTGTTGTGTGGATTGTAACACCTTTTCCAGTCATTACGATGCCTACGATTTTATCACCTGGTAGTGGATGGCAACATCCTGCATAATGAATCGCCATTCCAGGAATAAGGCCAGTAATTGGAATTGCCGCCTTACCCGATGAGTTTATCTTGGCTTTCTTCTTCTTATTAAACGAAGGAAGCAAAAGGGCTTTTTTGAGCTTCTTTGGGGTTTTATCTTGAGGATGAATCGCTTCTAAAACAGTGTTTCTATTAAGCAGTCCTTCTCCAACCTCTGCATAGACATCATCTATTGCTTTACGATTAATCTTTGCAAGCGCAGACTCTAATATCTTATCATTAAAACTATGCCCAGCCTCACCAAATGTTTTTTCAAGAATGACTTTGCCAAGACTTATATATTCCTGCCTTTGCTTAATCCTTACGAATCTTCTTATCTCAGCTTTGGCCTTGGCGGTAACAACAAATCTTTCCCAAGTTGGCGATGGAGTTCCTGTTTTTGAGCGGATTATATCGACCTGATCGCCATTTTGAAGAGCAGTTCTTAAAGGAACGATTCTTCCATTAACTTTTGCACCTATGCAGGTTGTTCCGACATTTGAATGAACCGCAAACGCAAAATCAACAGGAGTCGAACCTCTCGGAAGTGACAATAAATCACCCTTAGGCGTAAAACAAAAAACCTGATCACTATACATTTCCAGCTTAGTATTTTCCAAAGCCTCTTCTGGATTTGTTGATTGCTCTAAAACCTCTAGAAGCTCTCTAATCCACTTAAATTGCTTACCTTCTTTGCTTGCCCCGCTACTTTGTTTATATATCCAGTGCGCAGCAACACCAAGCTCTGCATATTCATGCATTTCTTTAGTTCTTATCTGAATCTCAATACGTTGATTTTCTGGACCCATAACGGTTGTATGGATAGACTCATAGCCATTTGGCTTTGGCGTACTGATATAATCCTTAAACCTTTGAGGTATCATGTGATAGCTCGAATGCACCGCACCCAATGCCTGATAACACTCAGGAACAGAATCAACAATAATTCTAAATGCCATTATATCTGATAGTTGCTCAAAACTTATATTCTTGCCCTGCATTTTGACCCATATCGAGAACGGCGTTTTCTCCCTTCCAGATATGCTTGCTTTAATTCCAGTTGCTTTAATTGTCTCTTCAATATGTTTAATAATTTTATTTATTAAAGGCTGCCCTTCCTGCCTTAAAAAACTGAGCCTATTAGTAATTGATTCTCTTATCTCTGAATGAAGTTCTGCAAATGCTAGATCTTGCAGCTCTTCTTTAACATCTCGCATTCCTATTCTTTCAGCTAGGGGTGCGTATATTTCAAGAGTCTCTTTTGCGATTCTAGCTCGCTTTTCTGGCTTTTTAATATGGCTTATAGTTCGCATATTATGCAGACGATCAGCAAGTTTTACCAGCAGCACCCTAATATCTTCAGACATTGCAACCACGAGCTTGCGGAAGTTCTCAGCCTGCTTAATGCTTTCAGATTTTACCTCCAACTGATTTAGCTTGGTTACGCCGTCAACTAACTGGGCAATTTCTTGTCCGAAAAGTCGCTTTATCTCTTCAGCGGTTGCCTCAGTATCTTCCAGCGTATCATGAAGTAAACCCGTTATAATTGAAGCCGAATCTAGTTTTAATGAGGTTAGAATATTGGCAACCTCTAGTGGGTGTGTAAAATATGGATCGCCAGAAGCCCGCTTCTGAGAGCCATGCGCTTTCATTGCAAAAACATAGGCGCGATTTATCAAATCCTCATCTGCTCTAGGATCGTATGATTTTATTTTTTCAACCAGTTCAAACTGGCGCACCATATTATTTTTTACCTTAACTCTAAATATTCCAAGCTATACTCTGCATATTCTATCTAAATAGAAAGTTAATGTAGAGAAAATAATTTAGGCTGAAAATGGCATTAACCATTTTTAAACTAAATTCTGATAAAGATGGTACATTAAAAATATAGTATCTTTTTATGCGCGTTTAGCGTATAATAGAAATTATATTTGGACAATTAGTCCAAAACTATAACATCCAAGTAGGAGCAATTACGATGACTACATCTATTAACACAAACGTGTCTGCATATTATGCACAGCAGAACTTAAGGTCAGCTGGCGTAAAAGCAGAAGTAACAATCGCCCGACTATCTAGTGGTAACCGTATCGTCAGAGCATCTGATGACGTAGCCGCGCTTTCAATCGGTACGATTTTAAAATCAAACATTTCAACCCTAAAAACCGCTTTGACAAACACTCAGCAGGCAAACTCTCTATTGCAGGTTGCTGATGGTGGCTTGAAAAACATCGGTGACATTCTTCAACGTCAAAAATCTCTGGCTGTTCAGGCAAACTCAGGTACGCTGAGTGGATCTGAGCGTTCATTCCTTAATCAGGAGTTCCAGAACCTTAAAGACGAGATTGATCGTCTTGTTGCAAATACAAAGTTTAACGCTGTTACCTTGCTTGATGGAAGTCTTTCAAAGGCAACTGGAATTAACTTTAACACAACTAAAATCGCTGCAACAACTCTTGCAACCAGCGGTTCGAACCTTACGCTCAACGCTAACCTTGCAAACGGTGACTACATTGAGGTTAATGGTTCAAAAGTATTCTTTACAACATCAACTTATGGTTCGGCTGACGCAAAAGGAAAAGTTCTAGTTGGTGGTAACGCTACTGAGACAACCGCAAACCTAGCTTCTTTCCTTAACTCAACCAATGATGCACGTATCAACGTTGCGAGATACACCGCTACAGGTGCTGTTCTTGCTGCATTCACCGCAACTGGTGATTTGGCCGCGAATAATACCTTCTCATTTGGTGCTGGTACTGCAAACGTTACTGCTAACAATACCAACGGCTTAACGGGTGATGGTGTTGATGGTCTTGCGCGTTATAGAACCTTTGCAGTGGGTGACATAGTTGGTAACCGCTTAAGAGGCTTTGGTAACTTCACTGATTCTGCTAACCAATCTGCAGGTATTGATACCGCAAACGTTACGGACAATGCTGACTTCTTGGGTAAAATCAATAACTTCGAAGTTGCTTATACCAACAGTGCTAACAACGTTGTTGTCAGCGTCAGGGTTGGAAGCATTACCTACTCATCTGGCGTTCTTGACCTCAACAACGCAACCCAAGTTGCAAGGGTTACACTGACAGGTTCTAACGGAACTGGCGCAGAAGGTGGAAACATTTCTCTTGGCTTCTCTGGCGTTGTTACGACCGTTAACAGCCAAGGTGATGCAGATACTCTAGCAGGTGAAATCAATGCTTCACTTTCAAACGTAACTTTTGTTCAAAGCCGCGATGTAACATCATTTACCAACAATTCTTACGTTTATACTGACGGCGTTAGAACTGGTACATTGATTGGTGCAACCGTTGACTTCAGAAGCAGCTCATTTGAAAACTTCGAAATTGAAGACATCAAAGTTACAGCTCCTCAATTCGGTTCTACCGATGCGGTAATTGAAGCTGTTATTAACGGCGAAACCTATCGTTCATATGCGGGTCTTGGTTCTCAGCTTGAAGATAATAGCCTTATTATTCTGGGCAATATTAATGACTCAAGCAAAACCCTCAGCATCTCACTTGGTAACGATACTATTAACGGTGGCTACGCTGTTAAACTTGATACCAGTGATGAAGCTGCGTCATTCCAAGCAGCTCTTCAATCTGCCTTTGGTATTACTGATGGCAAGTCTAAGATTAGCTTCCAGACAGGTTCTAAATCAAATGACGAGATAGGCATTGAACTTAAAAATGCTGATACGGCTTCGCTTTATGACAATAAAGACTTAAACGTCTTGACCGTTAATGATGCGATTGAAGCAGGTGAGCAAATCGATGAAGCTATCGCAACCGTCACGGCTCTTAGAGCTAACGTGGGTGCTCTGCAATCTAGGTTTAACTACGCTAGTGCAAACCTTGAAAGCTCCATTCAGAATCAGGATGCCGCGAAGAGCGTGTTCCTTGATGCTAATATCTCTGATGAGTCTTCACAGTTTGCTTCTGCTCAGGTTCTCTTGCAGGCATCTATCTCGGTGCTAGCACAGGCGAACTTGTTGCCACAGAACTTACTAAAACTTATCGGTTAATCTTGATTTTTCGGGTGGGTTTCGTTTTTCGAAACCCACTTCCGAAAATTCATAGTAAAAGGAGATAGACCGTGAATATTATACAAAACAAATTCAATGATTTAGGCAGCTACAGCCTCCCGCAGCTGCCGAGGACGAGTAAGGGAGATGATGTGGCTTCAGGTTCAGTATCTACTGTTGTAGAATCAAAACCTGAAAAGGTAGTTTTTGAGCAAAGCAACAATGAAGCTAAACGACTTGAAAACCTTAAAGTGGCTGCTCAATCTATGGCGAATTACTTTGCTGTAAGCGATGTAAGCATTTCTATATTTAAAGATGCTACTGGCCAGTTCATCACTCGTTTTACTAGTCTTAAAGATGGCTCTGTAAGTTATTATCCTGAGCCAGTCGTCGTTAAGTCATACTCAGATAGACAAGGCGGAACATTGCCAATCTTCTCTGCGGAAGTGTAATTTTTTTATAACTCGAAAGGGTGCTTTATGGTCACATCAGTTAATCTTGGAAGCCTTTATACAGTAGGGAACAGAACTGTTTTTGGCGGCTCTGCATCTGGCCTAGATACTGAAGCACTAGTAAAATCTCTTGTGGAAGCAAAATCTCTTCCCAAAACAAAATTAGAAGACACAATAAGTAAGAATACCGAGAAATTAACAGCTCTTTCAGAGCTAAAAGATGCTCTTAATGATTTTAAAAATGCCGTTGATGGCTTAAGAAACCCACCTGGAATTTTAGGTAGGGCATCAAATATTTTTGATTTTAGAACTGCAACCGTAACCTCTGATACAAGCACGCTTGGCTCATCATTTTTAGAAGTATCAACATCGGCAGGTGCAGCAATTGGGCAAAAAGAAATAGAAATAACGCAACTCGCTCAGGCAAAATCTCAGGTTTTCTCAACACCTTTTTCATCACGTACTGCTGCAATAGTTGCAGCAAATGGAGATGCAACAGCTGGCACAATTTCCGCAGGTGTCATCACCATAGACACTCCCTCCACCGCCGCAGTGAACGTAACAATAGCTGAAAATGACTCTCTCAATGATGTTGTTGCAAAAATCAATGCTGTAAAATCTGAAAGCGGGGTTGAGGCAAGCGTATTGCAGGTATCAGCAACTGACTTCCGCCTTATACTAAAATCCACAAAAACAGGTCTTGATAACGAATTTACTATCACAGATCCATCAGGAGTTTTTACAGAACTTACAACCGATGTGGCTGCATCAAAAAGCGCCCTTAACTCAACCCTTACAATCGATGGAATCGCAGTTGAGAGGGCAAGCAATACAATCACAGATGCGCTAGACAATGTAACATTAAACTTAAAGCAGCTAACCGCTGGAGCGAAGCTAACTGTCGATGTTAAAGCAGATACAGAAACAATAAGCGCTGCCGTTGACAACTTCGTAAATGCTTTTAACAACATCAAGGTTCTCGCTGCAAAACAAACTGAGACAGATTCAAACGGCGTTCCAACCGAAGATGCAAAACTAGTTGGCAATCAGGCTCTAATTACCGCAATTAACCGTATTGATGCAGAAGTTACCAGATCTGTTCTCGGAATAGATGATCCATTAAAGCTGAAGAGCTTACAAGAAATTGGTATAGGATTAACTGACTTTGAGGGAGATTCGACCAATCCTGAAGTCAAGAATATTCTAACCGTTAGCAGCACCAAATTTAATGAGGCTCTAAGTAATAACTTTGATCAACTAAGAAAAGTTTTTGAATTCGATTTTACATCTTCATCAACTAACCTATCAGTTTTCTCACGCGGCAATTCAATCACTGAAACAGATTTTGATGTCGAGATAGATACAGTTGCTAAAAAAGCGTATGCAAGAGAAGTTGGAACATCAACACTAATTGCAGAATTAGATTATGTAGAATTCACTGGCGGAGCAACTATTAAGGGTCAAGATGGCACTGCTTTTCAGGGACTTGAATTAATATATAGTGCGACTACATCCACAACAATTACAGTCGGACTAACTCAGGGTATAGCTGATAGAGTTTTCAACACAATCGAAGATTTTCTTGCTCCTGATGGCATATATGAAACAGAAGTCACCAGCATTACAGAATCTAATAACCGAAACGAGGTCGAGATAGTTGATATAGATGCAGAATTAGAGCGTTACCGTGAGAGTTTACTTGCTAGGTTTTCAGCTCTTGAACAGGCTATATCAGCCGTTAATCAGCTACTACAAGCACTAGATTCACAAGATAGAGCAAGAACAGCACGATAATGTATAAACATCCACCATGTAGGAGGAAAATATGATATACAAAGCAATAAGCGCATATAGCGCAGCGTCACAGACACTTCCTAAGATTAATCAGGTTATAATGCTTTATGACGGAGCAATTAACTCTGTGGTTAAAGCCAAACAGGCAATAGAACAACAAGACTATGAACAGAGATATAATCTCATTGCCAAAGCTATAGAAATTATAGACGGCCTTCAATCTAGTCTAGACTTTGATAACGGGGGAAGTGTTGCCAAAACACTATTTGATTATTATGCCTCTGTACTAAATGAACTTGGCGATATTCAAATGTCAAATAGCCTTGCCATGTGCGATTCAGTCATTACTGAACTTAAAAATATGAAGGATGTCTGGAATCAGATTAAAGATAGTGAGTCTGCAAGCTCATCTCAGTCAAATCATTCCGCGATTGCCTCTAACGTATCAAATACCAATGGGATGGATAGCATAAGCGTATCTGCCTAGATTCCATGAACCTATCTCGCTAATATTTATGGATGCGTTGTTCATCAAATATTAGTGAGATAGGTTCATAGATTGTTACAGTTTTTTTGAATACTTGATATTTTTCCACAAAAGATATTTAATAGGGATATCGTTAATTCATTGTTGAAAAATAAATATGAACTTTAAAGAGATTTTAGAACACGTTTCATCTGGAAAAGTGCAAGATGACAGTGTTTCAAGCACAAGGCTTTTTGATAGAACCAAGATAATGCCTCTTTTGGCGCAGCTTGGCCTACCCCCTGAAGATATTGGCACTGCTAGAAACTTTGAGTTATTTAACGATGTTAAAAAGCGCATTCCAGATTCTATAAATGTTTTTGAATCTCTCGCTTCCGCATTAGATGAACAAGATAGATTATCAGAAAAGTTATCCAAACTAGAATCAGAGCAATCAAAACTAGGATTTTTCGGTAAGATTGGCCAGTTCTTTACCAGAACCTTTAATTATTCAAATAGCATTGAAGGCAAAATTAAGACTACTGAAGAAGAAATCACTAAATCACAATCAGCAATTCAAAAAGTTGAAGAAGAGCTTCTCAGACAGCTATCTAATTATTACAAGCAACGATTTGATTATTACTCTCAAGATATTAGTAAATATCAAGCTGAACTTGATAACTACACAGCTCAAGGCAATTCTAATAAAGCGGCTGACGCTCGCGCAAAATTAGAAAGCTATCAGGAAAAATTATCTTCTCTAAACAAACTATTTTCAAATTATGCAGAACTTGGTGAAAATGGAGAAATTAAAAAATTCGTTCACCCTGAATTTTTGCTAGAGCGCATAAAAGATAAAGATAAAAGAGAGTTCTTAACTTCTCCACACACTGAGCTTGCTGGGGTTTTAACCTATGCAGGGGTTAAAAATGCTGATACGCTAGTTGGATTTGCATCACTTTTAAAGTCTAACTTAAGAGTGCAAGCCGTTATTGAAGGCTTAGAAGTCTTTGAAAAAGCAATGGAAAAAGGCTTAGACTCGGTAACCTTAAGAAGTTTATCTGAAATACTCTCAAAAACTGCAAGGCTTAACCAAAAGTCTATTGAGAATATGAAAATATCCGAATATCCGCATGATAACGTGATGCATTTCGTTGCTGGATTCATTGATTATCTAGTTGATATGGAATCGAATTTTGGCAAAGAAAATAGTCCTATTTCGATTCTTCAAGAGCATATTCAAGACCTAAAAGACCTTGCGAAAGTAAACCGCACATCACTTAAGAACTTCGCCGCAATGAATAGTGAGCAGCTTCGCAATTCCCCAGTCGGAAGTAATGTAGAACAAATTTTAACTTCGCCAGAACTAAACGGCGATAATGTATATGCTGAATTAGGCGATGCGTTAAACAAATTATCTGAAGTTGTGACCAACCTTGCATCAACTATCATAATCCACACGTTAGATCATTTACAAACTCCACCAGAACACACGTATGATTTTTCAAAGGCAAAAAATCTCGCTGAAATTTTGGATATGATAAAAGGCGAGAAAACAAGTCATGCGCGCATTAGCAAAACAATGGAGTTTGCTACGCAACTCTTTGGCGACAGTAATAAATTAGAAGAAAAAGTTCTAGCCAAAGTTAAAGAGCTTAAAGAAAACAGAGAGAAAAAAGCTGAACAAAAAGTACACGTTCAAGCACCAATCCAAGGAGACGTTGATTCTGCAACTGTTCAACCAGTAGTGGAAAAACCTGCTACAGATGCAGTCATTGCATCAAATACGCCACAGCATGAAATGGCACAGTAAGGCATAATTAAAAACTATTTAGTAGTAACTTTTTCTAAAAAAAGGTCGAAGCTATTATCAGCAAAAGACAGAGATATTTGCAGAACTCTGATTCTTTCATCTTTTATTTTAACATAGTCCTTTTGCGTAGTGACTACCGTAAGTCCGTTGTTTTCTGCCTCATTTAAAATATCATCTATCTCTTTTTTACTATATTTATGATGATCAGCAAATGAACGCTTCACTATTACTTCTAGTCCTAATTTTTCTAGGGTATTGAAGAATTTTTCTGGCCGTGCAATCCCTGCAAATGCATATAGCTTTTTGTCTTTTAAGTCTTCATACCCACTTGCTATTACGCTTGCGTGAAAGATTTCTTTAGAAGATTTAGCAAGCATTTTTCTATCTTCATCAAACTTCGCATCTCCCTCATCGCCTATAATCACTATCGCATCAGAGCGGTTTATTGCCTTTTCAGGCTTTTCTCTGAGTGGCCCTGCTGGAAATATTTTACGATTACCGAAGAAATATCCACCATCTATCACCACTATTGAGCAATGCTTTGGAACTGAAAAATTTTGCAACCCATCATCCATAATAGTATAGGGAGTTTTAATCATAGCCGCACCAGCAGCACGGCTTTTAGAAACAATCGTTGGCAGTGAATCCGCAAGTAACAAGGCTTCATCTCCAACATCTATCGAAGTGTGTTTTGATAAATCAACTAAAACAGGGCCTTGCAGTTCGCCCAAATAACCTTTGCTGAGAAAAGAAACCTCTGTCCTACTCTCTAGGTATTGGCCTATATACAAAGCCAATGGAGTTTTGCCAGAACCACCCATTACAGGATTTCCAACACATATAATTTTGGTGTCAATAACCTGTTGCTTTTGAAACTTCGCTCTTACACAAGAACCAGCAATCCACAACCAAGTAAGAGGTGTAAGGAGCTTATTATATATATTATCCTGCTTCCAGATTTGAGGGGTAATTGTCATGCCTTATCTATCCCTCTGAACGCTGGTTTTTCATCCCAATCATCTGTGCATGATTGATAAACTGACAAAACTGCAAACGCAGCGGTATCGGCCTTCAAAATCCTTTTGCCAAGCCCTACAGCCTTTGCATTCTTCAATGAGCGAAGAGTTACTATTTCCTGTTCCGAAAATCCACCCTCTGCTCCTATCAGAATTATAACCCTCTCATGCTTGGTTTTGAGGCCTAAAAAAACTTTGCGAGCGTTATCGCCGCCTCCCGTTTCATCGCAGTATATCAGCAAGTCATCTGAGCTTAAACCTTTGATAAAATTCTCAAGAGAAATCTCTGGCAAAACCTTTGGAACCGTATTCCGCTCGCACTGTTCCGCTGCCTCGATAGCAATTCTCACAAGCCTTTCGTGATTAATATTCTTCGCAACTGTGTGCTTGGTAACAACGGGGATCAATGCCCCAACCCCTAACTCAGTTGCTTTTTCTACGATTACTTCACTCTTACCTGCTCTTAGAGGCGAAAAGGCTAGAACAAGATTTCCATTAGCATCTTGCTTTTTTATTTGCCGAAGCAACACAAGTATTGCCGACTTACTTTTCATTTCGCTAACTTCGGCTTCCCACTCTCCGTCAGCCCCATTAAATAATGCTATCTTATCACCAACTCTTAAACGCATAACGTTGTTTAAATAATTGATTTGCTTTATATCAAGTACAATTGAAACGCCATGCGACAACTGATTGTCGGTATATAATCTGATGGATGCTATGTTACTTCGAGATGTCATAACCAATAAATATATACGATTAATGAGGTTGTATCAACCTACGGGCATATATCTTTTATTGCTACCCTGTCTCTGGGGATTTGCCCTTGCCGATTTTAACTTAGAAAACAATTGGTTGCAGCTTTCATTATTTGTTATAGGGGCAGTTCTAATGCGCGGTGCAGGCTGCATAATTAATGATATAATCGACAGAGACTTTGACAAGCAGGTTGAACGAACGAAATTAAGGCCAATCGCTGCTGGTGAAATCAGCGTTAAGCAAGCATTAGCAATGCTATTTGCACTCTTAATCGCTTCGCTATGCATTCTTATTCAGTTTAACTTCACCACAATTATACTGGGCATGCTTTCAATAATCCCTGTTGCAATCTATCCTTTGATGAAGCGTTTTACATATTGGCCGCAGCTTTTTCTTGGCTTTACCTTTAACTGGGGAATTTTAATGGCTTACTCTGCCGTAAATGACGAAATTTCTATCGAGGCAGTAATTCTATATTTAGCAGCAATATTCTGGACTCTGGGATATGACACAATCTATGCCTGCCAAGATATATCAGATGACCTAATTGCAGGAGTCAAATCAACAGCTATTAGGTTACAAAAAAACCTTAAAATCTGGCTTTACGCCTTTTATTCAGCGTTTATTTTCTTAATTGCTATTATGATGTTGATTTCCGATAGATATGGCGGCATTTCGCTTATCCTGCTGATTATTCCAGCCTTGCATCTTTATTATCAAGTTTGGAGTTTAGAACCAGATTCTGGTGGTTCTGCACATAAAGCCTTCAAGTCTAATGTAATAACGGGCTTACTTATTCTGATTGCGTTATATCAATAGTGCAATCAATTTGGCCTATAGGCCTTATCAAAAATTGCGCCATCATCAAATAGTTTCACCTGAACTGCATCCCACCCACCAAAATCACTGACACGAAACATTCTAATTGCTGGAAATTTGGCATTATATTTCTCAAGAACTTCTGGCATATATGGCCTGAAATGATGCTTTGCCGCGATTTCCTGCGCCACTGCGGAATATAAGAAATCAAGATATTTATTTGCCACATCATAGGTTTCTTTTTTTCTGGCAACCGAATCAACAACTGCAACTGGAGGCTCTGCCAATACCGAAACAGATGGATAAACAATCTCGACTTTATCGGCGCCTATCTCTGTAACGGCTAGATGTGCTTCATTTTCCCATGTTATTAGAACATCCCCCAAACCGCGCATTACAAAAGAAGTAGTTGAAGCCCTCGCTCCAGTATCTAATATTGGAACATTCTTCATTACTTTTGCTAAAAATTCCTGCGCTTTTTGCTCATCGTTATTATGTTGCTCAAGCGCATAAGCCCAGAGTGCAAGAATATTCCACCTTGCACCGCCAGAAGTTTTTGGATTCGGAGTTATAACCTTAACATCCTCTCTGATAAGGTCGTTCCAATCACTTATTTTTTTTGGATTACCCTTCCTTACCAAAAATACTATTGTCGAGGTGTAAGGACAGCTATTATTTGCATACTTCTCTTGCCAATTTAGAGCTATAGAGCCAGACTTTTTAGCAATAATATCTATATCATGAGAAAGAGCCAGCGTTACAACATCTGCTTGCAGGCCGTCTATAACTGCCCTTGCTTGTTTGCCTGAGCCGCCATGCGACTGTAGTATCTTAACTTTCACACCCTCTTTTGAGAGGTTACTTATAAACTCGCGATTTATATCTTCATAATACGCTCTGGTTGGATCGTATGATACATTAAGCAGCGTATAAGACTTTGCATAAGCAAATTCCAGAAAAATAAGCTGCAAAGCGCAAGCTATCATTAAAGCAAGTGAGAGCTTTTTAAACATTTAAATCAACTACCTTGCGTAGAATAAAATCGCGGAAAACTTTAAGCCTCTTAGAATTTCTTAGCTCTGATGTATAAACAAAGTGAACGTCTGTAGAAGTTCCTTCAAGCTCTGGTAATATTCTAACAAAATTACTGTTCCCCCTTACCATATAATCTGGAAGGGCAGAGATTCCAATTCCAGTTTCAACCGCCTTCATCATGCCGAAAAGATTATTGATTCTAAAGATATTAGCATTTTTGGCCTTTTCACTGCCTAAATATTTCATTATCCAGTTAATATTGGCGAATGGTGCTCGTGACTCCTCTCCGTAAATAACGATGCGATGATTTTCAAGATCTCCCGCATTTTTAGGAATTCCATACCTCTGCAAATAATCTTTTGAAGCATAAACATAATTGTGAAACGTAACCAGATGCTTATCAATCAAATCTGGATGTCTTGGCTTGAAGAAGCGGATCGCAATATCAGCCTCTCTCAAAGTTAAATCCAGCTCTTTATCATCAACTATCAGCGAAAGATTAATCTCAGGATAAAGCTCTAAGAACTCATGAATTTTGGGAGTCAGCCATGTAGTGCCAAGAGTAACTGGAGCAGTCACTTTTAGCTGACCTCTAGGTCTTTCTTTACTTTCAATTATTGCGTTTTCAGCAACTGCGAGTTTAGTAAATATTTCCTGTGCGGTTCTATATAGAATCTCGCCTTGTTCGGTTAAAATCAAACCCCTTGCATGACGATGAAACAACGAAACATGCAGGCTTTCTTCTAAAGAAGAAATCTGTCTGCTAACCGCTGATTGACTCAGGTTCATGTTCTGCCCAGCTTTTGTAAAGCTGCCAGCCTGAGCTACTGCGTAAAAGACTCGTAATTTATCCCAATCCATTATGCATAATGGTCTAATCTATCTATGCAAATTATGCAAAGGGAAAAAAGTTATCAACTAGATAAATACCTTAAACGGAATTTCTCCCATTCTTCTTCGGTTAAGTTCTGCTTTATTTTAGATTTGCTTGCTTCTATCTCGCTTTTAGTGATGTTTTTTGACAAGCTATCTTGAATCTTGCGCCATGCCTCTGATGCTTCTTCAAAATTACTTGGAATTGGTAGGTTTTTATACCTCTCCGCCACCGCCGACTTGATTGAATCATAGTTTTTTGGCTTATCACCCGATAAAAGGGCATCACGAATTATTTGCAAATCTTTATCTTTTAATTCAAGGTTTGCAAGAACCGTCTCTGCATATGGAATATCAAGAAGTTCTGGAAAGTTCATCACCATCGCAACGGCATTATATTCATCGACACTGATTGGCTTTGATATTTGTGAATGAGTCTTATCTTTGCCTCTAGCATTCGGGCTGCCTTTAAAGTTTTTAGCATATCCTGAGGTTCTGGTTGCATCCCATATCTTTGCTTTGAAAAAATCTTTGTAATATTTAGCAATATGCGAGAGTTTGATTGTATCACATAACCGATATAGCTCACCTTCCGCTGCGGCCTTCACTTCTGGCGGATTATTTGCTTGAAATTTATCGGAGTTCCATGTCCACAACATTTCAGCAAGTGGAATAGACGAGCCAAGAAATTTCTCAAAAGCAAGTTCGCCTCGCTCTGCAATAAAACTATCAGGATCATAACCCACAGGGAGTATAGCAAAACGAATGCTCTTGCCAACCTTTAAACTTGGAAGGGCAAGCTCTGCAACTCTTTTCATAGCCTTTTGCCCTGCTAAATCTCCATCAAGACAAAAAACAGGCTCATCAGCAGCCTTCCACAATATTTCAAGATGTTGTTCAGTTACAGCCGTTCCCATCGGCGCAACCACATTACGAAAACCACACTGATGAAGTGATATAACATCCATATACCCCTCAACTACAACAACCGATGATTTTTTATAGCATTCATCGCGTGCAAAATTAAATGCGTATAACGTTTCGCTCTTTCTGAATATTGCTGATTCACTGGAATTTAGATATTTCGGATTTCCCTCACCTAAAATTCGGCCACCAAACCCTACTACCCTGCCCTTGCTATCGAATATTGGGAATATCAATCTTCCTTTAAAGCGGTCGTATAACTTTCCATCCTCTGATTTTCCAATAGCTCCAGATTCGACTATAATATCTAATGAAAAACCAGATTTTTGCAGATGTTCCAACAATAAATTACCCGAAATAGGCGCGTAACCAATTCTAAATCTGATAACTTCTTCTGACTTTACGCCCCTTCCATTCATATAAGATCTGGCATGAGATGCTTGCGGAGTGGTCAAAGAATGCTGATAGTATTTACAAACCTCTTCTAAAACCTCATAGCTATCTGCTTTTCTTTTACTTCTCTCTCTATCTTCTATCTTGGTAATTTCTGGAATCGATATTCCAGCTTCTCTTGCAAGAAGTTCAACGGCCTCATAGAAATCAAGATGATCATATTCCATTACGAAATTGATAACATCACCCCTTGCACCACAGCCAAAACAGCGATAAACACCCTTATCATCCATCACCGAGAAAGAAGGGGTTTTCTCGTTATGAAATGGACAAAGCCCTTGCATATTCCTTCCAGCCTTGCGAAGCTGGATGCGCTTTCCTATAATATCAGAGATACGAAAGGCATCTTTAACCCGCAATATGAAGTCTGAACCAAAAAATCTTTGCTGAACTGCCATTAATCTATAAGTTGTTTGTTGACTATAACGATTCTTGTTAATATCTATTAGAACCTATCTCACTAATATTTACGGATGCGTTGTTCATCAAATTTTCTTTAATACTAGGAGAAAATTGAATGTCTGTAGCGGGGTCTACAGACGAGATTTTCGACGACGTAGTAATGAAAATTTGATACAACCCGAAGGGACAAGCTGCTTTTTGCACACTACGTCGTTGAAAAACTCGAGAATATTTATAATATTCACATCGTTTTTCGCCTAGTATTGTATCAAAAATCAGCATTGTCGCATTCCTTAAATATTAGTGAGATAGGTTCTACCAAATATCTTAGTATATAGAAAGTCGGTCAAAAGTGGAAAAGTTATCTGACGAGATAGCGAAAAAGTATAGCGCAATTTTAGTTTTAGAAGATGGAAGCTATTTCTTGGGTCATAAAGTTGGCTCTTCTGGAGAAACAATCGGAGAAATCTGCTTCAATACTTCTCTTACAGGTTATCAGGAAATTATTACCGATCCCTCATACGCTGGGCAGATTATATGCTTCACCTTTCCTCATATTGGTAACGTAGGGGTTAACGATGAAGATAATGAGGCAAAGTCAATTAATGCAAAAGGCATTATAATCAGAGAGAATATTACCGCACCATCTAACTACCGAAGTGAAAATCATCTTAAATATTGGATGGAGAAAAACTCAATCACGGGAATATGTGGGGTAGATACTCGTGCAATTACCAGAAAAATTAGACTTGAAGGTGCAAAATCTGCAATTATCTTTGCTGGAAACCT
The DNA here is from genome assembly GCA_964484565.1 of uncultured Rickettsiales bacterium. Taxonomy (GTDB): domain Bacteria; phylum Pseudomonadota; class Alphaproteobacteria; order Rickettsiales; family CAZAGG01; genus CAZAGG01. Next base: position 47,355 of record CAZAGG010000011.1, on the reverse strand, counting down.
GATCAATATTGATATTCAAAGCCTCGCCACAAAAGCAAGAAATAGGGGTGATTTAAAAGGCGTTGACCTTGCAAAAGTTGTTAGCACCAAAGATAAATACAATTGGAATGAAGGAATCTGGCAGCAAAACGGCGATAAGAAAGCATCTACCTCAAAATTTAAAGTAGTTGCTATTGATTATGGTGAAAAACTAAATATCTTGCGTTGCTTAGTTGACGCTGGATGCAGCGTTACAGTCGTTCCAGCCGAAATGTCTGGCGATGAGATTTTAAAAATGAATCCAGATGGAATATTCCTCTCTAATGGCCCAGCCGACCCTGCGGCAACAGTTTCTTACACCATTCCAACAATTTCAACACTCATAAATTCTGGCAAACCAGTATTTGGAATATGTCTCGGCCATCAGCTAATGGCTCTTGCACTAGGTGCAAAGACATCTAAAATGCATCAAGGGCATAGAGGTGGGAATCATCCCGTTAAAAATCTTCTGACGGGTAGAGTTGAAATTACCAGCCAGAATCACGGCTTCGAAGTTTTGAAAGAGACACTTCCCGCAAATGCAAAAGTAACTCATATTTCATTATTTGATGGATCACTGGAAGGATTCAAACTGACCGATAAGCCAGTCTTTGCTGTGCAATATCACCCAGAAGCCTCACCTGGCCCACACGACAGCAAATATCTTTTCGACCAATTTGTAGAGCTAATGAACAACTACAAAAACAACAAGCAAGAAGCCTCTGCCGCTTGATTTTTTGCCGACTTATAATATAGCCACACTTTAATATGGTACACATCAAGGTACAATTCAACTTGACACAATGGGGTGATCTGAGGTACAGTTAATCAGTGATAAAAACATTTGAGCATAAAGGTTTGCAGAACTTTTTTTATACTGGCTCGACAGCTGGTATACAAGCCATTCACTCAAAAAGACTGCGTATTATTCTAACATATCTGAATGAGGCCGAGAGAGTAGAAGATATGGGATTATCAGGATTTAAATTGCATCCACTAAAGGGAAATAAAAAAGGCTTATGGTCTATTTCTGTAAGTGGTAATTGGCGTCTAACATTTAGATTTGAAAAAGGCGACGCCTATATAATTAACTATGTAGACTATCATTAAAGGAGGAATAATGAAAAAAACTATTGATAATACTAACATTGGTGAAATGCATAACCCTCCGCATCCAGGCGAGGTTTTGATGGAAATGCACCTTAAACCGACTGGCTTAACAATCACTAAAGCCGCAGAACGCCTTGCTATTGATAGAAAAACCCTTTCAAGAATTATAAATGGTCAAAGCGCAATTACAGTGGAAATGGCGATGAGACTAGCCAAAAGTCTTGGTACTTCCGCGAAGGTATGGCTTGGAATGCAGCAATCCTATGATTTATGGCAAGCAAAACAAAACCTCAATCTATCAAATGTCGAGGGGCTGCACACTGTAATAGTCAAGAATAATCAAGGAAGAATCATTGCTGATTACCCAATATCAGTGTCAGGAATAAATTACAGAAGCAATAAAAAAGAATATTTTGATCAAGTAAAGCGATGCCTAATTGAAGATGGCATAATAGCCGATAAAAAACATCTTGCTAACCTTACATATGAGTTGCATTAATCGCTATACACTTATGTATAGTGCTTCTATTTTTATCTGATAGCGTCGTATTTCATCGGTCTTGCCGTGCTCACGTATTATAAATACGCTCCGCGTACTTCTCCTCAAAATACCTGCTCTTAAATAAAAATAGAAACACTTATAGATGAAAATCATTTAAACCCTACGGGGTTTTTGATGGTCTTAACGCCTTTAACTTCTGGAAAGTCGGATGTTATTACGCTTTTGGATTCTATAGCTCGTGGATGCGATAAAACCTCTGATATATCATTGACTTTACCGTTAGGAATTCCTGCTTGGTTTAAAATTAAACTCCACTCTGCAATATTCTTAGTTGCAATATGCCGAGATATTATCGCAACGATTTCATCTCTATTATTAACTCTGTCGGCATTAGTTCTGAATTTTGGGTTCTCAGATAATTCCGCAACACCAATAGCCGCACAGAATGATTGGAATTGAGAATCGTTGCCAACTGCGATTACCATTTGGCCATCTTTCGCATTAAATATCTGATAAGGAACGATATTAGGATGAGTATTACCTATCCTCTGAGGAATATTACCAGATAAAAGATAGTTCATTGCCTGCGTTGAAAGAGTTGATGTCATTACATCAAAAAGCGATACATCTATATAAACTCCGTTGCCAGTGTTTTGACGATTAATAATGCCAGCCAAGATTGCTGATAAACTATACATTCCCGTCATAATATCTACTATCGGAACGCCTACACGCATTGGCTCGCCATCTTTCTCGCCCGTGATACTCATCAAGCCAGCTTCTGCCTGAATGACATAGTCATAGCCTGATAAGTGGCTCAAAGAACCTTCTTGCCCATAACCTGATATAGAACAATATATTATATCATTCTTGATTGCCTTAACTGACTCATAATCAAGATTATATTTAGCTAAACTACCAACCTTAAAGTTTTCAATAAAAACATCTGCATCTTTTATCAACTCATGAATCTTGCCCTGCCCTTGCTTGGTTGTTATATCTATCCACTCAACTTTTTTACCTCGATTAACTGCAAGATAGTAGGCTGAAATATTTTTGCTGCCATCATCTGACTTGATAAAAGGTGGCCCCCAAGCTCTGGTATCATCACCCACATTGGGTTTTTCAATTTTGATAACCTCAGCACCCCAATCAGCAAGATTTTGAGTTGCCCAAGGCCCTGCCATAACTCGACTTAAGTCGATAACTTTAATTCCTGACAGTGGCTTTATCATCATTTGTGATAAACTCCTATGGCTTCAGAAACACTCATAAAACCATCTTGCTGTAACAATTTTGACAACTGTCTTTTGCTCTTTTCAACTATGCCCATTCCTTCATATATCATGCCTGAATATATCTGCACGAGTGATGCGCCAGACTTTATCTTTTCATATGCATCATAGCCGTTAAAAATGCCACCAACCCCAATTATGGGAATCCTTCCAGAGGTCAACTTATAAAAATCATACAAAAGATGAGTCGACATTGTAAATAAAGGCTTGCCGCTTAATCCACCTATTTCATTTTTTGCTTTTGATTTAAGATCGTCTGGCCTACTGATGGTAGTGTTGCTGATAATTACCCCATCAACATTATGGCTAATTAGTAACTCTGCAATATCCTCTAACTGATTTGCATCTAAATCAGGTGCTATTTTCACTAAAACAGGACGGTAATTAGAGTGCTCGACATTGAGTGCATTTCTTTTAGAAATTACAAGACTCAGAAGCTCATCTAGCATTTCTCTGCCCTGCAAATCTCTCAGCCCCGCCGTGTTAGGAGAAGATATATTAACCGTAATATAATCGCACCAATCGTATATCATGGGTAGGATTTTTCCATAATCCGCAAGGGGGTCAACGGTAACTTTGTTCTTACCTATATTAAAACCTATGATTCCGCGCTTAGGAACATCCTTCAGATTTGCAATTACCCTCTCTGCGCCATGATTGTTAAATCCCATACGATTTATGATAGCCATATCATCATCTAGTCTGAATAATCTGGGCAAGTGATTACCCACCTGCGGCAGAGGAGTTACAGTGCCAATCTCGGCAAAACCAAAGCCATATTTAAATATATTGGCTGTAGTTTCACCATTCTTATCAAAGCCCGCTGCTAAGCCTATCGGATTTGAAAATGGAATTCCAAAAACTATATTTCTAAGGTTGTTATAAAACCTTGCAGGAAATCTAGGAAAAAGTCCGTTTTTAATAATGGCAATAGCCATGTTATGCGCCGTTTCTGGCGGCATCTTTTTTATGAATGGATATATTAGTTTATATATTGACAATCAATTTTTCATCGCAAGATTCTTACGCTCTAAATATTTAACCAGTCTTGGCATTGGGTCAACTAATTTACCATTTATATACATAGTATAGTGTAAATGAGGGCCTGTAGATCTTCCTGTTGAGCCAAGCTCTCCGATTTTCTCACCCTGCTTAACCATCTGATTTTCCTTAGCATCTATCTTCATCAAGTGCCCGTAAACAGTCAAACTACCATCAATATGTGATAACTTAACAAACTTACCCAAATGCTTGTGAACACCTGTTTCTTCAACTCTGCCTTCCATTGAAGCCAGAACTTTGCTGCCTAGTGCCGCTGCTATGTCTATTCCTGTGTGGAAGGCTCTTCTGCCCGTTATAGGATGAGTTCTCCATGCGAATGGCGAGCTAACCCTACTTGTAACTGCTTCATCCACTGGCCAGACATGAAGATTTGCAAAATCAGTGCTGATAGCTCTGTCCTCTTCTGGTTTATAGACAGATTTGAGCTCTTCTTCATCGTCAAATTCTTCTTCTATACGCTTAACCTGAACTTTTTGTACTGGAAACTTTCTGTAATGCTCAAGGGTTTTTCGCTCTAGTGCAGCGGTTTGATATGGAGCGATTCTGTCAACCTTCCTGCGATAAGAACTGAGTGAATTTTTTGTGCGAGTATATTTCGAGTTGGAATTAGAACCTTCTGATTCATTTTTGACTAGCTTTTCATCTTCTGATAGACTCTTTTTTGCTGGTTTGCCCCAAGCGATATAGGTGTTTTCGCTCCTATCAAGCGGGATAAACTTTCTCTCAACGGCTCTACAGTCCGTAAAAGTAAAGATTGCCAACAACATTGCTATAAAAATTATTTTCATGAAATCACTATCTGCAAAAAGCGCGCCAAAAACTGTTTCCCCACTAAAAGAATCTAAAAACTTTTCCATACAGTGTTGGAATGACGTTTCAGACATATATGAAAGCATCACAAAACATCCATTTAATCAAGAACTTGCCGCAGGAATTTTACCTGTGGAAAAGTTTGAGTATTACATGCTCCAAGATGCAATATATCTGGTTGATTTCGCTAGAGTATTAGCCTTAATTTCCGCAAAGTTAGAAGATAAATCTCGCGTTATACACTTCATCGAAGCCGCAAGAGAGGCAATTATTGTCGAAAGAGCACTGCACGAAGATTTTTTTACTCATTTCAAAATTAAAGCCAATCATCAAAGCTGGAGAGATAAAAAACCTGCCTGCGATCATTACACCAATTTTCTTATTGCCACGACCTCAATGCGACCTGCTGAGGTTGCAATCGCTGCAATTCTACCTTGTTTTTGGATATATCGGGAAGTTGGAAAAAATATACTCTCACAGAGCAAAGCTAATCAAAACCCTTTTCAGAAATGGATTGACACATATTCATCCGAACAATTCTCATTGGCTGTCGATAATATGATAGAGATTGCAAACATCGAATATAATAAGTCATCACTAAAAGATGAAATGCGCCATTACTTCGTTCGCTCATCCATTCATGAATATAAATTTTGGGATGACGCTTATAATCTAAGGGATTGGCCTCAATTTTCCAACCCTTGATATTTTTCTTGCACTTTGTGAAATTATCTGCAATATTCCGCAACCTTAAAAAATATCCACAGCTATTTGGAGTATATTTAGTCAATGCCGCTTTACGAGTGCACATTCATAACCAGACCTGAGCTTTCTCAACAAGATGTTCAGAAGTATGTTGAAAAATTCACTGCCATAATCAATGAATATGGTGGAAAAATTGTAAAAAATGAATATTGGGGTCTTAGAAATCTCGCGTATCGCGTTAAGAAGAACAAGAAAGGCCATTACAATATGATGGCTGTTGATGCTCCGCCTGCTGCTGTTAAGGAAGTTGAGCGCAACATCTCTATTAGCGAAGATATTATCAGAAAAATGACAATCAGAGTTGAATCAATCAGCGATGAACCTTCTGCTATACTTCAGCAAAAAAGCTATGCGGATGTTCAAACTTCTGGTGAAGATACCAAATTAATTGCAGAGTAAGAGAGAATTTAAGATGAGCGAATACAACAACGATAGATCTCAAACAATCAATACCTATTCATCTATTGCGGCTGCATCTGGTAAGAAAGTTTTCTTCCGCCGTAAGCGCACTTGCCCTCTAACTGGCGAGAATGCACCTGCGATAGATTATAAAGACGTAAAATTACTGTCAAAATTTATATCAGAGCGTGGTAAAATCATGCCAAGCAGAATTACTGCCGTTTGCGCGAAAAAGCAAAGAGAGCTTGCAACTGCAATTAAAAGAGCTAGAAACTTGGCTCTGCTTCCATTCGTTAATCAGCAATAAAATCATTGCTCAAACATTATAAAATAAGATTTGTTTTATGAAAGATAACCCCCTGCCATTATTATTGATTGCTGGGGGTTCTAGTTTTATACTTGCATTTCTAAGCTATGCAGGTTTTTTACAAAGCATTATCGCCCTATATTCCCCCGCACTTCCTTTATTTCTGGTTGGATTCTCACTTGGAATGAAATCCACTGCAATATCAGCAGCTTTTGCACTTGCGCTGCTCTCTTTTACGGCTCCATTTTCCACATTTCTCTTTTATGCAGCAATGATTGCACTGCCTGCGATTTTGGTCACCTATCGCTATTATCAATATGAAGTTACCATGTTTGCAGAAAAATCATATGCTAGAAGATACCCTTTCGGTAAAACTTTATCGACCTTAAGCTCATATGCCATTTTAGTATTTTTATTAGTCACACTATATTATTCAGGAGAAGGCGGGCTAGAATCTTATATCGCTAAGGAGCTAGAATCTGCTCTTTCACAAATGCCAGATGATATTGCCCCAATCCTTGAGGGATTTAGCAAAGAACTTATTTATTTAATTCCATTTGCAACAGTTGCCTCATGGCTAATTATGCTTTTTGGATATGGCTCGCTCAGTCAATTCATACTAAAAAGCTATGAATCCGAAAAAATGCCTGATTTCCAAATTCTAAGTAGTGCACACCAACTGCCAGATTGGGTTTTATTATTGCCACTCGCATCAGCAATTGGCGTTGTTGCGTCAGACGGGGCATTTGCATTTACTAGCAAGGTGGTTCTTGCAATATCTTTATTACCGTATATGATGTCTGGCTTAAATTTTATTCACAGAAAAACTCTTGGAGTTCCAGGCAGGTTTTTAATTATCTTTATGACTTATTTTCTGCTTATGCGGATATGGCCAGCAGTGATAATTGCACTAATTGGAGTTTTTACCCACGTTAAGGAAATGGTTGTCTCCAGAAAACTTTACGACGGGTTTTATAGGTGAATTTAAAATGACGAAAATGAAAGGATAAAAAAATGCAGGTAATATTACTAGAAAAAGTCGGAAGACTTGGAAATATTGGTGAAGAAGTAAGAGTTAAAGATGGTTATGCAAGAAACTATCTTCTACCACAAAAGAAGGCTCTTCGCGCATCTGAAGAAAATAGAAAATATTTTGAAGCAGAACGTGCAAAAATCGAAGCACTGAATGCTGAGAAAAAAGCTGCTGCTGAAAAAGTAGGTGCAAAACTTGACGGTCTAAAATTAGTAGTCGTTCGCCCTGCAAGCCAAGACGGCAAACTATATGGTGCAATTTCTACAAACGATATAGTTGACATTATCAAAGATAAAGGTGTTGAACTTGAGCGCAAATATATTCAAATTGCATCGATCATCAAAAGAGTTGGCGATTACGAAATCAAAGTAAATCTTCACCCAGAGGTAGTAAAAACACTTTCTCTTTCAGTTCAAAATTCAGAACAAAATGATGAAGACGAAAGAAAAGCTAAATCATCAGCCTCTGCCGAGCAGAATCTTGCTGGCAAAGCAACAAGAGCTAAAAAATCAGCTTCAACTGACGAAGAAGAAACAGAAGAGTAATTCTTCCTTCTCACTTTCAATAAAGCAATTTATTAAAAAGGTGGCAATTGCTGCCTTTTTTTTGTTTCTTTGAGAGCACAGATAAGATAATCTAACAGTCATGGAATATGCCCTAATCAACACCATCATTGCCAGCATAGTAATGGCTTTTATTTGCGGCATGATTGCCAAAAGAGCAAACTTACCCGCTATATTTGGCTACCTTCTTGCTGGAATCGCCATTGGGCCATTCACACCAGGTTTTGTTGCTGATGTCTCACTTGCCAAGCAATTAGCAGAAATTGGCATTATCTTACTAATGTTCGGCGTTGGATTACATTTCTCACTTCATGACCTAATAAATAGCAGGAAAATAGCCCTACCAGGTGCCATTGTTCAGATGCTATCTGCAACCATAATTGGCTTTTTACTAGCTTTATATCTTGGTAACTCTTATATATCCTCGCTGATTTTCGGATTTTCTTTGTCAGTTGCAAGCACAATTGTTTTGATTCGTTCTATGGAGCAAAGAAATCTTATCAAGAAAAATACTGGAAAAACGGCAATCAGTTGGTTGATTATTGAAGACATAGTAATGGTAGTTGCCCTTGTTATGCTTCCCGTTGTTTCTGAAATATCTGAAAATCCTGAATCAGCTTCATTCTCAACAATTACAAGCACTCTGCTAACGGTGCTATTTAAAGTTGGCGGCTTCTTTGCATTTATGATTATTGTTGGAAAACGCTTCCTGCCATGGTCTTTAGTTCATATTGCTAAAATGCGCTCGCCAGAACTTAGTACACTCGGAATTCTCGCTATAGCATTAGGATTCGCATCGATTGCCTATGTCGTCTTTGATGCTTCTCTTGCACTAGGAGCATTCTTAGCAGGCGTTATGTTAAGCGAAAGTGAAATAGGTAGAAAATCAGCAGAAAATACTTTGCCACTTCGCGATACTTTCTCGGTTTTATTTTTCGTATCTGTTGGAATGTTATTTGACCCAAAAACAATTATTATTCAGCCAATTGGTGTTCTAATGACTTTTCTTACTATCGTTATTGCAAAAAGCATTGCTGCAATTTCAATTCTCAAACTTTTTAAACAACCTGCGAGCGTTACTTACGCCGTGGCTATTGGACTTGCACAGATTGGAGAGTTTTCTTTTATTTTAGGCGGTCTTGCACTTACAAAAGGCCTTATTACACAACAACTTTATAATCTAATTCTTGCTGGAGCAATGCTTTCAATTGTTATAAATCCTATTTTATTCAGAGTTTATGACTTAAAGTTTTCCGATAAGGCTAAAGTCTAAAGTCATAATAAAAAAGGTGGCAACTGCCACCTTTTCTTTTAAAGCGAACTGAGTGAATGTTTATCTGCGTTCTCCAAAAAAGCGAAGAAGCATAATAAACAGATTGATGAAGTCCATATAAAGATTCAAAGCACCCATTAAAGCAGATTTTTGCTCCATGTCGGTTCCTTGAACTGCATAATATGATTCTCTTATTTTTTGAGTGTCATAGGCTGTAAGGCCAGTAAACACTAGTACACCAATGATAGAGATTGCAAAATCAAGTGCACTGCTTTGCAAGAAGATATTAACAAGACTTGCAATGATAATTCCTATCAATCCCATGAATAGAAAAGATCCAAAACCTGAAAGATCTTTTTTAGTGGTATATCCCCAAAGGCTTACAGTTCCAAACATTGCAGCGGTAATGAAGAAAACCTTAGCAATGCTAGTTTGTGTGTAAACTAGGAAAATTGAGGCCATAGAAAGACCCATAACTACCGCAAATCCCCAATATACGGCCTTAGCTGTACTATAACTCATTGAATGAATTTTGAATCCAAACAGTAAAGCTATACCAATTGGTGCAAGCATTACAACCCAAGAAAGCGGAGTTCCGAAGATAACAGCGGTTAAAGCTGGCGTGTTGGCAACAAAAAATGCCGTAACACCAGTTAGAGCAAGAGCCATTGCCATGTAGTTGTAAACTTTTATCATGTAAGCTCTAAGCCCAGCATCATACTGCGCTGTGCTTGTTGCTGAATATTGATTGACGTTAAAAGGTTGCATTAAGTCCCCCATAGATTGTTTAATCGTTAGTATTATATGGTGATTGCCACATTAATTTCAATCAAAACCCGACATTGAAGGTCAAGTATTTTATTTTTGCTGGAAAGCTCGGAAAAATTAGTCTATCTAAACAATCAATAATGCTCACAATACTTAGAGATTTTAGGATATGGATAAATTCAAATTACTCGAATTAAAGAAACAAGGCTTTTCTGATGCAAGAATTGCAAAACTAATCAATAAAACTGAAAAAGAAATTCGCAATATGCGAATCACACAGGGAGTGCGACCCGTTTTTAAAAGGGTTGATACTTGTGCGGGAGAATTTGAATCAGCAACATCATATATGTATTCCACCTATGAGGGTGACGGCTTTAACAAACCAGAATGCGAAGCCAAACCAAGTGATCGTAAGAAAGTTATAATTCTTGGCGGCGGCCCCAATAGAATCGGACAAGGTATTGAGTTTGACTATTGTTGCGTTCACGCTGCAATGGCTCTTAGAGAAATGAGCATTGAAACAATTATGGTCAATTGCAATCCTGAAACTGTTTCAACAGACTATGACACATCTGACAGGTTATATTTTGAACCACTCACCACAGAGCATGTATTTGAAATCATATCAAAAGAACGCGAGAATGGCGAACTTCTAGGAGTTATCGTGCAGTTTGGAGGACAAACACCACTAAAACTTGCGAGCTTCTTACAAAGCGAAGAAATTCCGATTATAGGAACTTCTCCAGATGCAATTGACCTTGCTGAAGACAGAGAACGCTTTAAAGATCTTCTAATCAAACTTAACTTAAAACAACCAGTCAATGCGATATGTCACAGCGAGTCTGAAGTGATGGAACAAGCTGATAATGTTGGCTTTCCTCTCGTTGTAAGGCCCTCATATGTTTTGGGCGGCAGAGCTATGGCAATTATTCATGATAAGGGGGCATTACAAAACTATGTGACTGATTTAGTGAAACATTTTGGCGACGGCCCCATTCTGCTTGATAACTATTTAAAAGATGCAACAGAAGTTGATGTCGATTCTCTAAGCGATGGCTCTAATGTAAAGGTTGTTGGAATTATGGAGCACATCGAAGAAGCAGGAATCCATTCGGGAGATTCCGCCTGCACGCTTCCGCCTTACTCTTTATCAAAAGATATGATTCAACAAATTACCGAACAGACGATTGCTCTTGCAAAAGAACTTAAAGTTATTGGGCTAATGAACGTTCAGTTCGCGGTTAAAGATGGTGATTTATACATTCTTGAAGTCAATCCTCGTGCAAGCCGAACAGTTCCATTCGTCGCAAAAGCAAGGGGAATTCCGTTAGCAAAAATTGCTGCACAAATCATGGCTGGCAAAAAGCTATCTGACTTCACAATCCCTGATGCAATGCCAAAACATATTAGCGTTAAAGAAGCAGTATTTCCTTTCGCTAGATTTTCTGGTGTTGATATTATTCTTGGCCCCGAGATGAAATCAACTGGTGAGGTGATGGGAATCGATAGCGATTTCGGAAGAGCATATGCCAAAGCTCATCTTGGTTCTGGAAGCACTTTACCTGAATCAGGAACCGTCTTTGTATCTGTAAGAGATAGCGATAAAAAGTCGATTGAAAGCGCAGTTGCAAAGCTATTGGAAATGGGTTTTGCAGTTGTCGCAACCAGAGGAACCGCAGAATATCTCAACTCAAAAGGTCTGAATGTTGGCATGGTGAATAAGGTAAGAGAAGGCAGACCGCACATTGTTGATATGTTAAAAGATAATCAAATTGCTCTTGTTCTCAACACAACAGAAGGCAAGCAGTCAATCTCTGATAGCTTCAGCATTAGAAGAACAGCTCTGCAAAACAAAATTGCTTACAGCACAACTATCGCTGGCGCAAAAGCATTAGTTTCAGCAATTGAAGCAAGAAAAAGCAGTGCAGGCCTAGAAGTAAAAGCGATACAGGAATATAGCTAGGTATCATATATCAACGACAGAGCCTAATTAACAACCTTAGATGTTGGGTTGAGTAAGAAATCGAGATAACGCCCCTGAAAAAGAGAAATGCCCATTGACTGGCCATATTCAACTGCACTTTTGTTATCGCAACGACAGAGTATAACCCTCGTATTTCCATAGTTTTTTACTATCTCAGAGAGCTTCTCAACCGTCTTCTTTTCTTTGTTTGCTTCCATGTCTGTGTGCCATTGCATTTTGGCCAAATCAAAACCAAGTTTTTCTCTATCGACCTGAGGAAAGCTAAGATGCGTAAGGCCGTCTAAGCATATCTTATAACCAAGTTTTTGCATTTTATTCTTGGCATCAATAAAACCCTGCATATTTGCAAAAACATCTGACACATGAATTTCAATAATTACAGAAACCTTTACACTCGGCTTTATGCTTGCATCAAACTCAAGGAAAGCCTCTGACATTAATGTATCAATATTGAGGTTTAAACTCACTGCATTATCAAGATAATATGCAGGGCGTTTAGCAATCATCGCAAGCATTTTAGTGTCTAAAACCTGAGTTAGATATTTAAATAGCCAAGCATTGCTATAAAGGTTTACTTCCGCCATTACCAATCTTTGTAGATGAGCGATATTAATGTAAAACTCATCGAATATCTTACGCAGCTCCATCTTGGCACTAACCGCACATATCGGCTGTTTCCTTAAAACTCTGCTGAGATCAACACCTGTTAAATCTCTCTCAATCTCATATAGCCTGTTTGGAGTAAGAACCTTTTGCTTCTTTGTAGGTTGAGATGGTTTTGTTACCGCTTGATTACTACCCTGTTGATTACTTGCCCTAGAAACATGATCGCCCATCACTCCAGATTCAACAGATCCAGATAATGAATCTTTCTTGTTTTGGCTTGCTACTTTCCTGCGACAAATATCATGAAAAGCAGCCCAGTTAACACCCAAATCATGCACACCTGCAAACTCAGGGTTTTCCTCACCTTCAATATTATATGCCAAAGGATCATCTGAAAAAAGATAACGCAACTGAAAGACCATTCGCTCAAGCTGAGTTTTCATTACACCTGAAACAATGATGATTATATCACCATCATTACACACAAAAATTCCGCCATCAGAATCCTTGAGATGATCCATCATCACGTTTACGACAATATTTTTCTGATATTCACTGCGATATATTTCAAGTAACTGCGAGAAATTGAGTATAATAGCCCGCCATGTGCTAGACTCGCTTTTTATCTTGCTCATCTTTTCCACAGCTTTATTTTCTGCTTCTCTGGTTATAACGGCTATCATCTTGAAAAACTACTATTAGAATAAAAACTATATTAGAGTACTATGATTTTAGAACAACATTAAAAAAATGATAACGATGAACAAAATAGATTTGTTTTATTTATTCAGCAGATTTTTTTCCAGAAATACACTGTTTCTAATTGGCGGAGTTGCAATAGTTCTTGGAGCCTCATCGCTATTTCTAAGACTAACCGTTGATGAAGATGCAATTGTAAAAAGTATCATCAGCAAATTTGAAGAAAACACTGGCAGAAAAATATCTGTTAATGGCGATATTTCTTTATCCCTGCTACCTCTACCCTCTATTACCTTAGAAAAAGTATTCGTTGCAAACCATAGAAAAGGCAAAAGCGATCATATAATTGGCATAGATTCTCTTACTGTTAGACCAAAAATCGGTAGCATTTTTAGCGATAATCCAGAGATTTCTTCATATACTCTCGAAAATCCATCACTTAATTTAGAAATATTAGAAGACGATGTAAAAAATTGGGATCTTGATAAAGAGAATAACCTTAGCTTTCTAACCTCCTTTCTAGCAAAACATAACATTATTATCAGAAGCGGAACGATAACGTACCTTGAAAACAGCAAGAAAAGCGTTTTAGTAAAGAATCTAGACATCGACTCTCACATTACAGGAATTCACAATAATTCTTTTCAGATTAAATCAACAATTCCTATCGGTAAAACCGAGTTAATTACACGCACAAACATTGCAATTTCTGAAAATGACAACCATGAAGTCATATACGAGATAATCTCTGGCGAGAATATGTTGTCTGGAAAATTCGATATGAATAAAGATAATGAGATTGAAGGAAACTATTCCCTTATTGCTCCAAAAGCTGGAATAAACGCCTCTAAGTTCAGCAAATGCGACTTTGGCAACTTCAGTCTAAATTCTTCTGCAAATATAGCCTTTAAAGATAGCCAAATATCCTTCAAAGATTTTACAGTAAGCTCAGACTTAGCCGAATTTTCTTCAGTTTTCGTATATAATCATGATGCTGAGACAAAAACATTCTCAAGCAATAGCAAGTTTAACAAATTAGACTTCCAGAGAATATCTGAACTACAAAAGAAATATAGTGAGTGCTTTCCTGAAACAGCAATTTTATGGAACAATCTATTAGCAAGTGCAACCGAAGATCTAGTTGCGAGACTAGTTTTCGAAATAAGCGAGGTTGCCACTAAAAACGGCAATATGACAAATGTGAAGTCGGATATTACAGTTCAAAATGACGATATAAATATTAACTCTTTAAGTATATCTCTGCCAGAAAACAACGTTGCATCGTTTATAGGAACTGCTGAATTTGATAATCAAAAAGAACTTTTTATTAGTGGCAATATCGAAACATCGGGAAATTCTCTAAACTCTCTGTTAAAAATATTGAGCTTAAATCCTCAACTGTATGGGTTTAAGGAAATAACTGACTACAAACTTTCTAGTAATCTAAACATTGGAAAGAATGAAACCAGACTAAGTGAAATTAATGCTCAGATTGGCTCAAGCAACCTATCTGGCAGCATGATTATCAAAAATGATAGCACTGGTAACACACAAAAAGTTGAAGCCAAAATCAAAGCAGACAAGATTGATGCAGATAATTATTATGATGGAAGCATCAATGATTTACTCACCAAAACCTCTCAAATAAACTCAGAGTCAGAAATATCTTTCAACATTGACGAGATAAAACATAAAGAACATCTTATCTCTGTGGCAAGCGGAATTCTTAGAGTTGCAAAAGATGGTTTGAAAATTAAAGATTCATCGATGGTGTATCAAGATGGCAATTTAATCGCTGGTGACATCGATGTTACCTCGAAAAATAACCGTCCACACATTCGATTTAATGGCACTGTAAGTAGTATGAATGCAAACTGGTTTTATCATCCAGTTGAAAAAGATGAGAAATTCCGATTTAAAAATCTTGATTGGCTCGATGGAGAGTTCAATGTCAAATCAAATCAAATCGAAGCCTTTGGTGCAATTATTAAAGATTCCTTATTTCAGGCTAATTTAGATAATTCCAACCTAACAATCAAAGATTTATCAGGTGAAGCACTAGGTGGCAATATAAAGCTAAATGGAACTGTAAAAACCGCAACCCTACCTTCTGTTGCAATCGCATTTGCCATAAACAATTGCTCGATAGCTGAGCTTTCAAAATTCCTTTTAGGAGATGTCAAAATCAATGATGGCAGAGTTGGAATCAGCGGCAATATCGAAACCGCAGGGGTAGATAAATCTGGCTGGATTAGCAGCAGCTCTGGCAGCTTCTCAATTGCAGCAAGAGATATGATTCTAAATGAGATAGATATTTCGGGATTTGCAAGGAAAATCCCAAACGTTAGAACTTCAGCCGATGTAGCATCCATATCAAGTCAATTTCTAAGCTCTGGCCAAACTAAAATATCAAACGCCGAAGGAAATTTTTTCTTAAACAAAGGCATAATAACCAGTTCAAATTTAAGACTTAAATCTGAAGAAGCAAACGCAAGCAGCGAAATATCAATCAACCTAAACGATAGAACCCAGAGCATAAATAATAACTTTATTCTAAGCAATGTTGGAACGGCAGATAATCAAGCAACCTTTTCAATATCTTACAGCGGAAGCATTGATGCACCCAAAAAACAGGTTGATACTTCTGGCATTGAGAAATTTATTTCGAGATAAAGATTTAAAATTATGGCAAACGAGATAATTATTTTCAGCAATGCTTTTTATGAAAGCCTTATCTTCTATCCAATTGGCGGGTTTGCTTTTCCTGCATCAGTGATATTTGCAAGCACAAGCGAAATATTATCGCTTGCATTAACCATTGCAGGTTCAACGCTCGGCTCGATGGTTAATTATATTTTAGGCTATGTTATAATTCTTATTATTCAAAGAAATAAACCAAAAGGTCATTATGAAAACCTCTACATAGCAGGAAATCGGCTATCTTTCCTGCTTATAATCAGCAAGTTACCATTTTGCGAACTACTTACAGTTTTTGCAGGTTGCACCAAAGTAAAGCCAATAAAAGCATTAATCTTCCTAGCAATTGGAAAATTCGCTTGGTATAGCTGGTATTTAGTTAATTTATCTACATAAACAACGTAAAATCGTCATAAAAAATTAACAATACTTTTATATAATGAATCATTATATAGAGTAATTTTATGAGTGACGAGCAAAGCACAGTAATAACCGACCACCCTCTAGCCGGCAATCTAACCAATATTGCAAACGGGGTAGGTGTTGCTGAAAATATGCAGGCAGCATTTCAATATATAATAAGCCTCCCAAACGAAGAACGAGCTGCGGCAATAGACTTTTTCAAACAAGGTTTAATTGATAATGGAAGCCCTCACTGGGCATATTTCGTTGAGACTTTTCAGGCAAATCTTCAGGTAGTGGACACTTCACAACACCCTCAGTTTACTAATTTTTATAATGGTACTGAGTTTACAAATTTAATTGATAGAATAGATGGTTTAGCTAGAGATCCATTTGTTAACCCATGTCCAAAATATGAGTTATTAGAGTTACCAGATGATATAAAGCCGATTTTTACCGAAAGAGCACTAGGAACAATTTTAAATTCTATTTCTTGGGATAATACCCTTATTCCTGATTATATCGCGAATGATATCTCAGCAATATTATCAGAGCCAGATGGGTCAAAGGGGGATAATGTCAACACTCTTATTTACAATCTAGCTCAAATTGAGCCATTACAATTAAGGGCAGCCTTAACCCGTCAAGTAATCGAAGAGCTTAACGAAGCAGATCAGGACAAGTGGGGGGTAGTTGTTGAGCAACTTTTTCTGGAAGAGATAAATGGAGCAACGTTTAACGACCCAAACACAACAAACGCTCACAGAATACTCGAAAACTTAGGTGATGTGCAAACTTATATTAGTGGCCTTGATGCATTCTTCCAAGATCCATTTACAAACTCTTTACCTGATGCAGGAGGGGAGATTCCGAGTGAAAGCCCTGTCAAGACTGGCTCATGGCTTGGAGCAGTTAACTCCAGTCTATCTAAAAATATATCAGATTTGTCACTTTCGCTTGTTCCTTCTAATGTTGATGGATTCCCCGAACCATCTTACCCAACAATCTCTGACGGTGTAGAAGGTTTGGAGGTTAAAGTTTTTGCTGAAGTGCCACTTTATTATGTATGGCAAGAAGATCATTTTGAGCTATCTTCTTCGGCAGTATCACAAGAATATATTTCTTCTATTGAAAAGATTATTGCAGGAGATACTTCAATTAGAATTGTTGCGCCTTATCCATGGGGAGATCCACAATTTATTATGGAACATGGCGATGAAATCATAGCCGCTTTTCCGAATGGAAGTTTAGATGTAAGTCTTTTGACTCCAGATGTCAAACAGCACATTTCCTCAAGGACTACTTCATATTCAAATGACGCAATTTTGGCTTATCTTAACTCATCATTTAGTTCCGCCACTTCTGGAACAGAATTACCGATATTTGTTACATTCAGCGGACATGGAAGTGATATAACAACTTATAGCAATAACCAAAATGTATCTCTTGATATAAGAGATGATGGTGTAAGCCTAATAAACACTACAAATGACAATATAACTCAGTATATATCTGGAATTAATGTAAGATTATACCCTGAAGATATAGCTTCCATGATAAATGGTTCTGAAAATAGATCAAATATTCAAGGCATATTCCTTAACGCCTGCGATATGGGAAATATGCAATATCTTGTTCATCAGGCGGTTGGAGGAACAATCCCTGTCTCAGCCTCTTCATCATTTGGAAATTCTGAAAGAGGAATGTATGAAGGAGCACCTGTAACAGATACAAGAATGCAAGATTATGATCTGCCATTTGATTTAAGAGCAATTGAAACATTAACTCATATAGAACTTCAGCATCGCGGTAGAGAAGATAAATTTGATGAAGATTTTCATTATATCTATGACACAGAAACTGAAAATTATATAAGCGGAAAAGACCTATACCTCAGTATATTGAACCAAATACATGAATATATTCATTTCGAATCATTCATTCACTCGTATCTTGAGGTTTCTGATACTTCTGATGTAGTTAATCGCAACAGGTTTTTAGATGCATTAGGCCTTACAATGCTTGAAGGTAGAAGGCTCGCATTTCAAGGAACGCCTCTAAGCCAAGAGAACTTTGAGATCTACAAAGCGCAAATAGCAGCGAATATTGAAGCTAGCTTTGCTCCCGATTCACAAAGCTATATCTCAAGAAGTATTACAACTTTTGCAGAATATATAAGGCAACTTGATAAGTATGCGGATAGCTTAGGTTTTGGCTATACAGAAATCAATGATAGGCCTGTGTTGGATGTTATATCCGCGGCGAAGGTAGATGAAACGATGCAGTTACTTACCTTCATTAACTTGGACTTCACCGATGTCGCCGAAACATCAAGACCTATAGAAGTTTGCAATACCCAACAGACTTCCTGCACATTTACTCTCCCACCACGAAATTAAACAAAAATCATATTTTTCTTTAAAATAACTATTAATTCTGCTAATTGGTTCGAGTTTTAAATAAACCAAAGTGGGATTATGTAAATGCAGCTATGGCAAAAAGTTATAATCGGTCTAATTCTTGGCGTAATTGCTGGGGTGTTATTAAAAGAAAAAACCGTTTATATCAAACCGATTGGAACCATTTTTATCAATATGATTAAGATGGTTGTTGTGCCATTAATCTTCTTCTCTATCATCTCTGGAATCACCAGCATGGAAGATAAATCTAAACTAGGTAAAGTGGGTGCAAAATCTACCGCAGCTTATCTTGCAACTGCAATGTTTGCAGTTGTGATTGGCTTGGTTACTGCAAGCATATTTAAACCAGGTGTTGGTGTTAATATTGACCTTTCATCTTCTTCTGCATCACAAGCAGTAGCAAAAGAATCAACACAACCAGATATGCTTCAAATGCTCGTTGATATTGTTCCAACCAATGCGATTGGCGCAATGGCAGAGGGTCATATCTTGCAAGTGGTTTTCTTTGCAATTTTTGTTGGAATAACAATCAATCTAATGGGCGACCAAGGAAAGCGTCTTATTGAAATGATTCAGTTACTTGCAGCGATGGTGTTTAAAATGATTGGGCTTATTATTAAGCTCTCACCTTATGGTGTTTTTGCACTTATATCTTGGGTGGTTGGCACTCAGGGCATGGATGTTTTAATATCTTTAGCAAAACTTGTTGTAACAGTAGTATTTGCCTGCGGTGTTCAGTTTGCTGTGTTTGCATTATTCATACTTGTTTTTGCGAGACTTTCGCCATTGCCGTTCTTTAAAAAATCAATTGAATATCAGGCACTTGCTTTCTCAACCAGCAGCAGTAAAGCAACACTTCCAACCACGATGGCGGTCTGTCAAGAAAGACTTGGAATCTCTAAAGCAGGTACTTCATTTGTTCTGCCGCTTGGCGCTTCGATAAATATGGATGGAACAGCAATTTATCTTGGTATATGCGCTGTATTTTTTGCACAGGTAACTGGCGTTGAGCTTCATTTTCATGAATATCTTTTGATTATTCTAACCTCCACTCTTGCATCTATTGGTGCGGCAGGAATACCAGGTGGCGCACTAATCATGATGGGGATGGTTCTTTCAACTGTTGGCCTTCCACTTGAGGGAATTGCGCTTATTGCAGGTGTTGACAGAATTCTTGATATGTTAAGAACAACAATCAATATTACAGGTGACGCTGCAATAACGCTTATCATAGATAAGTCAGAAGGTATGTTTAATGAAGAAATATACCACTCCAAGTAGTGCTTCACGAATTGGTCTGCGTAACGATATACTTGAGAACGCAGAAATTATTATTATTGATGACAACGAACTTGAGTCTCTAACTCTTAAATCTTTTTTAAGTAAAGCTGGGTTCAAAAAGGTTAAGATTCTAAACTGCGGAATAATGGCAATTGAGGAGATTTCTGAAAGACCTCCAGATATAGTATTTTTAGATATTGTAATGCATAATATTAATGGAATAGATGTATGCAAAAATATCCGATCCATTCACAATGGTTCAGACATGATAATAATTATGCAAACTGGATTAGAGTTGTCACAGTTGAAAGCAAGGTCTTTTGACGCTGGTGCTGACGATTACATCACAAAACCTATTTTCTATGAAGAAGTCATTGCACGAACCATATCTCATCTAGAGAAGCAATTTCTAAATCGCAGGAACCTTATGGATTATCAGAGAATTCAACAAGAGCTTCAAGAGGCTGTAGTTCTTCAAAATATTTTGTTACCTGAAGAATCAACTATTGAAAGCATAAAAAACTCTAGCTCTATTGACATATCTCACTATTACCATCCCGCATCTGAGCTGGGTGGGGACTATATCTCTGTTCGCAGACTCTCCGACAGTAAAATTGCCATAATATCCTCTGATGTGTCAGGACACGGCATCACAGGTGCACTTTACTCATTCGCTATCCATACGCTTTTATCAGATGATAACTTACTAAACAAACAACCTGCTGAAGTTCTTTTTGAATTGAACAATAAACTGCACTCGATGATGGTTACTGGTAAATTCGCCACAATTTTTGTTGGAGTGATTGATTGTGATAACCTAGAAATGACATACTCAGCAGCGGCAAACCCACAACCATTTATCATATCTGAAGGAAAAACAAGATTACTTGAAACGCGGGCCATCCCTCTTGGCGTGAAGAAAGATAACACTTATCAAAACAAAAAATATCATTTCCAAAAGAATGACCTAATGTTTTTGTATAGCGACGCACTACTTGAAACCGTAGATTCAAATGGATTAAACTTCGATGAAGCCGACATCACAAGCCTACTTTGCGAGTCATCAGATAAAGATTCTGGAGGTGTTTTACGCAAGATTATGGAGAAGTTTAATACTCGTTTTGGAAGCAATCTAATCGACGATTTAACATTGCTGGTTTGTAAGTTCTAAAACTTTAGAGCAATATTATAAGTCAAGAATGCCGCGATATATGCTAGTGCGAAATAAGCAAAAACCATTATGCCTGCTAACTTCCAACTATTAGTCTCCCTTTTTACAACAGCTATCGTTGAAATACACTGCGGCGCATATACATACCAAGCAAGAAATGAAAGAGCCATTGGCAACGTCCAACTTGCAGATAATGCACCAGCTAGACTATCAACTGCCGATTCGGAAAAATCACCAACAGCATAGACCGTTGCGAGTGCTGCAACCGCCACTTCCCTTGCGGCCATTCCAGGAATGAGGGCAATTACAACATGCCAATCAAAACCTATTGGCTTAAAAACTGGCTCTAAGAACTTACCTATAATTCCTGCATAACTATGGTTAATCGCAGGCTCACTATACCCTTCAGGAGGCGATGGAAAAGTACATGCAAACCAAACAACGATAGATAAAACAAATATTACCCCACCCGCCCTTTTTAGAAATATCTTAGCTCTTTCCCACAATCCTATCAGGATGTTATTAAGTGATGGCAGTTTATAAGTTGGCATCTCCATCACAAAAGCATCATAAATTCTTTGTGAAATAAATTTTTTATAAATATAAGCGACAACCAAGCCAGATAATAAGCCAGCTACATACAAGCCAAACATTACTAAGCCTTGCAGGTTAAACATTCCCAAAACGTCATCTTTAGGAACAAACGCCGCAATAATAAGTGTATAAACTGGAAGTCTTGCCGAGCATGTCATTAATGGAGCCGCCATAATCGTTGCTATTCTATCATTATAGCCTGATATTGAGCGGGTCGCCATTACCCCTGGAATTGCACATGCAAAGCTCGATAAAAGAGGAATAAATGATTTTCCATGCAATCCAGCTCTTGCCATTATCGAATCTAATAAAAACGCTGCTCTGGTCATATAACCAGAATCTTCTAGAACTAAAATGAAAAAGTATAAAATCAATATTTGTGGCAGGAATATAACCACACTGCCAACTCCTGCAATAACGCCATCAATTAGAAAACTTCTGAGCAAACCATCTGGAATTGCCTGTTCCACTCCACCAGATAAGCCAGAGAAAAGCCAATCAATCGCGTTCATTGGCAACTCAGACCAAGCAAAAACAGCCTGAAATATGACAAAAAGTAATGCAAGTAAAATCAACATCCCCAGTACAGGATGAAGAAGCAATTTATCAATTTTCTGAGTTCCTATTGCACTCTCGCCAGCTATATACCCTGATTGCTTGAGAATACCATCTATCTCTTTTAGACTAAATCTTTGTAGCTTATTTTGTGAAACAACCGTCTTTGTATTTGGATAGTTAAACTCATCAAAAACCTTAAGCAATGAATCAACCCCGCCCTTTCTAACCGCAACTGCTGTTACAACAGGAACACCAAGTATAGACGATAGCTTTGCTGCTTCTATTTTATAGCCCCTCTTTTCGGCTATATCGCGCATATTCAAAACTACAATCATAGGATAGCCAAGCGATTTCACCTCCATCACCAAGCGCATGTGTTGCCTTAGGTTGGTATAATCAACTACGCACATAACAACATCTGGTGTTTCATCAAGATTGCCACTTAAAACATCCAGCGTAACTTTCTCATCAGGACTTCTGGCCCTAAGGCTATATGTACCTGGTAAATCGAGCAATCTTAAATGCTTGCCATTTTCAGTTTTTAAGATTCCCTCTTTTCGCTCTACCGTAACGCCAGAGTAGTTTGCAACCTTTTGATTGCTTCCCGTAAGTTTATTAAAAAGAGCGGTTTTCCCAGAATTCGGGTTTCCAACAATCGCAATTAATGGTTTAACATCAACTTTGCCCATTAAATACTTTCACTATTATATTCTTTGCTTCAGCTTCTCTTAGAGCAAAAACGCTGTCATTGATTTTTATCACTAAGGGTTTTTTCTTGCCAATTCCCTTATGCAGAATCTCGATGTGAGAACCAACCTCAAGGCCGATGGAATCTAGGAACTCAAGCAATGAAGAATCTAGCTTTTCAGTACTCACCACAGATAAAATAACACCTGTAGAAACCGCAGTGAGCGGAGTTTCTATAGCGCCTAACTTGCTTTCTTCTATGTTTATCATCGATAGATTTCTTATCAAGAATGAAAATCATTTGCAACAAGAAGATTTTTTGAAACTTTTGAGACTTAACGCCTACCTTTTCATTATCTGCCATATGAAAGAGCGAAGCAAGGATAAGAAAACAATGGAGCGCGGGTAATTATCTATAATTATTCGCTAAGTGCTATCTCTAGCCTAGCCGCCCTAAGTCTTTGGAAATCATCGCCAGCATGATATGAAGAACGAGTAAGCGGACTTGCTGAAACCATCAGAAAACCTTTTGAACGCGCCATTGAGCTATAATATTCAAATTCAGATGGCTCGACGAATCTATCAACTTCCGCATGTTTTGGAGTCGGCTGAAGGTATTGGCCAATCGTCATAAAATCAACTTCCGAAGCCCTCATGTCATCCATAACCTGCAATACTTCTTCTTTTGTTTCGCCTAGACCAACCATTATTCCAGATTTGGTAAATATCTCAGGATCAAGTTGTTTTACTTGCCATAAAAGATTCATTGAGTGAAAATACCGCGCACCTGGTCTTATTGCCCTATACAATCTTGGAACTGTTTCAACATTATGATTGTAAACATCTGGTTTTGCAGCAACAAGAATTTCTAATGCACCCTCTTTTCTCAAAAAATCTGGAGTTAAAACCTCAATAGTGGTTGTTGGCGATGAAGCCCTAACCGCCCTGATAACGCTTGCAAAATGAGTTGCCCCGCCATCTTCTAAATCATCTCTATCAACTGAGGTGATAACAACATGAGAAAGCCCTAAAGTTGCAACAGCTTCTGCAACATGTTCTGGTTCATGCGGATCAAGTTTATCTGGCATTCCAGTTGCAACGTTGCAAAAACGGCAAGCCCTCGTACAAACACTGCCCAATACCATAAAAGTTGCGTGTTTCTTGCTCCAGCATTCGCCTATGTTTGGGCAAGCCGCCTCCTCACACACGGTATTAAGTTTTAATCCACGCATTAGATCTCGCGTAGATTGATATTCTTTTGAAACTGGTGCTTTAACCCTTATCCACTCAGGTTTCTTTTTCCTTAAATGCTCATTTGTGCTTGTTGGTGCAGGTTCGATTGACACTTCCATCAAATAACTTTCAGAAAGACATTTGTTAATATTTAGATTGCGATGTTATAGCGTTAATTTTTAATTTGAGCAAGCAAACTCAATTCTAAGTATCTCAAGCATCGGCACAAGAGTATCTATAATTTTTGTATCATCACTTTTGGGAAGTTTTTCTAATATAGATATTGCCTTCTTAAATTTACCCTCTGCGCCCTCGAAATCATATTCTCCGCCCGCCATATAAACCTGCGTGAGGCTATAGATAGATTCCCTCGCTCTTGCAATAGCAAGAGAAGAATCTGGGTCAAGATCAGCTAGATAGTTTTCTGAAGCAGATAAAACCCTATGCAGAGCAAAAAGATGCTCGACTTTTTTCGATGAATTATCTTCTAAAAATTCCATACTTGAATGTTAGCACATAATTAGAAGTTTGCACAGAAAACTTTTGTAATTATCTTGTACTTAATCTTACCCAAAATATCTTACAGCATTTTCAAATGGTTTTATACCATCCGAAAATTTGGGCAGCTTCTGGTTGTTTCTCAGATACTTTTCTTTTAGAAGAGGCCAATCATCTCGTTGAGTGAAGAACATCCCTCGTTCTGGGTGAGGCATCATCGCAATAACGCGGCCTGTTTCATCTGATATAGCCGCTGAATCTGAGGTTGAGCCATTTGGATTATATGGAAACTCTCCGTTTGCTGCATTCCCATTTTTCAAATAAGTTAGTGGAATCATTTTATTTGTATTCAGATATTTAAGCGTTTCATCGCTCATTACCATATTTCCTTCACCATGCCCAACGGGAATATGCATGTTATCAATACCGTTAAACCATATTTTTGATGCGGCAGATGCTTTATCGACCTTCACATCAACCCATCTGCATTGATAGCGGTATGATGAGTTATAAACCACAGCAACTTTTTTATTCTCAGCGGATCTTGCTAGGCTTGGAACTAATCCAAGATTTGTTAAAACCTGACAGCCATTACAAACCCCTATAGCAAGTGTGTCGCGCTCAAGAAATTCTTGAAGGTTGGGCAGCAAGCGATTTCTAATTTTATTAGCTAGTGCCTTACCTGAGCCAGTGTCATCACCATAAGAAAACCCGCCCGGTATCATAAATATCTGATATGAAGCTAACTTAGAGGGCGAATCAATTAAGTCATTAACATGAATAATATCAGCCTTTGCGCCAGCGAGTTCAAAGGCTAATTTTGCTTCATCCTCACAATTGAGGCCATAACCTGATATAATTAATACTGATGGCTGCACCATATTTTTCGAATCCTAAAAATCAGCAAATGTTTGTTTATAAGCCTTATTAACATCATCTAGTTTCAGCTTTATTGTATTATCAATTACAATATCTTTACTAGAGTTGACCGAACCTAAATAATACATATCTATCCCAGTCATTTCGCTTTCAAATTCCAACCTCTTATCAGGTGATATTGTAACAAGAATTCTGCCAAGACTTTCTGAGAAAAGAGTTTTATAGTAAGTTCCAAAAGAAATTGGGCTAAGATCAATAGACGCACCAAGCTCTCCTGCTACTAACATTTTCGCTATCGCCACCCAAAGGCCGCCATGCGATAAAGCAATTGCAGATGAAACAAGGTTATTTCTCACGGCTCTGTTATAAGCGATATAAGAGTTTAGAGCTTTACTCATATTAAGAGTTGGGACATTTGCTCCCTTTACTCCACGCATTGCATAATATTCTGACCCACCAAGTTCATCATATGAATCGCCTATTAGATATATTAGATCTCCCGCAAATTTCGCATCAAGAGATATTAGCTGGGTAACATTATCAACCACCGCAAGGCTTGAGACCAAAAGAGTGGGAGGCGCAGAAATCTTAACATCCTTACCACTCTCATCATAGCCTTTGAAGTCATTAAACATGCTATCTTTGCCTGATATATATGGCGTTCCGTAAGCTACGGCAACTTCATAACATGCTCTTGCGGCTTCTTTAAGTTGCCACAATCTTTCAGGATTAGTTGAATCACACCAACAGAAATTATCTAATATCGCCATGTGAGAAATGTCAGAACCTGCCGCAACAGATGCTCTCACCGCAAGATCAATCGATGCAGCCGCCATCTTGTATGAATCAATATCGCTATAAAGAGGAAATAGACCCTGACTCATAACAACCGCCTTATCGGATGAATGAACTGGCTTTATCGCGGTTGCATCTGCAAAAACCCTACCCCTACCCTGCAATGGTTTTAGAGCCGAATTACCTTGCACTTCATGGTCATATTGTGAGCTTAAGAATTCTTTTCCAGCTATGTTATGCCTTGATAATATCGCCAGCATTTCCTGAGTAACATCGCCTTCTTTGATGCTTGGCTCTTCATGCCTATGGTGAGGTTTTGAAGTTTTCAGTAATTTCTCAGGAAGTCCATCGTGTAAAAAGTTCATATCCATATTCATCAAGACAGAATCTGAATATTTAACAACTGCACGACCAGAAGATGTAAATTTGCCAATAATGGTTGCCTCAACGCCTCTTCGTTTCATTAAGGAAATTAAGTCTTTAACCTTAGATTCTGGAACTGCGAGGGTCATGCGCTCCTGTGACTCTGAGATCCATATCTCCCAAGGAGCCATTCCATTATATTTTAAAGGCACTTTTGCTAGATCAACTTCAAACCCTCCAGAGTCTCTCGCCATTTCACCAACAGAAGATGAAAGGCCGCCAGCACCATTATCGGTTATTGAGTTATAAAGCTCCATGTCTCTTGCTTCTCTGATAATAACATCTGAGAATTTCTTTTGAGTTATAGGGTCGCCAATCTGAACGGCTGTTGATGGGCTTCCTTCATCTAGTGCAACTGAAGAAAATGTCGCGCCGTGAATTCCATCGCGTCCAACTCGGCCACCAACCATCACTATCAAGTCACCATTTTGAGCAGCTTTCTCATGCGATGGTTTACCGTTTATCTTTCTTGGAATCAGACCAATGGTTCCAACAAAAACAAGAGGTTTGCCAATAAAACTATCATCAAAATACATAAACCCTTGCGGGGTTGGAATGCCTGAGCAATTTCCGCCCGCTTCCACACCCTTTATAACGCCGTCTATAATAGACATGGGCGGAAGTATCTTATTTAACTTCTTGTTATCTCTATAATAATTTGCATTGGTATTAGGATAAGCAAAACAAAATCCATATCTGTTTGCAACAGGTTTTGCACCAAGACCGAAACCTAGAGAGTCTCTGTTTACCCCAACTATACCTGTTATTGCACCCCCGAATGGATCAAGTGCCGAAGGGCTATTATGCGTTTCAACCTTATCTGTAATCAGATAATTTTCATCAAAAACTATACCACCAGAGTTATCTTTAAAAACTGAAACACAAAAATCAGCATTACCTTTACGCTTTCTGATTTCTTCAGTTGCGCGCTTGATATAGTGCTTATAAAGACCATCTCTAATTTCATCTATTGGCGATGCAAAAATAGTATGCTTACAATGCTCCGACCAAGTTTGCGCTAATGTTTCAAGCTCAATATCGGTTGGACTTCTTTTTTCTATATTTTGGAAATAATCGCGAATTGCCTTCATATATTCAAGGCTTAAGCCTAGAGTTCCTCTATTTCCGCCACTTGGATCTGGAATACCTTTTTGAGATATTTCAAGTAACTTTTCATCAGAAACCTGAAGGTTTACTCTATCGGCAACAGGTTTTGCACTTAGCTTGACTTTGGGAAGAATTGCTTCAAACCCACCCTTTTTAATATAATCATCTTTGCTTAATATTCTGATGCTATTAATCAACGGATTAGCAAGTTTTGCTGCAAAAGCTCGAACTTCAGATTCTGCAAATATGCCTGCAACGAAATATATCTTTGCAGAATAAACTCCGTATGACTTAGAAATTGGCTGAGAAGACATATCTTGAAACATTTCAAAGACAGTGCTGCCAACATTATCTGTAACCCCCGCTAAAAAGCCGATCTCAACCGCCCAGTCAAAATCTCTTGGGTAAAAACCCTTAACCCGTTCATCTCTAATCAAATAATTCTGGATTACTGGATTAATAAGCGCGCTTGCAACTTTTGCCGTAAGGCTTCCTTCGCAGTCTATATCGGTAGAATATACATCACAAACCGTAATGCCCCTTATTGGAAGATTCCTAGAAAAAGATTTTTTAAGCGCACCACCTCTAGGATCACTAGTTGGCTTGTCATCAACGGGAAAAACTTCGATTCTGGTTATCATATTTATTAACTTTAAACTTTGGCTGCTATAGTCATTCTAGCTAATATTTATAGATTTGCAATGAGTCGAATTTTGTTAAATAACAAGTATAAATTGGAGGTAATAGTTATTGCTATTGCCGATAAATCTATGCGAAGTTAGTTAGCGAAATTCGCCATTGCCCTTAAGGGTTGCTATAAAATTTGTGATCTTACTTAAAAAACATCGGCTAATATCACCTGATATTACCCTCAATTTTTCCTTCGCATATCGCAAATTTTATCACGCAACAAATATATAAAATTAGGTAGAATGACTATATATCTTTTCTAAAACGTTGCTCGCAAAGTTCAAGAAAAAACCCAATATTCAGGAAATCTTTTTCTCACTAAGTTCTCTAATTCTTTTTGATTACTAGGATTTGTAATTGCAAAACATGTAGCACCACTACCTGACATAGAGGCAAAAAGTGTTTGATTCTGAGCCTTTAAAAACCTTATCAGCTCGTCTATTTCTGGCGATATTGAAACTGCGCTTTGTGTTAGAGAATTTGTAGTACCATTCAAAAATGAAAGTAAGTCAGAAAGTGATTCATAAGAATTGGGTATATCGATTGAGGATAAATAATGGTTTGTTGATATACCCGCAAAAACATCTTTGGTGGAAACTTGAACTAATGGATTAACTAAAAGCAATCCAAACTCTGGAATCTCTCTGACTTCAGTTATCTCATCACCAATTCCCCTAACAATTAGAGGCTTGCTGTAAACACACATTGGAACATCTGCCCCGATGGATAATGCTATCTTCGAAATATTCTCGTTTTCAATATTGATGCCAGATAACTTGGCAAGCCCTCTCAAAACTGCGGCGGCATCGGCTGAGCCACCACCGATTCCTGAACTTACTGGCAAATTCTTGCTGATTATTATTTTACATTTGGGAGTATGCGGAAATTCATTATAAAAAAGCTCTGCCGCTTTTTCTGCAATGTTTGAACCTGAAATCGCACTTGCAAACTCACCCGTAACTTCAAGTGCAAAAGCATAGCCGCTAGCGGTTGCGTTAGCGCAGAGCGTCGGCTTAGTATACTGATAAAACGTTACGTCATCGCCAAAATCTGCAAAAAAGACTAAAGATTCCAGCAGGTGATAGCCATCACTTCTTTTGCCCGTTACGTGCAAAAACAGATTAATTTTTGCTCGTGCCAATTCTTTTAAAAGTATCAAACCCATTTTGGGAGTCTAGCGAATTCTCGGCTCCAATTCAAGAATGCCGATTCTATTTGCGAAAGAAGAATTCTCGGCATCTATTTCATAAGACTTTCTAATATCTTCTCTCACGGCGTCGCGCATCTTTTCATCACCCTTGGGAAGGCCATTAGTTTTATGATGATTCGCAAAAAGCTCAACCCACTCATATTTATCAAATATTGCTTGCTGATCTTTGCCCTTAACATCTTTAAGCATTTCTCTGGCAAGTTTTGCTCCCAATGCCGTAAAAGCATAAGTGTTATAATGCTGAACATTAGCAAGTCTTGCAATTATCTGCTCTCTGGCAAGTTTTTTTATAATGTCGTTATAACCTGTGCGATTCATCAGCGTTTCTGGAATTACCTGCTCTTCAACCATTTTAGCTAGTGCTTGATCGTGACCAATCACTATTACTTCCTTGCCTTGTAGCATTGCATTATATGGATTCTGCTCATGCGTATGAGTAATTGGCGCAGTCATTAGTTCGAGAGCTTCAATCAGAGACATTTCGCCCATATCTCGCCGCAAGTATTGCACTGCGCTATACGCATTAACAAATGGAGAGTTATGCGCCTGCAAATCACCTTTTTTAGGGCTTAGACGTTTTTTCTGCTCTTTGGTTGCGAAGTCAAGCTCCATTTGAAAGAATCTCTCTTTTCCAAAAAATTCTCTGCAACTTCTTCTAAAATTAGATAGCGCATTATAAAAATTAGATACCGACTTAGCATCAACCAGATGCGAGCTTCTTCCCTTTATTCCATACTCGGTAAAAACTGAGTCTGTTATTGCCCTGATTATAGATTTGAGATTGTCTTTATAAACCCCTCCGAGTTTTGATGGCTCTTCGTTAACATTGCCAAAATTAAAATCATCAAATGAATAAGTTATAAATCTAGATTTTTTATCACCATGCACTTTTGCAGGATTTTCTCTGGCAAAACTGAATTTATCATAAGGCAGCTTGCCTGAGATGGTAACGGTTCGACTTTCTTGATCAATTGTAATTTCTGATGAGTTGCTTAGACAGATACTTATAACGCCATTTTGGATCGTCATCGTATCACCTAGATGAGAATCTGGCATCACATATCTTACAAACCTAACCACTTCATTAAAAGATGCCCAACCGTCTAAAATTGCTTTTGAAAAAACCTTGTCATATCTTGCGTCGCCAATATCTTGAACATCATCAATACTCATTGATAAGTATTTTAGTGTCTCTGTTCTTAGCCTTTTTTGCTCTTCTTCTGATAAATCTCTGAATGTAAGTTGCTTTGCTTCATCTCTATCCTTATAATTGCCTGAACCTATTGAAACGCCTGTCATTTCCAGCTCGCGCAATTTTTTTGGTGATATAACCATGCAACGATTATCTATCACCTTCTGATAGCCATATTTATCTTTTTCAGTGTAGATTATTGTTGGTTCATCTCCCTTAATTTTACCTAAATATATAAGATCCATTACTGTTAGAGGTGTATCATCCTCGAAAGCTGCGAAAACTTTATCAAAAGCCTTTCTACAATGCTCCTCATGTGTTGCACCAATTACAGTGGGTACAATGTGCATTCTTCCATTTTGCTCAGCATCATCAAAAAGATGCCTCGCTATAAAGCCTAATTTCTCTTGTATTGTAGGATATTGACGAGGAATCATCGCCGCAAATTCAGCTAGAACCTTTTCATATTCGTCATAATCTTTGGTTTTCTTGAGAGCCTCTTTAAGTTTCTGCAAATATAAACCTTGTATATTCCGCGAAATGCCAAACAGCTCATAAAACACTTGGTCGGTAATTATAAAATCAGATAGCTTTGGTTTATTATCCTCAAAATTATCACCTTCAAGCAAATAAGAGAAGAACCCTAAAGCCTCTGGATGAGGCTTAAAGTTTTCTTCAGTCATGGCTATTATAGCCGAAGAGTCAACTACTGCAGCAATCATAATTGTTTTATCTTTAAAAAAAATCAGTGCTCAAGAAAAAGTTTTTGATGAAGTTCCTGCGCTTGACTTTTTGCTTGAATATCCGCACTTACCTTGTTGTTAGATATAAAAACTGGTCTTGGCATTTGTAGTGCGTAAACCTTCATTAGCATAATCATTTGCTCATAAGAAACATCAAGAATAGCAGATGCCTCTTCGGCGTTAATTTCTCCATCTGAGAAACGCTCAAGAACATTATATCTTCTCGAGAAATAGTCTTCATCATATTGCATATACGCTATATCGGTTAGCATATCCGCAAGGATTTCTCTAATATTAAAACCATACTCATCTGCGGCTGAGTTTTTAGCCTGAGCATATAGTTGATCGTCAATTTCAATAGTTATAGCTGCCATTATTTTATCCCCTGTTTTATTTTGTTGAATTATGGCTATTTGAATTATAGCTTCTGAATGGATAATTTATATATTTTATACAAGCATTAACCAAAAATAACAAGGACGTATTTTATGACAACTTCTGCCGCAAAAGTGCAATCAGGTTTTTCGGATTATAAAGTCGCTGACATATCTCTTGCAGATTTAGGCAGAAGAGCAATCGACCTTGCCGAAACTGAAATGCCGGGTTTAATGGCTCTTCGCGAAGAGTATAAGGGCAAATTTCCTCTTAAAGGCGCAAGAATTCTAGGCTGTCTACACATGACGGTTGAAACAGCGGTTTTGATTGAAACACTAACGAATCTCGGCGCAGAAGTTAGATGGAGCTCTTGCAACATCTTCTCAACCAATGATGGTGCTGCTGCTGCAATTGCTGCAACTGGAGTTCCTGTTTTCGCATGGAGGGGTGAAACCGAAGAAGAATATGAATGGTGCATTGAACAGACGATTATCGGAAAACCTGATTGGAAACCGAACATGATTCTTGATGATGGCGGTGATTTAACAGTTATTATGCACGAGAAATATCCGCATCTTATGAAAGAGGTTAAAGGCATCAGTGAAGAGACAACCACAGGTGTTCGCAGGCTTTATCAAATGATGGAAGCTGGAAAGCTAATGACTCCAGCATTTAACGTAAATGACTCAGTCACCAAATCAAAATTTGATAACGTATATGGTTGCCGCGAGAGCCTTCTTGATGGAATCAAGCGCGCAACAGATGTTATGATTGCTGGTAAGGTTGCAGTTGTCGCAGGCTTTGGTGATGTTGGTAAGGGTTCTGCTGCTGCATTAAAAAGTCAGGGGGCACGAGTTTTAGTAACAGAGACAGATCCAATATGTGCTCTACAGGCCGCGATGGAAGGCTATCAGGTTACAACGATGGAAGAAGCAGCTCCGATTGCTGATATATTTGTAACAGCAACGGGCAATCTCGATATTATCACTATCGATCATATGAGAAAAATGAAAGATAGAGCAATCCTTTGCAACATCGGCCACTTTGATAATGAAATTGAAGTAGCATCACTACAAAATCTAAAATGGCGTGAAATCAAACCACAAGTTGATGAGGTTGAATTTCCTGATGGCAAAAGAATCATTCTTCTTGCAAAAGGAAGACTGGTAAATCTTGGCTGTGCGAATGGACACCCAAGTTTTGTTATGAGCGCATCTTTTACCAATCAGGTTATTGCCCAAATAGAACTTTGGAACAACCACTCTAAATATGAGAACAAAGTCTATGTTTTACCAAAAGCCCTAGATGAAAAAGTTGCAAGACTTCACCTTGCTAAGCTAGGTGCAAAACTAACCAAAATGTCTGATAAACAAGCTAAATATTTGGGAGTAAGCACAGAAGGTCCATTTAAGCCAGAGCATTACCGTTATTAGGTTTAATTCATCTGGGAGAGTTCATTGAAACTTTTTGGAAGAAGCAATAAAACGCCCACGCAAGAAGATATTTCGAGCCAGATTTCTCGACTTAAATCTGAGAATTCTATGCTCAGTTCTTTGGCAAATAATTCTCCTATTCCGTTTTGGATAAGAGATGAAAACCTGAACATTATTTTCTGCAATGTGGTTTATAGCGAGATAGTTGCACCAGAACAGGAATCCGCTCTTACCGCCGAGCAGATGGAACTTGCACCAGAAGTAAAAACGCTAGCGAAATCTGCAAAAGATGAGCAAAAAGTCAAATCCTCTGAGATTCATGTTATTGCTGGCGGAGAGCGCAAACTATTTCTTGTTACCGAAATACCGTCGTCAACCGAAGGGCGGATGTATGGCTACGCCGTAGACATATCAAGCGAAGAGTCGGCGCGTGAAAAAGTAAAGTTATATGTCTCAGCGCAATCTGATTTTCTTGAAAGTTCAAATAATGCCATGTGTATATATGGCCCTGATAGCAAATTAAATGACTATAACCAATCCTTTGTTAAGTTGTGGCATCTCGATGAACGTTGGCTCGACTCCGCCCCAAACTACGGAGAAGTCCTTGAAATGCTGAGAGAAAACCGAAGGCTTCCCGAGCAAATAAACTTTCAACAGTTCAAAAAAACCCAGCTCAAACTCTTTACAGATCTCATACATACTCATGAAGAATTTTACTATCTTCCAGATGGAACAGCTCTTAGAGTTATAGTTATACCTCATGCGCTTGGCGGACTTTTATTCGCCTATGAAGACGTGACCGACAGGTTAGCTCTTGAGCGTTCTTATAACACATTAATAGCAGTACAAAAAGCAACCCTAGATAACCTACACGAAGGCGTTGCAGTATTTGGAGAAGATGGAAGAATAAAATTATATAATCCAGTTTATGCAAAACTATGGTTTTTTTCAGATGATTTCTTGGTAAAACAGCCACATATATCTGAACTGGTTGAGAAATCCAAAGACTTATACATCTATGAAAATCAAACTTGGGAAGAATATAAAAGCAGCGTTGTGACTAACGTAACCTCTCATTCTCATAAATATGGAAGGAGAGAGAGAAGCGATGGCAAGGTTCTTGATTGGTCGGCGGTTCCAATGCCAGATGGTGCAGTTTTAATGACTTATCTCGATGTAAGCGACTCCACCCTCCTTGAGCAAACACTCCGAGATCAAAATAAAGCACTAGAAGAGATTGATAGGATCAAGACAGAGTTTTTGGCAAATGTTTCATATGAACTTCGCTCTCCGCTTACTACTGTAATTGGTTTTGCAGATATGCTAAGAAGCAATTTTCATGGTGAGCTTAATCAAAAGCAGCGTGAGTATATTGATGGAATATATAAATCATCAAGCGAGCTTAAAGACATTATAGACGACATTCTCGATATTTCGAGCATAGAAGCAGGCTATCTCAAACTAATGGCAAGCACATTTGATATTCGCAAGGCAGT
Organism: uncultured Rickettsiales bacterium; assembly: GCA_964484565.1. GTDB lineage: Bacteria > Pseudomonadota > Alphaproteobacteria > Rickettsiales > CAZAGG01 > CAZAGG01. The sequence continues at coordinate 12,277 of CAZAGG010000011.1, read as the reverse complement.
AAGAGCAGCAGTTAGCATTGTGAAAGATCGAATTAAAGAAAATCAAATTAAATTCAGAATTGTTTGTCAGGAGAATATCGGGAAAATTCACGCCGATGAAACAAGAATTAAGCAAATGCTGATTCACCTTCTTTCAAATGCAATCAAATTTACTCCTCAGGGTGGCTCAGTAACGATTGGGGCAGAAGATATAGCCGACAAAAACGAGGTTAGATTCTGGGTGGAAGATAACGGCGTTGGAATTGCTGAAGAACAACAAAAAATTGTCTTCGATAAGTTCTATAAAACAACAGCAAACCGTAGTAAATCTTCAGGCGCAGGTCTTGGGTTGACTTTAGTCAAAAACTTCGTTGAACTTCATGGCGGAAGAATAGAGCTTCACTCGCGCGAGAATGAGGGAACTCTCGTATCAGTCTTTTTACCAAGAAATAGTTATAGCGGGTAACTTTTCTTGAATAATACAGATAGTTAAACCACTTGAAGTGCAGGGAATTTGACATTCATTAAATGCTGGGTGACGAGTCCTGCACCTGCCCTACTTACTCTAAGTAATATCTGATCTGAATTCGATTTTCCAACTGGTGCAACCAAAATTCCGTCATCTGCAAGTTGCTCGATAAGATTCGCAGGAATTTCTGGAACTGACGCTGAAATCAATATACGGTCAAATGGTGCAGATTGCTGCCAGCCTTGATTGCCATCACCTGTTTTTGTCACAATATTTGTAATTGCAAGGTTTTTAAATCTCTGTTCTGCATTTTTAACGGATTCATGATTGATATCCATTGTGTAGACCATGCGGCAGAGCTTGGAAAGAATCGCAGCCTGATAACCACTGCCCGTACCTATTTCCAAAACACGATGGCGAGGAGCCATATCAAGTGCCGCCGCTATCCACGTTGCGGTTGAAGCCTTTGGAGCAATAATCATTTCAGTATCAAGCATTGCCTGTTCATCATAGGCAAACTCTATTAGATCCTCTGGAAGGAAGTTTTCTCGAGGAATTGATTCAAGGGCAGATAGCAGTTTTAGATCCGTCAAACCGCCAGTTCTCATTTTCATAATGAGCCTGATTCGGTCAGCAGTCAAAGATGACTGAATATCACTTTCATCAATCTGCGCTCTCAATTTTCCTCACAACAGATTTTTTCTCATCGCTATGAATTGGAACGAGTCCACGTTCCGCAAAATATCCGAAATCACCAACGGCTCTTTCAGATGTTATCTCTTCAATAAACTCTTTAATGCCTGGAATAAAACCTTCATGATTCAACTTGGCATAGGTAAAAAGAGGCCTTGAAACAGGATATTTTTCATTTGAAATCGATTCTGCATTAGGGCTAACTCCATCAATTGAAGCAGCTTTTACAACGCTTGTGTTTTCTTCGATAAAGCTGTAGCCAACAATTCCAAGTGCTCCAATATTAGACTTAAGTTTCTGAATGATAAGATTATCATTCTCGCCTGCCTCAATAAATCTTCCATCTTCTCGAATGGTTGAGCAAACGTTCTTTAGCATTTTCTCATCTGGAATAATTTGCTTGTATTCCTTAATTTCCTCACATGCCTCATGCATAACCAACTCAACGAAGGAATCTCTCGTTCCAGAAGTTGGTGGCGGCCCATAAACCTGAATTTCAACATCAGGAAGTTTATTGTCTATCTCGCTCCACTTTTTAAATCTATTGGGAACCAAAACTCCATTATCAGGCACATCCCTAACCAATGCCCAAAAGATATGCTTGAGTTCCAGTTTAAAATCTTGTGACTCAATCGAAGTTGCGAGAACAATTCCATCATATCCAATTTTTACTTCTGCAATCTGATTAATGCCATTTTTGTTGCACAAGGCTATTTCTGATTTCTTGATTGGTCTTGATGCATTAATAAAATCTGGAGTATTTCTTCCAACTCCAGAACAGAATAGTTTAAACCCTCCACCCGTTCCTGTTGCTTCAACAATTGGAGTTTTAAACAGGCCTTTTCTGCCAAAATTTTCAGCAGCAACTGAAATGAATGGGTAAACTGTTGAAGAACCGACAATTCTTATTTGATCTCTCGCATGGGCAGCCCCAGATAGAGAAGATAGAATTGCAGCTAATACAAAAAATTTGATATATTTTACTTTCATCATTCCTACACAATACTATATTTATGAATAATTCATGAACAAGATTACGGTTTTATAATGCTTTCTCAAGAAGAAATTTTATCAGAGTTTACAGCATCACAAGCAATTCTCAAAGGACATTTCATGCTCTCATCGGGATTGCACAGCGATACTTACCTTCAATGCGCCAGAGTTTTGATGGATGCTAAGCGGGCAGAGAAATTGTGCAATGAGCTTGCACGCAAGGTTACAGAGGTTTTAGGAACTAATTTTGATATAGTCGTAAGCCCTGCAATGGGCGGCGTGGTCGTTGGCTATGAAATGGGAAGGCAGTTGTCAAAACCATCTATCTTTTGCGAAAGAGTCGATGGAAATTTTACACTAAGAAGAGGCTTTGAAATTCCTCATGGTGCAAAAATTTTAGTAGTTGAAGATGTTGTAACCACAGGCAAATCATCTAAAGAAACCTTCGATTGCATTGAAAAATATGGCGGTGTTGTTATAGGCGAAGCATCACTAGTTGATAGAAGTTCTGGAAAATCAGAAGAGCTTGGCGTTCCCTATATATCACTCATTAAAATTGATGTGCCAACCTATGAACCAGATAACTTACCTGAGCACCTAAAAAATATTCCCGCAATAAAACCAGGCAGCAGGTTTATAAATAAAAATTAGTTGCACTATATCAAGCAACATAATATGTCAGTAAAATGAAAAAAAGCTGGCCAAGAATGCTTGAACTTTCGCTTTATCGCTTGATGCAAATTGCGGCGTTACTGTCAGTTGCTATTACATTTTCTATAGTTTTATCGGTTCTTTTTGAGTCGATTAGATTTTTTAATAAAGTACCCTTTAATGAATTTGTTTTTGGACTACATTGGAGTCCGCAAACGGCTCTAAGAGCTGATCAAGCAGGTTCTTCAGGTGCATTCGGTGCGATACCCCTCTTTGCAGGAACAATATTAATTACATTTATTGCGATGGTTATTGCAGCTCCCATTGGTCTTTTATCGGCGATATATCTTTCTGAATATGCAGGAAATAAATTCAGAACTTATGCAAAGCCAGTTTTAGAGGTTTTAGCAGGAATTCCAACCGTTGTTTATGGATATTTTGCTATAATTTTTGTTACCCCAATTTTACAGTCTGTTGGAGATTTCTTAGGCCTTTCAGTCGCAAGTGAAAGCGCGCTTGTTGCGGGTGTAGTTATGGGAATTATGATAATTCCTTTCGTTTCATCGCTATCAGATGATGTTATAAATGCAGTTCCAGACTCGTTACGACAAGCATCTTTGGCAATAGGTGCAACACAATCTGAAACGATTAGAAAAGTGATTATTCCAGCTGCAACTCCAGGTATTATTGGGGCGATGCTGCTTGCAATCTCGCGTGCTATTGGTGAAACAATGATTGTAGTTATGGCGGCAGGGTTATCTGCAAATCTTACCATTAACCCTCTGGAAGCAGTTACTACAGTCACAGTTCAAATTGTGACACTGTTAGTTGGAGATCAGGAATTTGATAGCGCAAAAACCCTTGCTGCATTCGCCTTAGGATTAGTGTTATTTGTCATCACCCTTATACTCAACTTAATTGCGCTTAATGTAGTTAAATCTTATAGGGCGCGCTATGAGTAACAAAAATCTTAACAGTGGAATATTTACCGAGATTCCTAACCTTGCAAAGCGCAATAGGAAAGAAGCTGTATTTCGAATCGCTGGTCTTCTATCAATTGCATTTGCAGCATTCTTTTTAGTTTTATTATTATCAAGTTTGATTTTTAGAGCTATTCCTGCATTTAGTAAATCTGAGGTAGAGCTTAACATTAACTTTGACGCTGCTTTTATAGACATTCAAAATGATAGTAAGTTACTAAAGCCAGACTTCGGGCATTTGATAAGAACTAGCCTGTTCGAGCTTTTTCCTGAAGTTCAAGAAACATCTGATAAGAGAAATCTATATCGCCTCATTGGCAAAGGTAGCGATGAGAAGCTAAGGCGGATGATTCTTAAAAACCCTGACTTGATTGGCCAAAATAAAAAGATATGGATCACTCTTTCAAGTGATGCCTCAATGTATTTAAGGGGATATTCAAAATCTGAGCAAGGCAAACTAAAACCACAGCAAATAAAGTGGCTAGATTCCCTGTCGGAACAAGGTCGAACCCGAAACGTGTTTAACGATGCATTCTTTACCTCTGGTGATTCGCGCAATCCTGAAGAAGCTGGCATTTTAGGAGCAATGATTGGCAGTTTATTAATCGTGATAACTTCAGTTATAATTGCACTACCAATAGGGGTTATGACGGCTATTTATCTTGAGGAATTTGCCCGTCCATCTAAAATTACTGAAATTATCGAGATTAATATCAATAACCTTGCGGCTGTTCCTTCAATTATATTTGGTTTGCTTGGACTTGCACTTTATATAAACTTTTTATCTATGCCTAGATCTTCTGCAATGGTTGGTGGACTTACTTTATCACTGATGATTTTACCCACAATTATTATCGCTACAAGATCGGCATTGAGAAGCATTCCAAGAGCAATAAGAGAAGCTGCTCTTGCAATTGGCGCATCACCTATGCAGGTTGTATTGCATCATACTTTACCGCTTGCCATGCCTGGAATTATGACGGGAACAATTCTCGGCATTTCAAGAGTTATCGGTGAAACAGCACCTTTAATAATGATTGGAATGGTCGCATTTGTTGCGGATATTCCAACCTCGTTTTTAGATCCTTCAAGTGCGATGCCTGTTCAGATATATCTTTGGTCGGATAGTCCAGAAGCAGCTTTTGCAAACAAAACGGCGGCATGTATTATCATATTGCTAATTTTTCTTGTAACTCTTAATTCGCTAGCTATTTATATGCGAAAGAAATTTGAAAAAAGATGGTAGAATCAAACACAGAGCATCAGCTAGAATGCAAGATAGAAACCAGAGGGCTTAACGTCTATTACGGCGAGAAACAGGCTCTATTTGGAATCAACATTGATATATATAGCCGAAAAGTTACTGCTTTAATCGGCCCATCTGGCTGCGGAAAATCAACCTATCTTCGATGCATTAATCGAATGAACGATATAATTCCTAGCTGCCGAATTGATGGAAGCATAGTTATCGACGGCAGAAATATTTATGATAACAATGTCGATGTGGTTCAGATTAGATCAAAGGTTGGAATGGTCTTTCAAAAACCCAATCCATTTCCCAAATCTATATATGAAAATGTCGCATATGGACTTAAAATACATGGAATGTGCCAAAATAAAGCCGACAGAGACGAAGCTGTTGAAAGAAGCCTAAGAGGTGCAGGACTTTGGGATGAAGTTAAAGACAGGCTGCATGAAGCAGGAACTGGTCTCTCTGGTGGACAACAACAAAGACTATGTATAGCAAGGGCAGTTGCAGTAAATCCTGAAGTTATATTGATGGATGAACCTTGCTCCGCGCTCGATCCAATTGCTACCGCTAAAGTTGAAGAGCTTATCTCAGAACTTGGCGAAAAATATACCATTGTGATTGTTACGCACTCTATGTCGCAGGCTGTTAGGGTTTCTGATTACACAGGCTTTTTCCATCTTGGTAAACTTGTTGAGTTTGACACGACCCACAATATTTTTAATCAGCCTAAAATGCAGCAAACTAGCGATTATATCAGCGGTAAGTTTGGGTGAGAATATAATGAGTAATAAATACGAAGAATTAAGTCAGCTTGGCAAAGATGTATCTTATGCATCTTCACCCGATAAAGCAGTTCTTGAAAGAGTTAAAAACCCTAACAAAGAATCATATCTTATCAGATTTTCTTGCCCTGAATTTACTTCCATCTGCCCTGTTACCTCACAGCCAGACTTCGCACACATAGTTATAGACTATGTTCCATCAGAGTGGATTGTAGAGAGCAAATCACTCAAACTATTCCTTACATCTTTCAGAAATCATGGAGCCTTCCACGAAGATTGCACAGTCACAATCGCCCGCAGAATCATTGAGGCAATCAATCCAGTTTGGCTAAGAATTGGAGGATATTGGTATCCAAGAGGCGGAATCCCAATAGATGTTTTCTATCAAACGGGCGAACCTCCAAAAGGAGTGTGGATACCCGACCAATCCGTGTCAGGCTATAAAGGCAGGGGCTAGTTGTTCAAGCAACTTTCTCAAGGAACTTCAACGTAATATACAGCTTCATGCTGAGGTAGTTGGATAGCGAAAAGCCAGAGTAGGTGTTAATTAAAGAGATTAACTATTGGGTTTAGCTGTTCTATGAAAATTGAGAAACCTTCCAAATACCTGATGCGATTTGGGCAAGCTTTCTCTGGCGAGTTCTTATTGCAGTAGGATTCCAGATAGCGGCATCAGCAAGATCTTTAGTTATTTGTATTTGTGAATCCTGAAAGATCGGGCGCTTTTGCTCATAATTGTAGTTTTGAATTTCACGGTTTTTTGAGGTGCTTAAAACAGTCATGTTGCCAATTCTATACACATAAGCTTCGAATTCCTCGTCAGTGAATTCTGACCAATCGCCATCAGATGGGTTCTCTGGAAGTACATGCTCAATATTAAATGCGTTATCTTCTGGGTCTAGTTTATTTCCTGACATCTGGTATTCCAACTCACACAAGATATACTTAACAATCTTTTTGTTTCGGCTTTGAGTTGTTCTAAAAATCTTTTCTTCAAAAGCCCCTTTGAAAATATCATCGTTCACGTAGAGCGTTTTTAGCACATCAAGAATTTGCGATAAAGATGTTATCTGACTCGCACTAATTTTAGATGATAGCGATGAATAAACACGTTCTTGTTCGTTGGTCTGCAAAGAGCAGATCACATTATATCGGAATGACAAATGAGCAATAATTCTCATTAAACTATCATAATCTGCTTCACTGAGAATTCGTTTAGCGGCCATCAGAACTGGAAAGGGTAATCGAACACCAAATAGACGCAAAAGATTTGCATTATATTTTGTATCTTTTGGCCAAAAAGATAGATCAGGCTTAATAAGACCAAGATATGTGTCCATGTCCTCGTCTAGACCACGCAACAATTTAAAAGCTTCTTCGCGCGTTCTTACCTTGTTTCGTATGATTTTAAACAGCTCTGATTGGCGAACCAAACTATTTCGGCTAATCCAGTGCATCCTAAGAAAATCAGGAAAATTCTCTTCTTGTAAACGCGAAACAAGAGATTCCCACCGATCTTCTAATTTCTTCATTTCATGCTCATGCTCTTCACTACTATGAACAACCGAAAAAAGGTAATTTTTTAACAAATCAGTTGCTGAAAGTCGCACACCACGAGCATTCAGCGTTTCAAAAACCTTATATGCATTAAGCTCATCTGTGACAGTAATGACTGTAAAAAATAGCCTATCACTCATTACATCAATTAGTGATGCAAGTTTAACCCCAGCATCATTGGCTGGAGTATTTTTTATGTAGTCTTCGATTTTTTTCTCAAACCAATCCGACGCCTTACGCAGCAAATGCTCAGAAGCACGAAAACCACGTTGAGGTAGCTTTTCTAGTGGAACCAAATATGTCTGATAGTAGTGATCATTGTTGCGATTAAGAGTAATTTTTGATCTTGGTACTAAAGTAACAGGATCAAGATATCCGATATATGTTTGACGTAGTTGTTCTAGCCGCTGTTTATTTCGTTCTGGATCTTTGCCTGCATCAATGAGTTTTTTTAGGCTTCTTAGGGTTGCAAGCACAACTATTGATAGAGTAGTTAAACGCTGCTGACCATCGATTACGTCAAATGTCTTTTCGTTCTGTGATTGTAATACCAAATAGCCCATATAATGAGCTGGCGCACCGCCTTCACGGGTTGTTTCAATTATATCTGCCCACAAATCTTCCCACTCAACCTCTGACCAGCTGTAGTCTCTCTGAAAGCGTGGGATAGTATAAGTAAGGCCATTCCCAAGAAGTTTACGCAAGGTATTATTTTCTGTTTGAAAATTGGTGGACATAATAGCATCTAAACCCTAAAGAATTGCAGTTCAAAGGGTATCATAATTTGTTATTATATCAACTGTATACATTGCCAGATCATAATATAATTGAACCCTTGATATCTCCGAATAATATACGATTGCTTAATTTTTTAGTGTTCGTAAAAAAGAATTGGTGGTCCCTAGCGGACTAACATCGAACCGCTTGATCCATTTTGTAACGGCTTTGCAGGAACTGAGCAAGGCGTTTGAAGCCCCGCCCAAACTCGATGGAAAGATGTTTCAATGGGAGCCGCTTCTACTTACAGGAGCGGTCAGCGTTTCAGGAGGAGCTTATTATCAGCCATAGCATCTGTCAGCGTATACTGATTCAGTGACTCAATAAAAGCCTTGCCTGCATCCGCCAGAAAATGCTTCAGCGTGCAGGCGCTGACGACCGTACATGTGTTGGCTTCACGATTGAAGCATTCCACCAGATACATATTCGGCTCCAGTTTCAGAACAAGATCACCCAAGCGAAGCTCATGAGGTTTACACGCTAGCCGAATGCCGCCACCTTTGCCCTTGCTGCTGGTGATATAACCAAGTTGGGCAAGGCGATGCACTACCTTCACCAGATGGTTTCGGGAGATAGCATAATGCTCGGCTATTTCACGCACGCTGCATAATCTGTCCGGCTGGGCGGCCAGATACATCAGGCTTCGCAAGCCGTAATCGGTAAATTGGGTAAGTTGCATAATCGCCTTGTAAATATCTGAGAAGTGATTATAACCATAATATGTATTTAATCTATATATTATAAAGGAGATGCCATGTTAGACGAAAAAACCATTGCAATTGTTAAATCCACTGCGCCTGTGCTGGCAGAGCATGGTGAAACGCTAACCAAGCATTTTTACAAACGGATGTTCTCGCATAATCCGGAAGTAGCTCCCTTCTTTAACCCGGCGCATCAGACCGCAGGCAAACAGCAACGCGCACTTGCAGGTGCAATTACGGCATATGCTGCTAACATCGACAATCTGGAAGTGTTGGGTGGCGCGGTGGAACTAATCGCCCAAAAGCACGCATCGCTTATGATTAAGCCAGAGCATTATCCTATTGTAGGCGAGAACCTGCTGGCCTCTATTCGTGAAGTATTAGGAGAAGCAGCAACAGATGAGATTATCAACGCATGGGCTGCCGCCTATGGCTTCCTTGCCGATATTCTGATTGGCCGTGAACAGCAAATTTATGATGAAAACGCTAAGAAACCGGGCGGCTGGGAAGGTTTCAAATCATTCCGCGTGAGTCGCAAAGAAAAAGAAAGCAGCAACATCACCTCATTCTATCTGGTTGCAGCCGATGGTGCACCACTCCCTGCATTCAAGCCGGGACAATATATCACCGTTCGGGTCAAAACCCCGGACGGGCAAACCACTATGCGTAATTACAGCCTGTCTGACAAACCGGGTCAGCCGCATTTTCGCATCAGCGTGAAACGTGAATTGCCACCTGAAGCAAACACGCCAGCGGGTTATGTTTCCAACATGCTGCACGATAAAGTGGAGCCGGGCGATACAATTGAAATCGCGCCACCATGCGGAGAGTTCTTCCTTGATATAACCGAAAGGCATGAACGCCCGCTGGTATTGCTTGCCGCTGGTGTTGGCATTACGCCAATCATGAGCATTCTGCTTTCCGCGCTGGATGCTTTTCCTAAACGTGAAATCATTTTCGTCCATGCTGTGCTGAATGAAAGCGTGCAGGCTTTTGGCAAAACGGTGGATGCGCTTACACAGCAGCACGCGAATCTGAAAGCATATCATCGCTACAGCGATGCCGGAGAACGTACAGGCAATGCGAGCAGCGGCTTTGTTACGGCGGAGTATATCGAAGGATTATTGCCAGCGCGGGATGCGGATTATTATTTCTGCGGACCACAGCCTTTCATGGTGTCCATCTACCATGACCTGATCAAATGGGGCATCCCCGCATCGCAAGTACATTTCGAATTCTTCGGACCGCGTCAGGAATTACAGGCAGCCTGATAACTGCCCACTACACGGCGCATACTTAACAACAAGGAGAGAAGAAATGTCAAATGAGAGCACGCTACCCAATAAAGTCATAGATTTAAAAAGCATCGGTAGCGGAAAATTTTCCTCTATTGTTAAAAATGCACAATTTGAAGCCATTCATGTGGTCATTCAAGCAGGTGGCTCTTTGCCGCCTCATCAGGCTCAAGGCTCCGTTATTGTGCAATGCTTGAGTGGGAAAGGTTCTTTTATTATTGGCGAGGAATCGCAGGAACTCACACCCGGCGCATGGCTCTACATGGCACCTAAAACTATGCACGCCGTAGAAGCAGAAGAAACATTAACGCTACTGGTTATCAAGATTCTCAGCGATCAGTAATTCCAGTTCTCGCCACCACTAGGAACCTTCCAGTGGTGGCTATTGCGCTCATTAGCGCAACATCAGGAAATCATCATGCCCGTAGATATTTCAGTCGAGAGCGATTTGAAGGCGCTTCGCCGTGGGTTGAGCAGTCTGGAGAAGCAGGCAGTGCCGCAGGCGACGGTGCGAACGCTTAACCGGGTGGCGGAGAGTACCAAGTCTGCCAGCGCCCGCCATATCGCCCCGCAGATCGGCGGCAGGCAGGCGGCGGTAAAGCGACGTATCGAAACCCGTAAATCTACTGTGCGGCGCTTATGGGCAGAGCTGGCGGCAAGCGAGCGTCCCTTGCGCCTCATCGAGTTTGTGGTGGGGTCGAAGAAGCCTACTCAACAGCCCGGTGGCAAGCGTGGGCTGGTGAAGGCCAAAGCATGGGGTAAGACGAAAACCTATCGCAGCGCGTTCATCGCACCGCGCAAGAAGGGTTCGGCCAAAACGGAAGTGTATATGCGGAAATCGGGGAAGCGGTTGCCGGTGAAGATGCTGTTTGGTCCCGGCATCATGCAGCTGTTTAAGCAGAAGGAGAATGTGCAGGTGATGGAGCGCACGGTGGCGGATCGCCTGCCGAAGGAGTTTATGCAGAATCTGGCGTTCTACCTGTCCAAGATTCGGGGTTAATACTCGTGGGTGAGCATGATGGTCAGCACGCGGGTGGTCACGTCGGGGTTGGCCGGGTCTTCTGAACCGGCGTCCATGGTATTGTTGTAATAGTCGATTTTCCAGAAGAATTCGTGGTTGTCGATTTCCACCTTGCCGAAGTCGTGTTCCCCGTGCGGGTCGTTGCGCCAGTCGAAGCTGTCGAATTCAGCAACGGCTCGAAACAACCGTGCCTTAATGTCTTCGGATAGTTCGTTCACACCGCATGTCGTCATGACCTTGCCTCCCCAGTAGGTCTGGCGAAAGCGGTCATTAAGTTCGGCGATGCGCTTGGCATATTCGATGGGGTCGATGGCTTTTTCGTTGGGTTTGGCGTCAAATTCGATGGGGTTGGTGTGTTTTTCCATAGTGTTTGCCTCTTTATCATGGGGTTAAACCTCCTATGGGATAACAGGCGTGCAGCTGCAATCAACGCTGTTTTGATATGTTTTTCAATATGTTGAACCGGAGCAAGCGCGGCGGGTCCTTCCAGCCCAGCCTGCACGGGTACGCCGCGAGCGCGGAATTTCCCCAGCGCCAGCTTCAAAATGTCGATTTCGTTTCGTTTTTTTCGGCGCATTCGATTGAGAAATAACGATAACCCAAAAACAAAAAACGAAATGCCCTGCGAAATCACTTCGCAAAAACCAAGGAGATAGTGAGATGAAGATTGAACTGATGCCGCTGGATCAGGTGATTCCCTATGCGCGGAATCCAAGGATTAACGCACACGCGATTGAAAAGGTGGCAGCGTCCATCAAGGAGTTTGGCTTCCGCCAGCCCATCGTCACTGACAAGGAAATGGTGATCGTGGTCGGGCATGTGCGCTTTGAGGCGGCCAAGCGGCTGGGCTTAAAGAAAGTGCCGGTGCATGTGGCCACGGAACTGACGCCGGAGCAGATCAAGGCGTACCGCATTACCGATAATCGCGTGGGCGAGGAATCGGAGTGGGATAAGGCGCTGCTCCAGCTGGAGATCACCGAACTGGATGACGCTTCCTATGACACCGACATGCTGGGCTTCAACACCGAGGAACTGAAAGAGATTCAGGCTTCGCTGGATGAGCTGGCCGACGGCTTCGTGTAATATTCCGTATGATTATGTAGTGATTCGTGAGGTGATTTATATCC
>CAZAGG010000010.1:0-73582 GCA_964484565.1 uncultured Rickettsiales bacterium | reverse complement strand
GGATATAAATCACCTCACGAATCACTACATAATCATACGGAATATTACACGAAGCGCGCGGAGCTTATAAATAATAAGTGAGCACGGTGAGACCGACGAAATGCGAAGCTATCAGATAAAAATAGAGACACTATAGATTAAACAATAATTCATAATATTACCTTACAATGAATGCCATATGAAAAGAAAAAAATGGCTAAATTGTTAGATGTTCGGTAGAAAAAACACGACAGAATCAGCGAATGGGGAATTGCCAAAGTCTGAGATTGCAGCACAAATTGCATCTGCTGAGGCAATCAGTTCGGAGCTGCAATCCTCACCGCCTGATACTCATGAGGCAACTGAGAAACAAAATAATTTTGATAAGCTAGATAAGTTATCCATCATATCAGAATCAGAAGATGATAAAATCCTATCAGACTCAGAAAATCATGAAAAGGCAGAAAAGCAGGCTACACGAGATAAGATATACTCTATATTAATGGAGCAAATCGACCTTGCAACAGCATCAAAATTAAAAAGAGAAGAATTAAAAAAGCAAATCATTGAGTTAATTGGTGAAATAGTGATGGAGCAAAAAATGCTCATAAATCACTATGAGCAGCAATTGCTTGCAAATGAAATTGCCGACGACATGCTTGGATATGGCCCACTAGAGCCAATCTTAAAAGATGAAGCCGTAACCGACATTATGGTAAATGGCGCACAGCAAGTATATGTTGAGAGAAAAGGTAAACTGGAGCTTACGGATGTAAAATTTCGTGATAACCGCCATTTAATGTCAATTGCAACTAGAATGGTTAATAATGTAGGGCGAAGAATAGATGAAACAAGCCCGATATGTGATGCCAGACTTGAAGATGGAAGCCGTGTAAACGTTATAATTCAACCACTTTCGCTTAAAGGTGTTACAATATCAATTCGTAAGTTTTCTAAAAAGAAAATCACGCTTGATGTAATGGCTGCCCAAAACAACATTTCAGAAGAGATGTGTAAGGTTCTAAAAATTGCAGCGGCATGTAGGCTTAATACAGTCATTTCAGGGGGTACAGGTTCGGGAAAAACAACCTTGCTCAACGCTCTTTCGAGAATGATAGATCATGGTGAAAGGGTTGTAACAATTGAAGATGCGGCGGAATTACAGCTTCAACAGCCCCACGTTGTTCCATTAGAAACAAGGCCAGCAAACCTTGAAGGGCATGGTGAAATAAATATGCGTGATCTTGTGAAGAACGCTCTTCGTATGCGCCCTGATAGAATTATATTAGGTGAGGTGAGGGGGGCGGAAGCACTTGACATGTTGCAAGCGATGAACACAGGACACGATGGTTCAATGTGTACTTTGCACGCGAATAACCCTAGAGAAGCTCTAACGCGTATGGAGAATATGGTTATGATGGCAAGTGCGAGTTTGCCTCCAAAAGCGATTAAAAACCAGATTGCAGGAGCGGTTAATATGATTATCCAAATTAATCGTATGCGTGATGGAAAGCGCAGAATCACCCATATATCAGAGGTCACAGGCATGGAAGGCGAGGTCATCGTAATGCAAGATCTTTTCAGATATGAATATGAAGGAGAAGACTCAGAAGGTAATTTGATAGGAACCTTCAAGTCAATGGGTGTCAGGCCTCATTTTACTGCCCGCGCCGAATATTACGGGCTTGATAAAGCCCTACTTGATGCAATTTAGGTTATGAGATAGGCTCAAGTATGAACGATTTATTCTTCAATGTTATCATCTTCAGCGGAACAATGATTTTTATCTATGTTCTTATGTTGGTTTTATTTGGTGATAATGTAAAATCTCAAATTGTTAAAAGAAGTGAGAGAATAGATAAACGCTCAAATGGTCAGCTAAGTACAGGTAAAAAGAACGAAATTGGCGAGAGTCTAAAAAAAGATAAGTCAGATAGCTCAATAGCTTCCTTCGATAAACTGATAAAGAAACTGCCAAATCTTGATCAGCTAAGATATAGGCTTGAAATGTCTGGAATCAGAATTAAAGCGGGGCGGTATTTACTACTTTGTGTGTCAGCTTCGTTTATTGCAGCGTTTGTAATGACTATTTTTGTAGGGATTAACCTAATCATAGCAGCACCAATTGCAGTGATTATTGGAATAGGTTTTCCGCATTTTGTAATAAGTTATTTAATATCAAAAAAAGCTAATGTTTTTGTATCGTTATTTCCAGATGCAATTGAGCTCATAGTGCGGGGTCTTAGATCGGGGCTTCCTGTTCAAGAATCATTTAAAGTAATTAGTGAAGAGATAGCAGAGCCGATAAAATCAGAGTTTGAAAAAATTGCACAATCCATCAAACTTGGAATGCCCGTAGAAACAGCCCTAGTCGAAGCAGCGGGAAGGCTTAAGTTATTAGAGTTTGACTTCTTCGTAACCAGTTTAAATTTACAGCGTGAAACTGGTGGTAATCTTGCCGAGATACTCAGTAATCTGGCGAATACGATAAGAAATAGGCATATGCTTAAAATGAAAATAAAGGCGATGTCTTCTGAAGCCAGAGCTTCAGCATGGATAGTTGGAGCATTACCATTTGGTGTTATTGGTGCTCTATATTTTATTAATCCAGAATATCTTGAGCCTCTATTTTACGATGTTAGAGGAAATATAGCTCTTGTAATCGCTGCCGCCAGCATGTCATTTGGAATGTTTGTAATGAAAAAAATGGCAAATTTTGATGTTTAAGGTATCTGAATATGCAAATTGATTTCTTTAGGGTGCTTAATGTTTTGCCGCAAACGTCTTTTCAGGAAAATATTGTTGCCCTGATAGCAGCTCTTTTTGCGTTTATAACGGTTTATATAGTTGGCAATAGCTTTAGTGCAAAGCCATTTGTTAGCCAAAGAATAAAGTCTCTTCAAAACAGGAGAGCAGAGCTAAAAGACAGGCTTAAAGACCCCAAGAAGCGTGACAAAAGACAATATAATGTTGAGTCGATGAAGGCTTGGGTTAAGCGTTTGAATCTTCTACAAGAATCGCAAGCCCAAAAATATAAGGAAATGCTAATTGCTGCTGGATATAGAGAGAAGGATACAATCTATAAACTGGCAATTATCAAGGCTATAGCTCCATTTGTTTTAGGGTTTATAGCGATTGTTCTGCTTGAGGTTAATATACTGAATCCAGTAGAAGAGAGCGGAAACTTATTCTGGGTTATTTTGGCAATGTATCTAGGTTTTAAGTTACCCGATATAATGGTTATAAATCAGAGAAATAAAAGATGGGGAAAGGTTCGTAAGGCACTTCCTGATGCACTTGATTTGATGATGGTGTGTGCTGAAGCAGGGCTAACACTAACTGCTAGCCTTGAGAGGGTATCAAAAGAGTTAGGGCTTGCTTATCCTGAGCTTGCAGAGGAATTGAGTCTCACATCAATTGAAATGGGATTCCTTCCCGAGCGAAGGGCTGCACTTGATAACTTGCAAAAAAGGGTGAATATCCCTGAAGTTAGGGGCATTGCAAGTGTGTTAGTTCAAACCGAGAAATACGGAACTCCCGTATCGCAGGCTTTAAGAACCTTAGCCGCAGAATATAGAACCCAGCGTATAATAAGAGCAGAGCAGAAAGCGGCAAGACTTCCAGCAATTATGACTGTGCCAATGATTCTTTTTATTTTACCAACTCTATTTATTGTTATTATAACTCCAGCGGTAATTCAGTTGATGGGAGTTGAGAAATAACATTTCGCTATAAAATTGTTATTGAATATGATGGTACGGCTTATTCAGGTTGGCAAAGACAGGAATCTTCAATTCCAACTGTGCAGGCTGCATTAGAAAAAGCTGTATTAGCATTAACTGGCGAGGCCTCTGAAGTTATAGGCGCAGGAAGAACCGATGCTGGAGTTCACGCACATGGCCAAGTTGCTCATTTTGAAATAAATAAAAGTATGCCAATTAGGAATATATTGCTTGGAATGAACTTCCATCTAATCGGCGAGAGTGTATCAGTTATAGAAGTATCAGAAGTCGATAAAGATTTTCATGCAAGATTTTCCGCAATAAAAAGACACTATAAATATGTGATAGTCAACAGACAGGCTCGACTTTGTCTTGATAGTCAGAGAGCTTGGCATGTTCCTAAAGAACTCGATATAGAAAAAATGCAAGAAGCCACAAAGATATTGATAGGGAGGCATGATTTTACAAGTTTTAGATCAATTATGTGTCAGTCATCTTCTCCTATAAAGACACTGGATTCTTTATCTGTCAGTCAAGATGAGCAAGATGATGATAAGATAATTATCAAAACTTCGGCTCGTTCATTCCTGCATAATCAAGTTAGAATTATGGTTGGTGCACTTAAAACGGTGGGTGAAGGCAAGTGGAGTGTATCAGATTTAAGGGATGCCCTAGATGCTAAAGATAGAAGCAAATCTGCAATCACCGCACCAGCACATGGCCTTTATTTTATGAAGGTAGAATATCCTTCTTAACGGCCTCTTGGTTTAGAAGTTCATTAATGTGGTTTGCAGTATCAAAAGATGTGTCATACACAAAAGTGAGTCTGGGAGTATATCTTATTCTAGCTTTTTTAGAGAGCAAACCTCTTATGTAAGGAGCGGCATCTTTTAATGCATTGTTTACTTCCTGAACCATTTTACCTGTTAGTGTTGTGAAATAGACTGTGGCATTTTTCAAGTCTGGGCTTACTCTAACTTCAGAAATTGAAACGGTTGCAGATTCAATAATAAGGTTGTGTAGCTCACCATGAATAATAATTTCAGATATAATATGTCTGATTTCTTCACCAACCTTCATCTGACGCTGTGAAGGGGGTTTTGAACCTTTAGGTGTTGCTTTCATTTTTTTCCTTACTTTTCTTAATTCTAAATTCTTTTGCCCACTCGCTTTTTATTGTTTGATCTGCACGAGTTAAAACCAACGAATCATCTGGAATATCGGAAGTTACAACCGAGCCAGCTCCTGTGATTGCGCCTTTTCCGATTGAGACAGGTGCGACTAGTGAAGAGTTAGAACCGATAAAAGCACCCTCGCCAATGACGGTTTTATATTTACCATATCCATCATAGTTGCATGTAATTGTTCCTGCACCAATATTTGCTTTTTCTCCCACTTCGCTATCTCCGATATAGCTTAGGTGGTTTGCCTTCGAGCCTTTTTTCATGACGGTATTTTTTGTTTCGACAAAGTTTCCAATGTGAACAGATTCTTCAATTACGCTGCCAACACGAAGACGAGCAAATGGACCAATAGTTGCTCCATCTTCAATCTTTGCACCCTCAATATGGCAGAACGCCTTAATCAAAACATTATCTGCTATTTGAACGTTACTTCCGAAAAATACATTAGGTTGAATCACAACATCTTTGCCAATTGATGTGTCGTAATTAAAAAATACAGAATCTGGATCAATCAGAGTGCACCCACCAGCCATTACTTCTTTACGTTTTCTTTGCTGCCAAGCTAATTCCGCAATAGATAGTTGTTCGCGAGAGTTGATTCCTTGTAGATTCTCTTCGTTTCCGATTGAGTATGTTACCTTTTCACCTTTGCTGTTTGCAATTGCAACTATGTCGGTTAGATAATATTCGTTTTGAGAGTTATTATTGCCAAGCATTTTGAGGCATTCAAAAAGTAGCTTTGAGTTTGCCGCGATGATTCCAGAGTTAGCTAGTCTAATTTCAAGCTCATGGGGAAAAGCATCTTTAACCTCAACTATTCTTTCAACAAATCCATTTGCTGTAATTAGCCTTCCATAGCTATTTGCGGGGTTTGAATCCATTGCGAGTATTGATATTTTTGCACTATCAGTAACCTTTGTGGCAAGTGCTTTAATCTCTTCGGCATCAATTAGTGGAGTATCGCCGCATAGAGTTATGACTGTGCCACTAAAATCTGAAAGAGCCTGTTCGGCGCACATTACTGCGTGGCCTGTACCTAGTTGCTTATCTTGAATTGCAATTTTTACATCCTTCGCAAACTTTGCAGCATAATCAGCAACTTCTGGCATATCAGGGGAAGTTACAACAACAACCCTTTCTGCATTCATTTTATGACATGCGTTTAAAACATGCCCAATCATTTCGAGGCCTGCAATTTTATGCAAAACCTTTGAGGTTTTAGATTTCATTCTTGTGCCTTTACCTGCGGCAAGAACTACTATTGCTAGATTATTTTTCGTCATTTAGGCTCTGTTTTTAATAGAATTGATCTTGCAGCAATTTTTCCTTCTTCAACTGCTGGCTGATCAAATGGGTTAACTCTAAGAAGTGCGGCAGATAGAATTGTTTCAAAGATAAAGTGCATTGCAAGAGCGCCAAATTCTATTTCAGTAATTTTATTAATCGAGAATAACCTAGTTGGACAACCTCTATCTTTTAGTGCTTTTCCAGTTCCACTGAGTGATGCGCTCATTAAATTATCTAGGCTTTTATTCTTCAAATAAAGAGCTGAAGAAGTTATTGAGTTTATGTCTTCAAGTTCAATATTATTCTTGAAGTTTTTTACTTCAAAAAGATTGAATATTTTATCTTTACAGCCGTCAAGATAGAGCTGAAGTTGGCTATGTTGATCAACCGTGCCAAGAGCGCGAAGGGGGGTTGAGCCTTTACCGTTTTTACCAATGCTTTCTGCCCAGAGTTGTCTGTGCCATGTGGTGAAATATTTTAGTCGATTTGCATAAGGCATCATTACAGTTGAATGATAGCCGCATTCAAATGCAGATATTACAGCCGCAGCACCATGCTTGGCTGAGAATTCTGGATCACTTGAATTCGCAATTACACTTCTTCCGCCATTTCTCACTTGTTCAATATCAACACCAGAAACAGCGGCAGGAAGAAGCGAAACATTTGAGAACAAGGCGTATCTTCCACCAATATCATTATCGTGGATGAGTGTTTTTAGTTTAAATTCATCGGCAAACTTTCTAAGAAGGCTGTCTTTGTTTTCGGTGATTGCTATCAAGTTTTTTGAAATTAGACTTTCAAGACCCTTGCTTTTCATAATTTTAACTAGTGCAAGTGCCTGTGCTATTGTCTCTAGTGTAGAGCCAGACTTGCTTATAATCAAAAAGCATGTGGTTTTTAAATCGCAATTTGCCAAGAGTTCATAGAATGTGTCTGGGTCGATGTTATCACAAAAGCTAACAGGAAACTTCTTACCTAAAACACAAAGGCTTTCTCCACCTAAACTTGAGCCTCCAGTTCCGAAAACGATTAGTTTGGAATAGTTATTTACTATAAAATCAGCATCTTTGCTAATGTCACCAACTTCTTCTAAAGCAATGTTAATTGGTCTTAAAAGAGGTGTTTCAATGCGTTTTTGAATTCCAGCAAGTTCGTTTTCAAGAGTTTTGAGATTATCATGATAGTTCTTAGTTAGCTTATTCTCTCTATCGCCAACAAAAAAGCTGTCAAGATTTTGACTGAAATATTCCATGCTTATTTACTTCCACCTGCGGTAACAAAAACTAAGTTTAGAGGATCAAGATGTTTTCTCGCTACCTCATTTAGCTCTGATAGTGTTACATTGTTTATAATATCATTTCTTTTTTCTAAATAATCGATTCCCAAATCATTTATTTGCATTGAAGTTAGATAAGATGCAACTTCAATATTGGTGTCAATCGATAGAGGAAAAGATCCTGTAAGATATGCTTTGGCGTCAATCAACTCTTGCTCGGTAAAACCATTTTCTTTAGCCTTTTGCCACTCAGTTTTTATAAGTTTGATGACTTCGCCAACTGTTCCATTTGCGGTTGATGTGCTTCCGATAATTAGTGAAGATTTTGACATATTATCAAGTCGTGAGCTGATGCCATATACAAGGCCGCTTTTTGACCTAGTTTGTTCAACTAGACGCGAAGTAAAGCCACCACCAGCAAGAATGTGATTAGCAATCATTAAAGGAATATATTTCTTATCTCTTCTGTTAATTCCGTTTTGGCCAAAAACAATATGAGTTTGTGGGCTGGATAAGTTATTTATAACATCAATCTTACCCTCACTAATAGAGTAGTTGTTAATAACTGGGCGAGGTTTAGGTTGGAACTCAGCTAATGCATCAAATAATTTTGAGAGAATTTTTTCTGCTTTATCTGGTTTTATATCTCCTGATACACCGATGATAAGATTCTCTCTTACAAAGGTGTTTTTGTAATATTCCTTAATATCTTCGACCGTAATATTATCAATATCTGTCTTGCTGGGATATTCAATGCTAGAATATGGATGATCGCCAAAAGCCGCTTTCTTCCACTGTTTGTATGCAATTTCTTTTGGTAACTGATCTTGCTTATCAATAAAACTTTTTACCTGCGATTTTACTCTTTCAAGGGCTTCAGCTTCTAATCGCGGCGTATAAATTGCTTTAGAAACAAGCTGGAATGTTGCATCAAGATTTTCAGTCAGGCACTTCACAATCAACACTAGACTATCTTCAGTGGTATCAAATGAAATTGTAGAAGAAAGTTCTTCGAGCTTCTTAGAAAAATCGACTGAGTTATATTCCCCAGCACCCTCGCTTAGCATTGAAGCTGAAATTCCTGCTAGGCCACCTTTTGCCTTGCCGTCATAAGCATAGCCAGATTTTCTGAATGAGATTCTAAAAGTGACAATCGGCAGGCTATTGTCTTCTGCAACCCAAGCAACTAGACCCTTAGGGGTTTCAATCTCAATAGGTTTAACGTATGAGTAAGCCGAATTAACGCTGCCGAAGCAGATTAAGAGCATTGGCAAGATGATAATTAATGCTAGTCGATTATATCTCATTCGGTATCTTCTTTATTTACATCATCTGTTGGAATAAGGAATCCTGTAGTGGAGTTTTCTTCCTTCAAGAATTTATTCATAGCGGCTTTTATAGTCTCTGGCTTGACGGATTTAACGTTTTTTTCCCAATCTTTGATAAATTCGATGTCTGCCCCTGAAGTGTATTGAATGCCAGTGATTCTGACTATATTAAATAAGCCTTCTCTTGAGAAAACCTCATTGGCGATGATTGCGTTTTGAACTCTTTTTAAATCCTCTTTATTTATTGGGCTTTGCAGAATTTCTTTTAGTTCTTTATCAAGCTCTGTTCTAATTTTTGTAAATCCTACGCCAACTTTAGGAGCAACAAAAATTGTAAGCTCGCCAACATCTCGAGAAAATGGGCTGAAATAAGCACTAACTGAGTTTGCGAGTTTATTTTCTAACACCATTTTGCGATATAAGATTGAAGTATCGCTCCCTCCAATAAGTTGTGCGGCAAACATTAATGCGAGAACTTCTGGATCTCTTGCAATAAGACCCTCTTTGCCTTCATCTAATCTAACTAGATATTTTCTGGTTAAGGTTCGTTGCTTTGCTAGTGGATGCTTAACAATCAACATATTGAGATGTCTTGCATAAGGCTCAATAGGGCGAGATGCTCTTATCTGGTTTCTATCTGTGCATGGTTTGATTGAGCCATAATATTTTTCGGCAAGTTTTTTTACCTCATCAAGTTCCACAGCTCCCGAAATAATTAGAGTAGCATTATTTGGGCAGTAAAACCTCTCATAAAACTTTTTTAAATCATCTAGGGTGATTTTTTTGATTTCTTCCGACCATCCAATAATTGGTCTGCCAAATGGATGGTTTCTGTATAGGTTCGCATCAATCTCTTCGTTGGAAATAGCACTTGGATTGCTATCTACAACTCTTCTGCGCTCTTCTAAAATAACTTTCTTTTCATTCTCAAAGTCTTTTTCAGACAGAATTAAACCTGTCATTCTCTCTGATTCCATTTGCATAACCATCTCGAGTTTATCTTTAGAGATGTTTTGGAAATATGCAGTGTAGTCATGGCTTGTGAATGCGTTATCTCTTCCACCACTGCGAGCAATGATTTTAGAAAATTCACCAGAAGGAATATTCTTGGTGCCAAGAAACATCATATGCTCAAGAAAATGAGCAACGCCAGATTTACCATAAAAGTCATCGGCTGCCCCTGCATTATACCAAACTGAATGGCTAACTGCAGGAACTCGGTGGTTTTCTATCAAAACCCCCTTCATTTTATTGCTTAACTCAAACTCTTTTATTTCTTTAATTGAAGCATTCGATTCATCGGCAGCAAAAACCAGTTGAACGATTACCAACGCTGCAAATAAAAGATGATAAAGGAATTTGCTATATGTAGTGGTGCGATTACTTTTTCTCATCTTCTTCTATCTTGGGTTCTTTCTTCTTTTTGTCACTTCCAACTAGTTTTTCAAAGAACCCTTTTTCTTCTTCAACTTTTTTTTGTTCTTCTTTATCTTTGTTTAACTGATCTCGGATGCTTGAATTTCCGTCATTCGCACCAACTTTTTTTAGGAGGATACTATCTGAAGATGTTTTAGCGGGGTTGTTATCTACAGATATATCTCTTCCGTTTTCTTTGCCAAATAAAGAATTTTCGGCTTGTCTTTCTGGAACTGTTATAACTGGATCAGCAACACCTGGTTGCGGAGGCTTCAGCTCAAACTCTGGAGGAACGCTAAGTGGTGGCTTTGACAAAACCTGAAACTCGTCTGGAGTTGATTTATCAATTCCTATCTTCTCTCTTAAGGTTCCATCTCCGCAAGCCACTAAAGACAAAAATAGAGGAGATAGTATAAGATATTTAATTATTTGCATTTTTTTCCCCTGCTGCATTGGCATTTTCGCTTTTCTTACCGTTTTTAAATTCTTGAGCTAAGACTATGACAACGCCGATAAATATGCAACTATCAGCTATATTAAATGCTGGCCAATGATAACCCATGAGATGAAAATCGAAGAAATCTGCGACTGCTCCAAATCTTATACGGTCTATCACATTTCCGATAGCTCCGCCCACGATTAACCCGACAGGAAGAGTTCTAGGAACAATCTTATCGTTATGTACCCATATCAATAAAGCAATAGATATAACTACGGCAAGAGTGCTTAAAACCCAACGCATGATTTCTGCATCGCTTGCAAACATTCCAAAGCTAACGCCTCTATTCCAGACCATTACAAGATTAAAGAATGATGATACTTCAATCACTTCTCCATTAATCACCATAGGAATTAGTATATATTTACTAATCTGGTCTAGGAAAATTATTACAGTCGCAATGGTTAAAGATATTGCTATTTTCTTCACGATGGTTTGTTTTCAGTAAAAAATTTATCATATTTTCCAGAAACATTTTTAAACTCATCCGCATCTGGCAGAGCATCTTTTTTAACGGTAATATTCGGCCACTTTGCCGACATATCTCGGTTAAGTTCAATCCACTTAACGAGGTCTTCGCTTTCTGGCTTAATTGCTTCTGCTGGGCATTCTGGTTCGCATACCCCGCAGTCAATACACTCTTCAGGATTAATAACCAGCATATTCTCACCTTCATAGAAGCAATCGACTGGGCAAACTTCCACACAGTCAGTATACTTACATTTGATACATGCTTCTGTAACAACATATGTCATTTTTTACATTCCACCTAACCTAAGATTATCAATTTTTTTCTGATTGAGATGAGTGAGACAATTATAAAATAATACAATCAGATACAAGAATAAAAAACATGCAGCCATAGAAAATAGGGGAATAAGCATTGTTTCGTGAACCGCAACCCCTCCAGATCTTATAATGCTTGCTGGTTGATGCAGTGTGCTCCACCAATCAACAGAAAATTTTATAATTGGTAAGTTCACAAGTCCTGCGATGGCAAATATTGCTGCTGCATTTGATGAACGTTCATAACTATCAAATGATTTTGATATGTATATGTATGATATATATATGAAAAACAATATTAGAACCGATGTAAGTCTTGCATCCCAAACCCACCATGCTCCCCACATTGGTTTTCCCCAAAGTGAGCCTGTAACAAGAGTTATTAGTGTGAATATGGCTCCAATACCTGCGCTTGATCTTGCAATAATATCTGCGAGTGAATGCTTCCACACAAGGTAAATGATGCTTGCGATTGCTATGTTTGCATAAATTGCCATTGAAAGCCAAGCTGAAGGTACATGAACATACATAATTCTGACGCTATAGCCCTGCTTGTAATCAGGAGGAGATATATAAAGTGCTTGTAAAAGGCCGAAAGTGAGGCTTGCGAAAAACAAAACCCACAGAACAGGAATCGCTTTTAAAGCAAGTTTTGCAAATGCATTCGGATTAGAATATCTTGTGAACATGAACCCTATTTAGAGTAAAACAAAGTGAAAGTCATCGAAGATTTAATAAAAATCATGCAATCACTTCGAGATAAAGAAAGTGGTTGTCCTTGGGATATCGAGCAAACTCATGAATCTATTGCTAAATGCACAATAGAAGAGGCTTATGAGGTTTTTGATGCAATCAAAAATGGTGGTGTGAATGATTTAAAAGAAGAACTTGGAGATTTACTTTTACAGGTTATTTTCCACTCGCAGATTGCTTCTGAAAACGGTAATTTTAGTTTTGAAGATGTTGTAAAAGGGCTTTGTGATAAATTGGTCAAACGTCACCCACACGTTTTTGCGGGAGAGTCGGTAGAATCTGCAAAGCAGCAAGAGCTAGAATGGGAAGCTCAAAAAGAGCAGGAACGCAGAAACAGAGCGATTATGCGTGGAGATTTTCCGAGTATATTAGACGAAATTGCTGTTGGTCTGCCTTCATTAATGAGGGCTGAAAAGATTCAAAAACGTGCAGCTAAAAAAGGATTTGATTGGGAGGATTATTCTCAAGTGTTAGATAAAATAGAAGAAGAGCTTGAAGAGCTTGAAGATTCAATCGATTTAGAAGAATCTCAGGCCAGAATTGGTGAAGAGCTAGGAGATCTACTGTTTTCGATAGTCAATTTATCAAGACACCTAGATATTGACGCTGAAATTTCGTTATTGAATGCAAATAATAAATTCATCAATCGTTTCAGACAGATGGAAAAAGCCGCCTCTGAGGCAAATTTTGATATGATGAATTTATCAAAAGATGAGCTTGAAGAGTTATGGATAGCGATTAAGTCAAAGGAATCTGATTGATACTTATTTTGGCAGCAATATTTGGGGCTATTTTTGGCAGTTTTGCCAATATGTTAATTTATAGATTGCCCAGAGGAATGAATGTTGTAAGGCTTTCTTCGCACTGTACTAAGTGTAAGAAGCCGCTTGGATTTTTACAGCTCATACCAATTTTATCGTGGATATTTTTATTCGGAAGGTGCTGGTATTGCCGAGATAAAATACTCAAGCGTTATCTTATCGTTGAGCTTATAAATCTTGCGGCGTATGTATATTTATTTGCAAGTTTTGGAGTTGTGCAGGCGGCTTTGCTCTCAATTACATTTACAGCTCTTTTGATTATATTCTTCATTGATTTAGAGCATATGATTATTCCAGATAGTATGCAGATTGTTTTGTTTATAATTGGGATAATTTACATCGTTCTTGGTTATTCTGAAAGTGGTGGCATAGGACACCACGCATTATCTTCTCTTGCGGCATTTGTTTTTGCAGTTTCAATATACTTTATTGGATTATGGTATAAAAAACAAGAGGCTATGGGAATAGGGGATGTAAAGTTCTTTGCTGTTGCTGGTTTGTGGACGGGTTTTATAAATTTTATTCCCTTCTTATTTTTATCAGGAGTTGCAGGAATTTTAACCTCAGTGATACTCAGAAAACGTAAGGTTCCCTTTGCTCCATCAATGATTATTGCTCTTATTTTTGTATTACTTTTTCCAAATCCTATAAATATTTTGTCAAATTTACTGATTAGATGAGCAACTGTAAGAAAAGTTAAACGTTTCTGCGCTATAATGTGTCATGTAAATGATGGATATGGAATAATGTTATGGCAGGTGGAAGACTTAAAGCAGACCCATTATATCAGGGCTTAACAAGGCCAGCAATGCTTGCGGGCGTTACTTATAACTACTTCCTGATAAATATGATGATTTCAATGGTTACCTTTATTAATACCAATAACATACTGGCTTTATTAGTGATTGCGCCGCTAATTCACTTAATTGGTTATTACATATGTATGAAAGAGCCGCGTTTTCTTGAGCTGTTGATTATACGTTACGGGCGTTGCATGAAGTGTAAAAACCGTATATTTCATGGTTTTACAAATTCATATGATCCATTTTAAAAATTATGCGCGAATTTCTTCAGATAAAAAGAAAATATACTGAAAACAGTAGTGTAGCTGACAGGGAAGTCTCTGAAGCGGAATTTATTCCCTATAAATGCCATATAGATAAAAATACAATCATTACTAAAAACAGAGAGTTAGTTCAAATAATCAAGATTGAAGGCTTCTCATTTGAAACGGCAGATGACGAAGATGTCGATATGCGTAAAAACGTTCGAAACTCTCTTCTTAAAAGTATGGCGCATGGAACGTTTGCTCTATGGTTTCACACAATCCGCAGAAGACAAAGCGCATTTCCTGATGGCGAATTTCAGGAAGGTTTTGCAAAGCAGGTGAATGATAGGTGGCGAGGTAAGCATACCGTTAAAAATACTTTCGCTAACGACCTATATATAACGGTTGTTAGAAAAGCCGATACTAAGGGTACGGCTATTAAAGTCGAATATCTATTTAAGTCTTTAGTTGAAAGGGTTGATAAAGAATCGGCAAATATTGCAACAAGAGAAGCTCACAAAGAGCTTTCAGAGGCAACTTACAGAGTGCTTGCAACATTTAAAGATTATGGTGCAAAGTTACTAAGTGTAGTTGAAACTGATCACGGAACTTTCTCAGAACCAGTTGAGTTTCTAGCAAAAATTACCAATGCTGGATATTCGCAGGCAATGCTTCTGCCAAAAGGTGATATAGATAGTTATATCACAACTCACCGCCTATATTTTGGGGGAAGGGCGATAGAAATTCGTGGGCATAGTGGAAGAAGATTTGCCGCAATGATTACGATAAAAGAATATGCATCGGCAACGGCTGCTGGAATGTTAGATTCTTTCTTGCAGCTTCCGTTTGAGTTTATCATGGCGCAATCTTATTCATACATAAACAGGCAAGTTGCAATCGAGAAAATGCAGCTTCAACAGCGAAGAATGATGCGCTCTGAAGACGTTGCTATATCTCAGGTTGCAGAAATAAGTGATGCGCTTGATATGGCAATGAGTGGCCATGTTGCCTTTGGAACTCACCATTTTACTATTTTGATACTTGAAGAAGACTTAAAGAAGCTAGAAGAAGCAGTCTCGATGGCACTTGCAGAACTTGTAAACGTTGGAATTAATGCGATAAGAGAGACGCTTACTTTAGAGGCTTCGTATTGGGCGCAACTTCCCGCGAATTTTAATTTTATTCCGAGACCGTCAATTATAAGTACGATGAATATGTCGGCGTTTGCTTCATTGCATAATTATCCCGTTGGCAGGATTGCAGGAAATCACTGGGGTGATGCCGTAACTGTATTTGATACAACCTCTGGAACGCCTTATTTCTTTAATTTCCATCTTCGTGATATTGGCCACACAACGATTATAGGCCCTACGGGTTCTGGTAAAACCGTGTTGATGAATTTTCTTTGCGCTCAGGCTCAAAAATTTAAGTGCAGGCTCTTTTTCTTCGATAAAGATAGAGGTGCTGAGATATTCATCAGAGCACTTGGCGGAAAATATACAGTAATTCAGCCAAGCAACATATGTAATTTTAATCCGCTTCAGTTACCAAACACTGGTGAGAATCGTTCTTTCCTAATTGACTGGCTTAAGTCTCTAGTAACAATTCATGACGAGCAGTTTACTGCTGAGGATATGAACGCAATCACGCAGGCTATACACGGGAATTATAAGCTCGATAAAGCCGATAGAACCTTGCATAACATCGCGCCGTTTTTTGGCTATGAATCACCTGGTAATGTTGCTTCACGCCTGAAGATGTGGCATAGCGGCGGTGATTACGCGGGTCTATTTGATAATCCTGTTGACCATATGGATTTAAACGAATCAACGGTGTTTGGCTTCGAGATGGGAGAAGTTTTATCAGATAAAACAAGTCTTGGGCCAACACTGTTGTATCTATTTCATAAGATACAACTTGCTCTTGATGGAACTCCGACTTTGATAGTTCTTGATGAGGCTTGGGCTTTGATAGATAACCCGATATTTGCTCCTAAAATTAAAGATTGGCTTAAAACCTTGAGAAAGCTCAATGCAATGGTCATATTTGCTACTCAAAGTGTTGAAGATGCTAGTAAAAGCCAAATTAGCGATACACTTATTCAGCAAACCGCAACACAGATATTTTTGCCAAATCCTAAGGCCACCGATGTTTATCGTTCGGCGTTTATGGTTACTGAAAGAGAGTTTGAGTTGTTAAAAAATACTGATCCTGGAAGTAGGTTCTTTCTAGTAAAACAGGGAACAAATGTTGTTGTTGCAAGAATTGATCTAAGCGGAATGGAAGATATAGTTTCTATTTTGTCGGGTCGTGCAGAAACCGTTGCGATACTTGATGAAATTATTGCTAAACATGGTGAAGATCCATCAATTTGGATACCGATATTCAAAGAAAAGGTAAAGCAGATTGGCAGATAAATGGATAAAGGGATGTTTTCATAATGTAACTAAAACGGAATTTGGCAAAGTTGCGTTTTATGTCTTTCTTTGTCTGTTTCTATCGTTTGTAACGGTTTTGTTATCTCCCACAGATGCAAATGCACAGTCTTCAGCACCTGTTTGCAGGTGGATGGAACCTGACGCTGCACCAGATGCACCGACAAAAGCAACCAGTATGTGCGATGATTATCACGGTTTTACCAATAAAGCTGTTAAGTGCATATCCAGAGCTTTGATTGAATCAATTCATCACATGTTATCATCTCAGACTTTCAAAGACTATTATCGGCCGATAGTTAGCTCTGTTTTAGTGATAGCAATCACTATTTTTGCTCTGCGTTTGATGTTCAATAACTTTCAGCAAGGCGCACTTCCTAGAGATTCGGCAATGTTTGTACTCAAAGTTGCTCTTGTTGTCGAGTTTACCAGAAATATGGATTATTGGTATTCGTTTATAGTTTGCCCTGTTGGTGATCTTTTAGATGTGGTGGCGGGATTCATGAAAGAATCAAGTCTCATAACTCTAGCGTGCCAGAGCAATGCTGACATATCAGAGGGTTTTACTAATGCTTCTGCAATAGGTGTTTGGGACTATATAGACTGCTTACTAAGCTCATTTCTCAGTTTTAATATGAGTGACCCTACTAATCCGATTACTCTTGGGCTTCCACTTGCAATTCCTATGGGGTTCAGCCTTTTTGGCCTAATGGTTGCCTCAAGCCTTAGCGGAACGGTTGGAATGGCCTTATTTTTCGCAGGAATTACTGCACTTTTTACAATGCTACTTACGTTGTTTAGAGCGGCATATTATTTTGTAGTTTCAATACTTGGATTATGCTTTTTGTTTCTCGTTTCAATATTTGTGATTCCATGTGTTTTGTTTAAAGCAACCAACAAATTCTTTGAAAACTGGGTAGGCTTAGTTACGGGATACGCCCTTCAGCCGCTAGCAGTTGTTACATTTATCATTTTCGCAATATTGATATATGACTATCTTATCTTTAGCTCTCCTGTTGGGCTTTTCGCACAAGTTTTTTTAAGAAATGTATCAGACGTAATTGCCAACCCAGAATATGCATTGCAAACCCAAAATATTGTAACAACTTGTTCAGAAACAATGCTAGATGGAACTGTTCCTCATGGAATGAACTCATCTGATACATCGAGTATAATGAATATGGGCACTTGGTTTTTCGATATGCCACTTCAAAACATGTGTTTGAATGTTCAAAACCATCCTGCATTGCAAGATCCTGGTTATATTTTATGCTTCTTAGATCAAACCTGTGGCAGTGAATTAGAAAATATGTTCTTGGGCGGAATTCTTACGGCATTTATTGCTATTGCCCTTGTCAGTTATATGGTCTTTACCATGCTTGAGCAATTACCATCTCTTGGAAGTAACCTTTTTGCTTCTCCATGGTTTAACCAGATGCCTGCTCCATCTATGCCGTTTGAACAGAATATTCAGACAGGTCTGCAAACAGGAAGAAGACTTACTTCAGAAACATTTAGCGACTTTACTCAAACTGCTACTAATCAACAACGTGATGATATATTAAGAGCTACTTTATTTGGCTATCAATCTCAGCGAGGTGGCGGGCAGGGTATGATTGATTCAACTGACCCAATAGTTGCATCAATGCTTGCATCGCAAAGAGCTAATCCAAACGGTGGAACGGGTGGAGGTGGCGGATGATGCAAAACGTAGCAACACCTAAAGATAACCCAAACGACTTGATAAAGGGATTTTTGAGATTTGCTCAATACTCAGTTTACGCGCTTTTAGTTGGATTCATAGTATTTACATATATAAATTCTAGCACGGCGATTGCTCAGCCAAGATCTTTTGCCGAAGGTTGCGAAGTGATTGATGGAAACGGCCTTACTTATACCGTTGTAACTTGTGTAAAGAATACCGTTAGGGCAGCCTTAGAGAATATGATGCCATTTTACACCGAATATGCAAAAGGCATTCTAGGAGCGGTTTTAACAATCGCAGTTATGATATTCGGTATCAGACTTGCATTAGGAGGGGTTCAAAGACCATCAGCCGAATCATTCGTTTTGCTATTTAAAGTTGCATTGATTTCTCTGTTTATCTCTGATTTTGGTGGTTTTTATGATGATATCTTTGAAGCAATTGAGCAGATGATGTATCTGATGACAACTCCTTTAATTGATTCATCAATGGCGGCTTCTTGCCCAATGCCGCAAACTGAAGATGTGAGCATTCTTCTATGGGCTAGGGTTGATTGCCTGCTTGGTGCTCTGATTGGATTTGGAACGGTAAGCGGCGGACTTTTTTCAGGAGTTGGAATCATCATTCAGGGTGCTCTTGGTTCATCTTTTGATAACGCTCTTTTTGGAAGTATTGGCCCAATGCTCATAGTCATCGGGCTTACAATGTTTACAGGTATAATTTTTGCATTTTTCAGATCTGTTTATATGGTTTTAAATGCATACGTCGCCCTTGCATTTATGTTGATGATTTCGCCACTTATTATGCTGTCAATTTTATTTAGGAAGACTATGAGATTCTTCCAAGCATGGATGATGCTTACTATCAGTCTTGTTTTGCAGCCTGTTTTAGTCTTTGCATTTTTGACTTTTTATATTTTAACTCTGGATAAAGCAATTTATGAGAAGCCATATTCGTTGATTGCTTCAATCAGTGGCGGCTGCACAGCTTGCAACTATACTCCCACTGGTTGTAATCCAGATGTCACATCTGATTCTGGTGATTGCAGATATGATAACTGGCCAAAGATTATCGAAACTATGAAAGCCAATGGAGTTATCGAAGGTAGCTGCAATGTAAACTTTGCTTCAGCAAATGAAGATTATCAAAGAATGTTCACGTGCATAGAACGCAGAGAGCAAGGGAATTTAGGTAATAACAGGTCTGACTCTAACTACATATTTAATACGCAAAAGCAAAACGAAGGTGTAAGTTGTCAAGGCCAGCTTCCCCCAGTTGTTACATCTTTTGCAAGTAGCATTCTAGGATTTGTAACATTCTCAGCCGAGATGACCTGTCTCCATTCTGAACCAACGGAGGTAATGGTTGCATTCTTTATGGTTGCGTTATTATCTTATGTTATGTTTGTGACATTGATGTATATTCCAGATTTTGCAACTGCACTTGCTAATCCATTTGGTGAAGGCAGGAGTGACGCAGGTAACTTGTCAAATGTCTCTGCAATGCCTTTTGAAGAGCCATTGCAAAGTGGTGCAGCGCAAGTTGGTAAGGGAATTATGGAAAAACAACAGGGTGATATGATATTCCAAAGGGGTGTTGAAGGAGTTCTTGGACACTTCAATATTAGAAGGTAGAGTATAGATAATATAAATATTTATATGATGTCATTAAAGTTAAACGAATATAGTATATAGTTACACAATGAAGAATGTTTTTATTATTTCATTACTATCCATCGCCATATTTTTAATAGCTGGCGCGGATGTTGCTTTTGCGCAGTGTAACCCTGCATGTAACGACTGTGGATCATTTGCAACCCCAATATGTTCGGTTGTGGATGGACAGGCGCAAGGCCTTTGTATCATTAGCCGAGTTGTTTCTCAGATAAATCAGGTTCTTGATGGTGCGGCGGCAACTTTCTTTGAAGGAATTAGGCAAAGTGGTTTGAATACTATATTTAGTGCAATGCTTACCCTTTACATTGCTATTTATGGCATCATGTTCATGATTGGAGCAGTGCAAGTAAGCGGGTGGGATGTTTTTGTAAGACTTTTTAAAATCGCTCTAATATCAATAATAATCAGTGATGCTGGGTTTGATTTCTTCCGAGATTATATAGGTGCTTTTTTTAGAGAAGGAATCGACGGTTTAATTGCGGAATCCACCAGAATAATGGTGCAATCACTTGGGCAAATTACTTTTTTAAGTGATGGTTCAATAAATAATCAGGGCTATGTAATTGAGAATTATGGCGGTGCGACTAACAATGTTTTCATGCCAATTGATGTTTTGTTAGGGCAGGTAATAAGCCCAAGAAGCCTTGCGGTAATTAGTGCGGCTCTTACGGCTTCTCCAGGGGGATGGGGACTTTCCTATCTTGGAATATTTGTTTTTGCGATGATATTTTTAATTGCCGCAATTGCTAAAGCTGTGTGGATTTATTTAATGTCATTACTTGTAACAGCCTTTTTATTTGGCCTTGCACCTGTATTCTTTTTATTTTTACTCTTCAATAGAACCCAAAATATTTTCCAAAAATGGCTTGATATGATAGTGAACTTCTCGCTTCAGCCATTATTTGTATTAGTTTTCTTTGGATTATTTGCAGAAATTATGCGTCAGGGCATGACGAGCATGTTGAATATTCCCGCATGTTTAACGTTTACCGAAGCAGGGCAGGGTAATCCAAACGGTCAATATCAGTGGACTTTTGCCACTTTACAAAACGGTGTTGCGACAGCAGTTCAATGCATTACGACAAGCACGGGCATTTCTGGCCAACCAGGAACTGAATCTGAAGCCCTTTGTGCTCAGCTTAACACAATGATTAGTGATAATTTTGTAGAGCTTTTAATCTTTATGTTGTTAGCCTATATCTGCTGGAACTTCTTCTCATTTGCAACAAATCTTGCTCAGTCTATTACGGGTACATTCATTAACCTAGATAATATTAGAGGATTCTTGCACGGGCTTGGTGACTCAGCAATTGGTAGTGCAAAACAAAGCATAGGTCAGGCAATAGGTCAGCAGATTCTCCCATCGCCTCCTCAGCCAAATCAACAGAAGACTCCTTAACAGACTGGAAATAGACAGAGTTTAGCTAAGGTACGATGTGGTGATTGCTAGATTGTCTTTTTTTCATACTTTCTAAGTTATCTAAGTAAGCCTGATTAGGGTGTTCGATACCAATTCGAACGTAATGCTCTCGCATTATAGCTGGTATTTGTGCGTCTTCTATTAATCCATCAACGATTTTTGAAACCGTTTCAGAATTTCCTTTGAAATCTGTATTTCTAAGAATTTTATTAATTTCTGTATCTCGATGAAACCTTTCCATTGAGTTTGAAATCCTTGGCGTGAAGGCCATTATTTTATATACATCCCATTTATCATTTGGAATAACTTCTCCGATGGAATAGCGAGTATAATATGCAATGCCAGCTAGAACTACTTCTTTAAGCTCTGGAATTGTATCCTCTGTCTCATTGATGATTCGATCAATCATTGTGGGTCTTAATGTCGCAGTTGATGATGGGTTAAATAATGCGAATCTTTGTGAAGTGGTATCATAGCATTGGGTGTATAAATTAGCACCGTAACTAATCAATCCAAGAAGTCTGTTTTTATTATATCCAACAACGTGATACCACAATGGGGTTGCAAGATATTTATTTCTTGCTTCAATATCTGCACCAGCTTTTAATAATACTTCAATCATTGCTTGGTTTTCTGCCAGAAATATAGGGGTGTTGCCACCTGTATTTGGCTTGTTTACTTTAAAACCAATATCTATAAAAGACCGCACTGAGTGCATTAGATTCTTTTGTATGGCGGGTACAATGCAGCTATCGCCATGAACATTGGTATTTGTAGTGATGCATATTTTTTCTGGATTTTGTCTGATTAGCTCTGCGATTTTCAAATCTTCTGCTTCTAGAGCACTTCTAGACATTCCTTTACATGAGGCAATTAACTTTAATAAATTGTCTGTAAATACTTTCTGCTCATCTGTTGCATTAGTTGGATAAATAGCCATTTTTCGTATCTATATTGAATTATTTTAATAAATTACAATATTTTTGTTTAACTATTATGACATAACCAATGTAAATATATTATCCACAGAAAAAAAATGCTGTAGTTTAGCAATTTAACTGACTTTTGCATTTAGCCCATTTATAGTTGCGTCTGAAGCCTTTTATTCCTTCCTGATGCAACTAATGTTAGATACTAGCTCTATTACAAAACTGTTTCGCAGTCGCTCTTTATCAGAGAGGGAGAAAAACGCCGTATTCGACTGGAATAATGCAAGCCTTGTTATCGGAACTGAGAATAACGAAAACCAGCCAAACTCTGCCCTTGCATATTTTGATAGTGGCACAATTGAGATTATATTTAATCTTTCATCTATGGCCTTGATTGCAAATATTTGCGCCTGTGATGGAACGGTAAATAGCAAGGAGTTTGTTGCATTTACTAAGGCATTTCGAGTGCCTGCAAACAACCTTAATGCAACCGCAATGTTGTTTAGAGATGCTTGTAAGGAAAATCTGGGCATAGAACACTATGCAAAACAAACTGCTAAGTTTTCTTCATCTGATCCAGTGATAAGAATTGGGCTCTTAAAATCGCTTATCAAAATTGCTGACTCAGATAGAATAACCAATGCAAAAGAATATGATGCATTACTTCAAATAGCCTCTTGCTGGAAGATAAGCTCAGATGTTTTGAAAACTCAAATTAGAGATTATTACTGCCCTGAGCAAATAAAACCTCTTGAAATAATGGGGCTGAACAAGGGCTTTACCTTCGATGAGCTTAAAACAATTTACCGCAAAATGAGCAGAGAGTTGCATCCAGATAAATTAAACCCAAGTCTTTATAATGATGATTTACTAGATATTTACAGGGAACGTTTTAGCAAAATTACAAGTGCCTATAGAATTTTAACCTTACAAGCGAAAAGTAGTAGTTAGATGCCGTTTTTACACTCACTTGCTGGAGTATTTGTTGCAATATGCTGGGGCGGTAATTTTATTGCGGCAAAGTTTGGCCTGCAGGAAATTTCACCAATATTTATTACCTTTATGCGCTTTGTTGCGGTTTCTCTGATGGTTGTTCCGTTTGTTAAAGTTCCAAAAGCATATCTTAAGCAGATTTTTATGCTTTCAACCGTTCTTGGAATCGGGCATTTTGCACTGTTATTTATTGCTCTAAAGAGCGGACTTAGCATATCAACAATGGTTATTGTTGGGCAGCTTGGAGTTCCATTTGCCTGCATACTCGGCATTTTCTTTTTGAATGATAAGGTTGGAATCTGGCGTACTACGGGTCTTGTAATTGCTTTTTCTGGAATTTTTTTCATATTCGGTGCACCAGATGTAACAACTAACATCACAGGTTTTGCAATAGTCGTATTTGCAGCGTTTTTCTGGGCTGTTGGCAATATAATTATGAAAAAGATGGAGGATGTTAAGATTCTTCACATGATTGGATGGATGTCTTTATTTGCAGCTCCTCAACTTTTGATAACCTCTCTGATTTTTGAAGATGGCCATATGCAGCAACTATCTAATATTTCGTATATTGGTATTGTTTCTGTATGTTATACTGCTGTCTTTTCAACGATTATTGCTTATAGCGTGTGGTATTATTTAATAAGGGTTCATCCTGTTTCGCAGGTTGCACCATTTTCATTGCTGGTTCCAGTATTTAGCATCTTTTTAGCTGTGCTAATTTTTAATGAATCGCTATCTATCAACCAAATTATAGGCGGTGCTTTAACAATTGCAGGTGTTGCAATCATTGTTATACGACGCCCTAAAACAGCAATTGCTGTAGATTAGGTTTTATATAATGGTGAATCTTATTCGTTTAAATTCGCCTAACTTTAATTCCAGACCTGCGGATGCAAGCATTGATACCGTAGTAATACATTACACGGGTATGAAAACGGCAAAAGAGGCTTTAGATAGGCTGACTTCAAAAGAATCTGAAGTTAGCGCGCACTATTTGATAGATGAGAATGGTGATGTATATCAAATGGTTGATGACGATAAAAGAGCGTGGCATGCAGGCATAAGTTACTGGAAGGGAAGAACAAATATCAATGATTTCTCAATCGGTATAGAGCTTGCAAATAAAGGTCATGAGTTTGGCTATCATGCTTTTTCATCACCGCAAATGGATTCTTTGCTTTATCTTTGTCTTAGTTTGAAATCGAAATATGATATAACTGCTGAAAACTTTGTTGGTCATAGTGACATTGCGCCTAGCCGAAAAGAAGATCCAGGTGAGTTATTTGACTGGAAGCAAATGGCAAAAAATGGCATAGGAATTTGGCCTTCATCTGATATGCCCAGTAATATTCCTAACTCGGTTATAGCAAGACCAAACAGTAAGGGTGAAGCCGTTTTTAGGATGCAAAATATGCTAGCAAAATTCGGTTATAAAATTAATCAGAATGGCTTATTTGATCCAGAAACTATTATGGCTGTTGTTGCATTTCGCAGACGTTTTACCCCCGATATTCTTCATCCGATATGGGATAATAACTGCAATCACATTCTAAAATTGCTTCTAACAAGAAATAGGTTATAAGATAAACATGACAATTGGAATAGTATTAGTAACACACGGTAAACTGGCTTTAGAGTTCAAACTGGCAACTGAGCATGTTGTCGGGCGTTTAGAGCATTTTGAAGCTATCTGTATTGATCCAACTGATGATATGGAGAAAAAACGCAACGATATTTTGGATGCAGTCAAAAAGTGCGATTCAGGAAGCGGCGTTGTAATCTTTACAGACATGTTTGGTGGGACTCCCTCAAACCTTTCAATATCGGTGATGCAAGAAGGTAATATCGAGGTTGTAGCAGGAGTAAACCTGCCAATGCTCATAAAGTTTGCAACGGTTCGTAGTAACAATAAAGTTGGTGAAGCCGTTTTGATAGCTGAAGAAGCTGGCAAGAAATATATCAACGTTGCGAGTAAATTATTGTCAAAAGCATAAGAAGGCATAAACAAATTGCAGTCTGTTACTCTTGAAATTCAGAATAAACTTGGCCTTCACGCAAGAGCTGCTGCGAAGTTTGTTAAAGTCGCAAGTCAATTTGATTGCAAAATAACTGTCTCAAAAATTGGTGGAGATGACGAAGTTTCTGGCAAATCAATTCTTGGTCTCATGACTTTGGCCGCTGAAAAAGGTTCGAAAATATCTGTCTTGGCTCTAAACCAGAGTAATTCGGAAGAAGAGATAAAAACGATTGAGGCAATATCTGAACTTGTAAATAGCAAATTCGGCGAAGATTAGACTTCTTTCATAGCAAGAGCTATAGCATATATCTCTTTTCGAGGTTTGCCTGTTAGTTTTGCAAGCTCTTTTGTTGCGGCATTTATTCCCATTTTTGCAATTAGCTCTGGTAACGCGGTTTCTATATCTATATCGCTTTCAGGAGAAGACTGATTGTGAATTACCACGACTATTTCACCCATAACTTTCTCTTTTGAGCTTAAAACATCAATTACGTGTGTAATATTTCCTCGAATAACTTCTTCATATAGCTTAGTCATTTCGCGGCATATTGCTACCTCTGCTTGCGGCATAACTTGGCCTAAATCTTTTAGAGAATCTATTACTCTGTTTGGGCTTTCTAGAAAAATGATTGGCGATGTAAACCATCGATAGCTTTCTAGTAATTTTATGCGCGCCGCTGATTTTGGGGGTAAAAATCCAATAAACATGAATCTATCTGTTGGGAGTGCAGATAGGCAAAGCGCATTTATAACCGAACATGCACCAGGTAATGATGTAACGTCTATGGCATTTGCAATGCATTCTCTCACCAATTTATAACCTGGGTCTGAGATAAGTGGAGTTCCTGCATCTGAGACTAGGGCAATATTCATTCCTTCTTTTAGTAATCTAATGATTTCAGGGCGAGAACTTTCAGCGTTATGCTCATTATATGAGATTAGTTTTTGCGTTATTCCATGATGTGAAAGCAGAGTTTTTGTGTGACGTGTGTCTTCACATGCAATCAAATCGACTTCTTTTAATGTATTCAAAGCCCTGAGAGTTATATCTGCAAGGTTACCAATTGGAGTTGCAACAAGGATTAGTCCTGATTGATTTTTTGTCATATTACACGGTTATAAAGAATATTAGTTAGACAGTTTCTATATTGCAAATATACAATTATATGAGTAATTAGCTATATGCGCTTTTTATATATTTTGATATTGGTTTTGTTTATTCCTGCTTGCGGGAAGGAATCTCCCTCTGCGGTTGCAAGAAAGCCTGTTGAGAGTGCGAGAAAATTGCCAACAGTTGATTTAGAGATTGCATCTGAAAAGGTCGAATCGAAGCAAACCCCATATAAAATAACATTATTGGTTCCAACAGAAGGCGAAGCCAGAAAAATTGGGGAAGCAATGATTCATTCTTCAATCTTGGCACTTTCAGACATGGCGGATGATGAAAATGCAAAGCGATTTGTGATTATGCCAAAGTCGGCAAATAATAATTCTGATCTAACGCAAAATATTCTTGAGGCTTCAAAGCAAGGTTCGCAACTTATTCTTGGGCCAATATTTTCACAAAACCTAGAGACTGCCATTCCAGTTGCCGCAAAAGAGGGAATGACCATTATGTCATTTTCAAATAATCGAAAACTTGCAAGTCCGAATACCTTTATTTTAGGATTTTCTCCAGATGAGCAAATCAAAAGAGTGGTGAGTTACGCAATCTCAAAGGGATATAGAAAATTTGCAGCCCTGCTTCCTGATGATGCCTATGGCAAAATTGTTGAAAAGGCTATGAATGAGGCTTTAGCTGAGAATAGCGAAACATCAGAGTTATCAGCAAAGATTCAATTCTATCCACAGGCGGCGGCAAGTTTGAAGATAGAGATTGATAAGCTATTTGCCAGTAAAGATTTCGATGCCCTTCTGATTCCTGAAGGTGGTGATAGGCTAAAGGGAATTGCAAGCCTTCTTGAGCAAAGAGATATAACAGGCATAAGAATACTTGGAAGTGGCCAGTGGGATGGTAATAAAAACCTAAGTTCATCTCTTAACGGTGCG
The DNA here is from genome assembly GCA_964484565.1 of uncultured Rickettsiales bacterium. Lineage (GTDB taxonomy): Bacteria > Pseudomonadota > Alphaproteobacteria > Rickettsiales > CAZAGG01 > CAZAGG01. Next base: position 46,259 of record CAZAGG010000010.1, on the reverse strand, counting down.
TGGTATGCCAGTGGTAACATAGAGCGCAGAAAAAGTTTTGAACGCCACTTTATGCAGCATTTTGGTTACTCTCCGCCTAGAATTGCAAGTCTAAGCTATGATATTATTTCGGCATTAGTCTCTATAAATGGCTTCGATGCCTATAAAATTACGGAAGATAAAGGCTTTGATGGTAAAGTAGATGGCAAATTCAGGGTAAGGCCAGATGGCATTGTTGAAAGAGAACTTGTAGTAATTGAGACTCAGCAGGGTAGCGAAAGGATAATTGCAGAATAAAAATGATAATTATCGAAGAAGTAAAACACGGAAGCCCTGAATATAACCAAGCTGTAGAGATAAGATATAAAGCCCTAAGAAAACCTATAGGTCTAGAGTTCACAGTCGAGCAGCTTTCAAGCGAATCGCCATACTCACACTTTGTAGCTAAAGTATCGGGGGTAGTTGCAGGCACGATGTATCTTGTACCGCTTAACGATTATGAAATAAGAGTCAGGCAGTTTGCGGTTGATGAACCCTTCCAAAGGCAAGGTATTGGTAGACAATTGCTAGAAAATGCAGAGCAAATTGCAAGAGAGCGCGGTTTTAAAACTTTGGTGCTGCACTCTAGAATTGAGGCTGTCGGCTTTTACCAATCATGCGGATTCAATGTTGTTGGCGAGCCATTTATTGAAGTCACCCTTCCACATATTAAGATGGTGAAGAGCGTAAGATAAAATCAGAGGGTCTAGGTTTCATCATCTGGATTATTTGCCACATCTTTCTTGCGCGGAAAAATTGGTGGCGGCGGAGGTATTGGTGAAGATGGTTTCTTTGGCAGTTCTTCTTCATCAACGAAATCATTACCGCTTTCAGTTTCTGAATCTTCTTTCTTATCATCATCCTTCTTCGCAGGAGGAGGTGGAGGGAATGGTGGTAAGTCGAATGGATTAGCCGCAGAAGCAGGTTTTGAGCCTGAGCTTGCAGAAGAGTCTTTTTTATCTCCGTCCTCATCATCCTTCTTTGCAGGAGGAGGCGGAGGGAATGGTGGCAGGTCAAATGGATTAGCCGTAGAAGCAGGTTTTGAGCCTGAGCCTGCAGAAGAGTCTTTTTTATCTCCGTCCTCATCATCCTTCTTTGCAGGAGGAGGTGGAGGGAAAGGAGGTAGATCGAATGGATTAGCCGTAGAAGCAGGTTTTGAGTCTGAGCCTGAGCTTCCAGAGTCTTTTTTATCATCTTCCCCAAAATCATCCTTCTTCGCAGGAGGCGGCGGAGGGAATGGTGGCAGGTCAAATGGATTAGCCGCAGAAGCAGGTTTTGAGCCTGAGCCAGCAGAAGAGTCTTTTTTATCATCTTCCCCAACATCATCCTTCTTTGCAGGAGGAGGTGGAGGGAATGGCGGTAAGTCGAATGGATTAGCCGCAGAAGCAGGTTTTGAGCCTGAGCCTGCAGAGTCTTTTTTATCATCTTCCCCAACATCATCCTTCTTCGCAGGAGGAGGTGGAGGGAAAGGCGGCAGGTCAAATGGATTTGCTGCAGAAGCAGGCTTTGAGCCTGAGCCTGAACTTCCAGAGTCTTTCTTATCATCATCCCCAAAATCATCCTTCTTCGCAGGAGGAGGTGGAGGGAAAGGAGGTAAGTCGAAAGGATTAGCCGTAGAAGCAGGTTTTGAGCCTGAGCCTGCAGAAGAGTCTTTTTTATCATCTTCCTCAAAATCATCCTTCTTCGCAGCAGGAGGAGGTGGAGGGAAAGGAGGTAAGTCGAAAGGATTCGGCATTCCACCACCTTTCTTTTCCGCAGGAGGGGGCGGCGGCGGAGGCGCAGCAGGAGGAGGAGGTGGTGGAGGCGGTGGAGGTGGAGGTGGCGGAGGTGCACTTCCAGGTTTTGGTTTAGGAGTTTGTTTCTTTCTTGGATCGTATGGCTCTTGAACGGGAAGCTCAACTTGTGGCAAAAGACGCTTCTTAAAGAATGGATCTTCAAAGTATTTAATCTTCAGGGTTTTCATTGGAGGCGACGCCTCAATAAGAATAATCTGCTCGTCACGTGGAAGGTTGATAACTTCCTGTGGCAATAGCAATGCACGTGCTGCCTCTGATTCGTGCATAGTACGTGATGCAGGGTTAAGATCAAGGAATCTAGGCTTGTTGTGCGAATATTGTTTCACGGTTTTGTTACCAATCATCTGAGAAATCAGATTGGCGGTGTCAACGTTGTTCGCTGCAAAGGTTATACGATATGTCGCGTTTGAGAGGAATGAGTTCATCCCGTGTTCTTCATATATACCCTTCAACTGCTGGGTATCTTGAACAATCAAGAAAAGCCTAACGTGATAACCACGAAAATATGCAATACCCGCTTTGAACTGTTCCATCTCACCAAGAGTTGGAAACTCATCCATAAGCATTAGTACACCGATTTTCTCGTCTTTCTGTGGCATTTTTCGGGTAAAGAAGTCGGTTGCCTGTTGATAAAACACCTGAAGCAATGGCTTTAAACGTGCAAGGTTATCTGGAGTAACACCCACGAAAACGGTATGAGGAACGCGTCTAAAAACCTGAATATCAAAATCACTAGATGCAGTTGCAGTATCAATAAGAGGGTTAGCCCACAACTCAAGCGAAGAGTTCATAGTTGAAATAACGCCTGAACGCTCTTTATCAGCTTTTTGAAGAAAAGCCGCGATGTTCATATACGCCACAGGGTGAATTTTCTTACCAATGGTATCAAGAACCACCGCAAGGTTATAAACCACGTCATCACTACGCATGGTTCTAACGACTTCACCGAATGATTTTACTTTTTCAGGAACCGCAACCAGATAGAGCAATACTCCCACGAATAATGAACGCGCTTCGTTATTCCAAAATTCCTGTTCTGGCATGATGAGGTTTGCAATTTTCTGCACATCATCAACCTGCTGCCCTGCTTTATCACTCACCCAATCGATAGGGTTATAACAATGCGTGCGCCCATCAGGGTCGGCGGGGTTCCAGACAAAAACATTTTGCTTTAATTTATTTGCGCGATAACCGCTGGTTAGCTCATAGTTTTCAAGTTTGATGTCGTGAACAATACATGATTCTTCCCAGAACAGTAGATTCGGGATAACAAAGCCGACACCCTTACCAGAACCTGTTGGAGCAAATAGAAGAATGTGCTGGTATCCACCCGCAACCAGATAATCTTTCTTTCCAGTCTTTCCGAGCAAAACACCACTTTTCGCACGAAGGCCAGCTTTCTTAATATCTTTTTCATCAGCCCATCTTGCATCACCATGAATTGTTTCAGGTGGGCTAAACGGTCTAAAGTCAATTAAAGGTGCGCGGATTAAAAATAATATCGTTGTGGTAATTAATATTGAGCATCCCGCAGGGGCGAAAAGTTTTATTGCGAATTCATTGCCAAGCTGAGTGCTATATTGCATCCAATAAGGGATGATTTGCTTATAAAATTCAAATAGCTTTTGATAATCAAGCCCTACTTTATAATACGCAGGCCCATATATCAGGCCAACGCTTACGCTAAGCGCGATGTATAGCGGAACCAGAAAGGCGACAAGTAATATGCCGCCTAAAATCAGTCTATTATAATAATTGGCTCTTAAACTCTCAACCATTTACGCATTATAGCTACTTTTTGTAAAACCTAAAGCCTATATTTCTACAGGCTTTAGGATTAATAAATGGTTACATTATAAAATCATTTATATCAATGGTGACATTTTTTAATTTGCCAAGATTTGCAATTGTTACATCATCAACTGAAATATAATAGATCTTATCAAGAACGACAAGTTCCACTCTTGTTTCAAAGTTTTTCTCGTTAATGTTAAAGTCGCTTATGTCAATCTTATCAGATCCATCTTTGAAATCTTTGATGGCATTAAGTTTGCTATGTTTATCAAAAACGAAAATGTCGTTGCCGCTTCCTCCAATTAATAGATTGTTTCCGCCTTCTGCGTAAATTACGTCATTTCCGCTGCCTCCATCTAGTGTGTCGTTGCCGTCGCCCCCATGCAGGGTGTCGTTGCCATTTTCACCTTTAATGCTATCTGCACCATCTTTGCCGTAGATTATATCATCGCCAGACTTTGCAAGAATGGTGTCATTGCCATCACTTCCACTTATTGTTTCAGCGTATTTGGTTCCTGTAATTTTAACTGGGATTATTTCTGGAAGTGGCTGTGGTTCAGGTTCAGGATCTGGAGTAGGGGTGGGATTGGGTGTTGGTGTTTCTTCTGGTTTACTGCTATCTTCAGGTATAGGCTCAGGAGAAGGAATTACAGGAGTTCCCGCCTCATCATCAACTTTAGGTTCAGGAGGAAGGAATTGCTCGTTCTTATTGCCTGCATTCTGTTCATTTGTGAGTTGTTTTCTAAACTCTTCAAGTTTACTGAATATGTCTTTGGTTTTGCTCATGAATTCAAAATATTCGCGTTCGTCATTTCCATTCTCAGCAGCAACCTTTTTAAGGTCGGAAATGCTGATATCTCGATTAAACGAATGATTATCTTTAAAGCCAAACATAATGAAATGCTCAATTGCGCTTTTGAAGTCTCCGTTAGTTAACGCTTTTGAAATATCCTGATTAGCATTTAAGTAATGCTTAACATCAAAGTATTGATTTGGTGCTCTTCCCTCAGTTATGCCATGTTCAAAAAAGTGCTTAATTGCAGCTGCAATATTATTTTCGCCATACTCTTTTGCAATATCAGGGTTGGTTTTTAAATAAAACTCAGGGTCAAATGCAGGGTGAAAATTCCTGCCCTCATGAATTCCAAACTCTTGGAAGTGTTGATAGCCGCTTTTGAATTCTCCTGTTCCAATAGCTTTAAGAACATCTGGATTGTTATCTAAATAAAAGTCTTCGTTAAAATAATTTTGCATAATCCCTCCGCAATAAGTGTAAAAAGATATATGCAACTTGCGTGCCAAATTATTAAAATGAATTAGTGAATACGGATTTGTTGCGAAGTGAGTATCGTTAATATTTATTAACTATTTGATGGTATAATAACTTCTAATAATTTCAAATGGAATTTTATAGGGTTTTATGCCAGTGCAAGATAGCGATAAGCTCACCAAAGAGTGCGAAGCGGCAATTTATGAGTTGCTTGATGACCCAATCTTTGAGCTTCTTCTAAAGAGTGATAAGGTTACCAAGCAAGAAGTTGTGGCAGTTTGTAATAAAACTATTCACAGTAAAGCCGCTTAATATTTTATTGATTAGCAGTATTTATCCTCTATTTTTATGTGAAAATTGGGGAGTGCGGCTATGTTTATTTTTTCCAAGAAATCTTTGCTAAAGTTATTTGCTGTAACAACTATTGTTTCAATGGCTTGGTCTGGTGATTCTTTTGCACAGATTCATAACAATGCGATGATGAGCGACAGACTTGAGAGAATCGAAAGAAGTATCTCAAATCTTGAGAGAAATTCGCATCGTTCGTCTTCACCTGTGGTTTCGAGTGGAGACTCTGCATATAATGAAGAACAAATTCGTTCTTTTATTGGCAGGGTTGAAGTTCTTGAAAATAGGGTTCTTCGATTAGAAGAAAGGCTTGAAAATATTCAAAAGAATTATGATTTTAGAATCAACGAGCTTTCGGCAAATATTGCGGCTCTGCAAACTCAAGCGCAAAGCCATAGCCAGCCAGTGAATACAGAGCAGGCAAAAACTGATAGCAGTAAGAAGGAAGAGCCAAAGCCAGCAACCTCAACTCCAGCTCCAGCATCTACTGAGCCATTAAAGGAGTTTGAGACTCCAAAAGAGCATTATAATCATGCGTTTAAGTTACTGAACCAATCAAAATTTGACGAAGCAGGAGGCTACCTTGAATCTTTTGTATCTAAACATTCAAAAGATCCGCTAATAGGAAATGCTTATTACTGGTTGGGTGAAGTTTATTACGTCAAAAAAGATTATATGAAAGCCGCCGATAACTTTAGAAAAGGTTATGAAGCTCTGCCAAAAGGCCCTAAAGCTCCTGATAATCTTTTCAAACTGGGAATGTCACTCGCAGCCCTTGATAAAATTAAAGAAGCCTGTGTGGTATATAAAAGGGTTCAGAAATTCCCCGAACTTCCGCAAAACGTGAAAGTCAACAACGATAAGGAACTAAAAAAGCATAGCTGTAATTAGCTATTATATTCTTATTCGCTATACAAACATACAGTTTGACCAGAGGAGATGGTTCTAATGGCTTTGCCTTGCATCATCATACCCTCGAAAGGAGTATTTTTTGATTTACTGTGGAAGTCATTGTTTACAGCCTTCCACTTTAGATTTTCATCTATTAGTGTGAGATCGGCGATTGCTCCCTTAGCGATTCTGCCTCTATCGAGGTTCAAAATGTCAGATGCCTTATATGTCATTAAACCAAGAACCTTAGATAACGATAGATGACCCCTGTGATAAAGTGCAAGCGATAGCGGAAGCATTGTCTCTAGACCTAAAATTCCAAAAGGTGCATCGGCAACCGAATTACATTTCGAATCGTGGTCGTGTGGAGCATGATCTGTCGCGATTGCATCAATTGTACCATCAATAAGAGCTTCAATGAGGATTTTTCTGTCTTCCTCTCTTCTTAGAGGCGGGTTCATTTTAGCATTAGTATTAAAGTGCAGCATAGCTTCATCGGTAAGCGTAAAATGATGAGGAGCAACTTCACATGTAACCTTTTGCCCTCTCGCCTTTGCTCGTCTAACAGCATCAATTGCCTCAGCAGTTGAGATGTGAAGTACATGGTATCTGCCACCAACAAGTTTATTTAGCAAAATATCGCGCTCAACTATGATAGCTTCAGATGCGTTTGGAACTCCCTTTATTCCAAGTTTGGCTGAGATTTCTCCCTCGTTCATTGCACCGCCATCTGAAAGATTTATATCTTCCGCGTGCTGTGAAATCGGCATATCAATATCTTTGGCATATTCCATCGCTCTTCGCATAACTAAGCTATTCATAACTGGAAGGCCGTCGTCACTGAAGCCGACTGCTCCAAATGATTTTAGTCTCGCCATTTCTGTAAGATGTTCGCCTTTCATTCCCTTAGTAATGGTTGCATAAGCTCTGATGTTAACTAGGGAGCGTTCTTTTGCTTGTTTGTTGATGTATTCCAAAACTGTAACATCATCGATTGGCGGGTTGGTATTGGCCATGCACACCATTGTAGTAACCCCCCCAGCGGCGGCTGCACGACTTCCAGTTTCAATATCCTCTTTATATTCAAAACCTGGTTCACGCAGATGAACTTGAATGTCGATTAAACCAGGGCATAATATCATGCCGCCACAGTCGATAACTTCTATATCTTGTGGAATTGAATCTGGAAATAACTTGCTTCCAAAATCAGCAATTTTATCACCAATAGTAAGAAGCTCGCCCATCGAATCAAAGCCAGATGATGGATCAACTATTCGAGCATTGACATAAGCAATTTTCTTGTCGAATGAATCTTGTTTCTTATAAAAATGATGAGTTTGCATTAACTTTAATCTGACACTATAATATACGATTGAAACAAATGAGAGGGATATACTAAAGTGGCTGCAAAATTTATCAAATCATTTTGTATAATATCTGCAATATTTGTGGTTGTAACATGTTCATCTCTTGCGAAAGCTGAGGATGCAATGCCGCAAGCTGGTTCGTCTTCAGGCTCACTTTCAGGGGCAAATAATGCGCAATCAATGTATGAAACATATATCAGGGCTTGGCTTGCGAACGCTAATCAGGAATATGGCTCATTAATGAGTCAGAATCTGCTTTCAACAATGGCGGATATGATGATTAGTTTTTCCCAAACTTTTTGTGGAAGACTTGGTATTGCTTGTGATTCATTTTTCTTTAGTCCAGAGAGAGTTGCGATGGAGATTTTCTCGATGGATAGGGCAAAGCTAGAGCAAATGGCGATTGCGGCTGTTGGTGCAACGCGTGACTCTATGAATATGAACACGGTTAATTCGCAGGCACTTATAAATCAGTCAAAGGGCTTGTATGATAAAATTGCTAATATGTCGGTTGAAGAGCGTCGAAATTTCATTAGAGAGCAACTACAAAAAGGTAAAAGCAGGCCATATTGTCTAGATTATTACGGTAACTTCGATGAATCTTGCGCTTTTTAGGGTATATATTGATTAGTCAAGGTTCAGTTTCAGCAATTGTTGTAAGTTATTATACTGGTGAAGCAATTTTCCTTTGCCTAGATTCCCTTTTATCTGAGGGAGTTGATGAGATAGTATTGATAAATAATGGAAATAGTAAGGCAGATGTTGAGAGGCTATCTCGTTATAACAAGAAGATTAAGTTCATAGATAGCGGTGGAAATATAGGATTTTCAAGAGCCTGCAATCTAGGTGCTAAGAATGCATCAGGTGATATTTTATTATTTATAAATCCTGATTGTGTTTTACTTCCTAATTCACTAAGCGAGCTGTTAGTAACGCTTAATTCCAGTGAAAGTATATTCATGGTTGGAGGGTGTCACTTAAATCCAGATGGCTCTTATCAAAAGACTTCAGCAAGAAACCTGCTTTCACTCAAATCATTATTTTGTGGAATAAATTTACCAAAACCTGAAGAGGTAACGGAAGTTCCAGCAATTACGGGTGCTTTAATGATGATGAAGAAATCCGCTTTTGCAATGGTTGGTGGCTTTGATGAATCATATTTCCTTCATTTTGAAGACCTTGAAATGTGCAGAAACGTAAAAAACAGTGGTGGCAGAATTGTTTTAAACCCCAAAGCTAGAGTTTTACACTTCAAGAGCACCAGTAATGTAGGTTCGTTGTTTATCTTGCAATGCAAGCTGAAAAGTATTTACAACTATTTTGCTAAAACATCTAAGGTTTTAGGTTTGTTAGTTAGTGCAGTGTTTGCTCTTAATTGGCTCGCGAAAAAGCCTCTCGGATTACTCAAGAAAGAATTTGAGAAGAATATTTTGCTTACTAAGCTCTCAATACTTGGGAATTTGGCGGAGAATAACGAAAGCGTAAACAAAGATAAGATTTTAATAACAGGCGCGTCAACCCCAACTGGTCTTGCGGTAATTAAATCTTTATTTGCAGAAGGTTATGAAGTCTATGCATTTACCAGAAGAATTGGCCTTCTTCAGGAAATAACCAGTAAAAAAATCAAATGGATAGGCGCTGATATATCAAAAGGTTTCGGTGATATAATCTCTGAAGCTGATGTTTTGATAAGTATTTCTCCTATCTGGATTATGGCAGAGCTAGTTGATTATATTGATAATTTGGGTATTAAAAGAGTCGTTGCACTAAGCTCAACATCAGCACAAACCAAGATTGATTCAGATAATAGTGATGATGTTAAACTAGCAGAAAAATTAGTTAAATCTGAGCAGAAAATTACTGAAAAATGTAGGGAATTAGGAATTAATCTAACAATAATCAGGCCTTCTATGATTTATGGATATGGTCTTGATAAAAATATCAGCGAGATAGCCGTATTTTTAAAGCGGTATAAGATATTTCCATTTTACAAAAACGGCATTGGTAAGCGTCAACCAGTTCATGTAGATGATATTGCATCAGCGGTTGTAAAATCAATATGTAGCAATGAATCTTACGGCAAAACTTATAGTTTGGGTGGCAGCGATATATATTCGTATAAGGACATGGTCGATAAAATTGCGCGTGACAACAGCCTTTCTTATTTTAGTTTAAACCTTCCTTTCTTGCCAAAGTTATTAAAAATGTTAAGTAAAAATAAAAAGGCAGCGATTATTGAAAGAATGGCAGATGATATGATCTTCGATAACTCAGCAGCAAATAAAGATTTTGGGTATAGCCCTCAAACAAAAAGAGATTTCAAACTATGAAGATAGGTGCGAAGGCAGAAATATTTTTAGGTAAGAAAATTGCCGAATTCAGAATCAGTAAAAATATACAGAGAATTGAGATTGCTAAAAAAATTAGGCAAACCGAAAGACAAATAGAGAAATATGAAAACGGCGAGTTCATCCCCATCCCAGTTTTAGAAAGTATTATGGAGGCGATGGGTGAACCAATTCAAAAAAGACTAATTCGTCAAATATCTAATCTAAGAAAGCTGGAAAAAGAAACAAAAATAGAGCAAGATGAACTCATATCATTGTATCAGCAGATTTTTGAAGAGTAAAAATGAGCTTAGAAAAAGAAATAAACTCAATATATGAAGAGCTTGAAGAAGATACAGGTTCTTTATGGCTAATATCTTTTACAGATCTTATCTCGCTTATATTGAGTTTTTTCATCCTATATTATTCCATTACTTCAATTAAAGAAGAAAACTTTCTAGTTTTAAAGAGCAAAAACCAGTTTAAAGGAGATGCTTTGGTATCGGTTGCGGATAAAACTGTTGAAGATAAGAAAGAGGATATCGAAGATATTAAAATATCGCAAGATGAAACAGGAGAAGCACATAGCCTAAACTATCTAGCTGCAATTTTACAGGGAAGATTTGCCAAAGAGATTCCAGCAAAATATTCGCTGGTTGTTAAAAAAGAACCAGAGAGAATTATAATATCAATCTTATCTGATGAACTTTTTGCAAAGAATACAGCAAATTTAAACGAAGAAGCAAAACAAGTAATTTACAAGATTTCTGAGAATCTTAAGAACCTCGATAATCAAATAAGCGTAATAGGCTATTCGGATTCAAATGATGTGACGAAGAGCTTATCTCATCCTTCGAGCTGGGAACTTTCTCTTGAAAGAGTAAATAGTATAGCAAATGAAGTCAGCAATTTTGGATATGAAAACCAAATTAAAATGATAGTAAGCGGAGGCAAAACAGTGCAAGTTGGCAATAAGGCAGCCAGTAAAACTGAAAAAAGAATGGTTGACATTGTTATTCATGACATCAAGTATATTAGGTAAAATCAAATGAAAATATTTGTATAACAGGCTAGTTAGTGAGACTTGCAAAGCAGAGAATTATCAAATTAATTGCAGTTGCTGCATTAGCTGTGTTGTTTAACGCAGGAGGACTTGCCGCGCAAACTTCTGACTCAGGAAAAGCCCTACAAGTAAAAGCTATAAGCATGGGTTCTTTCACCAGAATAAAATTTGATTCAGAAGAAAAAATTAGAATAGAGAGCTTTTCTCAGAAAAATAGTGTCGTTGTAAATTTTTCTCCTGCTGTGGCTTTAGATGTTCCGAGTCTTCTTAATTCATTAAGAGGAATTGCAACCGATGTAGAGCAGCAAGCAGCGGGAAAACAACTGATAATTACTTTAAAAAAACCTCATAGAATCAGAAACTTTGTTAGCAGCAAGTCTTTCGGTTTCGATCTTATTCCAGTTCCAGCAGAAGAAGTTGCGGCAACTGAGCAAGAAGAAAAATTAAGAAAGATTGATGAGGTTCAGAAGAAAGAAGAGGCAAAACAGCAGGTCGAGCTTCAAATAAGTGGTTCATTAAACTCAGGTATAATTTTTGGCGCAAGTGATAGATTAAAATATAAAACCTATACCAACAAACAAGGTGAAGTGTTCATCGAGTTTGAAAAAGATGTAAAACTAATCTCTAATAAATCTGAAAATGTAAGGGCGATAAACTCAAAAACTTATGCAATCGGTGGGGTTGATAATAGTTATACCTTCTCACATAAAAGGAAGCAAAATCAGGTTGTTATTACTTTTAAAAAACAAGAGCCAAAGGCCGCAGAGCCAGATAAAAAGCAAGATATTGCAGTAAAGACAACTGCAGAACCAGAAAAGAAAGTGGCTTCAAGCGAAAAGGTTGTGGAGCCACAAGCGCAAACTCAACCTCAAGCTCAAGCTCAACCTGAAACTCCCTCTGTCCCAGAGAATACTATCGGTGTAAAAACCTCTGTGGCAGAAGTCAACTTCCCCTTCAAGAGAATGGTTCCAATGGTTGTGATTGATAGATCATCTTACAATAAAACCGTATCGGCTTTTTTTGAAACTAGTGAGGTCTTTCCAGTTATTCCAATTAAGAGTTTTGATTTTATATCACAAATAGTTACTGAAAATCTTGGTAGCGTTCAAAGGTATGATATTGGGGTTACTGATAGTGCGGGCTATCCAACAACAAAAATTCAAGATGGAATTACAATCTCGGTTGATTCGGAGCAAAGAAAACCGATGAGCCAATATAAAATTAATATCGAGCAGTTAAACTCAAACGCTCCAAACTCGAAACCTGAAACAGTAATTACTATAACCAAGTCATCAGGCAAAATTGCCAAGCCAATTGAGGTTGAAGATAGTGCAACAGGAGCTAGATTATTACTCATTCCTGATATGGAAATAAACTCTGGAAATCCTGAAGATAGAGAATTCGTTGAAATGCTTTTCCCTAAAACAACAACGGGTGCAGCGGTATATATTTATTCAGATTCAGTGAGCTGGCAACAGGAAGATTCGCGAATCATTCTACGCTCAAGTGAGGGCTTGGCTCTTAGTTCAAGTATTCCTGAGCCTCCACCTGCAATTACCCAAATCAGGGAATTACAGTCGACAGCGGCAAATGATAATCAGCAAGCAGAGCCAATAATTGTTTATAGCAATAGCGATAGTGTTTTTGTGCCATACGAAGAATGGAATCTTCCTAAAGTAAAGGGAAGTGGTTCGGAGCAAGATGATGAGTATGAAAACATCAATTCATATAGGGCGCGTGTAATACAGAATATCCTTAAATCACCTGATGATGCAGCTAATGCTTGGAGGGCTAGACTTGCAGGCGCATATCTTGCACGAGGAATGATTCAAGAGGGTTTGATAGCCTTACAAAACCTAGAGCGCATGAAACCAGAGTTTTATAACTCAACTAATCTAGTTGGTGCAGAAGCAGCCGCTCTTTTCATGCGTTCAGATTATGACGCGGCAAAAGCAAAGTTGGAAACATACAAAAACAAAGCCTCTGAAGAACTTAAAATGTGGGAACAGCTTGTCAAAATGGCAAAAGGAGAGTCTGTTCCTGATTTTTCGTATCAAAATAGCAACGTAAGATTTATAAGTAAATATCCCCCTGCATTCAGACGCAAAATTGCATTTATGGTTCTTGATAAACAGATAAAGGATGGAAATTTCATTGAAGCTGAGAAAACCCTAAAATCTGTGAAATCACAAAATGATATTGGCATAGATATTCTAGGGCAGCAGAAACTAAAGCTATATGAAGCACTAATTGCAAACGGCAAGGGTGAAAGAGATAAATCTTCCGCATTATTCGATGAGCTTTCTCGTTTAGTAAACAATCCAGAAGTTAGGGCAAAATCTAGCTTTGAATCGCTAAGGCGCGATTTGCTAAGTAACTCAATGTCAATCAGTGATGGCATTAAGCAGTTAGAATCTCTAAGAAACACATGGAGAGAGCCAGATTTTGAGCTTCCTCTACTTTCATTTTTAGGTGATTTATATTGGGAGCAGAAAAATTATAAAGAAGCTCTGGATACTTGGCGTTATTTAGCCTCAAATTTCCCGAATACATCATTTAGTGCAGATGCTGCAAAGAAAATGTCAGAAGGATTTATACAGTTATTTAACAGGGGCTTGGCGGATGCTATGACACCAATAGAAGCCCTTACTTTGTATTATGAGTTTAGAGAGCTTACTCCAACTGGTTCTGAGGGCGATTTGATGATTCAAAACCTTGCGGATAGATTGGTGGGGGTGGAACTTCTTGACAGAGCCTCAGCTCTTCTTACACACCAAGTTAGATTCAGGCTGAAAGATCAAGATAAAGCAAGAATCGGTGCAAGGCTCGCATTGATACATTTAATGAATAATCAGCCAAAACTTGCTGTTGAGGTAATTGATTACACCGACTTTGCTGGTGTTAATAGCGAACTTGCATTGGTTAGAAGTCATCTCAAGGCTCAAGCCCTATATCAGTCTGGCAAGCCAGAAGAAGCAGTTCAAGTATTAGAAGGCGATGAAAGTCAGGAAGGGTTATCTCTCAAGGCAGAAATTTTGTGGAGCCTAAAAGATTGGAAACGGGTTTCATCATTTATTCAAAGCTGGATGGATAAATTAAAAGAAGATGAAATATTAAACTATACAGAAAATATTGCGATTATCCGCCTAGCAATGGCCTATTTGTTTGAAGGAAATGCAGAAGCCCTTTCTGTGCTAAGAACAGATTTTCTGGATAAGATGTATAATGACTTTTTCTATGAACAATTTGATTTTATAACCCGCGATGATGCTGGAATAAATCATAAAGAGATGGAACGTGTCAGCAAAACCATCTCAGGTTTCAAATCATTTATGGAAAATTTCGCTGAAAAAGTAAAAGAGGGTGGCCTAAGCTCAGCAGTTGAAGGTGGCGGAAGTTAAATGCTTTTTCTGCCTGCTGATTTAAATAAAACTTAAATTTGGTGCCCGATGGTGAACATTATACGGGAAAATCAGGTGGAAAACATCCTCCAGTTTCGCATCCCGAACGTCAATTTATACAAGGCTGCTGCTTGATTACAACGTGTTTTGATGTGCGATGCTATCAAGGTGGATTTTGTCGTTTTTACCCCGTTTTTAGACGCACCCTTAGAGGACGTTATACGGTAAATAATGCAGAAATATCACTGTTAGTGACTTCCGCACTTAACTATTCAAGCATATAATGACGTAAAATAGATAACATTCGGGGGATGTTTAATGCCTTCTTTCACTGCAAAAATAGATAATAATCCATATGCACCAGTGATTTGCACTATGGGACTGCAAAACCAAATGCTAATCTCAAAGGCACTCGATTTAGGATTGTTGCTTGAAGCAAAACAGCTTCAACTTATAGACTGTCAGCTTGTTAATCTACTCTATAAAGCCGCTGATTTTGACTTCATCGCACAAGCAGCATCTGGCAAAACATTGCTGGTCGGTGAAGGTAATTTAAGTTTTGCGCTTGCACTTGCCAAACACCCCTCCATCAACGCCAGACAGATTATCGCTTCCACCTTTGAAGGAAATAACAACCTCTCAGAAGAAGCCTTGGCTAATGCGGAGAAACTCAAAACTCTGGGAGCATTAGCATTGCACAATGTGGATGCAACGAAATTATCCTCCGCATTTGGCAGCTTACAATTTGATACTATCATCTTCCAATTTCCACACACTGGCAGCAGAGAGCCGATAGAAGGCCATAACCCAAATTTTATTCTGGTGCGTGATTTTCTGCTAAGTGCTGCCAAACAATTATCTTCTGGTGGAGTTGCTCTGATCTCGGCAATAGACAGCCCGCATTATCGCGGCGCATTTCAATTTGAGGATGCAGCAGAAATTGCGGGCTTCCTGCCTCCAAAAAATCACCCCTTCGATTTAAGCGAGTTTCGTGACTACACGCATACGATGACAAACGAGGATGAGAGTGCACTGGGTGCAGGGGATAATTTGCGAACATGGGTATTCAGAAAATGAACCAACTCGCACTTTTTACTGGCAGTGCATCTTCTGTCCCCGACATTGCCGGGCTAAGCTATATCTCAAACTGGATTGCGCCCGATAGAGAAGTTGAACTCATTTCCATGATTGACCAGCAGCCTTGGATGACTGATTTCAAGCGGTGTGTACAACATTACGGTTATCGCTATGATTATAAAGCTCGTAATGTGACGCGAGAATTATATATCGGCGCATTGCCCGATTGGTTGCAGCCACTAGCAGAAAAATTAGCAAGCGATGGTTTGTTTCAGGCCGTGCCTGATCAGGTTATCATCAATGAATATCAGCCAGGGCAAGGCATCTCACCGCATATTGATTGTATTCCCTGCTTTGGCAAAACGATTGCGAGCCTTAGTCTTGGCTCGACTTGTGTGATGGATTTTTGCAAAGACACCGAAAAGAACTCGATGATGTTGGAGCGCCGCAGCCTATTGGTTTTATCAGATAGCGCCCGTTATGAATGGCAACACGGTATCGCTGGCCGAAAAACCGATAAGCATAATGGACAAACTATCCATAGAATACGTCGGCTTTCACTGACTTTCCGCAACGTGATAAATCAATAAACCCGTAGTGGACGACAGAACCAGCAGCTATCTATAGAAAACAGCAAAAATCGCCAGAACTATAGAAAGCCCAGTCTGACTGGGCTTCAGAGTGATTTCATTAATTTGATTGAGAATGGTGCCCCCGGTCAGACTCGAACTGACACGCCTCGCGGCATCGGATTTTGAGTCAGACATAGAGGCATCCCGTTGATGCACTATATAACCCTACAATCCACTATAAGACAAGATTTTTCAAGGTGTTAGTAAAATCAGGCATTACTACAGTTCCATTTAGTTCGATAGGAGTTTCTATCCACCGTGCCGACTATGTGCCGACTGGAAGACGTGGAAGATTTTTCTGTCGAATGATTCTACCAGATCACTTTTTGATGTTTTCACGACGTTCATCCAGATTGATGACCGTCTCATCTTTTCTTTCCAATATGGCACTAATCTTCATGCCAACAGCATCAGAGATTTTCTTGCGATGAGAATCAACCAGATGCGAATACCGCTTCGTAGTTTGCGGTGTTAGGTGACCAAGAAGCTGACCAATCTCTTCTAGCGTTAATCCAGCCATAATTGCAAACGACGCGAAGGCATGACGCAAATCATGCTTACGCAGATTCGTAATACCAGCACGTTTAAGGACACGGTGCCACATTTCGTTTGGCGGCGAGTGATGCCTTCCCAGCTTCTCCTTCACGCCTACAAAATAGCCTGGGAACAGGTAAGGATTTCCAACCACACGCTCTAACTTCCCAATTTCTGAAATGGCCAATGGCGATAAGTTAATTTTCTTCTTCCCCGTTTTGGAATCAGGAAGGTCGAGAGTATTCTCGTCGTAATTGACGTAATCCCATTTTGCAGTCAGCAACTCGCCTTGGCGTGCACCTGTATAGATGAGCAGACGAAAGAAAATCATCATGCTGCGTTCTTCTGTGCCTTCCTCTTCGCATTGGTTGATGGTTTCTATCAGCTTCCGTAATTCGCTCTCATTGAGATAGCGGTCGCGCTTGTTTTCTTTGTAGCGTTTGATGCCAAGGCACGGGTTACTATTTGGCTGACGAATTCCCCAATCCTCTGCAACACTCATCATGTGAGATATACAAGCAAGCGCACGGTTTGCGGTGATCGGTGACTTGTGGAGCTTGCCATGCCATTCCTGTACATCTTTACGCGTAATATCTTCCATCGCATGATTTCTGAAGTGCGGCATTATCAGAGTTCTCAAAACTTCCTTTTTGCCTGTAACCGTAGAAGGCTTGTTATGATGGATGATGTATTCATTAACATATCGCTCCTGAAAATCCTTGAGTAATGTCTTGCCTCTTTCAGCTTGGCGCTGATCGGCAGGGTCATCACCAAGTGCAATTTTGGCATAATACTCTTTTGCAATTACCCGTGCCTGTTCAACAGTAAGAGCCCCATGCTTTCCTATTTTAACACGCTTTTTAGGTGCATCTCTGCCGCCAGCTCCAGAGCGATAATCCAGAACATAGATTTTTGATCCGCTTGGTTCGATTTTTACCGAAAACCCTGGGATGTCTGAATCGTAAATATGGTATCGCCTATCCAGAATTGGTGCGTTATCAACAATGGATTTTGTGAGCTTTTGTCTTTTCGGTTGGTTGGTTGTGGTAGTTTCTTCCATGTGCAGTTCCTTTTTTATACTTATGCCACCTGCGCTTCCTGTCCCTGCATTGCGGAAAGGTCATGCATCTTGCCTTCGATGACGGCGTAGGTGTTTCCGGCTTCTTTCGCGGCAAGATCGGGAGCGTTTTCTTCGGGGCGTTTGGCCATGCAAACCAGCGCGGGGATGCCAGACGAGATGATCATCGACATCAGGCAACCGCGATTTCTGCGGTCATTGATTTCATCCATGTCATCAATCACCATGAGATCGGACTGATCGGCCTTGGCAATGGCAACTTGCAGCAGCACGCGCACGGCATATCGAGCTGAGCGTGACAGCAGGTGATACGGGCGGTTGCCGCGCCAAGGATTCAAATCACCGTCCAACCACACCACTTCGCTGTTAAGCATATTCGATAGTGGCTTCAGCACCTGATCGTTGAAGGCCTTCAGTTGCTCGTCGAGTTTTGCCTTGCGCACCCCGTTTTGGTGAAGCGCAGCAACCAGTTCCTTTTGGGTCAGGATGGATTCGTAGGTGGTGCGGGCGCGTTGCACGGCGTTGAACATATCCAATCGCCGTTCTGCACGTTCCAATGCCTTCTTTGCAGAGCCTGAATCCTGCTCGGCAATCGGCACTTCGGTGATGGATTCCAGCTTCGCCTTGGCATCCTGCGAGGCTTTAAGCTGATGCTGTGCGACGACCAGTTTTTCTTTCGCTTGATTCACCACACTGGCAGCATCTTTCAGTGCCTTGCCTAAACGATGATATTCTTCCTGTTGCTCAGGTGTCTGCTGCGCGGCGCGCACCAGTTGCTTTTCGCCCAGCAGATATTCAGAGGCTTGAAGCATCAGCTCGGTGCCGCACTCAGGGCAGTTTAGCGTATGGCCGTCAGCGGTAGGTATCGCCGCAAGCTGTTGTGAAAGCTGTCGCAGTGAGGCTTCGGCATCGGCCAATGCAGTTGTGGCCGTGGTAACCACCTGAGTGCTCTCATCGATTTTTGCTGCCTGTGCTTCAAGCTGTGAGCGGTCAAATGCAATCGCACCTTCCGACTTGAGCGCATCCTCAAACGCTTTGTTGCACTCGGCAAATTCTATCTCCAGCTGTGAACGATCAGCACGTTCCAGCTCAGGCTCCCATGCGGCGGGTCGCCAGTCGCCAGCGGTGGATACATTCCAGCGGGATTCACCCGTGATGTGCTTCCACTTGCCTGTCAGCTCGGCTTCTTCGCTTTTTGCCGTCGAATGCGCTTCTTCCCACCCTGATTCCTGAATCTGCTTCCAGATTTCTTCCAACTTCGGATCAAGGCTCTTTGGCAATACAAGCTGCAAATCCTTGAGCGTGGGTTCTGCTTTCAGCAAACGGATGAAATAGGCAACGCGCTCGGCTGCGGAGAGCTGGAATATCGTGCGAAGCCCTACGGCAAACTCAGAAGCCGTGATCGGCTTGCCTTGGCCGGTGGTTTTGAATTCCGCCAGTGGCCATGATATTTCAGAGGTTACGCCGCCCTGTGACAGCATGACCTTGCCGCTTTTGGCCAGATCATTGACCAGCTGCTTCGCGTCCTTCTTGGCGATGTTTTTTGGCAATGGCTGCTGCGCGGATGCAAGAGCTACCGCTTGCGCGATGCTGGACTTGCCGTTTTCGTTTTCGCCAACCAGCAACGCAATGGGCGCAATGTCAAAGCTCGCTTCCTGAACTTTGCGAAAATTGTGAATCGTGACGTTAATCATTAGAAACCTCCATAGTTGAATGATGCGGGATGTCCTGGCGGTGGGCCGTCAGGTTGTGCCAATGGCTGCTTTGGGCTGGTGCCGTTGGATTTGCTGGTAACGGGCTGCGCTTCAGGCTTGCCGCCTAAATCCAGCGTCGGAATGGGCTTATCGCTGGGCTGCGGGAGTGCCGCGCGCTGTTGCTGCGCAGAGAACGCATCAAAGACTTCATGCTCGTCTTTTGCATCCACCACAGCTTTGAAATCCGCTTGGCCAACATCCGAAAGGCTATCGATTTCAGCGGCGATGCTGACCTGCGTATCGAGATCACTCACTTTCGCCAGCCGCTTGATAGCTGGCTTCGCGCACATGATGTCTTCCCACTTCACCCACGGCGTATCAGCGAGTTTTGCCTTGGCTTTATCGAGTTCCACCTTGTTGTTTTTCTTCTCCGCCTGTTCGACGCTCTTCACCAATGACTTGTAGGTTTCGGAGGTGCTGCGAACCTGCTCGATGTCTTCGAGCGTCAGCAGTTCAAAATCCTGCCCACCATTGAGCTTATTGATATGGCAGAATGAACCGATGACTTTGCCCCGTGATTGCAGGGCTTTGCTGTAGCGCACCACCATGTTCGTGCCTTCTTCATGGTGGAAGGTATCGTTCTCACGTATTGCACGCGCGCAGAAGGTCACGACCTTGCCGGTGCGGTGAAAGAGCTGGGCGAAACCCCGATAGCCAATCTGAAAGCTGCACTCAGCTTGCTTTTGCTTCCAGTTGCCCTGATCGTCTTTTGTCCAGCCTTTGTAGGGTATCAGATAGGCATGGCCGAGCGGCGTGTTTGGCTCCAAGCCAAGTGACTGCGCCGTAATGAACGCGCCAAGCACGCTCAAATGGTCGCATTCACCCAGTGCAGGATTGTTTCGGACACACTCTATCGCCAGAAACAACATGCGCTCGGCGGTTAAATGCTCCTTGGCCAGTGCCTTGAAGCGGTCTTTGACCCAACCCTCATTCAAGAGCGATAGCAGCCCCTGAACGTGCGGTTCGGTTTCGGTTTTCTGATTCATCGTCATTCTCCTTTCACTTTGTGTTCACGGCAAAATGCTGTTCCCCAAGCGGGGCAGTACCGATCGGAGCACAGCATGGATTGCGGGTTGGCGATAAAGGACGTGGGTTCACCGCTTGCGCGGAACGCTGCCGTATCGTCCTTAATGCGTTTCAAAATGGCGCGCGCGGCTTTGGTGGCGGCACCAACGTCATATTCAAAAAACTCGACCTCCGGTTCGCGTTTGCGCGGCAGGTAGTCTTCGATGATGCGCTCAACGGTGCGCTGATGCACCGAGCACAAAAGCGCATACGCCCCATACTGCGAGATGTTGGCGCGGCTGGCCGCACCCGTTTTCAGGTCGCGGATGGTGATTGCTTCGCGCACGTCAAACTGACCTGACAGGATGAATCCCCCGCCAATATCAGCTTCTAGGCGGATCTCCACTTCGACAGGCTCAATGACAGGTGCAACCTGCACACGGTAAGAGCGCACCAGCGTTTTTAGCTGAAGCTCGGCTCGGTCATAGGTTGGCGTGGTGCCGTCATAGACAATGCCCTCAGTGCGGCTGATCTCATTGAAGGTTTCAAACGCCAGATCGAGCGCACTGTCTTCACTGCCTATATTGCCATCGTAGATTTTGCTATTCAGCGAATAGGCTGCGGAGGCATGGGTGCTGCTACCGAGTGCCGCGCCAATGCCTTGCGGTGTTTCGCGCAGCTCATATCCAGCCTTTATCAGCTCATCCCATAGAAATTTCGTCGCTGCACGCCGTGGGCAATCCGCATAAGACGGCAAGCCAGAAGAGCGGATGACGGTTTTCTCAGTAGTGAGCATAACGTGGCGGCCTCCGTTTCCGTTTTGGCTTTTGCTTCTGGAATCGAGCCTGATGCCAGTTCAGAATCTGCTCACGGGTCACACCCTTGCAGACTTCAATCACCTGCTGGCAGCGGTGGATGTCGAATCGGGCGATATGGCAATCCCGCTTGGCATCCTTGATTTGCAGGACATAGGCCAGCCAATCATAGACCGCGTGGCGGTAACGCTTCTTTATCACCTGATGCAAGCTGTCATCGTCACGCCCCCAGAGCGGATCGAGAGCGGCATGCGCGGCAATGCGCCAGCGTTTGGTTTCAGCATTGGCAGGTATGCCAAGCGGTGCGCCATCGGGGTGCGCGCCGTGCGTGGCGCGGCACATCGGATAGTGCGTGCAGCCGTAAAATGGCTTTGGGAACTTCGAGCTCTTGCGCAGAATCATATCCCCGCCGCATTCAGGGCAGATCAGCACTGTGGAGGCTGGATATTGCGATTGCAGCGTGGGCTTAAGGGATAGTGTGCTCACTACCATGCGCGCCTCCCTACATCACAGAGCTGATGCGCTGATAAAGTGGCGGCTTCACGATATGCCTTTGCATCCGCTTCTTTTTCGCGGATCCACGCATCGAGATCGTCCATCAAGTCATCATGAAACGTGATGCCAGCGTTTTTGCCTTTGGCATCCAGCGTGTGCTGATACGTGCCGTAATAGGTAAAGCCATGCCGCCGCCAGCTGTCGGCGTAATCTTCCAGCTCCTGCATGGCATCATCGTAGGAAGCGAGTGCCTCGCTTTCGATGCGAACCTCGCGCGCGGGTTTACCTGTTATCGGGTGGGGTGCTGTTTTTTCCCAAGCGTTAAACCATAGCTCTGGCATGGAGTCCTCCATTGCCATCATCGGAATCGCCGCGAGCAAAATAGGATAGCTCGTGGACGAATTCGCCCTCTGCGATGAGCTTATGTCCTTGCCGTTCAATCCTTATTTCAGGTTCGGCTTCGGGCAGTGGCTCGTCTGGCAATGGTAGGAGGGGTGCTTTGGTATGCACGCTCATGATGGTTTCCGTTTTGGTTTTGGTGGTTGTGGTAGTTTTGGTTGCGCAAGATGTTACTCTTTTGCATATAGGCATACTTGCAAAATAAAGGAATACCGTCAACAGGAAATCGCTCACGCGTCGCATAAAGCGCCGTGATGCAGAATGAAGCAGCGTCTGGAAGGGTTACTGGCGGATCAATTCAATTTTAGCCGCACGCTTGATTTTTGATTCCTGGATTGCCCCATCAATCAGTGAGTGCAGCCGGTAGAATCCGTCACGATTGCTGCGCTCGATGAGCTTGATGCAAAGCGTTCCATCCTCCAGCTCCACAAAGCAGGTCTGGTCTAGGCAATCTTCCGTCACCCCTTTGGTTGGCTCATGGTAATAAAGCACCATGCCGTCCTTCACGAAGGCGCTGATCGTGGGACCGCGCAGCTCAATCGCTCTGCCGCGCTTGGCATCCATTCCGTCCGGCACAGGAATCTTGCGCTGCTCACGCTCATTTAGCAGCCAGATCTGATCGCTCGATTTCAGCGATACATACCCCACCAGCGGAAGCTCGGATCGGGTGTCGGACTTCGCCTCTAAATGGCTGCGCAACCTCGGCGGAAAGTTAACCTTATGCTTTTCCTTAATTGCTTCCAGCTTCTTGAGGGGCAAGCCTTTTGGCAGTTTATCGTTAAAGAGGCGGCTCAAATCCCCGTCAGAAATCCCAGCGCTTTTGGCAACATCGGTGCGATAGATGCCCTGCGCCAGCGAAACATCGGTGATATATTGTTTGCACAGCTTGGCATATTCCGAGATGTCGGCCTTATCGTCTTCCATACGGTAGAGCATATCGGGAGCAAAGCTCGGCTCCAACCCATAGGCTTTATAGAGCATGAACACCACGCGGTCGGACAGCACGCGGCTTTCCGCTTTGCTGGCATCCTTGTAGTTATAGAAGAAGTGGCGCAGCGTATCCTTCCCCACGGGGCGCTGCTTTGTCTTCTCCGCATAGAGATTGCACGCCTCCGTCATCTGGGTGAAGTTGTCACCCGACCGCCGCTGAATTTCCTCCAGCCAGTTTTTTTGCGCGTCCCTTAGTTGCTTGGCAGACATCATGCTCTTGTTACTTCCTTGTATGAAGCTCAGGGTGTTTGCATGTTCGCAAACTTTTTTAGCCCTTTGGCTTCCTTCATATTCCTACAGATTACTATAGCTGTTATTCCTTTGCAAGTTTCCTCTTGACCGCTTGTTACTTTGTTTGCATCTTTGCGGATAAATGCAACGAAGTAACAGGGCGGCAACTATGAGTGATTTACGGATTCCTAAGAATATCAGTGCCTTGGAGCGCAGGGTGTACGAAATCATCCGCCTGCGCGCCAAGTTCGTCGGTGTCAGTATCAACGAGCTGTGTGCGCGCACAGGCGTTGCTCCCTCCACCTTTTCACGGTGGGTGAACGGCCATAATAGTGGTCTGATCGCCACCATCGGGCGCATGGATGAAATCCTCACCGAAATGGAGGCTCAGAAATTCCAATCCCTCAAGCAGCGGCTATCAGCGATTGGCCGCAACCTTGCGGATGTGTGCCTGGAGTTGGACATATCCGCCCTCGATTACGTGCGCTGGGTGAAGCGTGAACTCGATCCTGACTACGAAAAGCTGGCGCTGTTTGAATCCTTTCTTGAGCGCATCGAAGCCGAGCACAGAAAAGCCTCCCGTCGCAGGAGGAAACCATGAGAAACAAAGAAGAACTACAGGCGCTCATCACTGAAGGCGTGAAGCAATGCCTCAAGCGCGAGGGCTTTGGTGAAACCTACCTGACTCCTGAGCAACTCTGCGAACGCTGGCAAGTGACTATGAAAGCCCTCGAAAAATGGCGGCTTGAGGGCAAACCTCCCGTGTTCATGAAAGTACAGGCCAGTAAAAAAGCCATCATTCGATACCCGCTGCACGGCACTGACGGTGTGCTCGATGTGGAAAGGAAGTGGCTCCGCAGCTCCACCACCGACCAAGGCAATGTCCACCCCTTTAGTGGCGGTTCAACCCAACGATGAGGAAACGCCATGCACGATTTAGCACGACTTGAACTATCGCCTTCCAAAAACCCATTGCTTTATCTGGAGTATGAAGGGCATAAGCTGCGCGTTGTCATCGACCGCTTTGGCAAGCCCTGGGCAGTGATCGGTGATTTATGCGCAATACTCGAATTGACCGAACCATCCGCCATTCTCAGGCGCATCACGCTGCGTCCGTATCTCTCACAGGCGGTGCTGGAATCACTTTCCGGCATGTATCACCTGCCACTCATCAATCGTGCGGGAATCGAAATCGTCCTTGAGATGTTCGGATTTAGCAACCGCCAGAGCTTTAAGGATTGGCTCAACCACGCATTCAACCACATATCAACGCTTGGACGCATAGAACCGCCGACGCTTGATCTTGATCTGGAGGGATAACATGCCCTCACAGCCTGAAAGCAAACGCCCTTGGTTCAAATTCTTTCCAACGGATTGGCAAGCCGACTCGTCGCTGCGGATATGCAGCCTTGCCGCGCGCGGGCTGTGGATCGAGCTGCTGGCACTCATGCACCAGTCGGAACCCTATGGGCATCTGCTCATTCGTGGCAATCCTCCCAATGATGACCAGCTGGCACGCCTAACGGCATCCACCCCTGCAAGCATCCGTACCTGCATGAATGAACTCGAACAGGCGGGTGTATTCAGCCGCGATCAGAACGGCGTGATTTTCTCACGGCGCATGGTGCGCGATTATCTGGTGAGCGAGGAAGGCCGTAAATTTGGCTCGATGGGCGGCAATCCTAAACTTGGAAAAACACCGAAAGCCAAGGATAACCGTAAGGTTAACCCACCCCATAACCCCACGGTTAAGAGGGGGGTTAACCCCCCCGTTATCCCAAAGGATACGCAAGGGGTTAAGCCAGACGATAACCCCACATTATCAAACGAGGATATCCCACCCGATAAGGGCATGGATAACCCTCACGCGCATGCGTCAGATGCCAGAGTCCAGAGTCCAGAAGCCATAATCCATATTCCAGAATCAGAAGAGGATGAAATCATCTCCCCTGAAGCTGCGCGTGCGAAACCCGTCGTGGAAGTCATTAAGCTCTTCGATGACTGCATTGCCGAAGTGTACGGCGAGAATATGCGAAGACCGTGGCCGCATGGCGATGACTCCGCCCATGCACGCGAATTTCTGAAAGCAGGAGCCGATATCGAATTGTGCCGGCAGGTGTTTCTCAAACATCTGCATGTGTTCAAACGCAAGGACAAACACCCGATCAGCAGCCTTGCGTACTTCCGAACAGCCATCCCGGATGCTGTCAAAGATCGGGCGTACTACCACAACCACCAAACACAGGAGATAACCCATGACTCAGCAAGTCACCACCATCCACCGCGAGAGCCAAGACCTCGAAGCGGCCATGACGCGTTTACTGAAGCATTGGTTGAAGTCGTATCTGAACGCAAATGACATCGATTGGTCATGCCGCTATCCGCTGACGGCCACGGGCGCGATTGATCGGCGCAAGGCAGAATCCCAAGGGCTGAATACCACCACTTCCATCCGCCCCATACCAACGATCCGCCTTGGAAGCGATGAATACCGCGAGCTGGTTGCCGCAACTGAGCTGGCACGGCGTATGGTGGAACCTGCCTCCGATGAGCATATCGGGTTTGAGCTGAAGCGGCTTTCCGTCTGGTGTCCCATGCCAAGCCGTGATGTGCGCGATTATAAGCTCATGCTGCATGATGCACTCACGGATCTAGCAGGATATCCGCATGACCTGATTCAGAAAGCCTGTGCGCGTTATCGCAACGATCCTGATCCGCGCTGTGACTTCTTCCCGCGCCCTGGAAGGCTCAAAGCCTCCATCGAAGGTGAGCTGCGGGAACGTAAGCAACGGCTTTACCGGCTGGAGCGGTTACTTGCGATTGCCAATGAACCTCCGAAATTACCTGCGCCGATACCGCTTGCTGAGATAGAGGCCGAAGCCAAGCACCAGATCGACGTGGATAAAATGCTGGCGCAACTGACCCATAAGCCCGTGCCGGAATTCTCACCCGAAGCACTGGTCATCGAGATAAAGGCACGCACGCTTGCCAAAATCGAAACCTATGAGCGCGACAAGCACCTAACGCCAGAAATTGCCTCATCGTACCGTCATCAACTGGAGGCCGCGCATGGGCAAGGCTAAATCCAAGAAGAAGAAAATCGACTTCACCATCCGCCACGGTAAAATCAACCGTAAGCTCAAGGGCGACGGCTTCTGCTCGGATCTGGGTACCCCCGAGCTGGAAAACCACCATGCCATGAAAATTGAGTATGTCGATGCCGAGGGCAACTATACCGATCCGCAAAAAGGCAGGAAGCGCGCACGCAATATCACCCAGACAACGCTCGATTATTGCAAAGCCTATGCGCTCATCTCTGAAGAGCAGCATGCGGCGGGTGAGAGGCTTTACTGGGATTGCTACTATGGCGGGTTGGTGCCGCGCGCGGTGGCCTTGCTCCCCTCGGGGATGCCTCGCAGCAAGACCAATAAGTTCCCAGATTTTGCCGAGGGGCGCGTGGATTCCCAGCGGCGGTATGCAAGGGTGCGTGACGAACTGAACCGCCGGTATATTGATCGGCAGCTTGGCATCACCTACTGGAAGGTTGCTTATCAGGTGTGTATAGAGGGCATCGCGGTGGACGCGCTCGAAAAATGGACACAGTGGCCAAGGCGCTCAGGCAAGAAGCTCATCAGCCTCGTGCTGGATGAGCTCTCCAGCATATACGAAGCCATGTACAAAGAGCAGCAGCGTCGCAAGCGGCGATAAGCGTTTGCAAACTTGCTAACATATTGAACAACAATAAAAATACTTGCATAGCGTCACGGCGTTAGCTATGATCTGAGCATAATCGGAAAATTACGTACCCCACCCAGCTGGCATCCCCACGCTGGGTTTTTTATTGGCCGGTTATCCTCCCTGTGCAGCTCGGGCGGGAAGCGTGATTGCTTTCCGCCCACCTTTTTTTGCCTTATTTCCGAATTTCGGTACCTGTTGGTACATCACTGGGACATGATTTTACCCCTAAATGACCCTGTTTTTGGTCAAAAACACCCTTAAAAGTGGGATTGGTAGGGATTTTCCAATTCTGGCACAATCACAGCAAAGCATTGTAATTGCTTGCACTTGCAGGATTTTGTGCAGCCTCATTGGAATAACCGAATCACTAAAAAAAGCCGGACAGCCTCATTCGGCCATCCGGCTTCGACCTCACTTATGCAGCTTCCATCTCATCTGCTGACACATCTTCTGCATCGGCTTCGGCATTGCCACGTTGCACACCAAGCTCAACAATGACGCGTTGATGCGCAGCAGGTGCACGCAGCTTCTTTTCGGCAAGCGTCAGCACGGATCCGATGACACGGATCTTCTCAGCAATCGTCAGCGCACGTGCGGGGTCAATTTTCTTCAGGATGTCCATCTCACCATCCTTGTTAAAGAAACGACTGACAGTGCCAGCCATGCTCTCGATATAGGTTTCGAGATTGCGCAGGGCTTTGACTTCCTCAGCTGACAGGCGGGCTTCTGGAAACAGGTCAACCTGATTAGCGGTGTCGATAAACCCTTGCGCCACGGCTGCGAGAGAATTGGTATCCACACGGCCATCACGGATCATGCGCCAGAACGTATCCTGAAATTCAGTCGGCACTTTCGACATGTAGTAGGCCTGGGTCGGAGTCAGGAAATCATCTTCCAGCAGCACCTGATATTCTTCCTTCAGGTTCAAAAGCGTCAGGCGATCCAGAATGCGATGCGGCTGGCTGATACCAATCCGTGCTGCCAGTTGCTCAACGGTGTAATCA
Source organism: uncultured Rickettsiales bacterium (assembly GCA_964484565.1). Classification (GTDB taxonomy): domain Bacteria; phylum Pseudomonadota; class Alphaproteobacteria; order Rickettsiales; family CAZAGG01; genus CAZAGG01. Next base: position 18,232 of record CAZAGG010000010.1, on the reverse strand, counting down.
AAATCCTGCATCGCTTTGCGGAAAGCTCTGGCTTCTTCGAGCGGTGTAATATCCTGCCGCTGGAGGTTTTCGATAATCATCTGGCAGGTGAGCGCCTCATCATCGATCTTCTTGATGATGACAGGCACTTCCTTCAGTTCAAGCAGTTGGCATGCGCGGAAGCGACGTTCACCCGCAACGATCATGAAGCGGCCTTCACCATCGGGACGCACAACTATCGGGTTCATCAAACCTTGCACGCGGATGGATGCGGCAAGCTCGCGCAGTTTAGATTCCTCAAAAATCTTTCTGGCTTGCTCGGCGTTCGGATAAACGCGCTCCAGCGCGATCATCTGCATGCCTTCTTCGGCAACTGATGCTTTCGGCTTGGTCATTGGCTTGCGCTTTACAGCAACAGGCTTTTTCTTGGCTGCACCGCGTTTTTTGGTTTCTTTGGTCATAACTTTCTCCTTGTGGTTGGTGGTTGTGGTAGTGGTTAATTGGTTTCTGCTGCTTGCATCGCCTGGATGTCAGACAACGATTCTTTTGCGGCATGGAACAAAGCCGCGTCTTTTGGCAGGTCGCTGAGAGCAGAACAAATCAGTGACGTGACTTCGTCATGTGATTCAAGCCGCTTGAGTTCGTCTTGCAAAAGCCGAATAGCAAATTCCATGTCACTCTTAAGTTGCTTGCGTGCATCTTCAACACGGCTTTCGGCTTTTCTAACTAAGAGGCGGCTGGCGATATTATCGGTCATGGCTGAATCCTTTTTGTGTTGTGTTTCAATTTCTTATAAGGAAATCCAATCACACGGACACTTTGCCGTACACAAAAATCGACCATCATAGCGAAAATAATTCGCTATTTTTCAATGAGATAACGCTTTCCAGAATTCTGAATCTTGAGTATAATCTGCGGCGACCTGTAGAGGATGACGGGGCACCACCCCGTCAGCTAGGTGCAACTCCTAGTAGCCGCTCCAACTATTCATCAAAGAGCGAGGCCTGAGCGGGAAGCCGCTTGCGCTTCTTTGGCAGCTCAATCTTCATCTCAGGCACAACAATGCCCAGTTCGGATTCAAACCAATCCGCAACAATGCGGCGATGACACCATTCGTCAGGATTGCACACTGGGTCTTTTTCCCAGCACAGCAACACAGGCTCATGCGGGAAAGCCAGCTCATGCAGCTTGTCATGCACCGCTTGCGGATCGAGCGGCTTCAGAATTTCTGATTCGTACCGCTTACGATAGGCATCGTAGCTGGAATTATAGGGCGGTTCGTTAAACCATTTGCCCGGAGCGAGGGCACGGAAGATTCTAAAACCTCCCATGCCTCTCGGAGCAAATCGTGCGATGGAAACTCGGCCTGGGCCGGTGTAAAGAAAGAAGCTGCTGGTCTGCATGTGTCCTCGGTTCGTTCGGTTGGTTGTGGTAGCAGCAGCATGTTAGCAGCATTGCACAAGAAAGCACGCTTTTTCAGCACCTTAACCACTCTTTTTTGATAGCACCCTTGCCAACAAAACATGGTCGTCATCGTCGGAACTGATGATGCCAAAATACGGGCTGTCAGGATGTTCCTGTGCGATAATCAGCTGATCGAAAGACACGTAGCGCAGCTTTTCATTGCCACCCGCAACCACATTCACAATCTGGCGCGGTTCGAGATGTTCGCACAGCTCCTTGGCAAAGGCGTTCAAATCTACCTCTACCAATTCGTCTTCTTCCTCGTCCATGATGCGCGGATAGGATGAAGGATATTGCTCGTATCCGCCGAAAGAAACATGCCGCTCTTCATTGCGCACGAATAGCTCGATGTCCTGCCCGAAATGATACTGGGCAAACCATTCCTTGAATTTCTCCACGTCTTTGACCTGGAAAACATTGGAGCATAACGCTCCGTACATATCAGCCATGATAATCCTCCTTTATGTTAGCTGTGCATGTCGAGAAACACGATGTAGCGCTGCTTTCCGTCGCTGGTAGCAGTCATGTCGGTCACGCCTGTCTGGTCAAACTGCCAATCGTAAAACTCTGGCAGATCATTGCCCTTCGCTAGGGAGCGGCGCGCACCTAACAACTCATAGAGCTGTTTGATGTTGCGGCTGGCTGCCCACAATTCATGAAGCTCGCCGTTCTCAACATCAAAGTGCATCAGGTGATTGGCAACCGTGCTGATGCCTTCCTTGAGGTCGCAGATCGTAGCCCAAGGCTGGTATTCCAGCGTGACTGGGTCTTTCACCAGCCACTGAACATACGCCACAGTACGCGCAAAATATGAGCCTTCCTTCGGGATTTCCTCCAGCTCGTCTAGAAAGGATAATCCCCAGCGGCCACCATCGTGGTTTTCGATGTCGTCCTGACCATCTTCAGAAGCAACGCCGCCGATAGAACGCCAGTTGTTTTCATTACCCCAGTTACTGATTTCGGATTCCACTTCGCTTGCGGCATCGCTGGCTGAATTGGCTTTGACGATGATAAAATGCAGATTGTGCATGATTAACCCTCCACCGTTTCAGCCAGCGTGTGGCCTTGTGATTTCAGATTGCGAAGCCATTGGCTAAGGAAGGAGGCCTGATCTGCGGCCTCGCGCTTATTGCCTTTGCCTTCTTCGTCCATTGCCTCGCGGTAGTACAACGCATTCTGGAATGACATTGGCATTGCCGCCTTGTGCGTCAGATCAACGCGGATGCGCATATCGGGGTCAGGCACTAAATCGCCGTTCTGCTTGTAATAATGCGCTATCGCAATATCCATGCTGTTGCCTGAACGGGTCAGCACTTCAAAGCTCAAATCCATATAGCCTTTGGCTTTGAGCTTGCGATAGCAGCCGCCGCGCAAATTTTCTAAATCGGGCACCAGCTCGATCAGGCGTTTGTAATTATTCATGCACAGTTTAACAAAATCACTCATGGGTAACTCCTTTGGGTGTTGATTATGAAGGTTGCAAACTCATCTCCGGCGAAGTGGAAGCGATTGCCGCTACGCCTTAGAATCTTTTCGTCATCCAGCCACACGCGGTGCGGATCATCAGGGTCACAAAACACTAGATGCACCGTGCCTTCCGCCGATTCAGCGACGTTTGCCAGTGGGCCTATGGTCTGAATCACGCCGACATACTTGCCGTTTTCGGTGATTTCAGGGCGCGCAAATCCGCGCACCAAATGCAGGTACATCGCCATTTTTGTGCTCGTGTGTCGGTTAGTGAACGGTTGCTGCGGAAGCGGAAAGCATCTCAAGCCATGCGTTCAGCCGGTTGGTCAGCACCGTCTGGATACCCTGATCGATGCCTTTGTTTGGCACGCGGGTATGCGTCGTACCCTTGCAGCGAAACCAGATGGATTCAGGAATGGCCTTGCGGTGATACATATCCACCTTCACCAGCATTTTATGGTCAGGTGATAGCTTGCCATGCTGCTCGGTGTTAAAGGCAATCTCTACCCGCATGACGGATGCGCCACGATGTTTCACCGTGATGCTACCGGGCATCGGGCTTGCTGGAATCAGGAGGCTTTCTTTCGCCTGACGCTCAGGCAGTAACGGATCGAGGTTTAATAGTTGTTCATAATGCTCTGCATGAATGCACATAACGGTTTCTCCTTGGTGGTTTGGTTGGTTGTGGTAGTAGGAAAATCCTAGCTTTTTTGACTTTACCGTCCACAAAAATCGACAATAAAACCAATAAAATCAGCTAGTTATTTGCAAGGATGCTATCGTTCCACTGCGCGTTGCAATAGGCGTTCAGCAAATCCTTGTGCATTCCCGAAAATGACTCGACTGGAAACACATGGATGTTGGCGATTGCGTCAGGCGGAAGCTCGCTTCCTTCAATGTCTAAATCGAGCACGGTAACTTTGAGCGCGGCAGGATCGTTGGCATAGATTTCACGGACGACACCGCCTTCAACAACAATGGCAAGATGATTCATGGCTTATCCTTTCTAAAACAGGGTGAGTTGTGGGGTTTTGTAGGCGCGCAGCTCTTCGATCATGCGCTTGGCATCGCTTCGGTGCTTTTCACTTGAGCAGCCGTTTCGTTTCTGGGCGATGGTTGCAAACGAGCTGGCAATCTCTTCAGCGATTGCCGCCAGCGCATCTTCACGGTTCAGAAAGGCTTGGCGTTCCCATACGGAAGGCGCAGAACCTGCGCCGCCATAGCCATAATCATAGCTGCTGGTTGCCGCCCACCAGCCGTTGCCTGTCTGAATGATGCGTGCCTCGGCATTGCATGAACCGACTTTCGCCAGCGTGATGGTTTCATATCCCATGAACACGCCGTGCCGATTGGCTTTGCCTTGCCACAGTGCTTCTGCGTCATGCACCGCGTCTTCTGCCAGATACCAGCGGTCACCATGCTTGAGCTTAATAGCCTCTAGCGGCTCTGTCAGATCGACGCTCTGCATACAGCCTCCTGTGTGCGGGTGCGTGGCTTACTGAATGCGCCAATCCTGTACTGTAGCTCGGCAATTTCCCGTTCAAGCTCGGTGCGATTGGTGAAGCTCTGACTTAGCTGTTCGTCACTGTACTGCGTTCCAAAATGCAGCACACAGGCGGCGCGGCAATATCGTTCGATGACTCCCAGATAATAGGCTTTGTCATATTTGCCGAACCAGTCTTCGGCTGACATGGTATGCCCCTGAAGCCCATGCTTCAGGCAGTGCTCCCTTAAAGCATCGTGGAAAAAGTAAAACGGTATGGCGAACTCACAGTCCTCTTCATACCAGCCTTCAGGATTCCTAAATGGCGGGGGGATTTGTTCATTGAGCGGGAGGGCGAGCTTAATGCCGCCATGACTGGCGGTGTGGTAAAAATCAACACCCGGCATGTAGGTATTGCCGCCTTGTGAGCGTCCCCACGGTGTCCATATTCCTTCGTGCGTCATCATATCATATCTCCATCTGGGCGTGCGTCATCGCCCGCTGCTTTGGCAGCGGTTCGAGATTCACGGCGCGGTTAAGGGTTAAACGGCTTCGGCCAAGAACTCGGCGCGTTCAGCTTCGTAGCGGGCAAGCTGCTCATCAATCTGCTTGAGCTGCTGGCGGAATTGGTAGCTATCCGCTGGCGTGCCGTCATTCTTTGTCACGCCAACAAGTGCCCGTGCTTCGCCCAACATGCGATACAGTCCGTACTCAATATCCAGCTCTTGATGGCTGGAGCAGAAATCATAATCGCCGATGACGGCCTCAACACGCCCAGTCATGGCAAAGGCTGCATCGTGGATATTGGCTTCTTCCTCGCCATTGTCATCGATGCGCGGCAGTGTCACCTGAACTTCGACCCCTTCAGGCACTGGATGCTGGCTGATAAAATAGCCAAGCCGATCTGCGAAGTGATAGCCGCTGGTGATGTAATCACCATCCTCGCCGCTGCATAGCGTCCAGATGGTATTTTGTGGCTGGGCAACGACATAATCGTGCTCGTCACCATAGGTTTCAAACATCGTGCCGTATCCGTTGCCCCAGTCAAAGGATGCAGATTCTTTCAGATGATTTTTGACAGGCTGGAATAAGGCGACAAAGGCTTCTTCCTGAAGTTCGATTAAAGTGGTCATAACAAGTCTCCGTTTGGTTTGGTTGGTTGTGGTAGTAGTTTGAAAATCCTAGCTTTTTTGGCTTACCCGTCAACAAGAAAACGCATATAAAACAAGGTTTTATGCAGCGTTCGGGGCGTATTTCTCCCATTTCCAGATAGCATTGCTGCACGTGACTTCCACGCCGATCGATTCCAGATGTCGGCAGCGTTCGGCAAGCTCGATGGCGGATCGTTTGCCGCGCTCAGTAAAAGCAAAATCATTGTCGTAATGCTCGACTTCGCGGCCTTTCCAGAACACATATCCCACATGGTCAATCGTCAAATGTTCGATGCCATGAAACCAAGGCTTTTCATAACCGGCGCGGCAACGTGCAAGCAGTGCCATGATGGCCGCTTCAATCTTCTCGCTCGGCTTGGCATTCACAGCAATCTCAACCAGCCGCAAATGCTCTGGCGATAAGTCGTCACCGTCATGGGTACGCCTCAGTATTTCAATGCAATTCTCGTGGATGGATGCAGACATTTTAAGCTCCTTTCATGCGCTCATGGTTGCAGACTTGATAAAACTATTGATAATCGGGGGCGCATCGGGGGTGGTACCCTGATGCCGCCTCTGACCGTCTCCGACGTTTGGAGGTTGTGGTAGTACGCTTTGGGGTGGTACCCTGGCGTAGGGTGACGGAGGGGCAACCCTCCGTCATTTACTCGCTGCAATGCCTTCATCAATTCCTCCTAAAACTGAAATGCAAATTGCTGGGTGCTTCTGGCCTGTGCCGCTTGTGGAACTGGAACTTCCGCCTTTGGCTTTAATGGCACAATGACGTTTGGCAGAATCTCGGCAGGAACGTGGTGCTTGGTCATCAGCTTCCATTGCGGCGTAGCGCGGCACTCCCATACTTCGGCTCTGAGCGTATCTCCGTGGATTACGTTTCCTGCAAGACCAAGCATGGAAAGCTGGATATAGGCCATGTTGAAGCACACGCGGTTAATATCGATTGCCTGAAACAGCATCGTGTATCGCGGATCATGCCCGTGCCGGCGGATGACATTGGCGGCTTCAATGACCATGACACCTGCGCCACATGTCGGCTCTTGCAAAGTGATATACCCTTTCGACTGGATAGTATCCTCGCAGCCCAGCATGCTTAATTCCGCCATCATCCGCGCCATGTGCGTGGGCGTGAAGTATTCGCCGTTGTGTTTATTGTGGATTTCCAGATCCATATATTGCTGACCCAGAAAGTCCTCACCCGTTGAGCCTAGCGCCATGTGCGTAAACGCATAGAGCTTGCTCACCAGATCCAGCTCTTCCTTATCGAAGCGTTTGATGGTGGACATGTAGAGCTCTTCAATGCGCTCAAAATCATCGTCACGCTCAAGCAGTCCCCGATGGTACGGTTCCTGATGCACCACACAGGCGGTGATGTCGATGAAGTCACGGAACGCGTCGTGCCAATTCCTGCGGTATGTGAAGCGATCAAACAGTTTTCTAAATTCTTTGCCTAAGTCGATTGGTTCTTTCTGTCTCATCGTCTGGTTCGGTGGTGGTTGTGGTAGGTGAGATAATCCAAGCACATAGCCCATGTGCCGTACACAAAAATCGACCGCCGAAACAAAGAATTATCATGCAAAAACAAGGCTCTACCAATGTTCTATGGCGCAGTCCCAACCGCCTGCATCGAGCAGGTTTTTAGAATCCTCGACTTTAAGAAATGGGAGCGCGCCTATGTATGCTGCTCGGGTAGTTTTCGGATTGAGCGTGCGCTGAAATCCAAGTTCCCGCATCTGCCTGTCTTCAGCAATGATGTCAGCCTGTATTCATCCGCCGTGGGTTATCTTGCCAGCAACCGTGAATTCAACATTCGCTTTGAAGGCGCACTTTCCTTTATTCAGGAACGGCCAGACGTAAACAGCTTCTTCGAGAAGACTGCCGCCGTTCTGGTAGCCTGTGATATGGCGCGCTACGGTGCGCGCAAGAATGAATATGCCATCAAGCATTTCGATTACTACGTTGAAAACTTTGACCATTTCTTCGACAAGGCGAAAGACAAGCTCGATCAGCTTCTACCCGACATGCAGCTGCACGGCTACTTCGCAGGGGATTGGCGCAAGCACGTTAAACAGGCCATTGCCGAAGATGCAGGCATACTGGCGTTTCCGCCGTTTTTCAAAGGCGACTACGAAAGCCAATTCAAGTTCATTGAAGAAAACATCCACTGGCCTGCACCTGATTATGACCTGTATGACCCCAAAATGCTGGGCGACATCATCGATGAGGTGGACGCGTCAGGCGTGCCGTACTGCATTCTCTCAGATCAGCTCTTTCCTCATCGCAAGCCGGTGCTGGAATATGTGACAGGCCGTAAAGTACCGCATTACTGCTACGCCAGAACAGAGAAGTCATCGGTGCGGCATCTCTACAAGGAGCCTGAGCCTTTCGCTTATGACCCCATCGACCCGCTGAAGCTCACTGCTGAGAGCCGCGTGCAGATTGTCCAAGCGGAGAGCCGCCACATGGATTTCATCAAGGACATCTACCTTCAGAAAACCATTATCCATTCAACGGGGGTTGCCAATTTCCTTGTCTTTATCGACAAAATGCTGGTGGGCGGGATCATCTACAGCCTTCCCAAATATCCGACCTTTGGGCACAGTACCATCTACCTGCTATCGGATGTAACGATCTGCCGCGAGGCAAAGCTATCCAAGTTTATCGCCTATCTCGCCACATCCAAAACCCTGCTCGATATCGTCAGCAAGAAAATCATCAGCCGCATTGATTATGTGGTGACAACGGCGCGCACCCATAATGCGATATCGATGAAATATCGCGGCATCTACGAAATGCTGAACCGCCGTGAAGCCGACGATCCTGCCGAAGGTAACATCATCAACTACGGCTCCGCCATGCGTAACGAAACCCCGCAGGATATTTATGCGCGCTGGTGGTGGCCTAAATTCGGGAAGTCCTATGTCGAAAAACAATCCAGCAAGCGTTGAACTTTCAACGGATCCCGATCAATACAGCTATCTTCATGCTGACCAGATTCGCTTCTTTGAAGCGGATGACGGAGAGGAAAAGCCGCTGCGGGTCAATTTCTCTACTTTACCAATCGATGCGCTTTACACGCTTTCGGCTGAAGAGAATGCGCGGTACATGACCGCCGATCAAATGCGCAGACTATCTGGAAACATCAAAAAGGACGGTGCAACGACTAGCGCGGTGCTAATTTATCCTGATACGGAAACCAAAAAACTTGTGGTTCTTTCTGGCAATCACCGTGTGGAAGCCGCCAAGCTCGCGGGGCAAAGCGTGGTTCCGGTGATGGTTATTCAAAATTACCTCACGCCTGAGCGCAGGGTATCCATCCAGCTTTCACATAATGCCATCACTGGGCAGGATGACCCAAATATCCTCGGGCGGCTCTATGAATCTCTATCTCTACAATACAAAGCCTATTCTGGCCTGACCGATGATTCCTTCAACGTACTCGAAAAACTAGACATCGATAGCTTGTCCCTTGGCACGCCGAAATATGAAGAAATCACATTGCTGTTTCTGCCTTCGGAAAAAGAGGTTTTCCAGAAAGCGGTCGAAATTATCGACAAATCCAAAGCAACAAAGACGATCCATCTTGCGCATTATGAAGAGTTCGGGCGGCTTTTTGATGCGCTGGTGCTCGTGAAAGAGCGCAACAATGTCTTCAATAGCGCGGTGGCACTTCGTGATCTGGTTGATTTAGCGCTGGAGCGGCTGGAGCAACTGAAGGCGGAACCAACGCATGCCGAGGAAACCTAGATTTACTGTTGAACAGATCGAACATGCACTGAGAGAATCCGCAGGTCTGCAATATGTCGCCGCCAATTTACTCCGCTGCGCGCCAAGCACGGTCACCAGCTATGTCCAGTCCAGCAAGCGGCTGCAACGCGTTATCGAAGAGTGTCAACAGGGTGTGCTCGATCTGGCCGAGGGCAAGATTGTCGAAAAAATACGCGACGGTGATTTAACGGCCATCATTTTTTACCTGAAAACTAAAGGCAAAAACCGTGGATACACCGAGCGGCATGAACACTCGGGGCCAGAAGGCAAGGATTTACCGCATGTCATCGTTGCACCTCAACTCAGCGAGAATCCCGACGCATGGCAAAGCAGGTTCAAACCAAAGGCGGTGGCCGACAATATATTGCCGTTTGGCAGCCCCAACCCGGACCCCAAGAAGCCCTCTTAAGCTGTCCGATCTTTGAAGTCTTTTATGGCGGCGCGCGCGGCGGTGGCAAAACAGACGGCATGCTGGGTGATTTTGCCTACCACGCCCATCTATACGGTGAATTTGCACGCGGCGTATTCTTCCGCCGTACCTACAAGCAGCTGGAAGAAGTGCTGTTCCGTTCGTTCCAACTTTACCCGAAGCTGGGCGCAACATGGCACAAAGGTAACCAACTCTGGACGTTTCTCAATGGCGCAACCCTGAAACTGCGGCATCTCTGGGATGAGAACGACGCAGAAAACTACCAAGGCCATAGCTACACGTGGGTGTGCATCGAGGAAGTGACCAACTGGCCGTCGCCTGCGCCGATTGACCGCATCAGAGCAACGCTGCGTTCTGCACATGGCGTGCCTGTGCGCTTGCGGATGACGGGCAACCCTGGGGGTGCTGGTCATAACTGGGTGAAGCAACGATTTGTCACGCCTGCGCCTGGTGGATTCACGCCCATCATTGACCCTGTTAGTCATGAGGTGCGGGTATTTATTCCTGCGCGGCTTGAAGACAACCCTGCGCTTACACTCAAAGACCCTAACTATGAGCGTCGTCTGCTCCAAGCAGGATCAGCGGCACTTATCAAAGCATGGCGCTTTGGCATCTGGGATATTGTCGCGGGCGGCTTCTTCGATGATGTCTGGAGTCCAACCCATCATGTGCTAACACCCTTCGAGATTCCTTCGGGCTGGCGCTTACGTCGTTCCTTTGACTGGGGTTCAGCCAAACCGTCATCCCTAGGCTTTTGGGCAGAAAGTGACGGCGTGCCGATCGAGGCACTCGGCAAACACTTCCCGCGTGGTTCCATGATCCGCCTCGGAGAATGGTACACCGTTGATAAGGATGTGCAGGGCTACACCAAGGCCAATGTCGGCTTACATCTGAACAACAAGCAGCTTGGAGCTGGAATTGCTAACCGCAGCCAGAACCGCATCTGGAGAGGCTGCGTTGCCGATCCATCCATCTTTATCAAGGCAGGTGGGCCAAGCATTTACGACCAGCTGCGCGAGGGCGCACGGGAGGTGGGCGGTCAGATTGTCTTCTCCAAAGCCGATAACAACCGTGTGGCGGGCTGGTCGAAGATGCGATCCATGCTGCAAGCCGCCATTTCCGATAAGCCAGAAAGCCCCGGCTTATGGATTTTTGAGAATTGCACCGACTGGATACGCACCGTGCCAGTGCTTCAGCGTGACCAGAAAAACCCTGACGATGTGGACACGGACTCGGAAGACCATGCCGCCGATGAAAGCCGCTATGCCCTGATGGGTGGCGGGGACAAACAACAAAGTCAAGAGTTTTTGCTGTAGTTATGACCCTTAAGAAAACCACTGTTGCCACGCCGAGTCTTGATTGGCTCGACATGCAGGACAATCTGGATCTTGTCGATACGCTCATGCAGGGCAACGATGCCCTGCGTGCGGCTGGCACACGCTATTTGCCGCGTGAGCCAAAAGAAAGCCAGCAAGCCTATCGCAACCGCTTGGCACGCTCGTTTCTTTACAATGCCTTTGCCGATACGATTCAGAAAATGGTAGGCAAACCGTTTTCAAAGCCCGTGGTAGTGAAAGAATCTACCCCAGAAATTATCGACGAATGGGCGGAAAACATCGATCTATGCGGTAGCAATATCACCACCTTTGCCCGTGAGGTGCTTGAAGCGGGTTTGCGTGACGGGCTTACCCATATTCTTGTGGATTACCCGCCCAACAAAACCGATGGAACGCTGGCTGACGAGAAAGCAGCAAAATTACGCCCTTATTGTGTGAACGTGCTGGCAAAAAACCTGTTTGCATGGCGTGCGGAAACCGTTGCTGGTGTGAAGCAGCTCACCCAAATCCGCATCCGTGAAGCTGTCAGCATGCCTGACGGTGACTGGGGCGAGAAAATTGTTCAGCGTATCCGCGTCATTACGCCTGATCGCTTTGAAGTCTATCAGCTTGAAAGTAAGGACAAGTGGGCTCTCGTCGATCAAGGCGACATCTCCCTTAAGCGTATTGCGCTGGTGACCTTCTACACGGGAAAAACAGGCTTCATGACCGCCAAGCCGCCGTTACTGGATCTGGCGCATCTTAATATCCAGCACTGGCAATCCTCGTCGGATCAGGAACACATACTGCACTTTATCCGCTTCCCATTGCTTCACGGCGCTGGCTTTAACCAAGACCAAAAGGAAATCGAAGTCGGGCCGAACCGGATGATTATCTCTGATGATCCGCAAGCCAAGCTGACCTATGTCGAGCATTCAGGCAAAGCGGTGGAAGCTGGCCGTCAGGCAATCAAAGATATCGAAGAAAAAATGGATTCGATGGGTTCGCAGCTCCTGCTTAAGCGGCCTGGTGCGTCCACTGCAACTGCCGCATCGCTCGATACTGCTCAGTCGCACTCATCCTTGCAGGACATGGTGCGCAAGCTCGAAAACGCTTTTGCAGAAGTTTTCTCTCTCATGGCGCAATGGGCAAAGCTCACCGACACTGAGTTTGGCGGCATCGACATCAATCAGGATTTTGGGCTCTCGCTCATCTCAGGAAAAGATGAAGACACGCTGCTGAAATCAAGGCTCTCAGGTGAACTATCCCGCGAAACGTACCTCACCGAAATGAAGCGGCGCGGTGTGCTGCGCGAAGAGCTGGATGTTCAGGAAGAAATCGAACTCATTAACGCCGAGGGCGAAAGTTTTAACGATGTCCCGCAGGTGAGTGAGCCGAACGATGCCAACCGTCAATGAAGCCCTGTTTGATGCTAGTGTTAAGCATCAGATTTACCTGCAACGTCTCTCCAGCAAGACAGTCCGTGAGATTTTGGAAACGCTGGTGCGAAGCGAACAGGATATCTTAAGCAAACTCGCCAATGCTGAAATTACCGACTTCTCGGAACGTCGCCTGAAGGCAATGCTCGCAGAAATTCGGACGTTAACCAAGGAAGCCTATGCGGTTTTGTATGACCAGCTAAACGGCAAACTCTCTGGCATCAGCCAGTATGAATCTGAATTTACCGCAAATCTGATCGAAAAGCTCATTCCGGTTGAAATCACACTGGTGCGGCCATCGGCTGAGATTCTGCGTGCGATTATCGAAACCAAGCCGCTGGCCGGCAGGTTTATCGCAGACGAAGTGAAAGACTTGAGCGTTGATGCGGTCAATCGTATCGAACAGGCGCTGCGCATTGGCATGGTGGAAGGCGAAACCACACCTGAAATTGTTCGCAGGATTCGTGGCACCAAAGCATTGAACTATAAAGACGGCATGCTGCAACGCTCCCGCGATGATGTCGAGCGTCTGGTGCGTACCTCTGTCACCCATGTCACGGCGCGTGCGCGGGATGAGCTGTATCAATCCAATGCCGATCTGGTAAAGGGCTGGCGCTTCGTTGCTACACTGGATTCACGCACTTCCAAGATTTGCATCTCGCTCGACGGCACAACTCATAACCTGAACACGGGGCCGATGCCGCCGCGTCATCCCAACTGCCGCTCCACAACCTCACCAATTCTTAAAAGCTGGCAGGAACTGGGCAGTGAGTTTGCGGAATTGCCAGAAGCCACACGCGCATCGATGGATGGGCAAGTGCCAGAATCGCTCACCTATCAGCAGTGGCTGAAAAAACAGCCGCGTGAATTCGTCGAAGACGTGCTTGGCAACACCAAGGCAAGACTCTTTCTCGACGGCAACCTTTCCGTGGATAAGTTTTTTGACTTGAGCGGTCAGGAACTCACGCTCGACGCACTCAAAAAAACGGAGGCAAAATTGTTTGCAAAGTTGCAAATATAATCCCCGCTGATACAATGGCGGGATGGATGTCATACAGCATAGATTTCAGGTGATTGAAGGCGGGAAACAGGCAAAGCATGTTTCCAGCGAAGACGATGCTGCGAGCAGATTGGAATGCAAAGTTTGTGAGTTTCATGAAGGCGTATCCAGCACGGAATTTTTAGCGGTACATCCAGCGGTATTTGTCAAAGGCAATAGCGTTCATTCCATCATGACGCGGTATCTGTGCCTGTGCTGTCATTACAAGGGCAGGAAAACATATCTAACGTAATCTGAATTCTGCGATCATCGCAGATGCAAGCCGTTCTGAGGAAACTCAGGCGGCTTTTTTGTTGCGCGCATTCTGGCGTGAGGCTGGGTGTGTGCATGTTCAACTGGCGGGATGCCATAACCTAAGGAGACCCTATGTCTGATCTTCCCATTTCGATTGATTCTCTGGACGCTGTGCCGGAGGAAAGCCGCAAATTCTATAAACAGGCGGAGGATGGAAAGTTTGCCATCAATCCTGCCGAGCTGCTGGCTGCGCTGAACGCGAAAGACAAAGCCCTAAATAGCGAACGTAAAATTCGCACTGACTTTGAAACTCGCTTCAACAAAACCGCCAAGGAGCTCGAATCGATTGACCGTGAAAAATACACCAAACTCATGGAAAAAGAAAAGGAATGGGAAACGGAAAAAGAGCAGCGCGAACGCGAGACGCTGGAAGCCAAGGGTAAATATGAGGAAGCCCTGGAGCGTGCAAAAGCCAACTTCACCAAGGAATTGAGCGATCTCAAAACCGATTACGAAAAGAAGCTCAAGAAGAGTCAGGAAACCATTGAGCGCGTTGAAGGTGATAAGAAAAACTACATCCTCAACGACACAGTGCGTCGTGCCATTACCAAATCGGGCGTGTTTGCCGATGATGTCGAAGACGTGCTGACACTCACCCGCAACCGCTTTGCGCTTGATGATCATCTGAACGTCATCGTGCGCGATGAGTCTGGCAATCCCATTCCTGATCTGACCATCGACAGCTTCTTCTCCGATCAGTTCAAGAAGCAAAAACCCAAATTCTATCAGGGCAGTAATGCTTCTGGCAGCGGCTCTCCTGCGGGCAACACTAAAACCACCAATGCAGGATCTAAGGCCGAGCTGAATTCAGTCGATAAAATTGCCCAAGGGCTTGCGCAGCGCAAATAGCCTGCACCAGCCATACCACCAGTTTTAAGGCGTTCACCGTGAGGGTGACCGCCTTTTTTGTTGTCACGCACTTTCACTTTCGGGGGAGCCGGTTGCGGAAGTTGGCAAGCAAAACCCACGTTTGAACAGCGGGGGATCCAACGTTCGAGCGTCATTGAACCTTTTTAACCTCAATGATGGAGAACCATTATGCCTTCTGTAACACTCGCGGAGAGTGCCAAGCTCTCCCAAGACTTGCTGGTTTCGGGGGTGATTGAAAACGTCATCACCGTCAACCAGTTTTACCAAGTGCTTCCTTTCCAGCCGATTGAAGGAAACGCGCTCGCTTATAACCGTGAAAACGCGTTAGGCGACGTGCAATTTGCTGGCGTGGGTAGCACCATTACCGCCAAAGCTCCTGCCACTTTCACGCAGGTGACATCCAGGCTGACCACTATCGTCGGTGATGCCGAGGTGAACGGTCTGATTCAAGCCACACGTTCTACGGTGCAGGATCAGAAAGCCACTCAGGTCGCCTCGAAAGCGAAGTCCGTTGGCCGTCAGTACCAAAACACCATGATTAACGGTGACGGTACGGGCAACAGCTTCAACGGCTTGCTGTCGCTGGTCGTGCCTGGACAGTCCGTCACGGGGGCTGGTGCTAACGGCGATCCTTTGTCCTTCCTGCTTCTCGACGAATTGCTCGACAAGGTGGTGGATAAGGATGGTCAGGTCGATTACATCCTGATGCACTCTCGCACCATTCGTTCCTATCTCGCGCTGCTGCGTGCGTTAGGCGGTGCAAGCATCGGGGATGTCGTCACCCTGCCAAACGGTTCGCAGGTTCCTGCCTACCGAAACATCCCGATTTTCCGTAACGACTATTTCCCTGTTAACCAAACCAAAGGCACCACCACGACCTGTACATCGGTGATTGCCGGTACGCTGGATGACGGATCGATGATGCACGGTATTTCCGGCATCACAGCCGCCAATGCCAATGGTTTGCAGATCGAGGAAGTGGGCATCTCGGAAACCAAGGATGAAACCATCACCCGTGTCAAATGGTACTGCGGCATGGCGCTTTTCTCTGAAAAGGGCATCGGCGCACTGACGGGCATTACCAACTAACTACTACTTTCTACCCACGCAGCAAAGGGGAGTCCGTTTGGGCTCCCCTTTGTCTTTCACCCATCAACTTTCGGAGAAATCTTATGGAACGCACCGTAAAACTGACCACCTATGGACCTAACCACGGCCTTACCCTCGACATCGGCACTTATCATTTTGACAATGGTGTCTGCGAAATTCCTGAGAAGGACGCATCGGCTGCTGCCAGCATCCTGTGCCGTTATCACGATGTTTGCTTTGAGCATGAGCTGGAAGGCAAGCTCGCGGAATACAAAGCCATTGCGGATCAGAATGCTCAGGCGGCAACCAGCACTCCCATTCCTGAGCCTGCAATTCCAGTTCCTGCCATCGAATCGACGGCTGCACCAAAATCACCAGTGGAAACCCCACCTGCCACCAATCAGGATGAGCCTGAGCTTTTTACTGCGCCTGAGCCAGTGCCAACACCTGCGCCTGCGCCAGCACCTGAAGAGCAAACACCTGTTTCAGAGCCTGTAGCTGATCCTGCACCGCAAGCAGAGCCCGAAATTCAGCCTGCCACGGATGCACCAGAACCAGCCACGCAGCCAAAGCCTCAAGGCAATAAACGCCATCAAAAACAATCCTAGGAGGCGTACATGCTGAATGGCTTCAAAACCGTCATCTTCAATCTGGTGGCGATATTCGCGGCGTGGATGTCCACCCAGTTCGGAATCAATATCGATCCTGAACTGCAAATGGCCATCGCCGTCACCATCGTGGGCGTGGGCAATCTGATTCTGCGCGCCATTACCAAAAACCCCATCTTCAACCTCGGAAAGGATGAACCCGATGAAACACCTTAGGCTCATCGCCCTGTGCTGCATGCTCATTGCCTGCACGACTCTACAGGGCAAATCCACCCTCCAACGCTTCTATGGCCTGGAGAGTGATTACCAGCGCGTGCTGATTACGGCCATTGCTTACAAGGATAGCTGCACGCCGCAGCCAGTGTCCAGCCCATGCCACAAGGCCGTAAAAGCCATTCAGTCGGCGGTATCAAAAACTGATACCGCGCTGGATCTGGCGCGCACGGCACGCGCACTTGCAAGCCCGGAAGCTGACTTTGCCGCCAAAGTGAATGCGGCTGCAAGCGCGCTTCAGGAGGCAGAACAACTCATCCTAACCTATACGGAGAAACGATAATGGCCATGTCACCCCAGCAAACCCAATTCTTCCTCGAACTTCTGCGCGGCATCATTGCGCTGGTTCAGGTCAGCCCCAATCTGAAGGCCAATTACGCCAGCAGTGCGGAGAAAATGCAGCAATTTCTAAACGAAGGCCGCGATCCCACCGAGGCGGAGTTTCAGGCCATTCGTGACCAGAACGAAGCACTTCTTGCCGAGCTGCTGCGTTAATCATTCACCAAGTTAAGGATTCACGTCATGACGCTAGTCGTCGAAAACGGTACAGGCCTCGCAAATGCCAACGCCTATCTTACTTTAGCAGAGGCGGATGCGTATTTTCAGGCGCGCAACAACACCGTATGGCAGCAGAAAACCAATCCTGAAAAGGAAGCTGCCATACTGTATGCCACGAGCTTTCTGGACAGTAACTTTTACTGGCTCGGGCATATCAAGGTGTACAATCAGGCACTCGGTTGGCCACGCATCCTTGTCTATGACAAAGATTACCGAAACATCGATTCGGATTCCGTGCCAAGCCGCGTGAAAGATGCAACCGCAGAGCTGGCGCTAGAGGCTACCCAAGCTCCACTTTCTCCCTCACTTGCTCGCGGCGGAGGGGTGAAGCGCCAGAAGGTTGCCTCACTGGAAATCGAGTATTTCGATAACGCCAATCCGCAGCGCACCTATCCACTCGTCAGGCAGTTACTGAACGGTCTGTACAAAGATTCACCCACCGCAGAATTGTTTCGCGCATGAGCTTCACTCACGAATTCCAGTCTTTTGCGAAAGACAGTATCGAAACCTACGGCGCATCCGTCACCCTACGAAAACCCACTATCCAGAGCTATGATACGGCTACAGGGCAAGTGACCAGCACCGTGAATGATTACCCCATCAAGGGTATTATTGAGGATTTCAGCGAACATTTCATCGCGCGCGGGCTGGTGAAGGCAGGTGACCGTAAGGTGACGATTGCCGCCACTGCACTACTGGTTACACCCGAACAGGGCGACAAGCTGCTGATCGGCGGTGCAGCCTATGACATCGTCCATGTCAAAGCAGATTACGCGGGGGACAGCGCAGTCGTCTATGAGCTGCATGTGCGCGCCTGATGCCTTCCAATATCAACGAATTTGACCGTGACCTGCGGATTTTCTCCACCATTGTGGTGCCGCAGGATCACGCAAAGCTCACCCGCAAGCTCGCATTTGTACTTCCTGACACATAATATCCAATTTATACCGGAGAGATAGTATACACTT
>CAZAGG010000009.1:0-126047 GCA_964484565.1 uncultured Rickettsiales bacterium | reverse complement strand
AAGTGTATACTATCTCTCCGGTATAAATTGGATATTATGTGTCAGGAAGTACATAGTGCTTCTAGTTTTATTTGAGAGCAAGTGTTTCGAGGCGAGGCGCGCGGAGCTTATGAATAATAAGTGAGCACGGAAAGACGGATGAAATACGACGCTATCAGATAAAAATAGAAACACTATAAAACAAGACAAGCCTAGAAGTATAGAATCAAGCCATTGACTTGGCTTTGAATTCAACATCTAAAATTTCGTAGAACTTTACTCCCTTTGGAGTTTTGACCTCTACGCTATCACCTTTCTTCTTGCCGATTAGTGCTCTTGCAATTGGTGCATTGTAGGATATGCGGCTTTTGTTAATGTCGGCTTCATAATCTCCAACTATCCAGTAAGTAGCTTTTTCTTCAGTATCTTCATCTAAAACGCGAACAGTTGCACCAAATTTGACAGCATCTCCTTTAAGTTCAGAGACATCAATTACTTCTGCACGAGCTTGGATATCTTCAAGCTCCAATATCCTGCCTTCAATGAAGCTCTGCTTTTCACGAGCAGCGGAATATTCTGCGTTTTCAGATAGATCGCCATGTGCTCTCGCTTCGGCAATAGCCTTTATAACATCTGGTCTTGCGACGGTTTTGAGATGTTTTATTTCCTCCTCAAGCATCGCGTATCCATCTGTGGTTATTGGATATTTATCCATAAAAGCACCATCCCTATTCTAAATAATTCTTAATTTGATGATGTTAGATTTCCATATAATTGTGAGAGCTTCAAGAAAATTCGCAAAAAAATGTTGAACTTCTACATTTGCTATTATAGTCATACTGCTATGATAGATGTTAAAGAGACTATATTTGTTGATATTGATAAAGTTAGCTGCCTAGGTGAAGGCGGCGCACTTGGACACCCTCTTATATATCTTGATCTTTCCCCTAAAGGAGAAGTTGTTTGCCCTTATTGCAGCAGGCATTTCGTGCTCAAAGAAACCAATTCAAATAGATAGGACACAAAGTGGATAAACCTTTATGGATGTGGCTTTTTTTCATCGCCATTGTTATCTTCTTACTAATATTAGATCTTGGAGTTTTGCACAAAAAGCAACGTGAGATTGGAGTTAGAGAGAGTTTATTTCTAAGTGCTGGCTATATTATAATAGCATGTATTTTTGGCGGTTGGATATGGTCTGAGTTGGGCGCGCAAAATGGCAAAGAGTTCTTCACAGCTTATTTAGTTGAGAAAAGCCTCTCGATGGATAACGTATTCGTTATCTCGCTTATATTTGGTTTCCTTGCGATTCCTCGTGTTTATCAGCATAGAGTTTTATTCTGGGGCATTTTGGGCGTTATAGTTTTAAGAGCTATTATGATTGGTCTTGGAGCTATATTAGTATCTAAATTTAGTTGGGTGATGTTCATTTTTGCAGGCTTCTTGATCGTAACAGGCGTCAAAATGCTATTCATGAAAGAACAAGGTCAGGATCTAGAAAACAATGTTCTTTTAAAATGGCTTAGGAGTCATATCAAAATAACAAAAGAACTGCATGGAAATAAATTCACCCTTAAACTTCCTGACGAATCTAACCCTAGCAAGAAAGTTAGGTGGTTTACCCCTCTCTTTGTTGCATTAGTAATGATAGAATTCGCAGACTTGATATTCGCTGTAGATAGCGTTCCCGCAGTTTTTGCAATTACAACTGATCCTTACATTGTTTATACCAGCAATATATTTGCGATACTTGGTTTAAGAGCCCTATATTTCGCTCTAGATGCTATTATTGCGAGATTTGCTTATTTAAAATATGCTCTTGCTCTGATTCTAGTGTTTATTGGAGGCAAGGTATTTATTGCTCATTTCATGGGTATGGAGAAATTCCCAGCTTCAATATCGCTTTCTGTAACATTTGGATTGCTTGCCGCAGGAATACTATTCTCTCTCTACAAAACTAGAAATGGTAAGAAAGAGGCTTAGGCACTGTTAGCTAACAGTGCCTAGGAGTCTAATAAAAACTATATGGATCGATGTCGGTTCTAACCATTATAGATGGCGGAGTAACCACGCTGGATAGCCAGTCTTTTATATACTTCTGAACATTAAAGCGTTTTTCGGCTACTATCAAAAAGCGGAATCTATACCTACCTCTCAAGTATGCAATAGTTGCAGGGGCTGGACCCATAACCTTGATATTTTCAGCGCGAGGAATCTTAGTGGATAAAAGATTGGAAAAGGCTTTGCTTTCCTCCTGAGTTTTTCCAGATATTATAACTGATGCAAGCCTTAAAAATGGAGGCATTTTCGCATTTTTTCGTGCATCCAATTCGGCCTCTAAGAATTTATCGCGCTCCCCACTGATTATTGACTGAATTACTGGATGTTCGGGATAGTATGTTTGAATTACGGCAAGCCCTTTTTCATCTTCCCTTCCAGATCTTCCAGCAACTTGGTGTAGCATTTGATAGGTGCGTTCACTGGCTCTTAGATCTGTGCCGCTAAGTCCCATATCAGCATCGATGACTCCAACCAACGTTAGCTTAGGAAAGTGATAACCCTTCACAATCATTTGAGTGCCTATCAAAATATCAACTTCACCGCTAATCATTTTATTAATCAGCTCTTTTGCATTGCTCGAATTTTGTATTGTGTCACTTGTCATAACCTGAATTTTTGCATCGGGAAAAAGAGCCATAACCTCAGCTTCAAGACGCTCAACACCAGGGCCACTTTCAACCAGCGCATCACTTTCGCAAGACGGACAATTTGATGGCTTACTCATTATATACCCACAGTGATGGCAGAGCAAAATACCCCTGCCTTTATGCAGAACCAAAGTGGTATCACAGTTTGGGCAGCCTATCTTTTCCCCACAAGTTCTGCATATCGTAAGAGGTGCATATCCTCTTCTATTCAAGAAAAGCAAAGATTGTTTCTTATCCGAAATATTTTTCTTTATTTGTTCGTGCAAAATATCTGAAATCCACGAGCCAGATGGAATTTTCTGCTTCTTCATATCAACGATTTGAATATCGGGAAGCCCAGCCGAACCATGTCTATTTTCAAGGGCAATTTTTATGTATTTTCCAGATCTGGCATTCTCATAAGACTCTACAGAAGGAGTTGCGGAAACTAATATTACAGGAATTTTCTCATATTTTCCGCGCATAACTGCCATATCACGGGCATGATAAATAACGCCTTCTTCCTGCTTATAAGATTGATCGTGCTCTTCATCAACTATAATCAAGCCAAGATTGTGATATGGCAAGAATAAGGCCGAGCGCGCTCCAACAATCAATCTAGCTTGCCCATATATAATCGCCTTCCAGTTTTCACGACGTCTTGCAGGCGTTAGGCCAGAATTCCAGACAATTGGCTTGCTTCCAAAATAATTCTCGAACCTTATAAGAAGCTGCTCAGAAAGCGCAATTTCAGGCAGCAATATCAAAACTTGTTTTCCCTGCATCAAAGCCTTTTTTGCAACTTCGAGATATACTTCAGTTTTTCCTGAACCTGTAACCCCGTCTAGCAGAAAAATCTTTGCCGAATCCTCTTCCAAAGCATCTAGTGCGCGGCACATTTTGACCGATGCAGCAAGTTGTTGCTCAGACAGATTAACCCTAGATTCTGCTAAATGTGGAAAAGTTTGTTCGGTAATCGATCCAAGCTCTGGCTTTTCAAGTGCCTCTTTCACGCTCATTACCATCTTTAAAACCATTCCATGATAATTAGAAGTATACTGTGCAACCCAGTGTATGAACTTCAGAAGCGTTTCAGAAAGCGATGGCAGAGGAACTATCGACTCAATGCATTTTAGCTTCTGTGTATCTATTAAGCTATGGTCTGTTATTTCAATAATGACTCCCTTACTGGTTCGCCTTCCTAGTGGCACTATAACAAAGTCGCCAACCCTATAATCAGATAAATCATCGGAAGATATAAGATAGTCATATGCCTCTTTAGTGGCATTAGGTAACAGTACTTTGGCAATTCGCTTTTTATGATTCATTATGCTTGACGAATTATAGGGTAAATGACATCTTCATGAATTCAATAAAAGATGTCTAGGGGAGTCTAAACATGTCTCAGGTTTTGTCCAGCAATCATGAAGCCAATTCAGAAACTGCCGAAAATAAAGTTATATCAATTAGTTCAAGCAAGCCAAACTCAAAAACCAACTTTGTAAACGGTGTTGCGGGCGAGGTTTTATTAAAATTCATTGAACGCATTGAGTATATCGAAGAACAGAAAAAGGCTCTGGCTGAGGATATGAAAGAAGTTTATGCTGAGGCAAAGGGGCAAGGTTTCGACACAAAAATAATCCGCAAAATTGTATCTCTGCGTAAGCGCGAAAGAGCTGAAGTTGAAGAAGAAGAAACAATGCTAGATATTTATATGCGCGCGATTGGTATGCTAAATTTTGAGGATGATGAACCATCGCTATAAAAGCTAAAAGAAACCTCTATATATTTCTGTTGCTAATTTCGTTAGCGGTAGGTTGGTTTGCTTACGAAAAATTTGCATCAAAATCATCTGGAGCGACACCCCCTCAGGGTATGAAGTCTATGGCTGTTCCTGTTAAGGCAGTTAAGGCAACCACAAGTGAGCTTAGTTATAAACTTGAGACAATAGGAACCTTAGTATCGGAAGAATCAGTAGTCATCCGCCCAGAGATTGCGGGGGTATTAGAGAAATTCGGCTTTTTAGAAGGAAGTCAGGTTAAAAAAGGTGATATAATCCTTGTAATTGATGATTCAACTTTCAGGGCAGAATTTAATCAAAAGAAGGCAGAGAGCGAACTAGCAAAAGTCTCTTATAATCGTGCAAAAGTTCTTAAAGAATCAGGCCATGTTTCTAATCAGGCATATGATGATGCTTATGCCAAGCTAAAATCTTCTGAAGCAGAAGCAGAGCTTGCCAAAGCAAGGCTAGATAAAACCATTATTCGTGCTCCATTTAATGGAATAATTGGACTAAGAAGAAAAAGTATTGGCGACTTCATCGCAGTGGGAGAAGAAACGGTAAATATCGAACAAATTGAATCTCTTAAAGTTGATTTTCAGGTTGCAGAGCGTGACTTTCCATCTATTAAAATTGGACAGAAAATAGAGCTTCGTTTTGAATCATTCCCAAGCGAAGTTTTTTATGGTGAGGTTTACGCAATCAATCCTAAAGTTGATCCAATCGCGAGAAACGTTGAGGTTAGAGCCAGAATACCTAACGCCGATATGAAACTTCGTCCTGGAATGTTTGCAAAAATTGAACTCATATTAAAAGAAAAAAACGATGCGCTGGTGGTTCCAGAACAAGCAATTGTGCCTATGGGTGGCAAAAACTTTATCTATAAAGTCATAGAGGAAAAAGCAGTTTTATCACCCGTTACAACAGGGCTTCGCAAAGAAGCTGCCGTCGAAATCATCGAAGGAGTTGCAGCAGACGATGTTGTTATAACTGATGGCCAAATTAAAATTCGTGGTAACAACGTCCCTGTTAATGTTATTGAAGAAGAACCTAAAAAACCATAGGCGATAATGAAAATATCTGAGATATGCATTAAAAGACCTGTCTTTGCGACTGTGGTTAATCTTTTGCTGATTTTACTCGGAATCGTCTGCTACGATAGGCTCTCGGTAAGAGAGTATCCCAATATAGATGTTCCAGTTGTAACCGTTGATACCAATTATCCAGGGGCAAGTGCCGAGATAATGGAATCACAAATAACTAAACCTTTAGAAGACTCTCTTTCGGGAATTGAAGGAATTGACTTCATCCGCTCCATATCACGTTCTGAACGAAGCCAAATAACCGTTGAATTCAAGTTAGATAGAGATCCAGATGCCGCAGCAAGCGATGTGAGAGATAGGGTTGGAAGGGTAAGAGGCGTTTTACCAGAAGAAATTGATGAGCCAATAGTTGCGAAAGTTGAGGCCGACGCTCAGCCAATCATGTGGATAGCAATTTCAAGCGATACAAAATCTGCACTCGAAGTAAGCGACTTTGCAGATAGAATAGTGCAAGATAGACTGCAAACCCTTACAGGGGTTGCCAATATTAGAATATTCGCTGCTCGCAGATACGCCATGCGCTTATGGTTAGATCGAGAAAGAATGGCCGCTCAAGGTGTCACTGCTTCTGATATAGAGTTTGCTGTAAGGCGTCAAAACGTTGAGATCCCCGCAGGAAGGCTTGAGAATATCAACCGAGAGTTCACAGTTCTTGCAGAAACAGATCTGAAAACTCCTGAAGAGTTTGGCGCAATTATAATCAAAAAGGCAGCAAATGGCTATCTTGTAAGGGTAAGAGATGTTGCTAGAGTTGAATTAGGAGCCGAAGATGATAGGCAAATGGCACGTTATAATCAGAAAAGTGCAGTTGCCATCGGTGTTGTTAAGCAATCTACAGCTAACCCCCTAGATGTTTCTAGAGAGGTTAGAAAGGCAATACCTCAAATTGAGCTAATAAAACCAGAAGGCATTGATATTAATGTATCATTTGACTCATCAGTATTCATTCAAGAATCTATCAATGGGGTTTATAGAACAATAGTTGAAGCGGTGATTTTAGTCAGCTTGGTTATTTTCTTCTTTCTACGCTCAGTAAGGGCGAGCATTATTCCCCTAATTACCATTCCAATTTCATTAATTGCGACCTTCAGTTTAATGTATGTAATGGGATTTACGGTTAATACCTTAACCTTACTTGCGATGGTTTTAGCAATAGGCTTGGTGGTGGATGATGCAATTGTAGTTCTTGAAAATATATATCGACATATCGAAGAGGGTATGAAACCAATTGCAGCCGCAATAAAGGGTATTAGAGAAATCGGATTTGCGGTAATCGCTATGACCTTAACGCTTGCTGCCGTGTTTGCTCCAGTTGCATTTACAGAAGGCCGAACGGGAAAGTTATTTATCGAATTTGCTTTAACCTTAGCAGGAGCCGTTCTTGTTTCAGGCTTTACCGCTCTTACTTTAACGCCTGTTATGTGCTCAAGGATTCTAAAAAGAGAATCTGAGCACGATAGAGGATGGAAAGCCTTCGCAAAACAATTTCTTGATAGCCTTACAATGCTTTATAAGGCTTTGCTCACTAAAGCTCTTGGCTTTAAATATGTAATTGTTGGAATTGCACTAATTACAGCCGCAATATCGTTTGCCTTGTTAAAGAGCCTGCCATCAGAACTATCACCCGTTGAAGATAGAGGGGTAATTTACGGAATAATAATAGCTCCAGAAGGTGCAACCATTGATTACACCAATGAATCTGCGCTGAAAATGGAGGAAATATTTAGATCAGTTCCTGAAACCGCATGGAACTTTACAGCTATTGGCTTTCCTGTTGTGAATCAGGCTTTTTCTCCATTAGGATTTAAAGACTGGTCGGAAAGAGAGCGTTCTACAGTTGAAATCAGCCGAGAACTTGCTGGCAAGCTGGGAGCAGGAGTAACAGGTTCTTTGGCATTTCCTGTAACCCCTCCATCATTGGGACAAAGAGCAACTTCCAGACCAGTGGATTTTATCATCCAATCATCAGGAAGTTACGCCGAACTACAAAAAATAGTGGAAAGCATTCAGGCCAAAGTTCAGGGCAATCCAGCAATTATTAATATGGATAGCGACCTAAAACTTAATAAACCAGAAATAAGGCTAAAAGTTAACCGTGAAAAACTTGCTCAAGCGGGCGTTGAAGTCAGCGAAGTTGGTCGAACTTTAGAGACAATGCTTGGTAGCAAGAAGGTTACACGTTTCAAGCTCGATGGTGAGCAATATGAGGTTATGCTTCAGGTTGAAGATGCAGAGCGGATGACTCCATCACAACTAAGCGGTATTTTTGTAAGAGCAACAAATGGCAAGATGGTTCAACTTAGAAATCTGTTGGATATGGAAGAAACCGTTGCACCTCGAGAACTTAATCACTTCAACAAGTTAAGAGCCGTAACCCTAAGTGCAAATATAGGCGCAGGCCATAGCTTGGGTGAAGCACTAACCATTTTAGAAGATGCTGCAAGAGAAGCCTCAAATGAAATTCAAATAGATTATGGTGGCGTTTCAAGAGAATTTAAGATGTCATCCGCAAGTCTTTTTATCACCTTTATGCTGGCCTTAGGATTTATATATCTAGTTTTGGCAGCACAGTTTGAGAGCTATATCGATCCACTTATAATTATGTTTTCCGTTCCGCTTGCTATGGCTGGCGCATTGATTGCACTTAAACTAACTGGTGGCTCACTTAATGTTTACAGCCAAATAGGACTTGTTACTCTGGTTGGATTGATTACAAAACATGGAATCATGATAGTGGAATTTGCAAACCAACTTCAACAACAAGGAAGAAGCATAATTGAAGCAGCTATTGAATCTTCGTCTATTAGATTCCGCCCCATTTTGATGACCACTCTGGCAATGGTTTTGGGGGCAATTCCTCTTGCTCTTGCATCTGGTGCAGGTGCAGAAACCAGAGAGCAAATAGGCTGGGTTATAGTTGGCGGAATGACTCTTGGAACGTTTCTAACCCTATTTGTTGTTCCTGCTTTTTATATCTTACTTGCACGAAATCATCAGCAAGAAGCCGATATTTATAGTGTTTCTAGTTTTATCTGAGAGCAAGTGTTTCGAGGCGAGGCGCGCGGAGCTTATAAATAACAAGTGAGCACGGAAAGACCGATGAAATGCGCCGCTATCAGAAAAAATAGAAATACTATACTAGCCTTTATAATAAGTTCTGGTTAAATACCAAACATATAACACACCTGGGATAGCAACTAAGATTGTATATTGCAGTGGTGTTCCTAGATATAGAAGAAGTGCAATTGCGCTACAGCCAATTATGGTTCCAATATCAAATGCTGTTTCTGCAAACAACCAATACCAAAAAGTATGAGAGGTGTTTTTACCTGCATTATACATCGCGGTTGGTTGGGATATATTGTGATGAACGCTCGCTATACTTTGCGAGATTTCACCTGTTATTATTCCAGATGGTGAAATTGGAATGAACGATTTAACAATAACTTGCAAAATCCTTAACGCACCTGCTATATCAGAGACTAAATGTCCTTTATCATTATCAACCATTTTACCAATCCATAATTGATAAATAATCTGGAAGATAATGCCTATAGTGACAACTCCCCCAAGTGATATAACTTCATCAAAATATAGATATATCAGCAATATCCACCCAATGTTCATAGAAAATACTGCTGTTGCTTCTGCAACGTGTATTCTGGCGCCTAGATTGAATATCAACTTCTTGCCTTCACTCCAAGCGGAATGCTTGACAGGTATATCATCAATCTTTGATAACAAGAAAAGCATTACACAAAGCAATGGAATTGGTAGAAGAAAGAAGGTTTCATATCCCTTATCTGTAATAAAAAATGCACTCAAGAGCGGGCTAATCGCTGAAACGGCGGCTGTCATACCCATTGCAACTGATATTTGCTTTCCTCTATTTTCAAGGTCTCCTGCCAATGTATAAAACGTATGAAAACAATGCCAATACATCGCACTAAAAGTTCCAAACAAAATCACGTATAAAAGCAACCATAAATCATAGCCTTTTACCATAGTGAGAATGGGAAAGGTAAAGGCGAATCCAGCCGTTCCAAACATTAAAGCGAACTTTAAGCCAAATCTTCCAACTACTGGAAATGATAATAATCTTAGCGGAATTCTTGCAGCATTAAACAGCGCAAGAAGCAAGAATACCTCAATTAAGCTAAAGCCCTTAACATAAAGATATATGGGCGCAAACAGCCCAAAAGCCTGTTCTAGAAGTCCAAGAAGTGCGCCATGAATGTTTAAATAGTTTACTGATTTATTACTTAGATATGCCACTTGATATTTAATTATAATTTTATATTTCTAACAATACGCACATTTGCCATGCAATGTAATCTCATGCGAAGACATTGCAAAACCTTTCGGCACAAGACGCTCCACACCGTCCAAGCAGCCATCCACATCATAAACTTTGTTGCAGCTATCACATTTGAAATGATGATGATGATGCTTACCAATTCTCTCATAAAGGTCTGGACGCCCAGCAATAGAGACAGAGGTTATCTTTCCCTCGCTTACAAGCCGTTTTATTTCGCGGTAGACAGTTGCAATTCCCAGAGATGGAACAATACACTCGCCTTTGGCTAAAATCTCTTCGACACAAAGCGGATGTTCTGAGGAGTCTATAACCTGTAATATTGCTTTTCTCTGTATTGTTTCGCGCACGTAATAACTATTATTTAATAATGTTTTGCTCACGCATTAATTGCTCAAGTTCACCAGTTTCAAACATCTCACGAACTATATCGCAGCCACCAATGAACTCTCCCTTAACATACAACTGAGGAATTGTCGGCCAATCGGTGAATTTTTTGATACCATCACGAATTTCTTGGCTTTCTAAAACATTAATGTCTTTAAACTCAACGCCCAACTTTTGTAAAACACCCGCAACCGCAGATGAAAAGCCGCATTGTGGGAATCTTGCCGTGCCCTTCATGTAAAGCACAACGTCATTATTAGTTATATCACTACGAATCTTTTCAAACACAGCTTCCGCTATCTCGGTCATACAAACTCCTTGAGTCAAACATTAATTGACACATTATAAACATTTTATAACTATGTATCAATAGCCATACTCACTACTCAATTATAATTGAATAGAACTAAGATAATACACTATAGAGAAAAACCAACCTGCAAATAAGCAATTGTTTTACAGTTACTTGTTATAAGTGTGTGCGAATAAAAGTTTTATATAATGGTGGAGCCAATCGGGATCGAACCGACGACCTCTTGCATGCCATGCAAGCGCTCTCCCAGCTGAGCTATGGCCCCAGATAAAAACTCTTTTAGCGATGTAAGCTGACAATGTCAAAATAAACTAGACGCTTTTAACCGCAATTGCTATAAAAGCCATGAATTTAATTATTAAGAAATTTCTATGAGACCTCCCGCAATAATCCGAAGACACGTTATATCTGTATTAGTTGAAAATGAATTTGGTGCACTTTCAAGAGTAATTGGCCTTTTTTCTGGAAGGGGTTATAACATTGAATCATTAACCGTTTCTTTAGTTGACAGTGAAAAAAACATTTCGCGCATAACCATTGCAACTTCAGGCTCTGACATGGTAATTGAGCAGATCAAGAATCTTCTTGATAAGCTGGTTCCTGTTCACACGGTTGTGGATTTAACTGTTGAAGGGCCTTTTGTTGAAAGGGAAATTGCCCTTATTAAAGTCAGAGGAATTGGCGAAAATCGCGTTGAAGCACTAAGAATTGCAGATATTTTTAGAGCAAGAGTTGTTGATGCTACAACAGAATCGTTTGTCTTTGAAATGACGGGCAAACCAGAAAAAATTGATGCATTTATTGATCTTATGCGCTCACTCGGCCTCGCGGAAGTTGCAAGAACTGGTGTTGTTGCTATATCGCGCGGAAAAGAATCAGTCTCTTATTAGGCACTGTTGTTCACTATTTATTCACTATATTTGGCAATAATTCAAATATGAGATTTATTCTAATATTGTTTTTTATAGCCATATTTCAAAACGCCATTGCACAGGATTTGCCAAAAATTCCGCAAGCTGCAAATGGAGAATCTTTACCCGCGTTACCACCGATACCGGGTTTGATTAAGCCTCAGCAACAACAAATTCAGCCAGCTGAGCCGCCAGCTTTGCCACCTCTGCCAAGAGAAAGCAGTGCACCAGCAAACCCAATTAAGCCCGTTGCAACTGATCTTGAACTTCCAGCAATTCCATCTGCTGATTTGCCACCTGTTATACCTGAAGCACCAAAGCCACTTGCTGATCCTGTAGGACTTCCACCGCTTCCTAGCGATGTGATAGCGGAAACTAAAAAAGAGGAAAAAAAGGCGGAAGAAGTAAAAACTCCAGAGCCAGATGAGAAGCCAGTAGCGTCACCTACTGAAAAACTTGCGAAAGAATCGGAAAAAGAACTAAAGCAAGAAGATGTTAAAAGCTCTAAACAATCAACAAATAAATCTAAGAAAAAAGAATCTGCCGAAGCGAAAGACAATATCCAGTCCGAGCCAGAAACCAATAAGCAATCAGAGCGCGTAAGGCCAGATGCAAGGGTTTATAAAAAGGAATACGACAAAACTAATAAGCATTTACCAAAAGCAGTTTTTCGTGAAGACTATATAAATTTGTTCCTCAAAGCGGCAGAGGGTGGAGACATAAACGCTATGTCGGCATTTTTGAATGCGGGTCTTCCCGTTAATGTTAAAAGTGAGACGGGCGAAACGCCTCTTATCAGAGCCGCAAGCGTTGGCAATCAGAAGTCAGCCCGCTATCTCATCGCGCAAAAAGCAGAGGTTAATCTTAAAGATGATAAAGGTCTAAGCCCCATTCATTACGCCGCAATATATAACTTGCAGGATATGATATTGGCACTGGCAGAGGCAGGAGCAAAGATTGATTCCACAGATACATCTCTAAAAACACCGTTACACTATGCGGCGGCAACAGGCTCTTTAGAGGCAATCAATGCACTTATGCAAAAGAAAGC
Organism: uncultured Rickettsiales bacterium; assembly: GCA_964484565.1. Lineage (GTDB taxonomy): Bacteria > Pseudomonadota > Alphaproteobacteria > Rickettsiales > CAZAGG01 > CAZAGG01. Next base: position 113,521 of record CAZAGG010000009.1, on the reverse strand, counting down.
GAATGTAAATGCCAGAGATGCAAGCTCCTACACCCCGCTCATGCTTGCAGTTTACAACAATCAAGTTGCCACAATAGAACGGCTCATACTTGCTGGTGCGAATACGAAGCTCCGCGATAAATATGGTCGAACCGCACTAGATCTAGCTATTGAACTGAGCAACAAAGATGCTATGCTTCTATTAATGTCACAAAGATAATAGAGCCTAAACACATGCCAATGCTTGAGTCAGAAATTAGAAGCTACATCTTAGAGGCAATACCAGATGCAGAGATTACAATTATAGATCTGGCTGGTGATAACGATCATTATAAGGTAAAGGTTGCCTCTAGCGCATTTGCAGGTAAAAGCCGAGTAGCTCAACATAAGATGGTTTTTGAAGCATTCAAGGGCAAAGTTGGCGGCGAACTACACGCACTAGCCGTTGAAACCATAACACGTAGTGAGTAACAATAGTTAGCTCAAATTACTGTATCCAGCCACGTTCTCTATAATATTTCGCAGCACCATTGTGTAGTGGAGCTATAACACCATCCGTAGCCATTTTAGCAGGATCTAGTGTTGAAAAAACAGGATGGAGCGTTTTGAAATTCTCTAAGTTATCAAAAACTGATTTAACTAGATGATATATAACCTCATCATCTACATCTTCTGAAGCAACAAGCATAGCCTTAACCGCAAAGGTTGTTATGTCATCAGGATTTCCCGTATACATCCCCCCTGGAATAACAACGCGGCTATAATACGGATGGTTTTCTATCATGCCAGCAATGTAACGCTCTTCAATATTAATAATTCTGGCAGCACAAGATGAAGTAACCTCCTGAACCATTCCGTTAGGATGACCAACCATGAATAAAATGCCGTCAACACGCCCTTCGCATAGAGCTTTACCCTGTTCTGAATTTCTTATAGTGAGACTTTGGCCAAAGAATCTGTTCCCTAGATTCATCTGGCTTAATAACTTACCTATCGTTGCTCTATTACCAGATCCTTCACCACCAATGCTAAACCTCTTGCCCTGCAAATCTTTGAAGCTATCTACATTACTTTTGCCCTTAACAAGAATGGTAAATGGTTCGTTATGGAGAGTGAAAACGGTTCTTAATTTTGAATTTTTGCCCGCACCACTAAATACTCCAACTCCATTATAGGAGTGATAAACCCAATCTGACTGAGCAATTCCAAGACTTAAACTGCCATCTTTAATTGCATTTAGATTATATATCGAACCACTCGTTGGCTCTACAGTGCAGTTTATGCCATGTTCTTTGCGGCCTCTTTGCAAAAGCCTACAAAGTGCGCCACCTGTAGGGTAGTAAACACCTGTTGTTCCAGCCGTACCAATAGTTACCACTTTGTCTGTTGCCCTAGCTTCTGCGGCAACTTCAAAGAAGATAAGCAAGACAGCGGCAATTACGCCTAACTTCTTGAACTTAATATACTTAATTTGCATTCATTCATGATATACATAAATTATGGATTTACAACTTAAATACTGAGTTAATGTAATCTGTCCAGAATCTTTCTAGTGACTTTAAATCGGTGTTTAGTTTTGACATTTCGTCAATCTTTATAATGCCTTTATCTAGCGCTTCGACATGCTTTTGATATAGGTTATCTATTCTTTCGCATATGTTAAGCCCTTTTTGAGACAACTTAACTCTAGTAGAACGCTTATCATGCGGGGATTTTTCTTGCAGAAGATAACCACTTTCGACTAGCTTCTTAACGTTATAAGATACGTTTGAACCTAAATAATATCCTCTAACCGTAAGCTCGCCAATAGTTATTTGCTCGCTATTGATATTATATAAAATCAGGGTCTGAACGTTGTTTATATCTTCGATTTTCAGTCTATCCAGCTCTGCTTTTATAACATCAAGGAATCTGCGATGTAATCGCTCAATTAACAATATTAGATCAATATAGATATTTTTAGACATTTTGTAATACTCGAATTAGTTATAACCTTATGCGATACTAACTCGTTATAGTTAATATTTCTTTTACACTGCGTTGAATAATTGGCCTAACTCATCCATCATAACTTTGCCGAGTTGCTCTACATCTGAAATGGTGACGGCTTTTTTGTAATATCTTGTAACGTCGTGGCCAATGCCGATAGCAACCATTTCGACAATCCCGTCACCCTCAACTTGAGCAATAACTTCGCGCAAATGAAGGTCAAGAAAGTTGCCTGTATTCACTGATAAAGTGCTGTCATCAACTGGTGCGCCATCTGAGACGACTATTAATATTTTGCGCTGCTCTTTGCGTTGTTTTAATCGGGAGTATGCCCAAAGTATTGCTTCGCCATCAATATTTTCTTTCAATATTCCATCTTTGAGCATTAATGCCATGTTCTTTCGTGAAGATCTCCATGTTGAGTCAGCCGATTTATATATTATGTGACGCAAGTCATTTAGCCTGCCAACATTTGGATTAGAGCCATTTTGAGTCCACTTCTGTCTTGATTTACCACCCTTCCATTCTCGCGTTGTAAACCCTAGAACCTCGACTTTTACACCTACACGCTCCAGCGTTTTTGAGAGAATGTCACCCGTCAAAGCTGCCATCATTATCGGCCTTCCACGCATAGAGCCAGAATTATCAAGGAGTATGCTAACAACTGTATCTTTAAAATCAGAATCTTTCTCATGTTTGTAAAGATAATGATATGACGGATCAGTGATAATTCGTGGAAGTTTTGCAGAATCAAGCAAGCCTTCTTCTTGCTCAAACTGCCAAGATCTTTTTTGCTTAGCCATTAGCTTTCTCTGCAAGCGATTTGCGAGCCTAGATATTACAGCCTGCATTCCCTGAAGTCTGTCATCTAATTGCGATCTTAGTCTTGTAAGCTCATCTTGTGATGCCAAAGAAGATGCCTTAACAATTTCATCAAATTCTCTTGTATAGACTTTATAATTGCTACTATCGAAACCTGATGTTTCGACGAAATTTGGCAAACGCGGAGGGTTAGAGTCATCTTCTGAACGCGCATCATCTTCTGCGCCGTCAACATCTGAAATATCACTTGATTTTTTTGTATTTCCGCTCTTGCTAGCATCTGACTTTGAAGCAATTTTATCGCCCAGATGGTCGCTTAGATCAATTCCCATAGAATCAGATTCGTCACTATTAGAGTCATCTGAGTTTGAATCGCTATTTTTCTTGCCCGTCGCTTCATCTTCAGAAGAATCTTCATCATTTTGTTTATCGCTAGATTCACTGGAGTCTCTTTCATATAGATTTTTAATCAGTTTTAACGAAAGTTTTGAAAACTTCTGCTGCGAATCAACCGAATTTGAAAGCTCGTCTAGGTCTTTTCCTACCTGAGATTCTATCCAAGCACCCCAAACAGTAAGCAAACGATTCATAAATTCGGGCGGATTGATGCCTGCAACCTTCTGCCTAAGAAGCAAGGCTATAAGATCTGCAACGGGCGGATCTGCTCTTTCAGATATGCGCTCATAGCCGTTTTCTTGCATATTTTCATAGATTTTTGAAGCAATATTCTCAGAAATTCCACGAAAGTTCTTTGCGCCCAAAGATTCAATTCTAGCTTGCTCTAATGCATCGAAGATAGCCTTTGCCTTATCTTCTTTAGGTTGCAGTTTGTAATGCAGAGATTGATTGTGATGTTTCAGAAAAAGAGCGGCCGAGTCAGCCTCGCCACGAAGTCTTGCCATTTCTTTTGCTGAAATATCGTCAGTAACGTTTGTAAATCTCAAATCACCGTTATTGGTTATGGTCGCATTTGGATTATTGCCTGCATAGGTAACGCCGAGTTTTTGCTTTCCACTCACCGCCCTTGCCGTAGATGCTATCGCAATCTTAATTTTCTCAGAACGCTTCATGCTATACTATAACCTATACTTTTCTTACCATTTCGCCTGCGAACCAACCAGCAAAGACTGCTATTAGTATAGCAAATAGCCCATAAATAAAAGGATAACCCCTTGAGAAATCAAAAACGAAAGCATCGAATCCTTTTTTCCTCACCACCAATGGAATAGTTTGAAAGGATTTCAAAACTCCACCTTCCACCAAATATATATCTATTGAATAAACACCTCTCGGAGTATTCTCTGGAAATTTCAACACCGTTCTAAAAAGTGTTTCTCCCATAAAAGAAATTTTTTGCATCTCATCTTGATAAAGTTTTTTCTCGGTCTTTTTATTAACAAAAGCATCTTTAAAATCAATTTGTTGCAGATTGCTGTTTTCTATTTTGATTATATTATCTAACCCCAAATTAAGAGTTGTGAGAATTGAGCTTCTTTCTGTGATATTTAGCGAAGTTGTACTCCTGCTAGACGCATTGACATAAAATGCGGGTATTGAATTAAACTGATGCGATTTTGTATTAATCCATACACCGCCAATGCGTTCTTTCTTTCTAATAACATAGCTTTTATCTTCACCCCTTACGGCTACAAATATGTCTCCTGTAGGGGTTGCTGCCCCAAATAGCAAAATATCCATTCCCCTGAAAGAAGAGTCTATCTCAATTTCATGACGAGATATATCAGCTATAAGTTGTTCTGCGTTTGCAGGCCTTGCCAACATATTAACTGTGCATAATAAGATAAGAAAAACAAGCAAGTAACGCATTATTTAATGCCCATCTCAGTTATGGTATAGATATCAGGAGGGGTCACAAACAAACCATACGCAAGTTTTAGGCAAACCGATAAAACCATCATGGCAAGCATTGCTCTTAGCTTTTCAGATGGTATTTTCATTCCAAGTTTTGTTCCTATCTGCGCGCCAAAAACAGAACCTGCTATTAAAATCAATGCAAGAACTATATCTACCGTTTGAGTTTTATAAGCCATTAACATGGTCACATTGCTGGTGATAAATATAATCTGAAATAGCGAAGTTCCAATCACGACTGATGTTGGCATACCTAGAATATATATCATTGCGGGAATCATTATGAAGCCGCCGCCAATGCCCATTACAGAGACCAAAACTCCGACCGCGAACCCCAGAGTTATTGGAAGCAAAGCACTTATGTATAATTTTGAATCTGGAAATCTGGTTTTAAAAGGTAATTTTTGAAGAGAATTATGCCCCTTCTTTTTGGGGATATATTCTTCTCCCGCCCGTTTTCTGAGCATTGCCCTACCACTTTCAATCGCCATCACTGCGCCGATAACACCCAAGAATATGATATAACATACTGTAATAAAAACATCAATCTGCCCAGATGCTTTCAGGCTACTAAACAAACTAACCCCAGATGTTGAGCCAACCATTCCGCCTGCAAGAAGATATAGCCCCATTTTTACATCAACGTTTCGTTTGCGCCAATGTGCGGAAAATCCTGATACAGATGAAGCAATTATCTGATTTGCAGAGCTAGAAACAGCTACATCATGTGGAATACCAAAAAATATAAGGAATGGAGTCAGAAGAAATCCGCCTCCAACACCGAACATACCCGCAAACACACCCGCTATAGCGCCCAAAGCAAGAATTGCTAGGATGTTTACAGGCATTTCAGCTATCGGAAGGTATATATGCATTCGGGCACTAATATTCAATAAACTTTACAAAAGATGACAAAATATCAAGATGAGACTATAAGGTATAAATGATTACAGTTCCATCAGTTAGTGAATTTGTTGAAAAACATAATATACGAGCCACAAAAAGATTTGGCCAAAATTTCTTGTATGACCTAAATCTAACCAGAAAAATTGTAAAACACGCGCAGATAGATGCAAATGCAACCGTAATTGAAATTGGACCAGGTCCAGGAGGGCTTTCTAGGGCAATTCTTGAATCTAACCCTAAAAGATTCATAGCAATTGAGATGGATAAAGTCATACTCCCCCTTCTTGAAGATCTAAAAACTTACTATCCTACTTTAGAAGTATATAATGCCGATGCGCTTTGTTTCGATTACGAATCAATAAGTTCTAAAATACAAATTATCGCTAATTTGCCTTACAATATATCTACAGTGTTACTAGTTAAATGGCTCGATTTAATAGAGAAAAACCCTAATTTATTTTCAAGTCTTACACTTATGTTTCAAAAAGAGGTTGCCGAACGAATTGTCTCAGAGCCAGATAGAGGGTCATTTGGTAAATTATCTGTTATTTCTCAGGTTCTTTGCAGGGTTGAAAAATGTTTTGACGTTCCGCCTTCGGCATTTTATCCACCGCCTAAAGTCGTATCTTCTGTAATTAGGCTTGAGCCTTATCCAAAACCGCTTTACGAAATGGATTATTCGAGCCTCAAAGCAGTTCTTCAAGCCGCATTTGGACAAAGAAGGAAGATGCTTCGCGCAAGCCTTAAGGGGGCATTTGAAAATCCAGCGGAAATTCTAAATTCTCTAGGAATCGCCGAAACAAAACGAGCCGAGAACCTCTCCATCCAAGACTTTTGCAATTTATCTAAGCAATTATCTTCCTGATTATTTCGTTCAGTATTAAAAAACCATTTGGAGTTGCTTTAAGATAATCATTTTCCTTATAGCTCAAGAAGCCCTCTTCAATAAGTGAATATAAGTTTTGCATGTTTATATTATCCACAAACTTTGCGCCAGATTCATGCTCAAGTTTACTAATTTTTATTCCCTCACTTAGGCGAAGCCCCATCAATAAACCCTCAATAAACGAATCTTCTGGGGATATTTCATCAAATACTTCTCTTGCAGAGCCATTGCTGAGAGCTTCTGAGAGCCATTTTTCTGGAAGGCGAAAAGCTCTGGTTGCAACTTTTCTGCCATTAGCTTTATTTTTAAATCTACCGTGCGCGCCAGCACCTACGCCTACATAATCTCCATATTGCCAATAGGTTAGATTGTGCCTTGATTCTTCGCCTTGTTTCGCAAAATTTGATATTTCATACATTTCCAACCCCTTAGAAGACATTATTTCCAATGTTTGCATATACATATCTTCTGCTATCTCATCCTCTGGGAGAATCAACCTTCCCGCTTTATGAAGCTGATAAAAATTGGTGTTTTCCTCGATGGTTAGCTGATAAAGAGACATGTGCCCTGCGTTATCTGCAACTTCCAGTGCTTGTTTTAGTTCCAACTCCCAATCCTTAAGTGTTTGATTTGGAAGCGCATATATCATATCGAAAGAGTAACGATCGAATATCTTCTTTGCATAGCCAAAGGCCTTAATAGCATCTTCTGCGCTGTGCTTTCTGCCCAAAAACTTTAATGATTCAGGGTTAAGTGACTGAATTCCCATTGAAACGCGATTCACCCCTGCACTTTTAAAATCAATAAACTTATTATATTCCGCCGAGGTTGGATTGGCCTCTAACGTTATTTCTATATTGTCGCTGAAGCCGTTCAGTTTTTCTGCTTTTTCTATAAGTTTTTCAACCAGCTTAGCATCCATCAACGATGGTGTTCCACCCCCGAAAAAAATGCTGGAAATTTCTCGGGAAGAGACATCCGCAAGCTCTCTTTCAAGCTCTATCAACATGGCCTTATGCCAATCTAAAGGCTCTATACTCTCTCTAACATGACTGTTAAAGTCGCAGTAAGGACACTTCGATAAACAAAATGGCCAATGAATGTATAATGCTATACTATTTTGCATGAAATTATTTTATTTTTCTGTATACGTATTGTTTTGACGTTTATTTAATAATTTGGATAGATATTCAAGATATTCAGAATTTCTAATAGATTGCTTACATATCAATGTCACAACTTAAAAACTTTATTGATCAGGCAAAAGCAGGTTCTTCAAAACAAGAGCCTAAAAGAAATTGGTATCAAGATAGATACCAAAGAGTGCTTGTGCAACGTAATATTCTGGCACTGGTAACGCTTGTTGCACTGGTTGTTGTGTTGCTTTCGACAATTTCTGTTGCAAGGCTTACCCCACTTAAATCTGTTCAGCCATTTCTTATTCAAGTTGATGAAAAAACGGGAATGACACAAGTTGTTAATCCTCTAAAAGCAAAAGAGATGACAGCTAACGAAGCCCTCAAACAGCATTTCGTTACAAGCTATATTAGAGCAAGAGAAACATATGACGCTGCGTCATTTGCTTATAATTTTGATATGGTTAGGGTAATGTCAACGCCTCAAATTTTTGGACAATACCGACGAATTTATGACCCAAACAATAAAGAAAGTTTAGTGAGTCAATATGGCTCAGAATATAAACGTTTTGCAGACTTCAAGGCCATAACATTCCTAGATGAAAATACAGCTCAAGTTAGAATAACAGCCGTAGATGAAAATAGAGGACAAAGAGTTACGAAAAACTATATAGTTCTATTATCATTTGATTTTATAAAACTAGAGCTTACATTAAGAGACCGATATTTAAATCCTCTAGGTTTTCAGGTTAATAACTATCGCTTAGACGAAGAATTCATGGGAAGGTAAGGTGAGATTAATAATGTTTATTAACAAAAAAACACTGGCTATTTTGTTTTCTGCTCTCTTTTTATCTATGAGTTTAGCAAAAGATTCACTCGCACAGGCAGGCAGAGATTTCGATCCAATATCAACAGATAGCAGAATTAGAACACTGGTTTATAACGAAAATGAAGTCTATGTCATCACCACCAATTACGGTTTTCAGTCAAATATAGAGTTCTCAAAAGAAGAACAAATACAAACCATTTCAGTAGGTGATCAATCTGCTTGGCAAATAATCCCAGCGGGAAGGCATTTATTCATCAAAGCCTTAGAAGAAACAATCCGCACTAACATGACCGTTATAACCAATAAACGGGTTTATCAGTTTGATTTGGTTGCTAAGCCAACAGGCGATAAAAATCTCTCTTATGTTATTCGTTTCTTTTATCCTGAGCTAGATGATAACAAGCCAAAGGCTCAAATGGCTGCACCAGTTATCGCACAAGCTCCAAAACAAAGAATGCCCGAATCATCCTCTGAGCAATTTATTCCTGCTAGACTGCCTAATGATGCTTCTGAATTTGGTATGATTCCTCCACCCCCTCCATCTTTTGCAGGGCGAAGTGGCACGCAGGAAATGGAAGTTCCTGTATCAAAACCGCCAGTTGATGACAGCGAACTTAAACTACTCAAAATTCAATCGAAAAGTTTTGCAAAGCCACAGCCAGATTCAGCAACAAAACAATTAGCGGAACCTAAAAAAGCAAAGGAAATCCCCTCACTTGACAAACTATCTCCTCCCCCACCAAGCGTTAATGTTCAACAAGGTCAAAGTGCTAGTGGTGCATTTAATTTCAACTATACTCTGACTGGTCCAGATGTTTTTGCACCTGTCAAAGTATTTGATGACGGACAAAACACATATATGCAGTTTAGAGATGGAAACAAAATTGTTCCAGAGTTTGCAGTGGTAGATAAAGATGGCAAAGAGATTGCGGTGCAAACAAGATTTCAGGGGGATTTTATCGTTATAGATCAGGTGGCAACTCAGTTTTCACTTAGAAATAACAATCAGATAGTTTGCGTTTATAATGAATCCAAGCTAACCAACAAAAAATAATATTAGGTAACAGATGGTAGAACAATATCAGCAACCTCCTGAAGAACCCTTAGAGCAGCCAAAACCTGTTAGCAGTGGAAAACCTTCTGTTTCAGCAACCCCTGCCAGAACCTTTATATTCCTAGCTGGATTTGTTGGAGTTATAGGCACGGTATTATATTTCATATTTGGCGGCGATGAACCAGATAACAACAAACAACAAGCAGAGAAAAAATCACAGGCAGTTGCTACTGTTGCGCCTGCTCCTGTAATGCCTCCGCCTCCTGCTCCGATTCCTCCCGCTCCTACAGTTAGTGCGCCTCCTCCGCCTCCACCACCGCCCTTACCAGGTGAAGAGGCTGATTCACCACTATTCACAGACTCAAGCGGAAATTACAACGAAACCAAACTTGCCAAGATTAGATCAAACATGGTCATTTTGAATAGCAACAAAGGTATTGTATCTAGAATTGCTGGTGGCGGATCTAGCGAACAAAAACCACCATCAGAAGACCCTAACATGGAGTTTGCTCAAAATGTCATTTCAACCACCGAAGCAGAAAAAGCAGAGGCTCGCAGAATTGGCAATACAAACGCAGTTATTGCGCAGGGGAAGGTCATTGATGCAACCTTAGAAACAGCAATAAATACTGATTTACCTGGCATGCTAAGAGCAATCGTCAACCGCAACATATATGCGGAAAGTGGAACTAAAGTGATGATTCATAAGGGTTCACGCCTAATTGGAACATATAATACGCTTGTTCGCAGGGGGCAAAAAAGAGTTCTGGTAGTTTGGACAAGGGTTATAAGGCCAGACGGCGTTGATGTTATGGTAAACTCACCAGGGGTTGATAATCTAGGAAGATCTGGATTAGAAGGAATCGTTGATAGCAAGTTTATGGAGATATTTTCAACCGCAGTTCTTACCAGCACAATTACTTTAGGCGTTGCCTATGGTATTGACCAAATCACAGATAGCGCAACTACCAGCCGCAGAACCTATAGCGATGGCAGCACTGAAAACTCAGGAACAGCAACCGCACAAGCCGCTCAACAAGTTATTGGTAATGTTGGTGGAATTACCAAAGGGATTGTCGATGAATTTATCGACCTAAGACCAACCATCACAGTTCATCAGGGAACACCTGTTAAAGTGTTTGTAAATCGAGATCTTATGTTCCCAAACAATATAGGCCAGCAAATCAACTTTATAAGATAAGCATAATGAGTAACTTTACCGCTCTTGAGACATATCTAACTCCTTTAAAGAAATTATTTGAAAGAGAAGGAGTAAGCGAAATATCAATCAATCGCCCGTCAGAAGCATGGGTTGAATATCGCGGAGATATGATAAGAGAGAGCATTCCTGAGTTTGATTTAGAGCACTTAAAAGCACTGGCAAGACTAGTTGCTCAATCTACTGAACAAAGAATAAGCGAAGAAACGCCGTTACTATCTGCATCATTGCCTGCTGGTTATCGTATCCAGATTGTTTTTCCACCCGCCTGCGAGGTTGGAACTATTGCAATGTCTATTCGTAAGCAGACAATCTTAAACTTTGATCTCGATCAATATGAGGCAATTGGCGCATTTCAAACAACTCAAGTAAAACAGCAAGAAGATAAAAGCAGTCAAAAGCTCCGCGCCTTGCTTGATGCGGGAGAAATAAAAGAATTCATCAAACAAGCAGTTCTTGCTAAGAAAAACATCATAATAAGTGGTGGAACTTCAACAGGTAAAACAACATTCTTAAACGCAACTCTAAAAGTAATTCCAGAATCTGAGCGGGTTATAACCATTGAAGATGCAAGGGAAGTGGATATTGAACACTTGCCAAACAGAGTTCATCTTCTTGCATCACGCGGCGGACAGGGAAGGGCGAATGTTGATGTTCAGTCTCTCATCGAGTCTTGCTTAAGGCTCCGACCCGATAGAATTATTCTAGGTGAGTTACGAGGCAAAGAAGCCTTCAGCTTTCTCAGAGCCATAAATACAGGCCACCCTGGTTCAATTGCAACCTTGCACGCCGATAGCCCTATGCTTGCGTTTGAGCAGCTTATTCTGATGGTAATGCAGGCAGGTCTTGGCCTAGAACGCGACCAGATTCATGAATATATTAAAAGTGTTGTCAACGTAGTAATTCAGCTAAAACGCGGAGACAAAGGCAGACGTTTCGTCTCCGATATATATTGCGCCTAAGAAAACTTAACATTTGTCATAAATCTGCAATACAACCAGCTTATAAACCTTAAGTTATTTGGAACGATAATACTTATGGATTTAACTATATGGCAAGAAATGACAGTGACGATGATTTACTTGGTCTTGGTATTACAATCAAAACCAACGTACAAATTCAAGCTGAGTTAGTTGCAGAAAAAGATAGATATTTCAAGCCATTGATTCAAAGAATTGACTCTGAAATAGAATATCTCGAAAGACAAAGAGATTGCGCTGAGTCGTCATATAACTATGCAAACAAATCTGCTGAAGGACTTCTTCAAAAGGCAATAACTCGTATTAATAACATCCATGTGAGAGCTTATAAAGCCGCAACAGAAAATATCCAAACGGGGCTCTCTACTCAAGAAGGCTCTAGCCTTGAAGATCTACTTGCTATAAAACCTAAAAACACTCTTAGTATTGAAGATGATGCTGAAGTTTCAATAGGATACATACCAGAAGAATTAGCGGAATTACTACTTCCAGAATCTGCAAAAGAGGAAGATGTAATTGCAAGAGCAGAATTAATTGCTTCACAATATGCTAATAACTTTGGTGGTGAGGCAAACGCTCGAAGGGTTATATCAGATCCACTTACAAACCAATTTAGATTATGCGCTCTTAAACGAATTGCAGGTGAGGAATATGGATCTTACATCTCGGAAATTGATAAACTACTCAAAGAACTGATACAAAAGAGGGATGAAGTCACTGATAAAGATGCGAACACCGCCGAAAGAATCCAGAAAAATGAATCGCCAGAACAACTTAAATCTGATATTCAAATATATAGTAACGAAACTACAACTTTCCTGAGATCTATAGCAAGTGAGAGAAATGCATTACTTGCAAGAATGCAAGATGTTGCTGAAAATCCAGCATATCAAATCGATGAAAGAAAGTTTGATAGTCTCCCTAAAAAATTACGTAACTTAGTTATTGAGAAAGTTAAGAATGAATTACCTGATATACTAGGCTATAGCAAACTATCGTTATTAGAACAAATACAAGCCCCTAATCAGAAAGGTAGTTATCACCCAAATTCACCAACCTTGCATATCGAAGAATTACAAGATGGAAAATCTACAATCTATGTTATAGTATGTGGTGGTAAAATTGATATCACTACTACCGAAACTTCTGGTGTCTTTATAAGTGATAAATTCTTTAATGGGCAAGTAGGTATTAAATATATTCCAAGCATTTATCTTGGAACAATACTAGATCTAGGAATTAAACATCACTTTACTTTTCCTCCGCCGACAGAGGAATATGAATTTTTGTTTATAACTGATCTTAACGGCTCACAATCCAGCCATGCGACAAATACTACAATCTTTAAAATTCTTTCCAGTTCGCCAGATATTTTATCGCCTATAAAAATGAGTGATATATTTCCCGAGCTGCACTTGAACGAAAAGGATAAAAAGAGAGGGCGCAGAGGAGTCAAAATTCCCGAAGAATTTAGACACTTTATCTCCCTGCCAGCCGAAATTGAAAAAGCTATAGAATTATATATCCAGCAAGAAATTGAGCGAGAAGAAAGAAAACAGCAACTGAAAATTGAAGAGGCGTTAGGCACAAATCATCAAACAGAAGTGCGACTAAGAAATGCCGAGAAACGCCTAGAGCCTCATGAAGGTAATGACCTTGATCCTAAAAGAGCTAGTGTTCTTTCTAGATTCAGAAATTTGTTCAGAAGAGGTGGAAAAGAAGAATAGAGTAGCCCCATAAGCAATGTGAGAGATAATATGTAGCCTCGAATATCCTTACGGAGCCTCGGGGTTGAACATAAAGCTAATTCTTGATAGCGGAACACAATATTCTATACAGCCTTTTTTGAATGTAGGAATTGCCTGATAGCAGTTATGAGCATCAAATTGCTGTGTTTTAGCTGCACAAGAAGAGTTTTCAAGCCAGTTAGAGCTAATCAAATCAACGCAGTTTCTATCTTGGTGATAATCATAAACTATTGCGCTTTGGCCTCTATAATATCTATCGCTGATAATTATTGCGATTGACGGAGCTGGCAAAATTGCTGAAGGATTTTTAGTTACATCCTGTTTAGCAACAATATCCTTAAACAACACCATCTTCTGCTTTAGCTCATCTATCGTTGGATTCTGCCAAGAAGATTCTTCAGCAGCATATTCCGTTTTGGTAAGTTTATAGAATATCATGCCGCTTACGCCCTGCATTTCCTTCATGTCGGCATCTTTTAGTTTATTTGCAATCTCTGGCTTGAATAACCACTCTATAGTAGGAGTATTTGTCATAGCCCTGCACATCGCTGGATCGCTTTTCAAAGCGCCAACTTTACAGAAGTTTGTGTAGTGATATAGGAAGTCAGCTACAAAATCGTGGTCATAACCATTATCTCTTTGCAAACTTGTTTTGCATGGGGTTCGCTCGCCTGTAAAATCGCACTGTTGATTTTCATTTGCGATAGAGTCGAAACAAATTGCAGGATCTAAACACTGATTTGGAACAGGATTTGCACATTTCGGTAATCCGAGCTTAGGATTCTTATCAGTAAAATCAGATGGTGGCGCTTTAAGTTCGCTTGGAAACTTCCCTTGCTTTAAGTCTGTCCAATTATAAACCTTATCTTCTGTGTCATTCGTGAGAGGAACTCTGGTAACGCACTGCTTAATCTCACTCATAAATTTCTTCATATCTGTCTTTGCACCAGATGCCGCATCTGCACTAACTGCTCTTTGTGTTGTCTGGCATGACTCAAGGCATATACACTTTCCGCCACTGCATATGCTGCCACTATTCATTGCAGGCTGTGCGAGGATTCCTGCACCTCTTACACAAATATCTTCACCGTTTTGTGATTTAACACAGGCGTAGCCATCTCCTGCTGCGAATTCCGATGGAGCTTTTTTAGTGGTCGAAATTGTAGACGTACATCTAGTCGCAAAAACTCCAGAGCCGCTGATTCCGCATCTTCCCGTTGTTACATAACAACCCGAACAATTGGAAACATATAGATTCTGAGGCATTTCACAAGCTGGCCATCCACTTTTATTAGCTCCTGCTAAGCCATTATCGTTTGAATTATTGCCCCCTCCTCCGTCACCGCCAGAGCCATCACCTCCACCAGAGCCATTGCCATCGTTATCATTGTCTCCAGTTCCTGAGCCATTACCTCCTCCGCCAGAACCATCACCTCCTCTTCTAGTCCAGATGCTAATTTCAGGAATCAAACCAAGACCCGTACTAATTATTGACCCATCAGCAAACTCTGGTGGCAGAGGAATATCTTCAGGTCTTCTGGTTTCTTCTAAAATTGGTGGGATAATATCGCTAGATAAAAATTCCATAATCGCCAGTTTTTGAGGACCGTCATTTGTACCTGGCTCAGTTGGTTCAGTTGTTCTGTCTACTGTAGCCTTACCAAAGTTACGATTTGACACAGGTTTTGGGCTTCCCCCTAGTTGTCTTAATGCTGGAATTGGATCACACCCAGCATATATTGCATCAAATATGAGGTTTCTCTGTGCTAGTAATCTTGCTGGATCATCTGAGAAATTTGCAACCTCTCGACAAGCCCTTATAGTATTTGGAACTCGCCAGTCTAGCCGCGGATTATAAACTTTAACTTTATCCCATTTTTCTTCTCTACACCTTGCAATTTGAGGATCGGAACAAGAACCCTCAGACTTTGCTATATCTTTGGGAAGACCAAGTTTATCTGCCGATATTGATGGATGAATAAGCGTTCTGGAAGTTACAATACCCCATTTATCTGTGTTACCACAAATATCTGGATATTTGCCATAATTCTTTTCAGAGACTATGACATACCATTTTTCAGGTGATTTTAATGAATCTACATAAGGTTGATATGCTGAGCAGTTTCCTGTTTTGAAATCAAAACCATTCTCAGGTTGACACTCTGCAAGATCTTGCTCTCTAAAAGTCAAAGGATCTTGATTAGCGGCAGGCGATCTATTGCCTCTAAAGAAAGGATTATCTTGAATATCACCAATTCTTCTATTATTACCTCCTACTTCTATTGCAGTTTTGCATAATAGTTTTCTAGCTTCACAATGTGCAAGAACTGAGGCAGGAGTGTAAGCCGCACGAACATGTGCGACATGCGGCAGTCTTGCTTCTGGAGTTTTTAAAGGCTCTTTTCCTGCAAGTTTAACGAAACTAGAGCAAGTCATGGTTTGCTTATTGCAATCTGAGCCCCAAAGAACATCCCTATCCCAAATTAGAATATCACCTTCTTTCGCATTCTCAAGACCTTGCCTTAATGCTCCAGTTTCAACCAGCTTCTTAAGACCATCCATATTTCTAGTAATGCCGTATAGCTCTGGGTTTACATACTTTGCTGCATTTCCTCTTAGAGCCGCAACGCTGTTTCCAGCACCATATGCCTCAACCATTCCAAATGCTGGAAAGCGATATTCTGGATCTGGCTCAGAGACATATCCTCTCCAGCCAATTGGCCATATTTGTGAATTAGCTTTTGCAGTTGGAGTTGATCCTACATAAGTAAAGCTAGTGGGAGAGACATAAGTTCCCGATGCTGCATGAACATATTCCTCAGCCGAACCATATTTAAAGGTACGCTCATAATTACACATACAGTTAGTTGAGAATTCTCTTAAACAGCGATGTTGATATAATTTAAGCTCTTCCCATCCACCATAACCACAGTTTCGGTTTTCATCTCCGATTCCAACTATGGCATCGTTCCAACCTTTACAACTTGGCAAACCTTCATCCCACCATATCATATATGGCTTTACTTTATGGTCATACAGCGGGGCTTGTCTATTGAGTAGGCCGCCTCTAAATAATGCTCCCCCGTAACCGAATTCTTCTTCAAAATAAAATCCTTCTGGCACTGGCGAGATTCGCTTCATGTCTTCATCTGGATTTCTTTCTACATTGATTGGCCCGCCCTCTGGCGGTCTTGATGAGCCACCCTCATTAGTGTTAATTCGTGCACGCGACATTTGTCCCTGTGGGAAGTTATACTCTTCCTTACCCCAAGAGTCGCGCTTTGCCCTTAGTTTCAGTATATTATGAGGCACTATATCATCGGTTAGGTAATCACCGCAACATGCCTCTGGCGAACTTGATGGGCAAGTATTACAGAATGGCGCGGCTGCAAAGCGATCCTGATCAGACTTACTCCATCTGCAACGCTCGTTCTCGCTTGGCCATGGATGGTTTACATCTTCGACACAGTTACCTTCCCCCGTAGCTGTGCAGCAATTATCAACTGGCTGAGGTTCGGTTGGCATATATTCCGTGCTGCAAACTTGGCCTGAGCACGACTCAACATAACCATCTGGACAGCATTTTTCCTGACTTATATCGCAAACTCTGGTTTCGATTTTATCTATAAATTCTGGCTGGTTTGAGCTACCTTCATAATTCTGCATCGGCTGGTTTCCTCCCGCCTGACCTTGATAATCTGGGTTTTGAACGCTCGCGGTACAAGTACAGGTTCGGTTATTAGGAAGTTTGCAAGTTTTAATACAGTTGATACAGTTTTTATAAGGTAAACGATTCCAGTGCATTAACTGATATAACGTTTTAAGATCTTTATTTGCTGCTCCACCGCTGCACTGGAAGCATTGTGGAATTATATCAGAACCCTCAGTATAACCTCTCTTAAAATCTTCTAAATGTCTTGGGCTAAAACCATCGGAGTGATCTCCTGAGAATTTTTCTCCTAACTGATTTAAGGTTGTAAAGTTCTGATTTTGTTCTTTTTTAGGATTATATCTGGTTTCTGGTTTCTCGGCCATATCTTCCATTATAGGGCGACAAATACTGCCTTCTTCTTGGTTCAAGCGATTCATATCCATATCTGGATAAGGTGGCATATTCGCAAGCGCGTATTCTAAATTTGCTTCATTTGCAGGCGTACCATAAAGGCTGGATTCAAAAGTTGCCGAAGATGGCTCTGGCTCTAATATTCTTTCTGCTAAAACTGTTTTGCCATTACTAGTTAGTGGCTCAACCCTAGATTTTTTCTGTGCCGCCAAACACTGATATCTGTAAATTGAACCTCCGCCTAACGCCGCTCTATCTTTGCTTCCGCTCATTTTAAATAGGTCATATTTCTCATCAGAGCGACTTTCGGCAATATCTTCGCTTAAGCCAATTAGCTGACAATATTTAACTGCATATTCATCATCTGAAATTGGCTCTCTTTTGGTAACAGTTCTGACGACTGGAAGATGCCTATTTAAGCGGATAACATTATCAACACATTGAGTTATCTTGTTTCTGGCCAGAGACGGCGTATCTCCAGCAGTTATTCGCATAGAGAGCGGGCAACCCATCGCAACCGTATCATCAAGATAATCTGTGCTATGCTCAACCAAGCCGGCGCAGCCACTTCCATATATTATCGCGTCTTCAACACACTCAAAATTTACCCCCGCCGTTTGAGGTAGATTCTCCATACATTTTGCAAAATCACCAGATTTTTGGCAATGCCTCCTTCTACAAAAATCTGGATCCACTCCAAAAAGACCTTGCAAAGAAGAGTTTAGCTGCATAAGAGCAGATTCTCTAGCTATAGAGCACGAACTAACGCTTTGATTGTTAATCTGGTTAACACGGCTACAGTTCTTAAACTCAGCCATAATTCTTCTAAATTCTTTTTCTAAAGACGCACTCTCTTTCCACAATTCTTTGACGTATCCATAACATTGCGCCGTTCGATAAGCCTGCTCTGGCATTTTTAGATATGGATTTATTACATCTGTCTTCTTTCTTGCATGTCTTCCTAGTGGTTTAGCACCTATGATTCTTTGCTTATCTTCATATTCGATTTGCACTGGCTCTGGAATATGACACATTCCGAGAGTGTCACTTCCAGGTGAGATAATCCTTCCTGCTGTTACGCAACTTCCTGCTGGGCCTTTACACGCGGTTGATTTAGGTCCAACATATCTCTCGCAACTTACGCCACCTGCTGTTTGCTGCCCTCTTAGTAACTGAGCGACATCGCTTGCATTTCCAGATCCGTCAAGCACTGGCCTTAAAACTGCTGAAACTGAATCATTTTTAAACGAGTTCCAGCACTCGCTACTCCTACATCCGCTTTCTACTATTGCAGAACATGCACTATCAATTGTCGTTGAGTTTGAGCCCCATAGCTCGGCCATAGTATTAGTAAACTCATCCTGACAGCCACAATCAACTATATCTGGACTAGATGGTTTTCTAACCTGCTCATAGCCATTACACATTCTAATTAAAACCGTTTGCGCTCTAGCATAGTTATTATCGCTTACACCCTCATTACCAACACCCATTTCGCCTTTACACAAAACCCTTCTTCCATAGTCGCGGTATAGAGAGTCTTTTGTCGCATCAGCAAAACTTTTGCACCAGTTTTGTTGCATTTCTTCATCTGGTTTCGGAAGCTCTTTTCGATTTTCGCATCCTTCAAGGTTCATGCTTTCCAAAAATTGTTGAAATCTTGCAGGGCAAGCTGAATTCGAAATAGCGTTACCTATATTTGTTCGGCATTGATGTTGCGCTGAATACTCTCCGTTATCTGTCGCTGTACATCCTGGAAGTCTGCCTATCTCCTGAACTGAGAGAGCGCAACTTCCGTTTGAGTTCCCAGCGTATGGATTAACCTCGCAGGTTTCACCATTAAAACCAAATGCAAATGATATTGCACTCCTACAATCCATTAAAGTTCCGTGTTTTGCTCCATTCTCAGACCAACTGCAAAGAACATTTAAACTTCTTGGATTATTGGGATTTAGCGGGTCGTTTGCAAACTTAACGTTCAAAACACTTCCAGAAATAAACGGTTCCCAACAGTTACAGGTAACGCTACTATTACTTGAAGTAATTGGCGGATTACCATTTTCAGGATCGTTGAGCGTCGTTTCAAGCTCACCCGCAGCGGGGTCGTTTGACATCCAAAACTGACAGGCATTAGGATATTCTTCCGTACAAGCCCTACCCTTCTCGAGACATTGCTGTGGCGGTACGCCTACCTGTGCGTAAGAGGCATTGCTAAATAGGAAAGAAACAAGCAACAAAACAGTTACAGACAAAAAATTCTGTCTATTCAGCCAAGTTCTGTAATTAAAAAAACACATTCTTAATTTCTTTGCCTTTATAATGGAGACACTATTATACTACAATACGGTTAAACTAATATTGCAAGTTTAATGAAAACTGAAGAAAATTTAGAATTTATTGAGGCCGCTCAAAAAATAAAGGAGGGAAATTACTTTTCCGAGTCTCTCTCGTGGTATGACGCGAAGTATAACTCTCCAATGGCTGAGCGGTCTTATCTTATTGTTATAATGATAATATCTTGCCTGATTATCTATTATGCCTATCAGGCAATATCTGGAATTCTGCCGCTAGAAGAACGTTATGAAGCCGTAGTCTACCAAAATGATATAGATAATTATTCCCCAAGAATTATCCCTCTTGCAAATAAATATGGCTACACAGATGATGCATTAATAGAATTTCATGCAAAAGATTATGTAATTGCACGTGAAAGTTATATTATTGAAGACTTTGAGAAGAATTTTTATAGAACCAGAGCACTTTCAGACCCCGAAATTTTTAAAACATATCGTGCATTTCTTGAGCCAACAAATCCAGAAAGCCCTATTGCACTTTATGGCAGAACCAGCAGCCGTAGCATATTTATTGAATCTTACACGCCAATCAAATCATCAACAAACGCAGATGATAAAGTTGCCTTCCCTGATGGTGCAGAAATCCGCTTTAGTTCGGTAGTTAAAAATCAACAAGGCGAATCAATAACTTCCAATTTCCTTGCAAAACTTAAGTTTAGCTATAAAAAGGTAGAGGTAAATCAGGAAACTTATGAAATCAAACCTATGGAATTCATAGTAACCGATTATAATATAGAACAAATTATAGGTTCAAAATAGTGAAACTTCGCACTCTTTTTGCTATCTTTTCAGTTGCTATTTTTAGCGTAACTTCTGCTGGCTATGCTGCAAAAGAGGCAAGACCGCTAGCCACAGATAGCAGAATCAGAATTGTAAACTATCAAGAAAACGAAGTTTTCAAGTTTCTTGGCCATTACGGCTATCAAACCAGCATCGAGTTTGAAAGAGGCGCAGAAGTTGTACAAACAATTTCCATAGGCGATTCAACAGCTTGGCAAATAGTTCCATCTGGCGACAGAATATTTATTAAGCCTGTCGATAAAAATGCCACAACCAACATGACTGTCATCACCGACAAAAGAATCTATCATTTTGAGCTTCACGCCTCAGAAGCCGATGATATTCGTTCTCCTGATATGGTTTTTGTAATGCGATTTATCTATCCTAATGAGGAGATGAGCTATAACGTAGTTGAAGATAAAATTCCTGTTCCAGAGCTTGAAGAACCTGGTAAATATAATTTTAATTATTCACTTACAGGCCCTGAATATTCATCTCCCATCAAGATTTTTGATGATGGCACTTTCACATATTTCCAATTTAAGCCCAATGCTGAAATTCCAGCTTTCTTTATTGTAAACTCTGATGGCAAGGAGCAAATTGTTAACTACCGCGCAAGAGGCGATTATATAGTTATAGAGCGCGTTGCATCTCGCTTTACTCTTCGTGCCGGGTCAGATGTTGTGTGCGTTTATAACGATTCTATGCCGCGTAGACCTGCGCCAAAATAGCCCTGCATTTTTCCTATCTTCCTCGATGCGGTGATTTCTTTGCTTCTTCTGCAATCGCTTTCATTTCTTTTGTATCAATTCCATAAAAGCCCAGAAATTCTTTTAAGGCATTTGCAACATTATCGTATTGAGTTTGATATTGCGAATATAGATTGACCTCACGTTTTTTAATCGATCCAATTAACTCTGAAGCGACAATGCAAAGCTCACCTATCTTATCTTGAAATGCATAATCAGCAGCAACTCTCAATTGGTTGAATTTATGGAAATTAACCTCAACTTCCTGTGGATATTTCTCTCGCAGTTTAACAGTTATATTTTCATATAAACCCATGAGTCGCGCCGTTAAAATTTCCGCTGCACCTGCTTTATCTTCAAGCCATTTAAACAATCTTGGCTTAACACGGTTTGCCGCAATAATTGAAGCAGTTAGAAACTCAATAAGTGATATAGGGTGATTGTTTGGGTCTGTTCCAATAATATCATTCGCAGGCATTGAAAGTTGATATTTTCCATCGGCTAGACTAAATTTAATTTCCCCTGATTTAAAAAAAGGACTTCTTGGCGTTGAATATAAAGTCAGTAATACGTTTAATTGATCTAATATATCAAAGCCTTTACTATCATAGTCTATATTTAAATACCCTCCGCCAGAATTAACAAACTTAGCAAAATAACTTTTTAAATTTACAAAAAAATTCCTTGCGCGCCGATCTATTTGCTCTACATCAATTTTCTCTAAAGCCTCAAGAAACTCTTTAGCCGTATCTATATCGCTCCAGTAATATTGTCCCGCCGTTTCTATTATATCAAACATATCCGATAGGAGTTTATAAAATGGAATATTCCGCTCCACATCTGAATTTTGTATAATCGAGTTTAATTTTGCAGCGGCGTTGCGCATCGTTCTATGATAAGCCTCTAAAAACTCGGCAAGTCCATTTACAGAATCTGGCTCTTGAGTTGCGCGCCTTGAACTAGTTCCCCACTGCCCACTTACATAAATATCTGCATTTGGATTAATCATCTGAAAAGATATAAGATCTCTTAATTTACAACCAAGTATATTATACTCAACATTGTCTCTAGTTTGCTCTATGGCACTAAGAAGGTTAGCCGTAACCTCAACAAAACGTTCTGGAGAGAAATTATCAGAAAAAACATACTCTCTTATTCTTTTTTTAGCTGCATCAATTTTTGAGTCAGTCATATGATATTACAATCTATATTTAATTTTTGAATTAGAGTCATTCAAATTAACGAGCCACTCCTCCTTTTTGTATATTAGATTCTCTCTCTTCTGCTGGAAGAATTTGTTTGCCTTTTATCCATTCAGGACACCACCTACTATTGATAACATTTGTTACTTCTGCAGCATCTCTCTCATACATGTAAAACACTCTGCTTTTAGCAATGACTTCTTCCCTTTCTGATTGTATGTAGCTTGGGTGAATGCTAACGATACTAGAGCCTTGAGATTTCATGCACTCAATAGTTGATTTCTTAGTCAGGCTGTCAAGCGAAACCATCAAGCAGTTAAGTGCACTTTCTGCTCGCATTCTATTTTGTTCTTCTCTATCTACATCTATTAGTCTTATTCCAGATTTTTCGATAGGTACGGATATCCTATCTAGAAATTCTCTTTCAATTTTGTTTATGCCAATTCCATATTCTGCATCAAATTTATATTTGTTGCTAACTTCTATTTCTCCAACCCAATACCCCCAAATGCGAATATCTGGTCTTCTATTTTTTATCTTATCAACAACATCTTGAACTGGCATAAAAACCCATTCATCAAACATTTCGAATTGATGAGCAGTTGCGTCTAGTATCATGATGCCAAAGTCATCTGTTTCAGTAATAAGAAAGGTATGACAATGGTCGCCAACCATTAGCACAGGAATATTATTATCGGATAAAACCTCTCTAATTTTATCTGAGAAGTTTGTGCATTCTGCTATTACACATCCGTTTACCATTGTATCATATATGGGCATTTGTTGAATTAGAGAAAGTATGTCAGACTTACTCACCATATTTAGCCTATTTCATCAATCAGTTGCGGGTGGGTGTTGTTTATCCCACTCATCATAAGCATGAACAATTTTTGCTGCCAGAGGATGGCGCATAATGTCTTTTTCCTTGAAATTAGCAAACTCAATGCCTGCAATATTGCCCAATTTATCCACCGCATCTTTAAGACCTGAGCGGCTGTGGGATGGCAAATCAATCTGAGTAAGATCACCCGTTACAATCATACGGGAATTTTCACCAAGACGAGTTAGAAACATTTTCATCTGCATTGGTGTAGTATTTTGCGCCTCATCAAGAATTATGAAAGCATTGCTTAGGGTTCTTCCACGCATGAAAGCAAGTGGTGCAAGTTCTATCTCTCCCGTTTCCATATAGCGCATTACTTTTTCAGATGGCATCATATCGTGCAGAGCGTCATATAGAGGGCGAAGATATGGATCTATCTTGTCTTTAATATCACCTGGAAGGAAGCCTAGTTTCTCTCCCGCTTCTACGGCTGGGCGTGAGAGAATTATTCTATCAACCTTTTTTGCATTAAACATAGAAACAGCCATTGCAACCGCTATATAAGTCTTACCTGTTCCTGCTGGGCCAAGGGCAAAGACAACCTCATTTTGTTGTAGCTGTTTAATGTAATAAGCCTGATTTTTAGAATGAGGATATATCGCTTTTTTGGGTGTTTTGATAAAAACATCACTTCCATCTGTGTTGGTTAGTGGAAGCTCATCTTGTCTTATTTCATTATCTCGGCTCATTCTAATTGCGGCATCCACATCTGCATTATCAAGGGGAAGGCCTCTTTCAACCCTCTTATATAGCGCGTTTAATATCGCAGCAGTATTTTCAACGGCATCTTTATGGCCACTTATAGAAACAGTGTTACCCCGACTAGAGGTAGAAACTTTCATTTCTTGTTCTATATGATTTAAGTGCTTATCGTATTCCCCCAAAAGTATTGGCAACAACTTGTTGTCTGAAAAAGATACTGAGGTTGTGAACTTCTCTTGCACTGTTGTCATTTAATGAACCTAACCCTTTCTATGCAGCTTTTATGTATGCGCTATTATCGCAATATTCTCCCTTAACACTATTGTGATATGCAGAAGTAATTTTTACGTTAACAATTTGATTTAAAAATTGCTCACCTTCTAAAAGATGCACAGATTGCATATATGGACTCTTGCCAACCACCTGCCCGTCTAGCTTTCCTTCACGCTCAAAGAGCACAGAAACAACCCTTCCAACAGTGTTTTGATTGAACTCAAGTTGTTTTTGTAAGATAAGTTTCTGCAATCGCTCTAATCTTTCAGATTTGACCTCTTCAGGAACCTGATTTTCCATTGCGCCTGCTGGGGTTCCTGGACGAATGCTATATTTAAAAGAATAGGCCGACTGATAACCAACTTCTGCCACTATATCCATAGTTTTCTGAAAATCTCTCTCCGTTTCACTAGGAAAACCAACTATAAAATCAGATGAGAAGGCTATGTCTGGCCTTGCTTTCTTCATTCTCTCAAGAATTGCAAGATATTCCTCAGCGGTGTGCTTGCGGTTCATCGCCTTTAAAATATCGTTAGAGCCAGCCTGCACAGGCAGATGCAGATATGGCATTAACTTATCAACCTCAGCATGTGCTTCGATTAGCTCATCTGTCATATCTTTAGGGTGCGAAGTTGTATAGCGTATTCGCTGTATCGCAGGAATCTTTGCAATCTGCTTAATAAGTTTTGCTAGACTGATTCCTTTATCATCGAGATAAGCATTAACATTTTGCCCAAGCAGGTTAAGCTCAACCGCCCCTGATTTTGCAAGTTTTTCTGCTTCTACTAATATATCGCCTGAAGGTCTAGAATATTCTGCGCCCCTAGTGTAGGGAACAACACAGAATGTGCAGAACTTGTCGCATCCCTCTTGAACAGTCAAAAACTTTGAAGCCCCGCCAGAACTTTCTGTTTTTGAGAGAGCGTCAAACTTTTCTTCTGGTTTAAAATCAAGTTCGATTACTTCTCCTGATTTTCTTGAAACTCTTGCAACCATCTCTGGAAGTTGATGATAGGTTTGTGGGCCCATTACCATATCAACATATGGTGCGCGGGTTATAATCTCTTCGCCCTCTGCTTGGCCGACGCATCCAGAAACGGCAATCAGCATTTCCGAACCTTTCGCTTGCTTCTTCTTTTTATGACGCTTAATTCGACCTAACTCCGAATATAACTTTTCTGTCGCCTTCTCTCGAATGTGGCACGTATTGAGCACCACCAAATCAGCATCTTCCACGCTATCAGAGATTTCATAGCCTAGTGGCTTCATTAAATCGGTCATACGCTCAGAGTCATAAAAGTTCATCTGGCAACCGTAAGTTTTGATGTATAACTTCTTGTTTTTGTTCATATCTAGACTCTATTGCAGAATATATTAAAGGTTAGCTATACAGCCAGATTAATCTCTTGTGAATAAAATTTTAACAAAGAACCGAAAGAGTCTAGGCCACACCATACGCCATTTCTTGCGCACCCTTCGTCTTACCTGCTATTGTAAAAGATGGAGTGTTTATTTTTTCTTCTTCTTTTTGATGAGCTATGCCACTTTTTTCTGTCTTTTGTTCATCTGATTGATTGTTTTTTGTAAATTCTTTTATCTCTTTTACCAATTCCAACAAATCTTCTTCTTTGAACTTTAGAACTTCTGCATACATCCCTGCACCTTCTCTGAGACGCTTCCAGTTTTGCCTTACTCCCTTGAAGTTTAGAGTAAGCGCGGAAGAAATCATTCCCGTAAATCCATCTATTGACCTATCTATAGCAAAGTCAGCACTTTTATTGGCATATTTATTCTGGAAGAACTCTTTTAACACAAAATACATTGAGTATCTTGAATAAGCCTTAGCTGTATACTGCCCCATGCCCTCTAGCCAGTTTTGATCTTTAGCAATACCTTTTTCTTGAGCATAAGCGATTATATCATCAATTTTTATGCCCGCATTATTAACCATCTTTCCAAATTTGCGACCAATTTCATCAACAACACCCTTTGGCTGATAATTTGGGTCATCGAGTTGCGATGCAAGTGTGGTTGAGAAATAACCTGGAAGCCAAAAGGCTGGAGTTGAACACATCATAGGCGCAAACTGCTTTATAGGGGTTCTAATCAACCATCTTCCAACTGAGCGAATTTTCTCACCTATCGACTTTTGTTCCGCAGGTGCTTCATCAGGGTTGTTTTTATTTCCGCCAATAAGCCTTTCAATTGGTTTCATGGCGAAATCATAAATATCCCTCCACATATTAGTAAATACGTTGTAGAGATAGAACTTTCCTTGCCATTCGCCAGCATGAAGGAATAGAGATTTTTTGTTGGCTATAGCTTCACCTGTCTGTACATCATAATTATCTGGGTTTAGCTGCTTATCGAATCGCTGTAAGAATCTAATCCATTTCTTACCAGCAATTGTATATTGGGGAAGAGATGCAAAAACATCTTCACCTGCACCTTTAAATACTGCACGGAATGCTTCTTGCGCTGTCCACCTAGCAAACTGAACAGGTCTTGCATTTCCGTTTTCATCAACCCATGGCTTATGCTCACCCTTATCAAACACTCTAATTAAAGTTCTTTGGGCATTATTAGCTAACGCTCCACCAAAAAAGCCCCATGCGGTTCGGCCAAACTTTTCGCCTGTTGAAATTCCGCCTTCATATTTGCAATATTCTTCATGCAGCTCTTTGAATATTACCTCTTCTTTATCCTTGTCGCCGCCACTTCTGGCTCTGGCAACTGGCCTTAGAACTAATCGCTCAAGCAAGTTATCAGATACTCCGCCAACGCCATCGGCAACCCTGCCCATGAATTTACCAAGCGGGGATAATCTAGCGGGCGTTTCTGCTCCATCTTTTTTTGATTTTATGTAGTCTTCTTGCTGGCTATCAAAGACTGAATAGATAAAGTTTGTGAATATCCTAGTAGTGCCAGTTCTTACAGCATTAATTACATCGTTCCATTTCAAAGGCCTTGATCTTGACGAAGCAACATCATCGTAAGAAATACTTACGCCATCGATGCTTTCATTTTTTTGTCCGTCAAAAGTCAATTAATTTTATTCCCTGTTAGTTTGAAATAGAAACAATTTCTCACTTTCCATTCTAGCACCATCTTACTAAAAGAAATGTGAATATATTGTGAAATTTCATCGCAGATATACCCAAAATGCATATCTTTTGATGGCTTAAAGCCTCAGATATGCGCTTACTCTTCTAGTTTTATGCAACCCCTAGTTTATAACGTAATTTATCATAATTCCACAAAAATGTAATAATTCTGTTACAAAAGTACATTATAAGGTAAGAAAATTAGTAATTAACTAACGAATCTGGGGCTGTTATGAGTAAAGAATCAGGGCTTTATTATTTAGGATATAGTTACAACAAGCATCTTGATGAAGATGGATTTTATGCACGCTATAGATTTCTGCCGCCAGAAAATGGAATGCTAGATTACGCAATCGGCATCAGAATTCCAGATCAGGAAACAAGATGGGTTGGAAACGAATTTAAATCCACCCTTGTTCTTACTGTGGAATATGCAATTAGACACAAAAGATTTAAAGATGACGAGTCCGCATTCGATAATGCAATGGCAAGACTTAACAATGAAACTGAGAAATTAGAAGAAACACTCATAGAGCTATCTGAATATGGCTCAAGTGCCTCATCTGCCGATAAAGATTTCAATGCATCACGCATCTCAAATGAGATATACAGCAAGATTGCAGGGGGTGGACACCCTGAAATGGATTCACCAGATTTAGATACAAGCCATAGAGGCATTCAGGTTAAGCTAGGCAATAACGATATGTTAAGTAACCTCTACGGGCTATGTATAACTTTAAGTCAATTAGCTGAAAGAGGCCATATTCCGCAAGTTATGTGCGATGGCATCGTTAAAGATATTCAAGAAACAATGAAATATTATCAATCTGAGGGCAAAGATAAATTCACACAAAGGGAAATAGAGCGTCACCAAGCTGGAGATCTATTAGTTTATAAATAACTTTTTAAGACATCCGAAATATAAATCTTTGGATGGTCATAGATATAAAATCATTATCAAAACTAATAACTCTAGTTGAATCAAGCAAACCAGAGCATAGAAAACTTGCTGAAAAATCTCTTGCTGAGATTATAGAGCCAGAAAATACAATCCGAATTGGAATCTCAGGCCCCCCGGGAGTTGGAAAATCTTCACTTATTGAAGAGTTAGGACTCATTTTAATTAATAAAGGTCATAAGGTTGCAGTTCTCGCTATAGACCCATCTAGCCCCGTTTCTGGGGGGTCAATAATGGGCGATAAAACAAGAATGGCAGAGCTGGCAGCAAATCCCAACGCCTTTGTAAGACCCACCCCAACGTCATGTAATCTCGGAGGAGTTGCGAAATATACTCCTGAAGTTATTGCTTTATGCGAATCTCATGGATTCGATATTATAATAGTCGAAACAGTTGGAGTAGGCCAATCGGAAATTGATGTCGCCGCTATGGTTGATTTTTTTATCGTGATGATCCAGCCATCTTCAGGCGATGAACTTCAGGGAATCAAAAAGGGTATCATAGAACTGGCAGATATGGTGGTGATTAACAAAGCAGATGGCGATATTTTACCGCTTGCAAGCAAAACCAAAGCTGAATATTCATCCGCATTACGCATTATCAGAGGAACATCAGAAGATGGAACAGATATAGTGCTGACCTCTGCTTTAGAAAAGTCGGGGTTACAGGAATTACTGAGCTCGATGAATACAAAAATAAATATCCGCCGCACAAACGGGTCGTTCGCCAGAAAAAGAACCCTCCAAAAAGTTAAACTCTTCCAAACAAGACTAAAAGACTCAGTTTATGAAAAGTTTATAGCCCAAGAAGGTATAAAAGAGCAAATCGCAGCATTGGAAGAAAAAATCCTACAAGGAGAAATTTCTCCTTTTACTTCTTTCACGGGATAATTTTTGACGTTTCGGACACTTTGCTAACTTGCGGCTCTAAATCTTAGGTTTTTTGCCTTCAACTATATCGGCAAGGATATCTGCACTTCCGCAAGAAAGAGTCCACCCCAGAGTGCCGTGACCAGTATTGAAATAGAGATTCTTAAACTTTGACTTTCCAATTACTGGATAACCACTAGGTGTTGCGGGTCGAAGGCCTGTCCACTCAACTGCCTTTTGGGGATCTCCACAATTTGGGAATAAATTCATCGCCGCTTTAACAATTGGCTCAACTCTGGATTTCGTAATATCTGTATTGTAGCCCGCAAACTCCGCCGTTCCTGCAACGCGCAATCTATCACCCAAACGACTGTAAACAATCTTAAATTCGTTATCGGTAATTGAAACCTTAGGCGCAGCATCTGAGTTTTCAATTGGCAAAGTAATGCTATATCCTTTCATTGGATAAACAGGAATATTGATTCCAATCTTTCTGCTTATTTGCGAACTATAAGAACCAAGCGACATTACATATATGTCTGCTTCGATAAAGTCGCCATTTTTGAGCTTAATTCCTTTAACCTCAGAATCTTCTGTGATTATATCTTCAATTTCCGAATTATATCTAAACTTAACGCCTAGCTCTTTTTCTATGTAACTTGTCAGATTAGTTGTGAACTTGTTTACATCTCCGCTTTCGTCTAGTGGGTAATGAACCCCTCCGACCAGATTTCTTTTGGTATAAGCTAGAGCTGGCTCAATCTCAACACATTCATCGTGGGTTAAGACCTTATAAGGACAGCCATATTTCTCTTGAAATTCTGCTTGCGACTTTGAGTGAAGCAAATCTTCTTCATTGCCCGAAATATGCAGTATTCCTTTTTTGAGATTATCAAACTCAATGCCCGTTCTCTGCTGAACGTTATTAATGCAGGTTTTGCTATGAAGCCCCAGTTTGAGTAATTTCAGCGCATTTTCATGCGACTTTGATGGAAGGCAATTAGCCAAAAATTTAAGCCCCCACATATACATATGCGGATCAAGACTGAAGCGAAAAATCAGAGGAGCATCTTCCCTAAATAGCCATTTAGCAATCTTAGGAAGCACCTTAGGATTAGCCCAAGGCTCTGCATGGCTAAAACTTAACTGCCCTCCATTGGCAAAACTTGTCTCTAATGCCGACGATTCTCTGCGCTCGATAACTTCAACTTTATAACCCCTATCCGCGAGGTAATAGGCTGAGGTAACCCCAACAATACCTGCACCAAGCACAACTACTTTCATATGGATGACTCAAACACTAAGTTTTTCTATCCATCAGGGTATATCACAACTAAATACTTCAGTTAAACTAGTTTTGTTTTAAGCTGTTAATAATATTCATCATTTCATTGTGCGACGCAACATGAAGCCTGAATGATGGCATATCGTCTGCTTCTGCAAATTCTCCCGAACCATAGAACACAGGAAACAACCCAGCATTTATCGCGCAGTGAATATCAACATCGGTGTCGCCAACAAACCAAATATCTTCAGATGGTAACTGATTCATATTTTCCAGCGCAAGAATAGCAGGATCAGCACTAGGCTTATCTCTCTTCGCATCACTAGCACCAACCACAGTTGCGAAGTATTTATCCCACCCCATATGAGAAACCTCTTTGCGAAGCTGCATTCCAATTTTGTTGCTTACTACCCCGATTTGTATCGAAGAAGATTGGAGCAAACTCAACATATCTTCAACCTCTGGAAGGCCGCAAAGGCCAGAAAAATGCTTAACGCGATACGCATTTTGATATATCTCGGCAGCTTTTTCCCATCCCTCTCCAAATAGTTCGGGAAAAGAGTCTCGCATTGACTTCTTCACATTGCGCTTAACATAATCAAGAGTCCAAGGCTCGTGCCCCATTTCTTCAAATGTATCAACCAACGCCTTATGAATAATTGGCCAAGTATCAACCAGAGTATTATCCCAATCGAATAATATCGTCTTTGGCAAACATAAGTCTGTTTTCGTGTTCATTGATTAGGCTCTATTGTTGAATATAACTGCTGATTAGTTAGGTGTTGTTAACTGATTATTTGAGATACGCAGCTTTGTCAACTTTTCCAATTAACTGATTTTGGCACGTAAATTGCACTTGCTTTTCCTTAAGTGGATAAAACCAAAGGGGGAAAAAATGTCTATAATATCAATGTATCAATCGGTTTTGCATATCAGCAATTACAAACCGAGAACAGAGGCGCAAACACAAACGCCCAATAATAACGGTGCAGCAGGTGGAGGAACGGGGGCGGGTTCAACTCAAACTCCAAAAACCGAAGATAATATAATGCTCTCACCCGAAGCAAAAGCCTTGCTTGCTAGTCCGCAAGCTCCAGAAGGTTCTGCTCCGCCAGCTTCAACCAAAGCATATAACATCAAGGAAAATCTCAAAATCACCACCCCAAGACCCGATATTTCCGATACTTATGTTTTTAGTCCAGTAAGAAAATTATTAACTGGAGAAGTGCTAACAACAGCAGAAGCTAATAAAGAGAGATTTTTGCAAAACACGGGCGAACCTCTGGATTATATTCTTGATAAGCAATTTAAATTCATAAGAATGGGTTATGAGATTTTGAAAGGTGATGAGAAATCTATTCAAAATAAAACAGCCGATCTTGCTAAGTTGAAATCTTCTAAAGACAATGAAACTAAAGCCAATGGGATAGTTTCAAGTGAGAAAAGCCTTCAAGGCAGTCATCAGGCTTTAACCAACTCAAAAAGCCGATTGCTATCATTCTTGAGTAGTGCGTATGCAGAAAACGAACAACACGGCATTCACGAATACGCTCAGGAAGTGTTTTTAAAGCGCAGCCAACAAGAACTGGGCTATGCTATTGATTTGAATAAGTTATATAAAGAATATGGGTTGACTTAAAATTGTTCTTTACTATATTTTTAAAAGCCATTAAATAATTGTTAATGATTTTTAAAAATAGAGTATAAACAGATGGCTATCACTTCCACAAATCCTAACTTTAATTATCTTTTATCGGGAAAAAGCTGGTCTGGACTAGCAGCAACTGCACCATTAAGTGCTGTGAAATATAGTTTAAATGCTGAAAATCCATCAGAGAATTTCACATTTTTGCCATATAATTTATCAATAAATAATTTAACGTCTTTTGAACCAAATGCTAATCTTATTGAGCGTCTTCTAAATAACTGGAGCAGTTATGCCAATATAGATTTTGAGTTAGATCCCGCCAATGCAGATATGTTTTTTGCCAAGGGTGATATGGAGTCATCATACCATACAGTTGAACAAGCAACAGGTTACACATTTATCAATGCAAGTGGTGATGCTTTGACGAAATCACAAATATTTATATCCAATAATTATACATCACCAGAAGTAGCATTAATTTATAGTCTTAACCATGAGATAGGCTCTGCAATCGGTCTGAGACCCTATAAATTTGAAAGACCTACGTTTACATGGGATAAATCCGTGATGACATATCATGAAGGTTTATATTCTGGTAATGGAACAGCTCCCATAACTCCAATGCTAGATGATGTTGCAGCGGTTCAGTTTTTATATGGGGTAAATAACGATTATAATGCTGGCGATAATATCTATGAACTTCAAGGTTTAGGAAAAGCATATGTAATTTGGGATGCAGGAGGAAGCGATACAATATCTGTTCAAACTTACAATTCATTTAATGGAGAAGGAGTAAGTTTAAATTTAAATGAAGGTGAAGTTAATAAGGCCGGAAGAGAATTTTTCTGGTTAGCGGTGCCAGTAGAAGGAGTAAGCGAAGCAACAGGTGCAGATATAGAAAATGCTATTGGTTCGCTTTATGGAGATACTATTATCGGCAATGAATTCAATAACTTTCTAGATGGTTGGGATGGTGATGACATTTTATATGGTTGGGATGGGGCAGATAGAATTTATGGTAGTGCAGGAAATGATATCATCAATGGAGGAAATAAGAATGATTTTCTCTTCGGTGAGGTAGGATCCGATACTATTGCAGGTGGATTCGGCTCAGATACTCTTTTAGGTGGTGAAGGTAATGACCGGTTTATTATTACCTCATTTGCAGAGGTCGGAGCAACTCCAACTACACAGGATTATATTTTAGATTTTTCTCAAACTGAAGGCGATAAAATTGATATCAGTGGCTTGCCAGGAACTTATATTTTTAGGGGAGATGGAGAGTTTGTTAGTGATGCTTCACTTCAACTTCGGTATTTTCATGATTTTTACAAAACAATAATTGAGATTGATGATGAAGATTATGATGTATATCCAGACTCAGTAATTTTGCTGGAGGGAATTCATAATTTAAAACTTAGTGATTTTATTGGTGCTACAATTATTGGAACTATCAGAAATGGTGGTGTGGATGGTGATTCTTTAATCGGTAGTGATGGAGCAGATACCCTTATTGGCGGGTTAGGAAATGATACAATTTATTCAGGTATTGGTCGCGATTACCTCTCAGGAGAGGAAGATAACGACATCCTCTATGGTCAGGATGGAGCGGATACTGTTTATGGTGGCACAGGGAATGACACAATAAACGGTGGTGCGAATAACGATTTGTTACATGGTGATGATGGAAACGATATAATCGCAGGTAGTTTCGGTGCAGATACAATTTACGGAGGTGCAGGCAACGACCGCATTATTTACGTTGCAACTTCTGAATCTGGTATTGGTGCGACGGCACGCGATATTATTGCCGATTTCTCTCAAACTGATGGCGATAAGATTGATATAAGCGGGTTTACGGGAGTATATCTCTTTCGTGATACCAGTGCATTTGTGAATGATACTTCATATCAGCTAAGATATTATTTTGATGGGGGCAACACCATCATCGAAATTGATGATAACGATACCGACACCACAACCGATCTCGAGATTGAACTCAGCGGTAATATCTCGCTGGTAAGTAGCGATTTTGTACTATAAAAAACTCTACTCAGCAGAGCTGTTTGTGCTAAGCGTAAACAGCTTTTTGATATTCCGCCATCAGCTTTCTGGTGATGTCGCCGACTTTATATTTATTCTCGCCAATAACACCAACAGGAGTAATTTCTGCCGCAGTGCCCGTTATAAACACTTCATTTGCAGAAGCAATCTCTTCAGGTTTAATGTGTCTTTCGACAACGTTTATACCGTGTGATTTTGCAATATCGATCACTGTAAGTCTTGTGATTCCATTGAGGAAACAATCTGGCTTTGGTGTATGAATCTCATCTCCATATATGAAGAATATATTTGCTCCCGTTGCTTCTGCAACATAGCCCCGATAATCAAGCATTAGAGCGTCTTCAAATCCCGCTGCATCCGCTTCCATCTTGCTCATTGAGCATATCATATAAAGGCCAGCAGCCTTGCTTTCAGATGGAGCAGTTTCAGGAGAAGGTCTCTTCCATTTCGACCAAGCAAGTTTAATGCCTCGCTCCCTGATTTCATCGGAGAAATAAGATGGCCAATACCAAGCTGCAACTGCAAAATGAATTTGATTTCCCTGCGGCGCAATTCCCATAACTTTACTGCCTCTCCACATAGCAGGGCGAATATAAGCATCGGTTAGGTTATTTGCCTTCACCGCATCTAGCGTTGCTTGCTCTATTTCTTCTAGAGTATAGGGCGACTTAATGCCTATTAATTCCGCTGAGCGAATTAAGCGAGCAGAATGCTCTCTTAGTTTGAAGATTTTTCCGCCGTATGCACGCTCTCCTTCAAATACACAGCCTCCGTAATGCAAGCCTTGATTTAGGAAGTGCACCTTTGCATCCTTCCACTCAACTAGTTTGCCATCCATCCATATAAAGCCTTCGCGCTGATCGTAGGGAATCATAGTAGTCCTTAAGTAAAATCTATAAAGTTAATGGACGAATGATAGTATAGTTATCCTATCTGCAAATCAACGATATTTGACGGCCATATGCTTTTTCGTGCCTGTGTGTTGTTCTTCTGAAACTAAAAAAGTCTTCTTGGTTGGAATATGTATCAATTCCAAGATTTGAAATCGAAGCAACGCCACAGTTAATCAGGATATTTTCTACATAGCTCGGCAGATTAAAGTGAGTTTTTCCATTTATTACTTCAAAGAACCTCTCATGGTCTAATGAACCTTGATGTTTCTCTATAAGATTTCTTTTAAAATCTTCGCCAACCTCGTAAGATTCTAACGCAATTGTTGGCCCTATCGCAGCGTGAATTTGCTTTGCGCCTAGCTTTTTCATCTCTGCTAGTGTATTTTGTATAACTCCTGATGTAGCTCCTTTCCACCCCGCATGAGCTGCACCAATGATTCCAATTTCGTTATCTGCAAATAACACTGGCGTGCAATCAGCGGTTAAAATTCCTAAAACTATATCTTTCTTATCAGTCACCAATGCATCTGCTTCTGGTAAATTTTCATAAGAATAAGGCTCGGTTACATAAAAAACTTTATTGCTGTGTATTTGCCGAAGGCCGCATAAATTAGCGTCATCCACTTCTATTGCCATGCAGGCTATATGGCGATTTTGTCTAACACCCTCAATATCATCTCCTGAACCATAACCACAATTAAGTGATGAGTAAATTTCCTTACTAACCCCTCCTTTTCGGCCAAAAAAGCCATGTCTAAAATTAGTCAGATTATCGGCTTTGTAAGTATTTGTAGTTTTTGACATAAACTCTCTAAAATTGATTGGAATGTATTCAAGATAAGTGATAGGTAAATCTTATAATATATTTAACAACAAGGCCTAAACAAAAAACAAAAACAAGTGCGCGTCATTCTTGCAATTATTATTCTTTCGGTAGTGGGAGAGTCAGCTTTTGCTGAGGAATCTCAGCGTCAGTATTCTGTTTCTGGAAACTACCTTTCAGGAAGATTCGCTGCAAACACTGGCAAATATAGCGATGCCGCAAAATATTTTGAAAAAGCCTTAGAAAGCAGGCCTTCAGAAGAAGAACTACTCACAGAGGCATTGGCAAACCTTACAAGAGCGGGAGACATTACTCACGCAGTAAAAGTTGCAGAGAAGCTCTATTCTCAGCAGATTCGCTCACCAAGCGTCAGCTTTTTGCTTATTGCTAAAGAAGTAAATTCTGGGAATTTCAGCAAAGCCCTTTCGTATGCAGAAGAGATCCCAAATTATGGATTTAACTCAATTCTAATGCCCATTGTAAAAGCATGGCTATTGTTAGGCAGTGGCGATGCAGAAGAGGCTCTTGATATATCAAAACAAGCAGCAGAGAGCGATAACTTCTCTCCCCTAGTAAGCTATCATATGGCGTTGATGTATGAAATAACAGGAGATTTTAAGAAAGCAGAATCTTCATATGTTGAAGCCCTTAGTCAGAGCGAGATTAAAGCTCAAAGAATCATAGAAATTATGGGTAGTTTTTATGAAAGAAGAGGGCAAATAGAAAAAGCCAAAGCATTATATGAGGCACTCACTGAAGATAACGCCGACAACTGGTTTTCGCGCGAGGCATTAATTACTCTTGGCAACCTTGAATCTAAAATGCCAGTTCTAAGCGCAAGAGAAGGCATAGCTGAAGTGTTCTATAACGTCGCAAGTTTGATATATAGCGAAGAAAATAGCGCGGATGCATACTCCTTCTTGAATATGGCAATATATCTAAGGCCAGACTTTTCAGGCGCGAAATTAATGCTTGGCGCGTTCTTAGAAGCAGAATCAAAATATGAAGATGCAATTAAAGTTTATAGCAAGATTGATGCTAAAAGCGTTTATGGTTGGAGGGCGCGCTTACAAATAGCCCAGTGCCTCGAAAGAATTAAAGGACAATCTGATGCAATAACATATCTAAGATCTATGGCAGCTGAGCGTCCTAATTCTTACGATCCATACGTTCATGCGGGAGATATTTATAGAGCAAATTCAAAATTCCCCGAAGCAATAGAATCTTATGAAGCGGCCTTTGCAAGAATACCCACTCCCCAAAAATGGCACTGGCCAATATTTTACGCTAAAGGTATTGCCCACGAGAGAATCAAGCAATGGGATAAAGCGGAAGAAGCCTTTAACAAAGCCTTGAGTCTTGCACCCAATCAGCCAGACGTAATTAACTATCTTGCTTATAGTTGGCTTGAAATGAATATAAACCTTAAGCAGGCATCAAAGATGCTTAAAGATGCTGTTAAGGAACGCCCAAATGACCCAGCAATTATCGATAGTTATGGCTGGTCTTTATATAAACTTGGCGATTTTGACGAAGCAATTAAATATCTAGAAAGAGCTATGGAGCTATCTCCCTCAGATCCACATATCAATGACCACTTAGGAGATGCCTACTTCCAGATAGGCAGAAAAAATGAAGCAGTTTTCCAGTGGGAGAGAGCCTTAAAACTCTCCACCGACCCAGATCATCAATATAAGTTGCAAGAAAAAATTAGAACTAGAAAAATAAGCTCCTTCAATTATGTCGAGCAACAACTTGAATCTGCAAGTAACTCTGAGTGATTTGGATATATAAGCTATATACTCAAATGTGGAAATATAAGTTTTGAAAAACAGCTTTTTATCTCTTAATTCTTTCAATTAACACACTATTGCGTGTCAGATAAAACTATGCTATAATCTGACAAATAAGAGAGTGATATGAAATCTATAACTAGCCAGATAATAAACAGAATTAAGCGCAAGAAACTAGGCTGGGTGTTTACGCCCAAAAATTTTCTCGACCTTGGTTCGCGTGCGGCTGTGGATCAGGTGCTTTCTAGACTTGTGAAACAGGGTATGGTTCGTCGCCTTGATCGTGGCATTTATGATTATCCAAAACAAAGTACACTGCTCGGTAAACTCTCGCCGAATCCCGATAAAATTGCACGCGCAATGGCGGCAGGAGATGATGTGTTTCCGTCGGGTGCAATGGCAGCAAATATGTTAGGACTCTCAACGCAGGTGCCTGCAAAGCCCTCCTACCTTACGAATGCTACAACACGCACACGAAGAGTTGCAGGACAAACGATTCAATTAAAACGCGCGCGGGTGGAATTGCTCAATAATATTCCTAATCATGTTAACTTGGTAATTCAGGCACTTTCATATCTTGGCAAGCACAACGTTGATAATCAGATTATAAACCGTTGCGCAGAAGTGTTAACGGATAGAGATATATCCGCACTAAATCAGGCTATGATGCGTATCCCTAGCTGGATGGCAGACACCATTCATAAAATCGAGCAAGCAAAAAATGGAAAAATTTCTAACACTGCCTGATAAAAACCGAAAAGAAATATTTGAAGAAACAGCAAATAAGCTGGAAATTTTGCCCATCATAGTTGAAAAAGATTTCTGGGTATGCTGGACACTCAAACAGCTATTTTCTCTACCTGAGCTAGGAAAATTGATAACGTTCAAAGGCGGCACTTCGCTTTCAAAAGCATATCAATTGATTGACCGCTTTTCAGAAGATATTGATCTGACCATCAGCCGCGCCGCTCCCAGTTTTGTTAATGTAGCAGACCCGATGGAAAGCAATATATCAGGCAAGGAACGTCAGCGCAGAATCGATGCCTTAAAAAGTGCTGCACAGTATTTTGTGACGGATATTGCCGCACCCGCTTTACAACGGCAGTTCAAAAATGCTCTTGCCAAGTCGGATGGCTGGAAAATCAGCATTGATACAGATGATAAAGATAAGCAAACCCTTTCATTTTCTTACCCAAGGCAACTCATCTATGGTGGGGGTTTTGGGCGTGGGGGTTTTGGTGTTGGGCGATTTGGCGAGGGACAGTTTGGCTATATAAAGCCTATCGTAAAACTGGAATTCGGTGCATGCGGTGAAATTGAACCCAGCACCGAAAAAGCGATCACACCGTATGTTGCAGACATCTATCCACAGTTTTTTGATGCGCCAAGCTGCAACGTACATGTGCTAACGGCAGAGCGAACCTTCTGGGAGAAGGCTACAATCTTGCATTCGCTATATCACGGCACGAAGATTCGTGACCGCATGTCACGGCACTATTACGACACCTATATGCTCGCTCAGAAAGGCATCGCAGATGGAGCATTGCAGAATTTATCACTGCTGGCACAGGTGGTTAGAAATAAGAGCCTAATGTTTGCGGATAACAAAGCCTCCTACGATACTGCAAATATTGGCTCATTGCGCCTGATGCCAAAGGCTGAAGCACTGCAAGAACTTAAACGTGATTATATCGCCATGCAAGTTATGTTCATGAAACCCTCACCAGATTTTGAGACGATGATGCAGGGTCTTGCTAAGTTGGAGAGAAAAATAAATACCAATAATGAATGATTTTTGAACAAAACTGTAACTTTAACGATTTAAAAACTAATTCCGTATAAGAATACGCCAAATACTATGAAAACTCAAACAACAGGAATCATTTGATATGTCTGGAAGAAAGAAAATTGCATTAATCGGCGGCGGAAATATTGGCGGAACTCTTGCTCACCTAGCAGGATTAAAAGAACTTGGCGATGTTGTTCTTTTTGACGTTGTCGAAGGGCTTCCGCAAGGTAAAAGCCTTGATATAGCACAAAGCTCAACCATTGATGGCTTCGATTCTGCTTACAAAGGCACAAATGATTACGCAGATATTAAGGGTGCGGATGTTGTAATTGTAACCGCTGGCATTCCACGCAAACCAGGTATGAGCCGCGATGACCTTCTAAATATCAATACTGGAATTATCAAAACGGTTGCTGAAAATATCAAAAAGTATGCGCCTAATGCATTCGTAATAGTGATTACTAATCCGCTGGATGCAATGGTTTGGGTAATGCGCGAAGTTTCAGGACTTCCTAAAAATAAAGTTGTGGGTATGGCGGGAGTTCTCGATACCGCCCGTTTCCGTTACTTTATATCAGAAGAAGTTGGCGTTTCAGTTGAAGATGTAAACGCATTCGTTCTTGGTGGACACGGCGACACAATGGTGCCATTAGTTCGTTACTCTAATGTTGCTGGAATTCCCCTGCTTGATTTGGTTGAAATGGGTGTACTCAAAAAAGATAAACTCGATGCCATGGTTCAACGCACCCGCGATGGCGGCGCAGAGATTGTCGGACTTCTAAAAACAGGTTCGGCATTTTACGCTCCTGCTTCAGCCGCAATTCAAATGGCAGAAAGCTATCTTAAAGATAAAAAGCGTATTCTTCCATGCGCTGCATGTCTTAGCGGAGAATACGGCGTGAAAGATTTATTCATCGGTGTACCTGTAATGATTGGTGCAGGCGGTGTTGAGAAAATTATGGAAATAAAGCTCAACAAAGACGAGCAAGAAATGTTTAACAAATCAGTTGACGCAGTTAAGGGATTAATTAAAGATATTAAGCTGTAAAATTAATATCTTTATATAGAGCCGCATGAGTCAAAAAATTGCTCGTCATAAAACTATAGCTGTTAAGGTTGGCAACCACTATATCGGTGGTGGCCACCCGATTGTTGTTCAGTCAATGACTAATACTGATACGGCAGATGCTATTGCAACCGCAAATCAAATATATGAACTTTGGCAAGCAGGCTCAGAAGCAGTTAGAATCACCGTTAACAACGAAGAATCTGCCGCTCAGGTGGCGAGAATTCGAGATATTTTAGCGGCTAAATCATGCGATGTTCCAATAGTTGGTGACTTTCATTACAACGGTCACACATTACTTAATAAATATCCAGACTGTGCGGAGGCTTTGGCAAAATACCGTATCAATCCGGGTAACGTTGGTTTTGGACAAAAGAAAGACCCGCAATTCCAGCAAATCGTTGAAAAAGCGATAGAATACAACAAACCAGTTCGCATCGGGGTAAACTGGGGCAGTCTAGATCAGGAACTCGCCGTCAAAATGATGGATGAAAATGCCAAGCTCGCAAATCCTCGTGACTCAGATGAGGTAATGCGCGATGCAATCGTAACCTCCGCACTCACAAGCGCAAAAAAAGCTGAAGAAATTGGTCTTGGATCTGATAAAATCGTTATATCGTGCAAAGTAAGCCGAGTTCAGGATCTTATAGAAGTTTACCGCGACCTTGCCAAACGCAGCAATTACGCACTCCATCTTGGCTTAACCGAAGCGGGAATGGGCTCAAAAGGAATCGTTGCATCAACAGCCGCCCTTGCCGTTTTATTACAAGAGGGAATCGGCGATACTATCCGCATTTCACTAACCCCCGCACCTAATGAATCACGCACGAAAGAAGTTATTGTTGCACAAGAAATTCTGCAATCTATGGGACTTCGCGCATTTACGCCGATGGTTACCGCCTGCCCAGGTTGCGGCAGAACCACCAGCACTTTCTTTCAAGAACTTGCTGACAAAATTCAAAATTATTTACGCGACTCAATGCCCTCGTGGAAAAAGCAATATATTGGCGTTGAAAACATGAACGTCGCCGTAATGGGTTGCATAGTAAATGGTCCGGGGGAAAGCAAACATGCTAACATCGGCATCAGCCTTCCAGGTAGTGGAGAATCTCCTGCCGCACCCGTATTTATAGACGGCGAAAAAGTTGCAACCCTCAGAGGTGATAAAATTGCCGAAGAGTTTCAGGCAATGGTTGCAAAATATGTGGAAGAGAAATATAAGCGAGTTTAGATACATTAACTCTCACTTATAAGGCTTATTCCCGCATGAAATTTTTTATCGACACTGCCGACATCAAAGAAATTCGAGAACTTGCAGCAACTGGTCTTATTGATGGGGTAACAACCAACCCAACTTTGGTTGCAAAAAGTGGCAGAAATTTTATAGAAGTTCTAGAAGAAATTTGCGATGTGGTTAAAGGCCCTGTAAGCGCAGAAGTTATTGCAACCGAAGCCGATAAAATGATTGCAGAAGGCAGAAAGCTCGCAAAAATCGCTGAAAATATAACCGTAAAACTTCCACTCACCTATGACGGAATAAGAGCCTGCAAAACCCTAACCGATGAAGGCACAATGGTTAATGTAACCCTTTGTTTCTCACCTGCACAGGCTATTCTCGCCGCAAAGGCTGGCGCAACCTTTATCTCTCCGTTTGTTGGTAGGCTAGATGATATAGGCACAGATGGAATGCAGCTAATCGCAGATATTTGCACTATTTACGATAATTACCCAGACTTTGAAACACAGGTTCTAGTTGCCTCAATCAGAAGCCCAATGCACGTTGTAGAATCAGCAAAAATGGGAGCCGATGTAATCACCGCCCCCCCATCAGTTATCAAACAACTCTTCAACCACCCCCTCACCGATAAAGGCTTAGAAACATTCCTAAGTGATTGGCAAAAAACAGGTCAAAAGATTTAGTTGTTCTAAACGTTCTTTAACGATTTGATTTCGCCAAGGACGGTGAAGGTTCTCGGGCTTGATAGGCTTTGATTTAAAATTTCAACCATCTGCTCTTTAGTGACTGCATCAACTTTGCCGATTAGCTCTTCTGGTGTGCGGTAGCGGTTATAAATAAGAACGCTTCTTCCAACGCTTTCAAGCTGAGAAGATGTGCTCTCAAGTGACATTAGAATGCCTGCTTTTATCTGTGCTTTTGCACGGCTTATTTCGGCATCAGAAATATTTTTGGCGAAATTTTCAACTTCATCACTTACCACTTTTATAAATTCGCTACCCTGCTTTTCTGAAGTTCCACCGTAAATGCAGAAAATTCCAGAATCACGATACGAAATAGTGAAAGAATAAACCGAATAAGCAAGCCCCCTCTTTTCGCGTATCTCTTGAAATAGGCGTGACGACATTCCCCCACCAAGTGCCGTTGACATAACCTGAAGTGCAGGATAACGCTCATCAGTATAAGCCATGCCATCAAACCCCATAACCATATGAAGTTGCTCTAATTTTTGCTGCTTTCTTATATCTCCGCCTACATAGTTTCCAGACACTGGTTTTACAATTTCATCGCTTTTAAAACGTTCAAATGCGCGAGATGCCAGATCAAGAATTTTATTGTGCTCAATATTACCTGCCGCAACCACCACCATTTTGTTTGCGGTATAGTGCCTCTTTAGATATTTAATCAAATCATCGCGGTTATATGACTCAATAAGTTTGCTGGTTCCAAGAATTGAACGCCCCAAAGGCTGATTTGGAAAAGCTGTCTGCTGGAAATAGTCAAAAACCAGATCATCTGGAGTATCTTTATGCATCGCAATTTCTTGCAGAATTACTTCTCTCTCCTTATCAAGCTCGCCTGCATCAAACACACTGTTTTGCAGGATGTCTGATATTATATCCACCGCATCTTCAATGTTTTCTTTTAAAACTTTAGCGTAATAAACCGTTTGCTCCATTGATGTATAAGCATTGAGATGTCCGCCGATTGAGTCAAACTCGATAGCAATATCCTGCGCGCTTCTGGTTGATGTGCCTTTAAACGCCATGTGCTCAAGGAAGTGCGAAACGCCGTTATTAGTTTCATCTTCATAACGTGCACCAACATCAACAAATACACC
Organism: uncultured Rickettsiales bacterium; assembly: GCA_964484565.1. GTDB lineage: Bacteria > Pseudomonadota > Alphaproteobacteria > Rickettsiales > CAZAGG01 > CAZAGG01. Next base: position 69,723 of record CAZAGG010000009.1, on the reverse strand, counting down.
GAAAGATATAGTCTCAACACCATGCATGTGCTTGCTTGCCACCCTAAGCCCAGATGGTAGAGTGGTAATTAAAACTTCGTTTTTATTATTCATCAGGAAATGAACCCAGCATTCTTTTCGATGACTGAACCAACTTTGAAGCAGGTTTCTTCGTCAAATGATCTTGCTATCACTTGAAGCCCAAGCGGGAGACCATCTGCATCCAACGCTGCGGGAACAGAAATCGCAGGCAACCAAGCCAAATTTACCGAAACTGTAAAAACGTCATTCAAATACATTTTAACGGGATCAGTAATTTTCTCATCAAGCGCAAATGCTGCTGAAGGAGTTGTTGGCGTAAGTATCGCATCAACCTTTGTGAAAGCCTCATCAAAATCTTTGGTTATCAGCGTTCTAATCCGCTGAGATTTTTTGTAATAAGCATCATAATAACCGTGCGATAAAACATAAGTTCCTATCAGAATGCGGCGTTTTACTTCATTGCCAAAACCTGCGGCACGAGTTGCTTCATAAAGCTCATTAATTCCACCTTTTTCTGGCTCTGTTCTTACTCCATATCTTACGCCGTCATATCTTGCGAGGTTTGAAGAAGCCTCAGCAGGGGCAATAATGTAATAAGCTGGCAGAGCATATTTTGTATGTGGCAGGCTAATCTCAACCACTTCTGCACCAGCATCTTTAACCCACTCGATACCTTTTTGCCAAGTTTCATCAATTTCTTTTGGCGTTCCATCAATTTTGTATTCTCTGGGAATACCAATTTTCATACCCTTAATACTTGCACCAACAGACTCTTCATATTTGGGAACTGGTTTATTTACAGAGGTTGAATCTTTTGGATCATATCCAGAAATTGCTTCTAACATTATAGCCGAATCACGAACAGTTTTAGTCATTGGCCCCGCCTGATCAAGCGAGCTTGCAAAGGCAACCATTCCATAACGTGAGCACCTGCCGTAGGTTGGTTTTATTCCAACAATTCCGCAGAATGATGCAGGTTGTCTTATTGACCCACCCGTGTCAGAACCAAGCGCACCAAGACACATATCCGCAGCAACCGCAGCAGCAGAGCCACCTGATGACCCACCCGGTGTAAGAACTGTGTCATCACCTTTACGCTTGAGCGGATTTTTCACACTGCCAAAATAGCTGGTTTTGTTGGTTGAACCCATGGCGAATTCATCCATATTCGTTTTACCAAGCATTACTCCGCCCGCTGCAAAAAGATTTGCAGATACCGTTGATTCATATGGCGGAATAAAATTGCTAAGTATCTTTGAAGCGGCTGTCGTTTTCACGCCCTTAGTGCAATAAAGATCTTTAACCGCAACAGGAATGCCTTCCATAATCCCAGCATTACCAGCCTTGATTTTCTCATCGCTTTTTCTGGCAGCTTGCAACGCTGCATCTTCAGTCAAAGTAATGTAAGCATTAATATCTGGATTTAATTTCGCACATTTCTCAACATAAGTCTTGGTAAGCTCTTCTGATGATATTTCGCGTTTAATCAGCTTATCTCTGGCTTCTGCAATTGTTTTAACCATATCTTTTTACAATTCCCCTATTCAATAACCTTTGGCACTGCAAAGCAGCCATATTCAGCATTTGGTGCGTTAGATAAAACATCCTGCTGGATTCCGCCGTCGCTTACAACATCCTCACGCATTGGAAGAGTCATGCCCGAATGCCCAAACATTTGCGGAACACCATCCGTATTAACTTCTCCGAGCTGCTCAACCCACTTGATGATTCCGTTAAGTTCATTTGCCATATGCTCTTTTTCTGAATCATTTAGGCTGATTCTTGCAAGTTTGGCTACCTTAGTTATGCCTTTTATATCAATAGTCATCAGATGAATCGTATATTAGATTTCAAAGAATGCTTCTACTTCGACAGGCACTCCCATTGGAAGCCCCTGAACGCCAATAGCAGAGCGGGCATGAGAACCTTTTTCCTTACCGAGCACTTCCACGATAAACTCAGATGCTCCGTTTGCAACTAGGTGCTGCTCAGAAAAGCCCTCTGCTGAGTTTACAAAAATAACGAGTTTAACGCATCTCTTTACTTTATCAAGATTACCACCACATGCAGCTTTCAGTTGTGACAGAACATTTATAGCACACTGTTTAGCAACTGGTTTTGCTGTTTCTATATTAAAATCAGAACCAACCTGACCTTTATGCTCAACTTTGCCATTAATTAAAGGGAGCTGACCTGAGATGAACACTAGATTTCCCGTAACCACAAAAGGTACGTAAGCCGCCGCAGGAGCAACCGCTTCTGGCAAAACAATTCCAAGTTCTTTTAATTTAGCTTCTATAGACATAATTATCACCTCAATTTGCAGTTATTGCTTTCTTTAATAACAAGCTCTAGGATTGTTTACAAATATTATTTAAAGAGAGCCATAAATCTTGAAAAAGCGCAGAAAAACTTTCGAGCCTGAAAGAAAAAATTCTTTTAAAAACAGAAAGGGCAAAGAAAGCTCTTCACACCACAATAAACCCCTAAAAAGTAAGGCTCAGACAGAAAGCCAAATTATTGTGGGAGTCGTAAGAAAGAAAACAACAGGATTTTTCCTGTTACCCGCTAATAAACGTGATAGAAATCAATACGAAATAACCGATAGCCTAGTTTCTGACGGAGAAATTGTTAAAGCCGAACTGCTTCCAGAGTATCGTCGCTATCGGGGCAGAATAAAAATCGCAGCGGGAAAACTTGCAAAAGTTACGGAAATTATCGGCAAAGAATCTGATCCAAATTGCTTTAGCGTTATTTCAATACATACCCACAATCTGCCCCATGAGTTTAGTAAAGAGGCAATTCGAGAGGCCTCAGGAAATAACATTCCAGACCTCGCAGGAAGAACTGACTTAAGGGAAATCCCCCTTGTCACAATTGATGGTGAAGATGCGAGAGACTTTGACGATGCAGTATATGCAGAGCCAGATAACGATATAAAAAACAAAGGTGGATTCAAGCTCGTTATAGCAATTGCCGATGTTTCATATTACGTAAAAACAGATAGCAATCTGGATAGAGAAGCCCTGCAAAGAGGAAATTCCGTATATTTCCCGAATATGGTGCTTCCTATGTTGCCAGAGAACCTATCTAATAACCTTTGCTCACTTCGTCCGAATGAAGATAGGGGATGCGTCGCAGTTGAGATATGGATAAATAGCGAAGGAAAAAAAATTCGTCATAATTTCCTTCGCGGCCTAATGCGTTCGCATGCAAGAATTACTTATAATCAACTGCACCAGACTATAGAAAGCAGAGGAAAACAAGGAATAACAGAGCTTTACAACCCAGTTATCATAAATCTATATTCTGCCTATAAAGCTCTTCTAAAAGACAGGAAAAAACGCAACACCCTAGAACTTGATATTCCCGAATATAAGATATTTTTTAATGAAGATGGCAGCGTTAAAGAAGTAAAAGAGCGTGAGCGTTTTGAAAGCCACAAAATCATTGAAGAAATGATGATTGCCACAAACATAGCCGCAGCAGAATCACTCTCACAAGCTGGAATTCCAGCGATTTATCGGGTTCATGAAAAACCTGATCCTATGAAAATCATTGACCTGCAAGACTTTCTTTCGGAAATAGGAATCAATGTAGGGCGCGGCCAACTAACTCATGGCGGGGACTTTAACCGCCTTTTAAAGCAAAGTATTGATAGGCCAGATGCAAAGCTAATTAACTCTCAGGTTTTGAGGGCGCAAATGCAGGCTTATTACACTACCGATAATCATGGCCATTTCGGACTTGGCCTAAACGATTATTGCCACTTCACTTCACCAATAAGACGATATTCAGATCTAGTGGTTCACAGAGCTTTAATTGCTTTAGTCGAAGGCAAAAAATCTCTGCAAAAAGAGCTTGAGCTTATATCAGAACATATTTCTGAAACTGAAAGAAAGGCTATGCAGGCCGAACGCGAAACAGTTTCTCGATATATTGCAGCTTATATGCAAGATATGGTTGGTAAAGACTTCAGCGGAGTAATCTCTGGAATCGGCAATTCGGGAATATTTGTAACTATCACCGACACAGGAACTGAAGGAATGCTTCCCTATTCTTTACTTGGAGATGACTATTTCCATTATAACGAGATAAGAACCTGCGTGATAGGCAGAAGGAGCAAAGCGATTTATAATTTAGGTGATAAAATCGAGGTTAGAATCAAAGAATCAAACCCAATATCTGGAATGATAGTTTTAGAAAAAACCCGCTCTTTTGATAAGAAAAACAAACCTAAACCTGCAAAGAAAATCAAAAAAAGAAAATCATAGTGTTTCTAGTTTTATTTGAGAGCAAGTTTTTCTAGGCGAGGCGCGCGGAGCGTATGAATAATAAGTGAGCACGGTGAGACCGATGAAATGCGAATCTATCAGATAAAAATAGAAATACTATAAAACATGGGCTTGGCCTCAAGACCAGTAAGGGGGGAACATAGATATTTTTCTTTTCAAGCCCTGAGACAAAAATTTATGATTCATGCCTAGTTTGTAGCCCGCTATTTTCATGAAGTTTGCAATAATACTATAGGGTATTAATGTATATTTCTTCCTTTTGATTAGGTACTCAAGCTCGTTTTTAACAAAATTAAATCCCTCCCCGCCTGCTGAGCCAAAATTTTGCCCTATCCAGTTTTCATCGCCGTAAAAAACACCTATATCAAAATATCGCTTCAATTGCTCAAGTAGTGTATAGTCGTGAGAATGCCTAACGGTTGCGCTTGCTTCATACCTATGTTTCCAGCCTTTAATCATCATCTTTGCGGTAACGTAAGTATCTTCCGTGCCGATTACATTTTCTGGAAAACCCCCAACATCATCAAGAGCAATTTTTCGGTAAGCTGCAAAAGAATCTGAGGAATAACAAGCCTTGATTCCCATAGCTTTTGCATCATTCATCGTTTTAGTTATTGATGCAGACGGATAGTTATATTCTCTTGCGAATGCCGCCAGATATGAAGCATTTACATGCGGAAGTTGCCTTCCATAAACAGAACCAATCCTTATATCCTCCAAAAATGGGGTGATGATATTCTTGATACTGTCTTCATCATTTAAGAAAGCATCTTGAGTAATCATAATATATAAGTCGGCATGAACAATCTCTGTAGCCATTCTTCTGGTTCCGCCATGATTAAATCTTTGCTTGTCTATTGCAAGCACGCTGTAGCCTTCTTTGCTTAAAAAACTAGCCGTTCCATCTGATGATGAGGAATCTATAAACAAAATTTCATCTGGCTTTATTACTTGCTTTTCAAGACCTTCGATGAAATCTCGAAGATATGGCATTGCGTTATAAACTGGGATTATGAGTGCGCTACGCATTTTTTTGGATTCTATCACTAAACAGTTTTGCAATATCTCCATATTCATCTTTGATGATTAGCAAGCCTTCATCTTGTCGAAATTTTCTCAAGCGCAAAATGGAATCATACGCATATAAATCCAACGGAATTACTTTTAAAAATGCAAGACTTCTGAGCTTTAATAGATATAGATTTATCTTTAAATAATTATCAAATCCACTTGCAAAGAATATCCGAAGATCAATATCGGATTTATGCGAGTTAATCTGATTTTTATCTCCTACCGAGCCAATACAAACAGCTTCTTTAATGAAACTTCTTTTGCGAATATCGTTAATCAGTGAGTTTAGAAATTCTTGCAAAGCATCTGGATTTCTTTTGTAAAAGCTACAATACCTAACACATACCCAAATATGGCCGTTGAAAAGCCAGTTGATTGTATGAGCCACGAATATCGCAATAAATACGTTATCTATAAGAATATTCAAAATAACTGCCGCAAACATGAATAAAAAAATGCGAAAGGAAAGCTCTTTATTTTGCATTCCTCTGACGCCCTGAAAGACCCAATTAATCGCAAGAACCCCTAAGCAGCTTTGCATCAAGCTCCTTAGCATTTGGTTTTTAGGAAGCCAACTGAAGTTCTTTTTCTTGTAGTCTTGCATATTCTGATCTTAATGAGATTTTTTGAGCATTCGATACCCTCGACGCATAGGCTCCTGCCATCGCTAGTATCAGAAACACAAAAGAAGCCCTGTAAATATTATTAAAATAGTTATTGAGAAGTATCTGTGTCATTACCTCAAGAAAAGATACAATTATAACCGCTCGGCTTATCGGTTCTCGAATTACTCTAAGCGATTTATGCATACACAAAAAGGCAAAACTCATGATTGTTAAAACGAAGAATAAGCCAGCATAGCCACCTTCAATAAACAATCGAACCACTTCATTATGCGGCCATAGTAACATTAGTTCATAATTAATGTTTTCCCCGATATAACCAATACCAAGCGGAGAACCTTCAACCTCTTTTTTCTCAAGCCATAGAGATATTGATACAGCCCTTCCAGAGGTATAATCTTCCTGCGGGTTGAAAATGAATCTTCTAATAAGTGTATCATTAACAAATGCGCTGAATAAGAGGAATAATACCATTGCGAGAGATATGATTTTTACGGTTTGCATCCTTTTTTTCCAAGTACGCGCGTAAACAAATTTGACAATCAAATATAAACCGAAAATTAGAGCAACCTGCCTACTTGCTGTTGCAAACATGATATAGAAAGCTCCAGCGGTGAGAAATAGATGCGAGATCTTTTGCCACCTGCCTTCCAAATATCTGTATGCACTTAATGCAACCAATCCATAGGTAAGGCAGAAAGTTGCAACCAGAGTAGGTGAACTAAGTAAGTTCAGCCTAAAATCCGCTTGCTCACCAAAAAACAATTCATCTTTTGGCCTTGCGATAAAGGTGCTAACCATCACTAAAATGTAAATCGAAAGTATCTTCCAATAAAGACGCATTAGAGATTCAAAATCTGTGGTTTTAACCAAGTCGGATGCAAAAAATATGAACCCTGCTATGAAAAATATCTTGTAGGCATCTAGGTTTATCTCATTCTTTAGTGTATCCTGAACAAAGCAGGTCATAAGAAGAAACAATACAATCACTGCAATAAACTTCTGAAATATTGTATATCCCGTTTGATTCCTTGAGTTAAAAAGACCAATGAAAAACAGAGCAAGACTTGAGAAAATAAATCCAAGCTGAACTATTGGCTTAAAACCTGATTGTTCAACGATATGGTGGGGTATTATCGCAATTGCGGCAATGAAGCATATAAAACCTTTGGTGAAAGATAAGTTCACGTTTTTTGCAGCCCCTTAAATAGCATTAAAGACATCGCAAATATCGTTACAAGCATTATCAAGCCCTTTACTAAAGCAATTGCTTCAACCGTTTCAAATGAAACCGCAAAAATAAGCAATAACGGCAAAAGAGCAGCAACTAATAAATTTGATAAGAAAACTTGTTTTTGCATTTTTATCGCAATCATAAAAAAGGCAAGCACCGCAGATATTTGATAGAATACAAAATAAGGTATTAAATAGATACACAAAGCTCCCGCATCGGTATAGTTATCCCCAAAAAAGATTGGTACAAGTAGCGGAAAAAGAAAGTAAATCGCAGCTGACATTACTAAAGCAAGTGCCAGAATCATTTTTAAATCAGAAAATAAAAAACGCTTAATTTCACTTGCAGGTTTTGACTCTATACCCGCATGTTTTGCAAGTGCGATTTGCGACATTGAGTTAGAGAATATGAAACCCGCAGAAACAACGCTGTTTGCTATGTAATAAGAGCCTGCACTTGCACTGCCAAAATGATAACCCACCCATAGCAAATCGAAGTTTTGCAGCAGTTGATATATAAGCGTAGAACCCAGTACGGGAATACCCCTTACAACTAGATTTTTAGAGTCCACTTTATTGAATGCAGAGATTCTAAATTTGCTATTTACCTTGCGAGATACCAAATGCCACGTAATTAAAATTGTTAATATCCAAGAACATAAGAATATGGCGGAGATAAACTTAACTTCCATTTTATCTTGCAATATCAGAATACTAATCAAAACCAACGCCAGATATAAAAACCATCTTATTGTTGCCGCATACCCAGCCATTAAGTAGTTCTTGGCGGAAATAAACAGCCAATCTGTGTGAAGCGCAGCAAAGATAAGTGATGCCATAACCAGCATTACAGGGACAAATATATCAGGTCTGACCAGAGAAGTTATAACCGCAATTAGCGATATGCACAAAAAGGCAATGAAAACTCTCAGGATAATGTAAGATGAATATATTCTACTTGCAGCTTCTGATTTAACATCTTTTGATAGCTCATTGGTTGCCACAGTTCTTAGGCCAAACTCGGCAAAAATTACTGCATAGGCATAATAGCCAAGAATGAGTGCGTAAAGACCAAACTCTTCTTTCGGCATGTTATTTGAAACCAAAATCATGCTGATGAAAGAAAGGGCTGTAATAACTATACGCGCCGCGCCTAAATGAAGGGTTCCAGATAATTTCTGGACTATTTTATCAATTGTGAAGCCTAGAAACTTCATATAACCCTGATTAGAAAATCAAGAGATGCATGATTTAGCTTTGCGCTAACTGCATCTGCAACTATTGGCTTTGCACGATAAGCTACACCTAAACCAGCTGCCTTTAACATTGGTAGGTCATTTGCTCCATCTCCTAGTGCTATAGAGCTTCTTGTTGAAATTCCAAGCTCAGAACAAAATTTTATCAAAGTTTGCAGCTTCTCATTTTTACCGATTATTTCTCCCTCTATATCACCTGACAAAACACCATCTTCCACACTTAAAATATTGCCAAACTGATGCTTGAATCCCGCTAATCTTGCAACATTCTCTGTAAAGAATGTAAATCCGCCCGAAATTAACACCGTTACAATTCCTGCCTGATTGCAATGCTCAATCAGTTCTTTTGCACCCTCATTGAGCTTAATCCTTGTTTGCAAAACATCTTTTAGAATATCTGCTTTTAGCCCTTTTAGCAGATTAACTCGCTCTTTTAATGCCTGTTCAAAATCTAGCTCACCATTCATAGCCCGCTCTGTAATTTCAGAGACCTTATCTTTTACGCCTGCATAATCGGCAATTTCATCAATGCATTCGCAAGAAATTATTGTGGAATCCATATCTGACACTAATAACTTTTTGTTGCCACGCTCTGAATATTCCTGCGTTATTATGTCAAGACCCTCTATATCATTGGCATGTTTAGTATTCAGTTGGTTTGCGTTTAATATATCCATTCGATTATAAATTATCTCTGCCACATCACTTGAAAATATATTTTGCGATATGATTCTCGCGCCAGAAGATTCAAGGCTTTTCGATATTACTGCTATAATATCCGATGCGGAGTGTTCTTTATAAAAAGTAGTAACTAGTTTTTCGTGTTCCATGAACCTATCTCACTAATATTTGAGGAATGCGTTGTTCATCAAATTTTCTTTAATACTAGGAGAAAATTGAATGTCTGTAGCGGGGTCTACAGACGAGATTTTCGACGACGTAGTAATGAAAATTTGATACAACCCGAAGGGACAAGCTGCTTTTTGCACACTACGTCGTTGAAAAACTCGAGAATATTTATAATATTCACATCGTTTTTCGCCTAGTATTGTATCAAAAATCAGCATTGTCGCATCCTTAAATATTAGTGAGATAGGTTCATTATTTCAAATGACTAAAAGTAAGAAAATTATTGTAATTGCAGGAGCAACCGCTAGCGGAAAATCCTCCATTGCTAATGATTTAGCCCGAAAAAATCCTTCTGTCATTATTAATGCAGATAGTCAGCAATTATACAAGGATTTAGCAATCTTAACTGCACGACCAAGCAAAGAGGACGAGCAAAACTTTCCTCATAAACTTTATGGATTCTTAAAACCAAATGAACGCTTTTCGGCTGGAGAGTGGGCATCCGCCGCATCGAGAGAAATTGATGAAGCATTTGCAGATGATAAGCTACCAATTATAGTTGGGGGAACAGGACTTTACATCAAAACTCTGATGGATGGTATTGCCAAAATTCCAGATATTTCTAGTGAAATCAAAGATGTGGTTAATGCTATGACACTTCCACAATTGCAAGCTGCATTAAGCCATGAAGATGCTTTGGCTTATCAAAATATTGATATCAATAATCCCGTTAGAATTGCACGTGCTTTAAGCGTCATAAGGCAGACTGGAAAATCTATTTTACATTGGCAGAGCAGTGCCCATAAAACATTCTACAACAGAGATTTATTTGAGGTTATCTATGTCCAGATTGAAAGAGAGGAACTATACAAACGCTGCAACATAAGATTCGATAAAATGATAAAAGATGGCGCGGTCGAAGAAGTGCAAGGTGTTTTAGAGCAAGGTGTATCAACCTCAGAACCAATCTTTCGGATAATTGGGGCGCGCGAAATAGCAGAGCATCTAAACGGCAATATATCACTCGAAGAAGCCTCTGAAAAAGCAAAACAGTTCACCCGCAATTATGCTAAAAGGCAGTACACTTGGTTTTCAAAGAACTTAGAACGACAAGAATGAATCTATTGATTCCCCGCAACTGGCTCTGAAGAAGGCGCATAACTCTCATCAAAAACTAAGCCGCTTGGGCATAGCTTTTCACAATTTTCAGATGAAACTTTTATTCCTGCTTGTTTTGATTTCTCGCCTGAATCTATCTCAAACTTTATAATACAGCCTTCGTTGCTATATTTAGCAGTTCCTGCATTCTCAAAATCAGCCTTTAAATCTTTTACTTCACATAGTGTTTTGCCGTCATCTATATCTATTGCCTGTAGCGAAAAGGCAAAGTTTTTAGAGTTAGGCTGCTTTACTGTAAGAATGTTTTCAATGTTCGTTTTATAATTTGCTGAAAATACTTCTTCTGACGACGCTTCAAGTGTTGCTATTTGAGCTTCATAATTCTGTTTGATACATGCGGAATCTGAGCAGTTTTTACGCATTATTTTGAGCCAGTCTCGTTGCATCGCTCGAATTCCATATTTGTTTATCGAATTCTCAAGTTTTGCTTTATAAACCTTCTGCATTTTCTCATCGAGCGAAGATAGCTCTGCATCTGAACATATTATCTTCTCAACCTTTGAGCTGGCTTTACTGCAATCAAAACTAGCTGCAAATACATCTGTTTGCAAAACTATACAAAGGAAAAGGAATACTATTAGTTTTGTCATATAAATCAACCTCTTTTGGCAACACTAAATTTCTCTTCGGAATAAAGCAACTCTACAACAGAGTGCTATAATTGCCACAAAAATAAATCATGGTTGCTCAATTGGTTGGGGATAAAAAGGTTGAGCATTTTTTTAATTTTTCAATCTTCAGAATATGCAATACAAGAGTGAAAATATATAAGTTGGGTAAGCGGGTGAAAAAACCTTTTTTACTTTTATTATTCTTGGCTCTCCTTTTGATTGGAAGCCAGGTCAATGCAGACGACTCGCTAGATAAAACAGCTCAAGTTTTTTCTAATACATTAAAATATGTTAGAGGTATCCAGCCTGACCCTTCTGGCCTAATTGTTGGGATAATATATGACCCAGAGAATTCTTCATCGAAAGAGTATGCTGAAAGTCTAAACAAGAGCCTCTTATATGCCGCCAAGTTAGGGAACAAAAAGATGAATCCTAAGCTGATAAAAATATCAGACATAGAATCCAGCTCATCATTTAGCGTTGCATATATTGCGCCAGACATGAAAGCATATTTTGAAAAGATATTTCAAATATCGAAGCAAAAGCAAATTTTTACCGTTAGTAGCGATATGGAGTGCGTGAAAGGAAAGTGCTGCATTCTATTAATTAAGAGCGGCTCAAAAGTTGAGATGTATCTTAATGAAACAACTATGAGAGAACTGAATTTTGAGGTTGATGCCGCTTTCAAATTTATGGTTAAGAGAATATGATTGGGAGATTAACTTAATGAAAGTTTTTAGATATTTCTTTCCTGTAATTGCATTTAGCATCTTGTCTTTGGAAGATGTTTCAGCTGGCCTTGTAGATTATACTGGACTAGAAGACGTTTTTGGAGAATCTGTAACAACAAGCGCAACTGGAAAGCCGCAAAGAGTTTCTGAAACCCCTGTATCTATGGAGATTATATCCTCAGAAGAAATTAGCCGAAGCGGCGCGATGGATATCCCTCAATTGCTTCAGCGGTATGCGGGAGTTGATGTTAGAAGAAATTTCAAGGGACATGCGGACGTAAGCGTCAGGGGCTTTAACCAGCCATTTTCTAATAGGCTTTTAGTCCTCATTAATGGCAGACAAATTTATATGGATAATTACGGCATGACTCTATGGCATAGCCTTCCCATACAAATGTCTGAAATAAAACAAATAGAGATTGTAAGAGGCCCTAACACCTCTCTATTTGGTTTTAATGCAGCTTCTGGCGTTATAAACATAATTACATTCAATCCAATTTATGATGAAGTTAATAACTTTGAAGGGCGCATGGGAACACAAAATTTCCGAGAAACTTCAGGAGTTGCAACAATTAAGGCAACAGATAATTTCTCAGTTAGAGCATCCGCTGGAGGCATTCTATCTGATGATTTCTCTAAAAGATCTCTTTCTAGCTCGCTAGATAAAGATAACGCGATTGAAAAAAGAGCCGCTAATATAGATTCGGCTTGGAAGATTTCAGAAAAAACCGCCCTTCGTGTTGAGACTGGTTTTAACAACCAAGAAACAGACTCTTTATACCCGTACTATTTGTATTTGAAAACAGATACTGTGACGCGCCATATAACCTCTAACTTTTCTCATGATTCTGAGAACTTTGGTTTGTGGAATTTTAGAGTCTATAGGAACGAACTAGACTTTAATAATAGCGTTGAGCAGGACAATAGACTTAATGTGTTTCAGCTCTCTAACCTTATATCCTTAAACTCCCAGCATACAATTCGTTTAGGGGCAGAATATAGAGATAATTCTCTTTCTGGGCCATCGGTGGGAACAGGAGATGCAGAATTTTCTATGAACATATATTCTGCAAGCGGAATGTGGGATTGGCAACTACATGATAATCTCTCACTAACAAATTCCGCAAGAATAGATTACTGGGAATCTGATAGGAAAGGTGGTTTTCTTACAAATGACACCTTCTTAAATCTTACGCCATCTGATTATGAGCAAAATAATACTGAATTCAGCTTTAATACAGGTTTTCTTTATAAGGCATCTTCTGACTCTTCATATCGCTTATCGATAGCTAGGGGCCTGCACATTCCTAGTCTTGATGAGTTAGCTTTAGATATTGGAACAGTAGATGGAGCAGATTTTTATGGCAACCCTAATCTTGATACTGAGGCAACGACATTGATTGAATTGGGATATAGCAGGAATCTTTCACAATATAATATGACAGTTGGCGCAAACTTGTTTTATGAGGAAATCGACAATGTAATCGCTGCTACCGTAAGGCCGCCATCTATTCTTGGCGGAAATGGTGGAGTCGAGGCAGATTTTACCTTTGAAAATGTTGGGGATGCTTCTGCCTATGGCTTAGAATTTATTAGTAAAGGCAAGCTACTTAATGACAAACTGTTTTGGCACGCAAACTACACATATCTTCTAACACAAGATAAACCTAGTGGATTGGCGGATCATTACATCGATTTTTCTAATACACAACCAAAGCACAAAGCAAACTTAACTATTGGTTATACTCAAGACGCATGGGAATTTGACACAAGTCTTCACTACGTTGCTTCAAACGACTACCAAGCAACAGTTGCCGATGTAATAGCTCCCAGAGTGACGAGTGACTTAGAGAGTTATTTCACTGTTAATGCCCGCTTGGGTTATAGAATATTTGATAATACGACAATCTCATTAGACGGATACAATCTCTTAGATGAACATCATGAGATACCGTCATATAGATATAGTTTAGGTGCTGGCTCAGACTTCGGTGGCGGAATAGAAATCGGACGAGCTGGCTTTATAACTCTACGTCATAGGTTTTAGTGCTCGAAACCAAGCGATCTAATGCTGTTAAGTCGTATAGCATAAGCATACGCTCTCTGCTGGTTATGAGCTTTATAATTCCCGTATTTCTTCTGTCAATATCAGGAATTATTGCTCTAAGAATGGTGCTTATTGGTCAAAATGATAATATTGAGATAGAGAATATAAATCACCAAATAGACGCATCACGAGAAGTAGACGAGCACATAGCTCGTTTCACATTCTTGGGTCTTGCTCTTATTGACAATAAGAGCAATGACGAGGAAAAATCGGCTAAATTTAGAGATAGTCTTGATACACTGAGGAATTTAATAAAATCATTGATTGAATCTGCAAAACAAACTTTTCACGAAGATATAGAAAAATTAAGCAATATAGATTCAGATCTTAATACCTTGGTTGACTTATCCAACAGAGTTTTGGAAAATGAAGAGGTACAAAAAGCTCATTTTATTGAAGTAATCGAAAACCTTGAACACGCCTTAGATAACCTAAGACTGCTAATACTTACTCCTGATGAACCCAAGGATTTCATTAGATATCAACAGCTCACAACAAGACGCACCATAGAAACGCTTAGTTTTTTAACAAACGCTGAAGCTATTATTCTAGACGAGGTTATATCAGAGAAAAAGTTAAGCGATGATAACGCAAAGCATTTGGTTCTAATTCGCAAACAAGCAGAGAGACAACGCGACATACTAAACCTACTTCATAGTCAAATGAAGTCTAGCAATAGCGCAATATACAGTTCGATAGTTACTGAAGACGCGATTGAGGGGTTAAAAAGAGCTATAGATGAGATGCAGAAGGCATTCGAAATATTTGACGAGGTTAGAAGGCAGATATATGCAAGCACTCTGCTAGAGGACAGCGAGAGTTTTTCTAAAAGCGTATGGGATGAAGAGCTCGCAAAGGTTCTAAATTATTTAAAAACAATCGAGCAACAAGCATCGAAACCACTATTAGATGCAATCAAAGAGAATCATCGACGCACGAAAATTCTGCTGATTATAGTTCTAACTGCTGGAGCTCTATCTTCAATAGCTGTAGCCTACTTATTTTTGATGCTGCGAAACCGCGTTTTAATTCCAATTGGTTTAGTAACTAGGCACATGAAAAAACTCGCTGAGGGTGACACTAGCATTACTCTACCCGAAACCAATCATAAAGATGAGATAAGCAGCATGATAGAAGCATTTGCTGTATTTAAAGAAAATGCGCTTTACCTTCAAGAACAAACTAGAATGCTAAAAATGGCGGAGTATCTAGCTGGGGTCGGCTCATGGAGAATTGATGTATTGAGGAATAAATTAGATTGGTCAGATGGTGTATATAGAATTCACGGCCTAACCAGAGAAGACTATAAACCCACTTTAAAAACAGCCTTAAATTTCTATCATCCTGTTGACAAAGAGCGGGTTAAAGATTTTGTAAAGCAAGCAATTGAAAGAGCTATGGCTTATGAGTTTGAAGCACGGCTAATTCGCGCAGATGGCGAAGAGAGAATAGTTGTAGCTGTAGCAGATATAGAAAAGGACGATAAAGGAAAAGTGATAGCCGTTTTTGGAACCTTTCAAGACATAACAGATCAAAAAACCGCAGAACTAGAGTTAAAAAGACACAGAGACAATCTGCAAGAACTAGTAAATGAACAAACGCATGATCTTATTAAAGCTAAAGAAGAGGCAGAAAAGGCTAATAGGTTGAAATCTGAATTTCTCGCAAATATGAGCCACGAGCTAAGAACTCCTATGCATGCAATAATAAATTTTTCTAGGCATGGCATTGAACGCATAGATAAATGGGATAAAGAAAAACAAGTACAAAATTTATCTACTATCAAAAGTAGCGGCGAACGACTATCCAGACTACTAAATGACTTGCTCGACTTATCAAAACTTGAATCAGGTGCGACTAGCTATGAAATAAAACCTCATAAACTAATACCATTAATAGACATGGTAGTTACAGAGGTTGGAATATTGGCAAATGATAAAAAATTGAACATTATAAAACCTAACCTTGATTATGATTCTATAATTGCAGAATTTGACAGGGGCAAAATTCATCAGGTATTGGTAAACCTTTTATCCAACTCAATTAAGTTCACCCCAGAGGGTAAAAATATAACCATCAAATGCGAAACGAGAGAAGATTGCATCAAGGTTAGCATCTCAGATGAAGGTGTTGGAATTCCAGAAAATGAGCTTACCGCGGTTTTCGACAAGTTTATACAGAGCAGTAAAACGAAAACAGGATCAGGCGGAACAGGTCTAGGCCTTGCAATTTGCAAAGAAATTATAGAAGCACATAAAGGCAAAATTTGGGCGGAAAATAATCCTGAATCTGGTGCAACATTTATTTTTATTATCCCTTCTAAAAAATATGGAGCAAACAATGCGTAAATCTTCTGAAGAGCTAATACTTATTATAGATGATGACGAAAACAATCTACAAATTTTAGAAATGGATCTTGAAGATGAACCTTATGGCATTATCAAAGCAACAGACGGAGTTAAGGGTTGGCAGCAACTACAGGATAATAAAGAAAAGATTCGAGTTATTCTGCTAGATAGAATGATGCCGAACATGGATGGCATGCAGTTTATGCAAAAAGTCATGGCTGATCCAACTGTTTCTAAAATTCCAGTAATAATGCAAACAGCAGCGGCGGAAAAAGAGCAGGTTATTCAAGGTGTTCAGGCAGGGGTTTACTATTATCTTACTAAGCCATACGAACAAGATATAATGCTTTCTCTGGTAAGAGCCGCAATAAAAGATTTTGAGGAGCTTAATGTTCTTAAAAAAGAACTGGAGCAATATAAAAAGAAGCTAAATATTGTTCAAGAGAGTCGCTTTGAAATTAGAACCTTAGCTGACGTTAGATATTTGACTACATTTTTGTCAAATTTTTTCCCTGATCCAGATAGAGTTGTACTTGGTATCTCTGAGTTACTTCTTAATTCTTTAGAGCACGGAAATTTAGGTATTACCTATGAAGAAAAAACACGTTTAATTTTAGAGAACATCTGGGAGAAAGAAATCATTCGCTTACAAGATTTGCCGGAGTTTAAGGAAAAGAAGGTTTTAGTTCATTTTAAACGAGAAAATGATTATATATTGCTTAACATTAAAGATGAGGGCAAAGGTTTCGACTGGAACGAATATTTAGATATTACGCCAGAGCGCGCAACCCACTGTCACGGAAGAGGAGTTGCTCTTTCCAAAATGATTAGTTTCGATGAAATTCAATATAATGGATGCGGCAATGAAGTAACTTGTAAAGTGTATATAAATAACGTCATGAAAGATAACAATGTCCAATGAACTAGAAAAACGCCTTGAAGCTATAGAGTCTAGAATTTCAAGAATTGAGCAATATCTTCCTCATAAACCGCAATCTGTGGCTAGCAGTAGTAAACCTGATGAGAATATTTCAGAGATAGAAAAAAGATCGTTAGAAGAAGAACCATCTGCTGATTTTAAATTGAAAGAAAAGAAGTCAGGCAACTGGCTAGGAATTGTTGCAGTTATATGCTTTATACTTGCGGCAGGTTTTATGGTTAAGCTATCCATCGAATCGGGATGGTTGACTCCAGCTAGGCAACTTGGGATAGCGACAACATTTGGTCTTGGATTAATAGTTGCGGGGTTCTCCCTACTGAAATCCGATCTAAAATATGCAAGTCTTTTGCCTGCATCTGGAGTTATTGTTCTATATCTTACAGCATTTGGAGCGCACAGATATTACTCAATAGTTTCTTTTGAAGCAGCAATTGCTATAACAGCAATAGTTTCTGCATTATGCGTTTGGTTATATACGCAAATTAAGAGTGATATATATGCTATAATCTCTGCATCGGGAGCGTTTCTATCACCCATTGTTCTTGGTTTAAACTCTAGTGCAGAATTCTCGCTATATTATTTTTTGCTGTGCTCGGTTACTTTTGCATCAATTTCTATTTGGGTTCGTTCTCGAGTAATTACTCTAATTTCTGCATACCTTGCTATTTTCATGACAGCAGCTGTAGGGATAAACCTGAACCAAGATATATTGGTTGCAATAATTCTCGCTATTCACTTTGCAATTTTTACAGTGGCAACATACGTTTACACGACTGAGCATAAAGAACCTTTGACTTACTCTGAGTCTTGGAGTTTCTTGCCCGTTTTGCTTGTTTTCTACTGCGCCGAGTATTCCTTTTTAGGAAGAATCCACCCAGAACTTGCGCCTTGGATTTCAATAGTATTTGCAGGTTTAATGGTTGGCTTATATTTATCCGCCAAGAAATATTTTCCAGATACTCTTGGAAGTCAAACACTTGTTATCGCATTCACAACTATAGTATTTTTCCACTCAGTCTACATAGAGCTTTTACCGAAAGATTTAAAGGCTTGGCTCTTTTGTATTATTATGCTTGGATTTGCATTCTATCCCAAAAACACCCTTCAAGGAGTTCGCAATAAAGGTATGATAATTCCAATAATTGCAATTGGGATAATCTTATTGATTGAATATCTTTCCATCCTTTTTCATCTACTAAATACCTCAAGCAACTTTTCATGGGTTGTCGTTTCAATCTTTGCATTTGCAAGCATATGGACGGCCTCATTTAAGAAGCAAGATAGTTTGAAATCGCAGCAAAAGTATGGTTACGCCCTATTAATATCTGCACACCTACTTGCAACTGTTGGTCTTTATAGACTCACAACAGATATAGGCTCTTTGGCTGTTTCCGCCTCATGGCTTTGTTATGCGATCGGGGTAATGACACTTGCATTTAAGAATAAAGACGAGGTGATGGCCAAATCTGCTTTGTTCGTACTCGCATTCGCGGCAGGAAAAGCATTGCTTTATGATGCGGCGTCTGTTGCAACAGTTATAAGAATAATTTGCTTACTCCTAACTGGGGTCGTGCTTTACGGATGTGGGTTCGCAATGCGAAAAATAAATAACTGGAATGTCGTGTCTACTAATGTTTGAAATGCCTAATTCCTGTTAGCACCATTGCAATGCCGTTCTTATCTGCTTCTGCAATTACTTCATCATCTTTAACAGAGCCACCCGGTTGAATGATTGCGGCAATGCCTGCTTTTGCTGCAATCTCAACGTTATCAGGAAAAGGCAAGAAAGCATCTGATGCTATTACTGCTCCAGCAACGGCTTTTTCGCACGCTATCATTGTGCTTTTAACTCGACTCATTTGACCTGCGCCAATGCCAATAGCCATACCGTCTTTTGCAACAACAATTGCATTCGATTTAACATGCTTTACAACTTTGAATGCGAATATAAGATCTTGCATTGTTTGCTTGTTTGGCTTTGCTTTGCTAACTACTTTAATCTCAGATTCACTTATTTTACCTATATCTTCTTCTTGAACAAGGAAGCCGCCACTAACAGACTTTATATTCATCTGTGGCAAGTGAGAGTCAAAAAACTTATCACTAATCTCTAGCAATCTTGTGTTCTTCTTGGCTGATAAAACCTCTTTTGCCTCATCATCAAACGAAGGAGCGATTACAACTTCAACAAATATTTTTGCAATTTCCTCTGCTGTTTGTTTATTTACAGGTCGGTTGAGGGCGATGATTCCACCAAACGCACTTAGTGTATCGCACGAATATGCCTTAACGTATGCATCATGGATGGTTTCTGCTATTGCAACCCCACATGGATTTGCATGTTTCACTATAACTGCTGCTGGCTCTTTGAACTCTTTTACAAGCAATAAAGCTGCATCAGCATCATTGATATTGTTATAACTTAGCTCTTTACCTTGTAACTGTTTGCAATGAGCTATTCCAATCCCGTTGTTTAGAGCATAGAATGCCGCTTTCTGGTGAGGATTCTCTCCATATCTAAGCGTTTGCAAAAGATTGCCGCTAATAGAAAACTGTTTGGGAAAATCCTCTGCTAATTCTTTGTTAAACCACGTTGCTATTGCAGAATCATAAGCTGCTGTTTTAGAGAATGCTTTTGCCGCAAGTCTCTTTCTGGTTGCAAGAGATGTATTCCCACTTTTTGTAATTTCCTCTGCAACTTCATTATAATCAGATGGATCAACAAGAACCGTAACATAGTTATGATTTTTTGCCGCAGACCTAATCATTGAAGGCCCGCCTATATCAATGTTCTCGACGCACACTTGATATTCAGAGCCTTTCATGACTGTCTCTTCAAATGGATAAAGATTGACAACAACCAGATCGATTGCTGAGATATCATGCGCAGACATTGCTGCTTTATGCTTTTCATCATCTCTTACTGCTAAGAGGCCGCCATGTACTTTAGGGTGGAGAGTCTTAACCCTGCCATCCATCATTTCTGGAAAGCCCGTATGCTCAGAAATATCTTTAACCTTGATTCCAGCCTTTTTAATTGCTTCAAATGTTCCACCAGTTGAGATTATTTCAATCTCTGCTGCTTCAAGTATTCTGGCAAATTCAACTACGCCAGTTTTATCTGATACTGAAATAAGTGCCCTTGTGATTTTCATCTTTATCAATACTTTCTTGAAATGCTTATACAAATGATTGCACATAAGGCTAATTTGAAATATAATCAATAGGCTTTTGTAAGCTATGGCAATAAACGCTGTCTAGAATAGATGGAACGGACTCGGGGGCAGAGCCCGACGCCTCCACCATTTCGGAAGCCTGAGAGCAGACGGTCAGCTTTCTGGTTTCTGTTTTCTGATTTCCGAAAGGGGGCGAAACAGGATCGACGTACGTAATAAAAATTCAGTCTTTGCTCGGCATGATTCCGCCGCGATGGGTCAAAAACTATAAGTGCCAACGATAATGTTGCACCTGTTGCTCTAGCAAACGCAGCCTAACATTTTAGGCTAACTTAGCAAAAAGTAACGCGGTTTGGGGTTTCCGGGCAACAGAAAACCCCGTCTTTAATAACAGAGACTAATCTATAAATATCAATGACCCAGCAATATTATGAGCACCATGTTTTTGTATGTGAGAATGTGCGAGATGAATCTAGCAATCGAAAATCATGCGGAAATTGCGGCTCAAAAAACCTACGCGATTATATGAAAAAGCGTTGCAAAGAAGAGGGGCTTAAGAAAGTTAGAATTAATTCATCAGGCTGCCTAGATAGATGCGAGCTAGGTGCGGTGATGGTGATATATCCGTCTGGGGACTGGTATCATTATGAAAATGAGCACGACATTGAAAAAATTATCGCTCAACATCTTAAAGATGGTAAGAAGGCCGAAGAGCTATCTTTAAAAGTTGATCAAAAAAGGCTTTAATGTCTGAGCCAAGCAAAATTGAACTAAATGGCCACGAGATAACAGTTAAAAGAAATGCGCTTGCAAAAAGAATTTCCCTGAAAATCTCTCAAAGAGGCGGTATTATATTGGTTCTGCCAATTAAAACCAAGATAGATAAGGCAATAAAATTTGCAAAGTCAAAACAAGACTGGATTAATGAAAACATCAGCAAAATTCCTGCGCCTAATAAAATTACGATTGGCAGTTCAATCCCTCTGATGGGATGCAATAGCAAGATTATCCACTCTGGATATTTCGGCAAAACCTATCATGAGCAAAATAATATCTATGTTTTTGCCAAACCTGATTATATTGAAGAAAATGTCATCTCCTATCTAAAATCATTAGCACTTAAAAAGGTTAATGCTTATTCAGAGCAATTTTCGAAACAAACAGGTCTTAAATATAAGAATATATCTATTCGAGATAGCAAAACACGCTGGGGAAGTTGCTCAAGCTCAGGAAATATAACGTTTTCATGGCGACTTATCATGATGCCAGACTTTGTTATGCAATACGTTGTAGCCCACGAAATAGCACACCTAAAAGAGATGAATCACGGCCAAAATTTCTGGAATCTGGTAGAAAAAATTTTCCCCGATTATATAAAAGCAAGAAAGTGGCTCAAACAAAATGGCCGAACCATCCATAGTTGGGAATTTTAGCACCTCTAGTTTTAGGATCTGTTGTTAATAGAAATACTATAGTCTATAATTTTTTGGGATAATAAGCTCAGGGGACTAGAGTATTGCCCTCCGAAGGCAAGGGGAACCCCGCCGAGCGAACCATTTTCAGAGGTTTTGAGATGGTAAACGCGAGTAAACATATTTATGATGCAAACTACATAATTTATATTGAAGGGTCGGAGGCTCAAGTCCTCTAGACTGCTTATTCAAGACACTTCCTCACCAAACTGGTGTTTATGTAATTCTATGCTTTCTTCTGCGCGACGTTTTTCAGAGGTGATTTGCTTATCCAGCATTGCTACATAGTTCTTTGCAAAATTCTTCACTTTATTGTCAGCATCAATCAACCAGTCTGCGATTTCATCTTTTTTTCGCTTATACGCTTCGACATACCCGAACTCGCCTACCACTCCATCCGTACTTTCAAGGATAATAGTAATTTCAGATAAAAGTTTGCTGTCTTCTGGTAGAACCTTAACCATTTCTTTACAAATAGCTTTGATTGCGACGTTTCCGTTGTAGTTACGCAAAACACCCATCACGATAAGAAGATTACTTTGTTGTTCGGTGTGGACAAGCTCAACCAGTTTCTTTTTCAGTTCATCTGTAAGCATCGGAAAGATATTATGTATAAGCCTTGCGCCGCGATATATGAAAAAACCGTAGTCACCATCGTACCATCCGCTGACAGTATCAACCACTAACTCCGGGAAGGCAGAAAGCGGCTCATTCAGGTGATGAAAACTAAATGGTATTGCATCGAATGCACTGACTAGCTTTCCATCGTCTTTCTCAGCAGAAAGACGGGTTTTGAAGAAATCCAAAATCTTCGCCGGATATTGTTTTGCAATCGGGACCAGTATTTCTTCAGCATTAAAATCTATTTTTTCCAACAACAGAAGATTCTCTAAAACTATATCTATTCCTTGTTCATCAAGCGCGGCAATAACGCTGCTCCGTTCTGCCCGATACCAGAAATCAAAGGCCCATCGCGCATTGCCTAGCTTCGTTAATTCCTGCACGGCAGGTAAGAATAATTCTGTTATAAGGTGAGGGTTGCTGGAATCATAATTCTTTGCGGCAGCGGCCATCACTTTAATGAGTGCGCCCACTTCACTCGTCATTCTTGCCTTATTGAGAACTTTCTTAACCAGCGGCTCATTTAACGGCTGATAGTATTCAAATACCCTCGCACAGAAAAATAGGTGTTTTCCTTCATCAACCCATTTGTTCATCAAGTTAAGCGCCTTGTCATGACCGCTTCCTCTTAATAATCCGTCCAGTATCGAACCCAAGAAGTTCGCAAGCCCATCTTCATGCTTCGATAATAGATAGAAAGCAAAGTCAGGGTTCTTTGTCGCCAGAGTATTTAAAAATCTCCCAAAATAGAGAAAAGTTGCCATGTCATCGGATTTAGTCCAGGTGCATCGTATGGTAATTTTCTCCCAGAAATCCTTATTTTCATCCGTTATACCGTTTGCATATTCATCCGCTTTAGCTTCACGGAACTCTCTTTCATCACGAATTTTCCATTCGGTATTTTCCCATGATTCGTCAAAAACGGACTCATAGCCTACCAATGTCTTATATATGACAAATTCAGGGTTGCTGTTTAGTTCCTTACGGAACTTCATCGCGCTTTCCATCAAGGCAACACTGTGCTCCTGACACAACTCGTCCCCCACCTTCTTACCTTCGACAATATCCTTTGCGCGTCGGTATAAGAAACTGACATCTTCTTCTATTGATTCAAGAATCTCATAACTATCGGATGGTATAATACCGATATAGAAATCAATAATTTCCCTACTATTTTGCAATACCAGCGCCAATAATTTATCGCTGTATTTTCCCATGTGAGGCGTACGAGTGGCTGTATTGAAGGCTCCAATAATGGGGCGCTTCTCGCCGTCAGGGTCTTCGGGGTTATAGATTCTTTTAAGTAGGGCGAGCGCCCGTTGCCTGATGCTCGCCATTACATCGTTGCCGGGAACGCTGCCTTGTTTTATGGTAATAGATTTGTAGGATGTGCTTTCGGTTGACGGGTCGAGAATTGTATTTCCCACCTCCGCTACCAATCCCCTAACCTGAATCAGAGTAGCATCATCGAGTTTTTCCAAATGCGTCAGCACTATGTCTTGTACGAAGAAACCTGCCTTCTGCAATACGTCGATTTCATATTTCACCAGTGTAACGGCTGCCTTATGAATAGCCTCTTTTTCTTCTGTATCAGGGGCAGCCAGATAAAACTCAACCAAGCATGAAAACACGGATTCGACATCGGCATATTGTATGAAGTTCAGTACACTCAGAGCTACATCAAGAATATCTTTGAATGTTTTACCCTCCATTGAGCCGATTGGGGTGCTGATTTCTACCGGCTTGACATTCCGGGCGGTTGAAGTCGCGCTTCGGACTATCTCGATGATGGAACTCAGTTCTTTCGTAAAATACTCCGCATCGTAGAGCGGTAATGTGCTTTCACGGAAGCGTTGCAGGATTTCATGGCGCTCGTTGTTATTCTGGCTGTCGATAATTTCCTGTTTTACATTACGGTCAAATAGCACCTTCCCTTCGAGAAAGCGCCGATAGTCATGCTGCACTTTCTGAAACTCGTAACCGGCTGGCCGTAGGTAATCCTTCATTATCTTTTGGAGGCGCGTGTCGATACCATCGAGCACACGACTACCGAAACCAGATGCTTCCGGTTTCTTATAAGTCATATCATGCACGGTTTCTGCCCATGCGTGGTTTAACACCGTATGAATCTGGATTTCACATTTCAGCCCTTTGAAGGGAGCATATTCCGGTAGAGATGCTCGATTCTCATCAAGTTCAATAATATAGTGGTTAGCGGTATAGAAGTCGTTGGCGGACGTAATCTCGTCTTTTGGGCCATGAACCTTGGTACTATGCACGTTGAAATTATTACGAACAAGGCCAGAGCTTAAAAAGGCGCTGAGGTCATCATTATAATAGAAAATCA
Organism: uncultured Rickettsiales bacterium; assembly: GCA_964484565.1. Classification (GTDB taxonomy): domain Bacteria; phylum Pseudomonadota; class Alphaproteobacteria; order Rickettsiales; family CAZAGG01; genus CAZAGG01. The sequence continues at coordinate 44,843 of CAZAGG010000009.1, read as the reverse complement.
CTCTGCATCCGGCGAGGTCATTGCGTATTTCTTCTATATCGGAAGCCTCTTTCTTGCCTAACTCCGCCAGTCGTTTCTCAAGGGATTCGTAGGTTTTAGCGCGGCACTGAATCTGTTGCAGGTGATATTTGTATGAACCACTGGCAGAAGCGTCGTCGATAGCGGCCAGCAGAATCTTCCTGACGGTTTCTGCAAACCGCCCGTATATCTCTCGTTGCTGCTGATACTCATTAAGATTCATCTTATAGTATTCACCTCAAATAATTGACCCGTTTATATTTCCCGTGTAAATATGCGGGTGGGGCTATTGGAACAAGCATCTTCAACCGCAAATTGCATTGCAAGTATATATGCTTTTATAAAGCGGATATAGCGTTTTTTCGACATCTTGTAATTACACAAAGCCTCTGTGTTTTATGTGGAAAAGTCGAAAGATGCGACCATTACTGTGTCACTAATCAGCTTCTAAATACTAGATAGAAAGCTATCAATCATTAGAGATATAGCTTTTACCTCTCGAGCGCACCAGTTTTAAACAAATATAAAATCTGAGAATTCTAGTGATGTTTTGGCGAATCCTGTTAGGGTTATGCTATCTGCCGCGCTTAGGTTGATGATGCTCCCGCCTGCTATATCTGCTGTTTTGGTATTTAGGAACACTTGAAAGTTATGTGCCCCTATACCCAAAGATAAATCTGATAGATCTATTTTATCGCCTTTTTGGAAGTCTGCTATAACATCTCTTCCGCTGCTTACTCCAAATATGAAGGTATCTGAGCCTTTTCCGCCTGTTATTAGGTCATCTCCTCTGCCGCCATTTAAACGGTTATCAGCAAAATTTCCGTTAAGAATATCATTTCCATCACCAAGATAGGCATTTTCTATTAAACCTTCTATTCTTAAAGCTGCACCACCCAAAGAAACAGTTGCCCCAGACCATAGTTTAACGTCACTATTGCCTGTAATTGCCGATGCGTTTAAGGTATCGATTCCTACGGTATCGTTTAATAAATTTCTTCCCGCAATTTTACTAAGTTCTTTGTATTCATCGGTGTAGAAATATGTATCGTTCTGATTATCTATATCGCCGTATACCTTTAAGCCCCAAGAATTTAGTGTTCCTGTATCTCTAAAGTTTCTATCTTGAACTTCTAATCTCCAAACACCTGCGCTATTTTCACCCCAGAATGCATTGCTGCTTGTTGTAAAAACGATGTTATCATCACTTAGGCCATATTTTCCTGCTGGCTTATCTGGATTAATGCCCGCTCTGTTAATTAGGTTGCTTACTGTGCCATCAGGCGAGATTAGGTTTACTATTATATCTCCTGCCCATGTATGGCTTATATTAAGGCTTACTTCTACTTTATCTATTGATATTGAATTTCCTATTGAAACGCTATCGCTTATTCCAACTGCACTATTATCAGTAATGGCTATTACATTTTTACTATTTGCAGAGGCAAACGCTAAATTTGCAGCAGTTGATTGCTTATCCCATGTTTCTGCTAGTCTTACTGCGGCGGTTGCATCAACTAGGCCAAATCCATAGTCATTGCTGAAGTGCATTCCGCCACCATTAACATTATCTGCACCATTTATTAGCCATCCCTTGCTGGTTGAATCTGTTTGACGGCTTGATATGGCAAGAATTTCTTGCACATCTCTATAACCAAGATTTCTGTTTGCCTCTAACATTAGAGCTACAACGCCGCTAACCATTGGAGCTGCGAAGGAAGTTCCATCAACCGATACATAATCACCACTTACATATCCGCTTGCGCCTGTTCTATCAGTTGTAAGGATATTGACACCGGGTGTAGAAACTAAAACAGATGCACCAGGGGTTGAGAAATCTGCGTATTTACCTTTTTCATTTAAAGCGGCTACTACTATTACATCTTTATCATTTTGCAGATTATGATAATTTGTGTTATCTCCTGCTTTTCTACCGTTGCCCGAAGCAAAAACAAAATTTGTTCCCAGACCATCTCTACCTGTTATTACTGAATTATCGATTGCGGCTGCAACTTTTGCAAATCCCACTTTATAGTAATTATCGTGAAATAGCTGTGTGTATCCCCAACTATTATTTGATACATCAACATTATTTTGTAAAAGTAATAACTGCTGTATGTCTGCTGGAGTATTACCCATTCTGTATCCAACTAATTCAGAATCGTAAGCCACCCCTACTACTTCGCCTTTGCTTGCACTGGCAGATATTACGCCTGCAACAACTGTTCCATGATTATCGGTAGATAAAGATGCTGCTGCGTCATTATCTTTATCGCGGGAGTCATAATCTAAATCTGCTCTATATTTTGGAGAAATTTCGACATGATTATAGTCAATTCCTGAATCTACCACGCCAACTTTAATATTTCTTCCCGTATAATTTTGCCAAACTGGTAATACGTTAATATCAACACCTGCAACCCCATTATTCTGACCAACATTATTTAAATGCCATTGTTGCGAGAAGGCAGATACATTTGGAAGTGTATATGCAGTCGTACTTTTGAGGAAAAAGCTATATTGTGTGTTGTCGAAAGAATCTGAAATTTTTTGTTTTAGAACATATAAATCAGTTAAAGACATTGCAAATCCCCATACTTAACAGTTAATCTTTGTTAAGATAAGGATAGGCCTAATTAGTTAATGCTTATTAAATTAAATGTTAAAAATTGGCAAACATGGTAATTTTTATTAATGCCTTTTTAATATAATTTACCTAAATTTTTATCTATTAATCTAAATTTCTTTTATATTTCGGCACTTGCAAAATTCTTCTGGGCAAATCTTAATATTTGCATAGCCATTTTTTATTTTAATCATCTCCAAACATATTTCATGTAACGATTCTATATACAATTTATCGCTACTTAATGTGGGAACCCTATAATATTCTGGAACATCTTTTTCTAACGCTAGTTCCTTATATTGAATATCAAGCTCGACTAGCGTTTCTGAGTGTTCTGAAACAAACGCTATCGGAATTAACACAATACTTGCATTGTCTTTCCCTGCGCGTTCTATCTCATCTTCTGTTGCAGGGCCTATCCATTTTAATGGCCCTACCCTACTTTGATAACAAATCACTGTTTCATCTTTTAATAATCCTAGTTTTGCCGACACCTCTTTCACAGTCTGTTCAACCTGCCATTGATATGGATCGCCTGCATCAATAACCTTTTGCGGCAGGCCATGCGCTGAAAATAAAACTCTAATTTTGTTATTTTTCTGTCTTGCTTTTTCTATGAAAGGCCTAGCAATATTGACGTGAGAATCAATAAACGTCTTTTGAGTAGGATAGCAGCAATATTTAACATGCTCTGCCGTTATGCCCTGTTTTTCTGATTCTTCTATCCACTCATTAAGTGAAGAATCAGTAGTGGTGGTTGAAAACTGCGGATAAAGCGGCAAAAGTAAAATTTTCTCTGCTCCCCATTTTTTAACTTCTGCTACCACTTCATGCGCTCTGGGCTTCCAGTAACGCATTGCCATAAAAACTTTGAATTCATTTTCTGAATCTTTATTTAGCAATAGCTCTAACTTTTCAGACTGCTTAGTTGTTTCTTCTACAATTGGGGACTTACCACCAATTTGCTCATAGATTTTCTGAGCATATTTTTCACGTTTTGAAGAAATAAACTTTGCCAAAAAATAGCGTATCGGCTGAGGAGCACCAATTATTGCCTTATCATTAAATAGGTTAAATAAAAATGGCTTTACTGACTCAAGTTTATCTGGCCCGCCTAGATTAAAAAATATAACTGCGATTTTCATGACTTATAGTTTTTGATAAAGTTACAAAGGGCTTCAACATTTTCTATGGGCGTATGCGGTAAGAAACCATGACCCAGATTAAATATAAATCTTTCACCTGCTGCCTCTTGGCATATCCTATTTGCCTCTTCGAGCATTTTTTCTTTATCGTTTGCTAGAAGTTCTGGGCTTAAATTTCCCTGAATAAGTTTTATTGGTTTTATCTTTTCAACAACATCTTTTATGTTTTTTGAGTAGTCTATCCCTACCCCATCAGTTCCAGCAAATTTTGCATAGCTTTCATAATTTTCTAGAGATGCATTTCTTGGAAAACCTATAATCGGTGTGTTTGGATAAATTGATTTCAGCTTTCTGCATATTCTAGCTGTTGGATCTATAACATATTTTTGAAAGTTGTTTTCTCCTTCCACTATCCCGCACCATGAATCAAATAGCTGAACCATATCTGCCCCTGATTCAATCTGGTTTGATAAGTGGATAAATATAGCCTCCTCTAATATCGAAAAAAGATTATCTAAGAATTTATCATTCTCACGCATCTTCTTGTTAATTAAAGGAAAGCCTTTTTTGCTTTCTCCATCAACCATATAGGCTGCCAATGTCCACACAGATCCAGAAAATCCTATTAGTGCTTTTTCTGGTTCTAGGAGAGAACGAGTTAATGATATTGCCTCATAGACTGGATTTAAATGCTTATTTATTCGGTCTATAGATAACTTTGCTAAGCCTTTTTCGTCTGTTACAGCATCTAGTTTTGGGCCTTCATCTTTAACAAACTCAACATGTGTTCCCAGTGCTTGAGGAATAACGAGAATATCTGAAAAAATTATTGCCGCACTCATATCAAACCGTCTTATCGGCTGTATAGTAACCTCAGATGCTAATTCTGGATTATAGCAAAGTGCGAAAAAATCACCTGCTTTTGCCCTTACTTCCCTAAATTCTGGAAGATACCTTCCAGCTTGTCGCATAAACCAGAAAGGAATTTTATCCTGTTTACGATTTTTAAAGGAATTTAAAATATGAATATCTCTGTCTGTCATGACTGCTATTAAAAATACAAAAACATATAAATATAAAACCTTTTTTTAGTAGTAGTGGTTGTACCTGTAAAAGATGGGGATCAAATTCTATCAAGCATTTAATCCACGAAACAGTCTGAAATTATAAACATGGAGATAAATGCTGTGAATTAATATGTATATTCTGTCCAACAATTTGTAAGTTATAGTTATGTTAGTATCTATATAATTGTGGCTAAATTGATCTATAAACAGCTAAATATTATATAATCACACAGCCAATTTTTTACATTTCACATTCTGGATGATAATAGTGAAACTAGACCCTTATTAACAGGGGGTATCCTGAAAATAACAAGCTAACATTTTATACATAGATATTCACACATGAACCATCACATCCACCTAGTTTCAGATTCAACTGGCGAAACAGCATCAAGTGTTGCAAGAGCAGCCTTAGCTCAGTTTGATCATATTGATCCTAAAGAACACATGTGGACATTGATAAGAAGTAAAACGCAGATGGAAAAAGTAATCTCTGCCATTGAGCAAAATCCAGGAGTGGTTTTATATACCTTAGTTGATGGAAGTCTAAAGGATATGTTGGTTGAAAGCTGTCGAACTCTAGGTATTCCATGTATTCCAATTCTCGCGCAAGTTCTAACTGAAATAGCAAATTATTATGGAACAGAAACAGCAGCAGCACCGGGTAAGCAATATGCACTAGGCGCAGAATATTTTAGTAGAGTGGAAGCAATAAATTTCTCACTTACTCATGATGACGGTCAATCCACATGGGATTTAGAAAATGCAGATATAGTATTAGTGGGAGCCTCAAGAACCTCAAAATCTCCAACAAGTTTGTATCTGGCATTCAAGGGATATAAATCAGCCAACGTTCCTTATGTTCATGGAGTTGCTTTGCCTGAAACATTATTTAGCCTCTCAAAACCTGTAGTAATAGGGCTAGTGATTAGCCCTGAAAGATTGGTTGATATTAGAAGAAACAGGCTTTTATCTATTAATCATGACAAAGAAACTGATTATGTAGATATAGATAAAGTAAGACAGGAAATTATGGAAACAAAGCGACTATTTGCAAAAAATAATTGGGCAGTTATAGACGTAACAAGAAAATCAGTCGAAGAAACCGCCGCTAACATAATTAATATATATAACGAACGCAGAGGAATAAGTTAGATTTATTTTATATATTTCATAAAAATGCAATATACATAGTATAATATATTTTATATTTTTATTAATTTATTTTAATTATACTTTTTGTTATGATTGATCTTACACGAATTGCCGATAATATAGATAATCTGCTTAAAAAGCTGGAAGAATCTGGTGAGCATGAAAAAAACTTAGTTTCTGTTATAAGCTGCCCTTACACTTTTTCAGAAGTTATAGAAAAAATTGCTGAAAGTATACAGTTAGGTTTTAAAAACAGAAAATTTTCAGATCAAGATGGTCCTTATGTTGAGCATATGTATGACCAGTTATCAAGTTTGCATTATCACTTAACGTTAGAAACTTGCTATGGAAAGTACCAGTATGGGCCTTGTGTAGCTTTTCTAAAAAAAGCCCGTGATTTTATAGATATAGTAAACGACGATAACCCATTTATAGATAACAAATGGTCTAAATTACCATCTCAAGATAATCCGTCTGATAGAATCGAAAGAATGAGAACTCTGAAGAAAGAAGAGCAAAAGGCAATAAACAGTTTAGTTAATAATCCGCATAGTATTTATAAAGAATATAGGGAAAGATTAGAAAAAGACGGAGTAGAAGCAAAGTTTCCAGAGTTTGCTAAAGTAGTTGAATATCTTTTACTTCAATCTTTGGATGATGATTTGTTATTAGATTGTGACAAAGATAAACATCTTTCTATAGCCAGAAAAAAGGCAGTAGAGCGTTTGCAGGAGGTAATGGAAAAAGGCTTCCCATATCTTGAGAGTTTAGAAGCAATAGAAAATTATGTTTCTTTTCTTGACGTTCACGAAAGAGGAAAAGAAGGCGGAAAGCAGACACCATATTACCACACAGCACGTTGGAGGTATCAATCAGATTGGCTTAAGACTCAAATTCCGGAACATATTATAATACCAAGTATTGCTAATTCAAGTATTGCTAATTTAGGAGTCAGTCATTTAATAAAGATAAGAGGTGTACCTATAGGGTTTGCGGGTGTTTCTGAAGAACCAATTTATGTAGATGGACATTGGCAAACCCCGTTGGAATTTTATGTTCACGATTTAAATCACGACAGAAGACAATACCAGCAACTTCGAAAGATAGCTTTAGAACGCAATACAGATCCTAATGTGTCAGATGAAGATAAAGTTAAAGCATTTATAGAGGAATGTTGTAATTTCATATGCAACGTTTTGCACCCCCTGCTTCCTACTAAAGATTTAGATGTAGAGGAAGCAAATATAAGAAACCTAATGAAAGCAATTGTTTTTGAGATTATTCATGAAGAGGCTCTCCCCGCGCATCCAGATGTTATTTTAGAAGCATTACTTAGAAGGCCATTTGAGAGTACGAAGTATTTCTTAAATGAGAAGCATGTAGATGGTAAGGTTCAATATAGTTTAGATCCAGCCGCAACCATTTTATGTTTTGTATATTGGAAACTAGCGGGAGATTTTTATGATACTCCTGGTATGAGAATAGCAGGTTTGGGCGCAGAAGAATTTAGAGAAAGGGGTTTTATCGCACAAGCAGCGATTGAATTGCTAGAAAATATGAAAATTCCAAATATAGAAAAATTAAAAGAAATAGTTGTCGCACAGGCTCAAGATGATTCTGGATTACCACAAACTTTTAGAGCAGGTGTTCGTAAAAAGTTAGAATTGCAAGGTAAGGACCCAGATGAAGAGCTTAAAGAAATAGCAGCAGGCGGAGAATTAGGATTTAATGAAGGAGCAAAAGCAAGTACTGCTTTGCTGGATGATGCTCCGCCTAAAGAGTTATCTGTAAGAAAAATGAAAGAACGTTTAAATAATATACAAGAAACACTTGCTAGGTGATATAAAGATGGAAGAATTTACTAAAGAATGGATTTTACAGAAGTATAAAAATTTAAGTGTTTTGAATAGAGAAAACAATGGTCTAGATATATACAATTTGAAAGACCAAGAAAAAAATGTTTCTTTTAGGCTTTATCTTCCTAACGAGAATAAAATTTTTGATTCTAAGGTTCGACTTCCAGGTATTACTGAGACTATCTTCTTTAATAAAGAGAAAGAGGAATGGATAGTAACCAGAGAATCAAAGTGGGACGAAGAAGAGGAAGCAAGTCATGTAACGGGCTGGGAGCAATGGGTATTGAATTGGCTCAACTATATTAATTCTAGATAATTCAATGATAAAATCTAGATTTATAACTGACTTATTGACAAAAGGGAAAATTGATATAGAACTTCTGGTTCTGTTTTTATCTGGAGAAGAAAATGAAAGTTAGAAGTTCGCTGAAATCAGCAAAAATTCGTGATAAAAATTGCCGCGTTATTCGCCGCAAGGGACGTATCTACGTTATAAATAAAACAAATCCTCGCTTTAAAGCGCGCCAAGGTTAATATAGCGCATTGCGAAGGGCTGGGTAAGTTATGCTGATTTTATTAAAGCACTATATTAATATATTAAGCCTACGCTCCGCTTATACGCAACCTCTAAAAGCCGTAATAAACCTTGTCTAAAACTTCTATAATTATACAAGCGCGAATGACATCAAGTCGTTTGCCTAAGAAAGTTTTATTGCCATTAGCGGGAGAGCCATTACTCAAAAGAATTATCGAACGTGTCAAACTAGTAGATGAAATAGAGCAAATCTGCATAGCAAGCGTTGTTGGCAAAGAGCATGATCCGATAGAGGAATTATGTCAACAAATAGAGGGTGTAAAAGTATTTCGTGGTTCAGAAAATAATGTTTTTGATAGAACCTTAAAAGCTGCAGAGTTTTGTGATGCTAAAACTATTATAAGAATTACTTCAGATTGTCCTTTTATTGATCCACAAATTGTTGCAACTCTATTGACTGCTTATCAAAGCTCAGGCGTAAAATATGCAAGACTTCCTTTCTCGCACGGCTACCCATTAGGATTTGATGCAGAAGTTTTTGATATAGAAACACTCAAAGAAATTTCAACTGAAACTATGGATGACTACGAGCGTGAACATGCCACACCTTATATATGGAGAAGGCCAGAACGTTTTGAAAGTTTATACCTTGATTATTTTCCAGATTATAGAAATTGGCGTTTAGTTGTTGACACTAAAGAAGATTATGCGATGGCAAGCAGGGTTTATGATGATTTATATCCGCTAAATCCAAAGTTTGGGTTTAATGATTTGAAGAAGTATTTCTCTGAGAATCCAGAAGTTCTCGCCATAAATGGCTCAGTTAAGCAAAATGAATATATAGGAACTCCTAAAGCTAGTAACTAGGTGTACTATAGTTTCTTATCCTACCAAAGAGTCATCTACTATCAAAACTGTTGCTCCAGTAGTTTTTCTGCTCTCCAAATCTTTATGGGCAGAAGCGGCGTCGTGTAGATAATAAGTTTGGCCAATGAACGGCTTAACTTTTCCCGTTACCATTTTATCAAATAGCTCTAGGGAAGTTACCTGATATTCTGCTTCATCGCGGATATATGTAAATAATTGAGGTCTGGTTAGATAGAGCGATTTCTCTCGAAGTATTGATAGGTCAAACGGTGGAATACTTCCAGAAGATTGGCCGTAAGAAACAAATAATCCAAGTTCGCATAAAGAGTCGATAGAAGTTTTGAAAGTATCTTTCCCCACAGAGTCATAAGCGACGTTTACCCCCCTGCCCTTCGTTATATCTTGAACTGCCTCAACTACATTTTCGGTTTTATAATTTATTACATAGTCACAGCCAAAATTTTTCGCGATTTCTCTTTTCTTTTCATCGCCTACTGTTCCTATAACAGTTGCACCTTCTGACTTTGCCCACTGTGAGAGGATAACCCCTACCCCGCCTGCTGCGGCGTGAAGCAGAATTGTTGTTTTGTCAGTAACTTTATATGTATTTACGACTAGAAATCTTGCGGTTAAGCCCTTCAGAAGTATAGATGCAACATGTGGGTCTGGAATAATATCTGGAAGTAATATCAGATGTTTTTCATGTAAAACACGATATTCGCTGTATGCCCCTAGCTCCCCGCCTACATAGGCAACGCGGTCGCCGATATTCAATCTTTTTATATTCTTCCCTACCTTCTCTACAACGCCACAACCTTCTATTCCTATTCCTGAGGGATATTCTTTAAGTGGATAAAGCCCAGAGCGATGATAAACATCAATAAAATTTACGCCGATAGCTGTTTGACGAATTAGAACTTCATCATCACCGATTACCTCTGGTAAAGATGTTTCCACCCATTCTAGAACTTCTGGCCCACCAGCTTTATTTATTCTTATTGTATGCATATGAATATGGCACTGTTAGTTAATTATTTGTAGAGTGCGTTTGAATCAAGATTGCGGAGAAATTTACAAGAAATTTGCGCCAGATAGCAAGGTCTATCTGCAAGTATTTCTTGTAAATTTATACCAATTTTCATTCAAACCCCTATCTCTATATTGTTAGGGGCTGCTGTCAATTTTTCCAATTAACTTCGCAAAAATGTTTGGCAATAGAGCAAGCTATTACACGCACATTTTTACTTGTTACTTGAAAAAATTGACAACGCAGCGCATCTCAAATAATTAGCTAACAGTGCCATCTATAATATATAACAAAAAAATGAATTCAACGATATATGCTCTTTCAACACCAAATAGCAAAGCGGCTCTTGCGGTAATCAGAATTTCTGGAGGCTCTGCAACCGATTTCTTCGCTCATTTTTCTATAGCTAAAATTCCTGAACCAAGAAGAGCAAGTCTTTTAAATCTAAAAGTAGGTTTAGAGATAATCGACTCAAGCCTAGTTATTTATTTCAAAGCTCCGAACAGCTTCACAGGTGAAGATGTAGTAGAAATTAGCTGTCATGGTGGCAGAGCCGTTGTTAAAAGAATTCTCGGCGAGCTAGGAAAGATCGAAAACTTTCGCTTAGCAGAAGCAGGAGAATTCACCAAGAGAGCTTTTTTGAATGGTAAGATAGATTTACTTCAAGCAGAAGCAATTGCAGATGTCATAGATGCAGAGACATCTGCTCAACTAGCTATGGCTAACAAAATTCTTTTAGGCGAGGCTAGTTCTCATTACGTAAGTTTGCATTCGAACATTGTTGAGGCATTAGCAATGTTTGAGGCTTATATTGATTTTCCCGAAGATGAAGTTCCACGTGAAGCATTTTTGACAGGTCAGAATCTAATAAGCAAATCAATGGCAGATATAGAATCGATTCTAAGCTCTGCAAAATCATCCGAGATGCTAAGAGATGGAATTATCGTCTCCATAATAGGCGCACCTAATGCTGGCAAATCAAGTTTACTAAATATGCTTGCAAAAAGAGACGCAGCAATTGTCTCCGATATTGCAGGTACAACAAGAGATTTAATCGAGCTACATCTAGATATTGCGGGTTATGAGTTTATCCTCACCGATACTGCTGGCATAAGAGATGCACAAGATATTATAGAAAAAGAAGGGATACGAAGAACTTTAGAAGCGGCCAAGAAATCTGATATTGTTTTAGCATTGTTTGATTCAACAATGCCGCCAGACAATGAGACTTTAAAACTGCTCGATGAGCGTTCGATAATAATTTTCTCAAAAGCGGATTTATCAGATAAAATTGCTCCAGAGCTTGAGTCATTAAAATCCCACCCACATTATAGTATTTCCTGTAAAAACGGTATAGGCATTGATAGTATAGAAAAATGCCTAGAAGGGTTTGCAAAAGATTTCATCAAAACGGAATCAATATATATAACACGTGCGCGTCATAGCGAGTTACTTAAAGCGGCACTTGAATCTCTAAAAGAAGCAATGCGTGAAGGCATTCAACCTGAATTGAGAACCGAAGAGCTAAGGTATGCAGCTTATAATATCGGCAAAGTTACTGGCAGGATTGACGTAGAAGATATTTTAGATAGAATCTTCGCCACTTTTTGTATTGGCAAATGATTAAAAGTTGTTAATATGTTTCACGTGAAACAATTTGGGTTCTAATGATGTATGATGTGATTGTAATTGGTGGTGGGCATGCAGGGGTCGAAGCGGCATCTGCTTCAGCTAGGTATGGCGCGAAAACCGCATTAGTAACCAATAAATATTCAACAATTGGAGAGATGTCTTGCAATCCCGCTATTGGTGGTGTTGCAAAAGGTACGATTGTTAAAGAAGTGGATGCTCTCGACGGAGTAATGGGCAGAGCCATAGACATGGCAGGAATTCACTACAAAATGCTCAACAAAAGCAAAGGAGCAGCCGTTTGGGGGCCTAGAGCGCAAGCGGATAGAAAGCTATATAAAATAGCTGTTCAACAACTAATTTCAGAGTATGAAAATCTAGAAGTCATAGAGGCGTCTGCCGAAGATTTACAAATCGTTAATGGCGAGATTGCTGGCCTAATATTAGATAACGGGCAGTTTTTAAAGTGTAAAGCATTGGTCATAACAACGGGAACTTTTCTAAAAGGCCTGATTCATATCGGTGAGACAAAAATTCCTGCGGGCAGAGTCGGGGAAAAACCATCAATAGGGTTATCGGATTCTCTGCACTCGCTAGGCCTAAATATGGGAAGGTTAAAAACGGGCACGCCTCCGCGCATAGATGGTAGAACTATAGATTATAAAGTCTTGGAAGAGCAAAAGGGTGATAACCCCCCTACCCCGTTTTCTTATATGAATGATGTGGTTCAGGTCCCGCAAATTTCTTGTCATATCACCTATACAAGCAAAAAGACACACGAGGTTATAAAAGAGAATGTAACTAGATCCCCCATGTATTCAGGGCAGATTAAAAGCAGTGGGCCGAGATATTGTCCGTCAATAGAAGATAAAATTGTTAGGTTTTCTGACAAGGAGCGTCACCAGATATTTCTAGAGCCCGAAGGGTTGGATGACTATACGGTTTATCCTAATGGAATATCAACCTCATTGCCAGAAGATGTTCAGCTATCAATTCTGGCGTCAATTGCAGGTTTAGAAAATTGTAAAATGATACGTGCAGGCTATGCAATCGAATATGATTATGTTGATCCTCGTGAGCTTAAAAAAACATTAGAAACAAAAAAGGTTTCTGGGCTATATCTAGCAGGGCAAATCAATGGAACAACGGGCTATGAAGAGGCGGCGGGGCAGGGTGCGATTGCAGGTCTAAATGCCGCAATCAAGGCATCAGGATCAAGCAAAGAATTTATACTTGATAGAACAAATTCATATATCGGCGTTATGATAGATGACCTAACAACGCTAGGCACAAGTGAGCCATATAGAATGTTTACCTCCCGTGCGGAATATAGACTGACGATAAGAGCAGATAATGCAGATCTTCGCTTAACCGAAAAAGCAATAGACGCGGGAATAGCTTCATCAGAGCGAGTGAGTAAGTATAAAAATCGGAAAGAAAAGATAGACATAGCATTAGCAGCGCTTCAACAAAATACCTATACTCCACAACAAACGGATGTTGTAGGAATAAATTTAAGCCGAGACGGTGTCAGAAGAACTCCACTAGAGTTGCTTTCTCTGCCTAATGTAACAATAGAGCAAATCGAGCAATTAACAGGAGTGAAAATAGATTCATCAATTGCAGAAGATATAGCGATTAAGGCTATGTATAGTCGCTATGAAGAGAGGCAAAAGTTCGAGATAGAATCATTCAAGCGTGATTCAGAGTTGATTATTCCTCAGGATATTGATTACAGCAAGGTTGGCTCTTTATCTAACGAAGTTAGAGAGAAATTCAGAGTGCACAAGCCAAGCTCTATAGGAGATGCAGGCAGAATACCGGGAGTTACACCTGCGGCAGTATCTGCATTGCTAGCGTTTGTAAAGAAGAAAGATTCGCTTGCAGCCTGAGTTAGAAGATAAGCTAAGAGAGTATGTCAGCCTTTTAATCAAGTGGCAGAAGGCCATAAATCTTGTCAGTGATAAAGATACGCAGAATATATGGGAAAGACATATTCTAGATTCATTGCAACTGGAGGATTATATTGATGACACCGTTTCAAATATAGTTGATTTAGGCAGTGGCGGTGGTTTTCCAGCGATAGTATTGGCTCTTCGTTTTCCAAATAAGCAATTTAGTTTAGTGGAGAGCGATTCAAGAAAGTGTATGTTCTTGAAGGAATGCATTCGTGTTTTAGAGCTAAAGAATGTAGAAATTTGCAATGTAAGGATAGAAGAGTTTGTAAAGTTAGGCTATAAATTTCAAATGGTTACCTCGCGCGCGTTGGCATCGCTAACGGTTTTGTTGGGATTAAGTGTTGATTTATTGGAGGCAGGCGGCTGTTGTTTATTTTTGAAAGGAAAAAATGTTGATAATGAGCTTAAAGAAGCTGGTTTATTCCATTTTTTTGATGTAGAAATATTATCTAGCCGCACCAGCAAAGAGGCTAGGGTTTTAAGGATTAAAAATATTCGAGAGAAGCAAAATGACAGGAAATAAAGCTAGTTTTGATGCCAAAATTATTTCGATAGTGAATCAAAAAGGTGGTGTAGGCAAGACTACAACTAGCGTTAATCTTGCAACCGCAATTGCCGCGACTGGCAAGAAGGTTTTGATTATAGATTTTGATCCGCAGGGGAATGCGAGCACAGGTCTTGGAGTAGATAGATCCAAGCGCAAGAATAATATTTACCATGTTATAACTGGCGGCGTTGAGATTGGCGATGCAATAGTAAAGACCCCAATTCCAAAGTTGGATTTGATTTGTTCAACGGTTGATTTGTCGGCTGCTGAAATTGAGCTAGTTAGCGTTGTTGGAAGAGAGATGGTTTTAAAAGAGCAGCTTGAGGCGGTTGCTAAAAGTTATGATTATATATTGCTAGATTGTCCGCCGTCGTTAGGTTTGCTGACTTTGAATGCACTTGTTGCATCGCATAGTGTTTTGGTTCCTTTGCAATGTGAATTTTATGCGCTTGAAGGGCTTAGTCATCTATTAAAAACGATAGAGATGGTAAAAAAGAAATTGAACCCTAATCTTTCCATGCATGGCGTATTGCTTACTATGTTTGATAAGCGTAACAAATTATCAACCCAAATAGAGGCAGATGTCAGAGAGTTTTTAGGGGAGAAGGTTTACAAGACGGTGATTCCAAGAAATGTTAGAATGTCTGAGGCTCCATCACATGGTAAGCCAGTTTTATTATATGATTTTAACTGCACTGGAGCGCAGGCGTATATTCATTTAGCCAAAGAATTTTTAAAGAGAGATAAATTGACGAATAAGATAGAAAGGCAGGCGGCATAATGAGTGCAGCAACAGCAATGCAAAAAAATAAAGGTTTGGGCAAAGGAATTTCCGCGCTTTTTAGTGATGGCGCTGAGGATGAGGTGGAGTTAGATGTTAAAGGCAAGGTTTTGCAGGTTCAGCCAAGCAATTTGCAGCCAAATAAATATCAACCACGCCAAGTTTTTAACGACGAAGGCCTTTCTGAATTGAAAGATTCAATAATGGCGCATGGAATTATGCAGCCAATTATAGTTCGTGAGACCAGCGAATCTGGTAAGTATGAGATAATAGCTGGCGAGAGAAGGTGGAGGGCAGCTACGCAAATTGGCCTTTCTTCTGTTCCCGTAATAATCCGCGATTATAACAACAATCAAGCATTAGAGCTTGCATTAATCGAGAATATACAGCGACAAGATTTATCACCTATTGAAGAGGCTGTGGCATATCAGAGATTAGCCGATGAATTTTCATATACCCAAGAGGCCATCTCAAAATCGGTGGGAAAAAGCAGAAGCCATGTAGCAAACCTAATGCGTCTTCTAAATTTGCCTCAAGATGTAAAAGACATGATAAATCAGGGTAAAATCTCGATGGGTCATGCTAGAGCATTGCTTGTAAGCAGCAATCCATCGGCACTTGCGCACAAGATAATAGCAGAATCATTAAATGTTAGAGAAACAGAAGCCTTAACAAAAAGGCCAGCAAATGAAACTACTGCAACCGAAAGACCTATATCAAACGCAGGAAAAGTAAAGAATGATAACTCTGATGTAGATGACTTCAGGCCAACAAATGAAATTGAGGCTTTGGAAAAAGCTGCTACAGAAAGTTTGGGTTTACAGGTTAAGATTAATGCAAAAGGCAATCGCGGCGAAGTCGTCATAAGTTACGCGAATCTAAGAGAGCTAGATATGCTTTTAAGAGTATTGGGCTAAAGAGGTTTCTTGAAGGAGTACGTGAGATGTCAAGAATAGAAAATGATATAATGTTTGAAGGCGATAACCCGATAGATTCGTTTGAAGAATCTATAATTCAGCGAGATTGGCCAGCGGATAGGGTAAGTGAAAATGAGCTTGCCGCAGAATTTCTTGGCAATTGGTGCGATATAAGGGTGTGGCTTTCTTGGAATCCTGAGTTATGCACCCTGATAATCAATTGCGCGATGGAAAGTAAGATTCCCGAGAAGCTAAAGCAGAAGGTTCACTCACTATTATCTTATGTAAATGAAAGAATAGTTCTGGGTTGTTTCGTTTCCGATAGCATCGATGGGGTTGTAAGTTATCGCTATACCAGTTTATTAAAATCTTCTATGGATATGAACGGCGAATTAGCGGGAGATATAATTGATATTGCATTTGCTGAATGCGAGAGATTTTACCCTGCACTTCAATCAGTTTTATGGTCGGATAAATCACCCGAAGAGGCACTAGAAATAGTTATGTTTGACACTGTTGGGGAGGCATAACAATCCGCATTCTGCTTATTGGTTACGGCAATCTCGGAAAAGCGTTATGCAATATTTGGCTTAAATCAGGCCATATAGTTGACATCTCAACGCGAGAACAGCAAATAAATAAAACAGCGGGTTATGACGTAACAGTTATAGCCGTGAAGCCAAAGGATATAAAAGAAGTTATCTCATCGCTTGATATAGTAAGTGGTTCAATTCTTGTATCTCTTGCCGCAGGTGTATCAACAGATACATTATATAAGCAAGCGCAGAATAAACATTTCAGTTTGATTCGGATTATGCCAAACACACCATCTGAAATAGGGCAGGGTGTTGCGGTATGTTATGGCAAAGATATAAACGAAACACAGAGGCAGGTTATAGATAGACTAATGCAGCAAACAGGCAGTGTTTACTGGATAGATAGCGAAGAACAACTGCATATAGTGACTGCAATTTCAGGAAGTGGCCCAGCATATATATTTGAAATTGCAAGAATATTAATCGAAACAGCTAAGAAGCAGGGTTTAGATGAACGAATCGCAACTCCAATCATTCTCAACATGATTAAAGGTTCGGCTGAATACGCGTTGCTTAAAGGCTCTGATTTAGAAAGGCTAAGAGATAACGTAACAAGTAAAGGCGGCACAACGGAAGCTGCTTTAAACATCTTAAAACCAAATTTGCAAGACTTGCTGTCATCAGCCATTAAAGCCGCACTAGAGCGATCAAAAGAGTTATCAAGCCTTTGATATAATACAATTGGCACAGTTTATGCATAGTCCATCCATAACTATGATTTTAACTTGTGGAAAACAACTATGGATAATGGCATATATGTAGCGCTATCAAAGCAATTAGCCCAGTTTAGGCAAATGGCAGTTATTGCAAATAACATCGCAAATGCCGAAACAACAGGTTATGGCACAGAGAAAATGCTTTTCGATGATTATCTCGTGCCAGAAGGTAATAAGCGAAAAGTTGCTTTTACTCAAGATTACAATACCCATCGCAATCTTGAGCAGGGAAAAATGAAGCAAACTGGCAATCAGCTTGATATGGCGATAATGGGCAAGGGATATTTTGTAGTCGATACCCCAAATGGCCCGCGTTATACAAGAGCAGGCAATTTTCAGATAGATGGCAATGGAATATTGGTAACCCCAGAGGGCTATCCTGTTCTTGGAGAAGGCGGAGAGCAGATCCAATTTCAAGAAGAGGATACAAAAGTTGAAATAAGAGAAGAGGGCTTCATTATCGTAGATGGTGAAGATAGAGGCAGAATAGAAGTAGTAGATATTCCAAATGAACAGTTAATGGAAAAAGTAGGAAAGTCGCTTTACAAAACAGATCAGGCGGCACTTCCGATAGAAAATCCAGTAGTAGCTCAAGGAGTGCTCGAAGGTTCAAATGTCGAACCAGTAATCGAAATAACCGATATGATGATGACAATGCGAAGAGTTGGCAATACAAGCCAGTTTATTGACACGTCATATGAATTAGAGCGCAGAACAATAGGCGTTCTCGCAAAGCAACAGAAATAGCATAGCATAGGGAGTAAAAAGAAATGAGAGCATTAGCAATAGCCGCAACAGGCATGATGGCGCAACAACTTAACATCGAAGTTATTTCGCACAATATAGCAAACTTAAGCACCACAGGATTCAAGCAGCAAAGAGCAGAATTCCAAGATTTGCTATATCAGCAGCAAAATCGAGTGGGAACTAACTCATCGGATGCGGGAACAATAGTTCCAACAGGAATTCAGCTAGGTCTCGGTGTAAAAGCAGCCGCAGTATATAGAATCGCGAGTGAGGGCAATCTGGTTAATACCGAAAATCCGTTAGATGTTGCAATTAACGGACATGGATATTTTAGAATAGAATTACCAAATGGCGATTTTGCTTATACCAGAGCGGGCACATTCCAGTTAAGCCCAGAGGGGGAAATCGTAACTGCCGAGGGATATATAGTCTCACCAGGAATAGTTGTGCCAGATGATGCGCAAGAAATAAGTATCAATAAAAATGGTGAAGTACAGGTAAAACTTCAAGGTGAAATTGAGCCGCAAAATCTTGGCCAGTTAGAGCTTGTAAGATTTATCAACCCAGGCGGGCTTGAAGCAAAAGGCGATAATCTATATTTTGAAACGGCTGCATCAGGTGAGGCTATAGTCGGAATTCCAGGTGAAGAAGGCTTTGGACCCTTGCAGCAAGGATTTATTGAGGCTTCTAACGTTAATCCTATCACAGAGATAACAAATATGATAATGGCTCAAAGAGCCTATGAAATGAATTCAAAGGTTATTAGCTCAAGTGATGAAATGATGCAAACAGCAACTAACAGCAAGCGATAGATATTAGTCTATGAACAGCAAACTTTTCAGCGATAAAAATAGAAGTACTATACTCATTCTTCTTGCTGTCATGTTTATACTTATTCCGCCCAGTTCATTTGCAGCAGAGAATTTTAGCATAACTAAAAGTGCAATTGAGTCAAAAATAGCTGTGGAGCTTCAAAACAAAGGGCTAAGTGACAAGATAAAGGTTGTAATTCTGGGAAGGCCAGAAAATAGCTTTTTTGCGTCAGAAAGGCCATTCGATACACATATTGAGAAGATAGAGTATGATGCTCAAACCAGCAAATTTCGGGCTAATGTAAGTTATTTTCAGGATGGCATATTGGCAAAGCAAGAAGAAATAATTGGCAGATATGAATCTTTAGTTGAAATTCCTGTGCTAAAGGCGCGCTTATCTAAGGGTGCATTAATTAGTAGCGAAGATGTAGAATATATAGAATTCAGCTCAAGCCGAGTTAGAGGCGATATTGTTGCAGAAGCGGATCAAATTGTAGGAAAATCTTTAAAAAGGACAGTCTCTCCAAAAAGACCGATAAAGCTAGATGAGATAGTTGAACCAGTCTTAATCAAAAAAGATGATATTGTAACTTTATTATACAAAACTGATTACATAGAGATTAAAGCAACAGGAATTGCCTTAGAGGAAGGTGCTTTAGGAAGTGTAATTCAGGTAAAAAATGAAAAAAGCGGAGCAATAATAAGAGGTAAAATATTATCTTCAACTACAGTTATTGCAAATAGAGGAGAAGTAAAATGAAAAATTTATGTAAGATATCGGCATTGATTTTATTTGCATCACTTGTAAGTGGCTGTCAAACGACCGCAGAGCGTCTTTCTCGTGTTGGTAAAGAGCCTGATCTTGCAGAGATAAAAAACCCGCAAGAAGATCCAAAATATAAGCAGCTTTCATGGCCAATGCCACAGGAAAATCAAGTTGCTGGAAGGAATGCAAATTCGCTATGGCAACCTGGTTCGAGAGCCTTCTTTAAAGATCAAAGGGCGCGAAACGTTGGCGATATTTTAAGAGTAAAAGTAACGATAGATGACCAAGCGCAAATTGATAATAAAACTGAAACAACAAGACAAAACTCTGAAAATGTTGGCGCACCAAATTTCATGGGCTTGGAAAATGTTATAACCGCCCTTCCAGGCAGCCAAAATAAAAATAGCTTAGTCAATGTAAATAGCGATAAGCAAGTTACCGGAGATGGTAAGATAGATAGAAAAGAAAAGATAGAAACAGAAGTTGCTGCGATAGTAACGCAAATTTTACCAAATGGAAATATGGTGATTCAAGGAAAGCAAGAAATCAGAATCAATGCTGAAGTTAGAGAAGTTGGAATCGCAGGCGTTGTAAGGCCAGAAGATATAGCAAGCGATAATACTATAAAATCAACTCAAATAGCTGAGGCAAGAATAATATATGGCGGTCGAGGAACATTGAGCGATGTTCAACAACCAAGATATGGCAGCCAGATTATAGATATTCTCTCTCCGTTTTAACAGTTTCTAACATGGAGAAGTTAGATGAAGAGAAGTTTGCAAGATACGATTTTTAGCATAAGAAATCTCAATCTAACCCGAGATACTTCTGCATCATTTGAATTTTTCCCTCCCAAAAGCGAGGAATTGGAAGATAAGCTATGGCAAACCATCAAGACTCTTGCACCAATTGAGCCTTCATTTGTTTCTGTAACTTACGGGGCAGGGGGCAGCACACGCGAAAGAACTCATAGCACGCTACAAAAGATTTTAGATAAAACAAATCTAACACCAGCGGCACACCTTACATGCGTTGGTGCATCGAAAGATGAAATAAACGAAATTGCTAAAGGTTATTGGGATATGGGTGTAAAGCACATTGTGGCTTTAAGGGGCGATTCACCTGCAGGAGCGGGTGGCTATGAACCTCATCCTGAAGGATATAGATATTCTGTTGATTTGGTTTATGGCCTTAAGAAATTAGCTGATTTTGAAATTGCGGTTGCGGCTTATCCTGAGGGGCATCCCGAATCGAAGGGTGTTAAGGATGATATAGAAATCCTAAAGATGAAACAAGATGCGGGCGCAAACTGTGCAATTACGCAGTATTTTTTTGATGTTGAACTGTTCATGCGCTTTTATGAGAAAGCCCGTAAAGCAGGAATTACGATAGATATTGTTCCGGGTATCCTTCCCGTGACAAATTATGCGCAGGTTATAAAGTTTAGTAAAATGTGCGGTGCGAGCGTGCCTAAGTGGATGGAAGATATTTTCTACAATCTTGATGATGAGCCAATAACTAGAAATCTAGTGGCAGCAACAGTTGCCGCAGAGCAATGCCGACTCTTGCATTCGCAGGGGTTCAGAGATTTTCATTTTTACACCCTTAACCGTGCTGAGTTAACCCGCGCCATTTGCCGAATTTTAGGAATTGATAGAGATAGATGGAAGGCTGAGGAATTTAGCCAAGATAGCAGCAACCCAAATGAAGAAGCGGCTTGATATACTCTTAACAGAGCTTGGGCTTGTTGAGTCAAGAAGTAAGGCTCAGGCGTTGATAATGGCAGGTCTTGTGTTGGTAGGCGACAAAAGCAATCTCAAAGCAGGTGATTTAGTAAAAGAAGATGCTAACATAACAATTAAAGGTGACGATCATCCTTGGGTTTCGCGTGGTGGAATAAAGCTCGATCATGCAATTAAGATCTTTGGCATTGATGTATCTGATAAGGTGGCTCTTGATGTTGGTTCCTCAACGGGCGGGTTTACCGATGTTTTGCTGCACTATGGCGCAAGTAAGGTGTATGCGGTTGATGTTGGAAGCAATCAACTCGATTGGAAGCTAAGAAAAGATGATAGGGTGGTGGTTTTGGAAAACACCAATTCACGCATTTTAAGCCACGATATAATTCCAGATAAACCAGATATAATAGTTTGCGATGTTAGTTTCATATCCGTAACAAAGGCACTACCAGCAGCTCTTGATTTGGCTGGTTCAAATTGCATTTTGGTAACTTTAATAAAACCACAATTTGAAGTTGGTAAGGGCGAAGTGGGGAAGGGCGGGATAGTCAAAGACACCGCTTTGCATGAAAGGGTTTGCAAAGAAGTTTCTGATTGGGTTGAGTCAAAAAGTGGTTGGAAGGTTGCAGGTCTTGTTCCAAGCCCAATTAAAGGCGCAAAGGGCAATCAAGAGTTTTTGCTATATGCAAAAAATCTATCCTTACCAATTTAGATCTTTGGTGGGGTCGAAGGTTAGTTCTAGCTTGCTCCAAGTCCCATATTTTTCTGGAGGTAGTCCTGTAATCTGTTTGGTGACTAAAACCGCAGTTCTTGCAGAGTCGGCAGCAGCTCTAAAATATGGGTCAGAAGCATATCTTCTCTTATCAACAATATCCACTTTGGTAACGGTTCCGTCTTTATCAAGATCAACGCGGATTGCAACCACAAGATTTTCTGCGCTAACGACGGCTGTTGGCATTGTCCAGTTTTTAGATATTTGTTGTTTGATGTAATCCATCTCGCTAAGAGATAATGGCTCTGACGGGTCATATACATCGCTTTCAGCCTGAGGTGCGTCTTCACCAGATTCTTTCTTGGCGGTATCTTCGCTCTTGTTTTGATTGGCTGACTTTTCAACGCTTTTTAAAACAGAGTCTAAGTCAGAATCTACATCATCTTTCTTCTTTTCTTTCTTCTTCTCTTCTTTTGGCTTTTTTACAGGCTCTGGTTTCTTTTCCAGTTTTTCTTCGGGCTTCTTTTCCTCTGGTTTTGGCTTAGTATCAGGTAGAGGCTCTGGTTCTGGCTTTGCTTCTTTTTTCACATCTTTTTGAATAGGCTTGCTTTCGGGTTTTGGTTCAGACTTTGGCTTCTCTTCCGAAACGGGTGCTTTAGTATTTGGCCTGACGTTGCTTATTGCACTGATAGGCAGAATTTCTGCGGTAATCACACGCGGTTGTTCTTCAGGCTTGCTAAAGAAGCTCGGAAGCCCTACAAACACTATCAGGCCAAGAATAGCGTGTAATGCTACTGAGTAAGACCAACCTTGTGATGCGAAACGATCGATTTTAATCTCCACCAGAATTCATTTATTGTTTGATTTCCGTAACGAATGCAACTTTTGTAAATCCTGCGGCATCGACTTCACCGACTACTTCCATAATCCTGCCGTAAGAAAGTTTTCTATCTCCACGTATGAAAATTCGAGTTTCTTTTTTCTCGCCAACAATTGCAGAAAGTTTCGCACTTATTTGTTCCATCTCAACCTTTGTTTCTTGGATGTAAATGTCACCATTTGAGCGGATAGATATTACAAGCGGCTCATCTTTTCCCGGTAAAGGCTTTGCAGATGTTTCAGGAAGGTCAACAGGCACACCAGCCGTAAGCATAGGAGCTGCAACCATAAAAATAATCAAAAGCACAAGCATAACGTCAACAAAGGGAGTGACGTTAATCTCGCTCATTGGAGCGCGTGAATTTCGCCTTCCGCCGCCGCCTTTAGGTGATGATACATTCATTCCCATGCGCGTTAGCCCCTGTAGCCTGAGTTGTCAAGCTGACGCGAAATTAGAGCGGAGAATTCAGAAGAAAAATCTTCTAATTTCCCTGTAATTCTTGATAATTCTGAAGAGAACTTATTGTAAAATATAACAGCGGGAATAGCGGCAAAAAGACCAATTGCAGTTGCAAACAATGCTTCGGCGATTCCTGGTGCGACCACTGCGAGATTAGTATTTTTTGATATAGCAATAGCCTGAAAGCTGTTCATAATCCCCCATACCGTTCCGAAAAGCCCAACGAAAGGTGCGGTAGAGCCAACGGTTGCAAGAAATCCAAGATGTTTTTCAAGCTCATCTAGCTCTTTATTGCGCGCAACAGACATAACTTGATGAATTCTATCGCGAAGAGAGAGCTTTGCGTGTGTATCACCTTGCTGGCCTTGCTTTGAACGATACCACTCACGCATAGCAGCGGTAAAAACTGTGGCCATTGGATGTGTTTCGCGTTTTTCGACCTTTTTATAAAACTTATCTAAGTCATCGCTCGACCATAGGGCGTCTTGAAATTTATCGGCACTTGCAGCAACGCTTTTAAAGCGAAACCATTTATCAAATATTATCGCCCAACACCAAAGAGATGCAGCAAGCAACATTATCATAACCGATTGCACGATAATATCGGCTTGCATAAATAGCCCATACATAGATAAATCGTGAGCCTTGCTTGTTGAGCCTGCTAGTGTTGTTGCGGTTACCTCTTTATCCATAAACTCTTCCGTTTGCGTTGGTTATAAATTTGATACTTTATTTAGTGCTTTAAGCATATCTTGCGGAATTGCAACAGGTTTTATTTTGTCATTTACGCAAACAATTTTAACCGTTACTTCTGCGAGAGCATCGCTTTTCCTGCTTAATATCTGAAGCATAGTCATACTCGTCTTCGAGAAATCTTGCAACACTGTTTCTACAGTAATTTCATCATCAAGAAGCGCAGGTTTATGATAATGAATATGCGCACTTTTAACTATAAACTTTATGCCCAAAGTTTTGGCAATATCGCTTTGTGAATATCCCTTGTCGCGCAAAAGGTCGGTTCTGGCGCGCTCGGCGAATTTAAGGTAATTAGCGTAATATACTATTCCACCTGCATCGGTATCTTCGTAATACACACGATATTTGTGAACAGAATTAGACATTGCCTAGTATTGTTGTTTAGCTGTATAGTGCTGATATTTTTTGCTGAACACAAACATTTTAATATAGATATATGTACCGCAGATATTCTGATATAAGCACTTCTAATCAACCTAGCAACGATTTTGTTGAACGAATACATCGTCCTGGCAATTTTGTTACGGCTCTTTTATTCACTATGGTTTTAGTGATTTTGGTTTTGGCGGCATTTTATTTCGCAAAACCTGAGCATCTGCAAAGTTTGATTGCTATATCGGCTGTAACTGTGATAAGTCTTTGTATTTTCACGATTATAACGCTGCATAGAAATAAAAGTATAATAAGTGCGACAGAGTTTCAAAATGCATTGTTTGCAGGTGCAGCGGCCATAAAAAATTCTTTTTACATGATAGCCTCACGCGAAGATGGCAGTATTGTCTATTTCAGCCCAAGTTATAGAAGTGTCATGGGTTCTGTCCACAAAGGCGGAATTTATTCCGTAGCCGAATTGTTTTCAGTAGGCAGTGTAAGCGAGCTTGATAAAGATAAGTTTTTAAATGCCCTTAAAAGTGGCGGCAGTGAGAGCATAATATTCAAAATTAACAATGGTTCAGAAGATATAAGTCTTGCACTCAGTGTTAATTTTATCAGAAGACCAAAAGGCTTTTCTAAAATTAGTGCGATAGAGATAAGCAATTCACATGATTCTGATGATGAATCTTTTGGATTTATAAGTCAAAGTGCTGCAAAACTTGAAGGGCTTAGAGATAATTTTGGTAATGATTATATTTTTAAAGTTATCAATCACCTGAATATAGCGGCTTTTTTCGTCTCTCCTGATGGAAATATCGAATCATCAAGTGAAGAAGCTGCAAAAATGCTTGGCTATGCAAGTGTGGATGAGCTGGCAAACAAGAGTTTATCGGAGGTCATAACCAAAACCGTTGCTGAGAAAATTCTGAGCACCAAGATTGAATCTGAATCATCTTCAATTGATGCAGTTATGCTGGATTCCGAAAAGAACTTTGTTAAGGCGTCAATTGATGTAATTCCTCTTGAAGAATATGACTCAATTTCTGGATACATTTTGTTGTGCGCACCTAAAAATAATAAGGCTCAAAAAAAAAGTCTAGCGACAAGCGCGCCTAAAGATTTAACAAGCAAGGCTCAAGCAGATTATATTGATTTTATAGACTCATCACCCATTGCCGTTGCCTTAGTTTCAGAAAATGGTGGCGTTACAAAGATAAATGATTCATTTGCTGAATTAAATTCTCTCTCAGGCAGTCTAAATAATAAAACCCTCTATAACCTTATCGCAGAAGAAAATCATAAAGAGCTTTCGGAGCTTCTTTCTATGATTGCAAAAGGTTCTGATGATTTAAGTGTATCTCCAATTAATGTCAGCCTAACATCAGATAGTGGTGCAAAGACAGCATCGGTTTATATCAACAAATGCAGTTTCGATAGCTCATTATTGGTGCACATGATTGATACAACCGAGCAAAAGAATCTGGAAATGCGCTTCTCGCACTCTCAAAAAATGCAGGCGGTAGGGCAGCTTGCAGGCGGAATCGCGCACGATTTCAACAATCTTCTTACAGCTATGATAGGTTTTTGTGATTTGCTTTTAATGCGCCACCCTGCTGGAGATCCATCATTCGCAGATATTATGCAAATCAAGCAAAATGCTTCGAGAGCCGCAAATCTAGTTAGACAACTTCTAGCATTTTCAAGAAGGCAAACCTTGCAGCCGAAAGTATTGCCTGCAACCGATATATTGGCGGAATTATCTAATCTTGTCAGGCGTTTGATAGGTGAGAATATAGAGTTAAAAATGGTTCATGGCCGAGACTTAGGCATGATAAAAGTAGATCAGGGACAATTTGAGCAGGTTATAATCAACCTTGCGGTTAATGCCCGTGATGCAATGCAAGATGGCGGAGTTCTTACAATTCGTACCAGCAACACCAAGATTGACAAGTCAAAGCCACTTCCCAAGAATTTATTTAGTCCAACAGAAGAAGATATTATTACCGAAGGTGAGTATGTTCTAATAGAGATAATTGATACAGGGCATGGAATTCCTAAGGATGTTCTGCCTAAAATCTTTGAGCCATTCTTCTCAACTAAAGAGGTGGGCTCTGGAACTGGTCTCGGTCTCGCAACAGTATATGGCATTATTAAGCAAACAGGCGGATATATTTACGTAGATAGCAAAGAAAATGTTGGAACCGCTTTTAATATTTACTTCCCGCGCAATTATGATGCACCTGAATCTGAGGCTTCTGATAATCAAGATGATTCAGCGGACAAAAATAATTCAGACCTTACAGGCAACGGAACAATTCTTTTGGTGGAAGATGAAGCTCCCGTTAGAATATTTAGTGCCAGAGCACTCCGAAACAAGGGTTATATTGTTCTTGAAGCAGATAGCGGAGAAAACGGATTAGAAGTTTTTGAGAAACACAAAGATGAGATTGACATTATAATAACCGATGTAATCATGCCAGGAATGAATGGCCCGACAATGGTTGAGCACATATTGAAGCAAAATCCAAAGCTAACGGTTATATTTATGTCTGGCTATGCTGAAGATGCTTTCATAAACACTTATGGCAGTGAACGCGAATTCAACTTCCTTCCAAAGCCGTTCACACTCAAGCAATTAGCAGGCAAAGTTAAAGAAGTTACGACGGCTTAGGTTTTCTTGAGAGCAACTTAAGAAGTACTAGCGCGGGAATTCCAAAGCTCATACTTGCGATGAAGAACATTTCCCATCCCATATGCTCTGCACTGTAACCTGATAGAGATGACAAAAAGGTTCTGCCAACAGATGCAAGCGAGCTAAGTAAAGCATATTGTGTAGCCGTAAACTGAACATTACAAAGCGCGCTTATGAATGCAACGAATGCCGCAGTTCCAAAGCCGCCGCATAGATTTTCCACTGCCATTGTGACGTAAAGAAAGTTAATGTCATTGCCAGCATGATATTGAGCGACAAAAATAAGATTTGATAATATTTGTAGAACCCCAGCAACCCATAAACAGCGGATTGCTCCATACTTTGCAATGAACAATCCACCCAAAAATGCACCTGTAAGCGTTGCAAATAAACCGAATGTTTTGGCAACTCCAGCTATCTCTTTAAGGCTAAATCCTATCTCTATTAAAAAGGGATTCATCATTGTGCCGATGAATGCATCGCACATTTTAAATGATATGATAAATAACAAGACCAAAACCCAGTTTTTCTCGCGGGTTAAAAACTCTTTAAATGGCTCAATTACAGCGGATTTAAGGCGAGCAATAACCCCTTTATTAGGCGACTCTGTTGTTTTAATTGCCAAGATAGGTTCTCCACCGATTATACATGCGAAAAAACCAATAAAAACAAGTGCGCTCATTATGATATATGAAATGCCCCAGCTAAAATCTTCGGCAAACCATAGAGCGCCTGCTCCTGAAATTAGCATTCCTATTCTGTATCCAAAGGTTATTGCTGCCGCGCCTGCTCCATATTGCTCTTCCTTTAATATCTCAACTCTGTAAGCATCTATAACAATATCGTGTGTTGCAGAGAAAAAGGCTATTGCCACGGCAGCGGCGGCCATTAAACTTGCATCAGTTTCAGGGTTCAAGAAAGCCATAGCAAAGATGGAAGCTGCCAGAAAAATTTCACTAATTAATATCCATGATCTTCTGCGACCAATTAATTTATATAGGACAGGAATTTTAAGGTTATCAACGAATGGTGCCCAAATAAATTTGAATGAATAGGGCAGTGCAACCATTGCAAAAAGACCAATTGATGACTTGTCGATTCCTGATTGTTTTAGCCATGCAAATAATGTTGAAGCAGTCAGAGCAAGTGGCAAACCGCTTGCGATGCCAAGTAAGGCAACCGCCAAAATATTTTTTTTGAGATAAACCGAAATGCTATTCACTTTTGCCTGCCATTTCTTCTAGTTCCAACCATCTAGCTGTTAGTTTTTCGAGTTCATCTTCCGCTTTTACAAGGTTTTTTGCAACTAAATCAAATTCTTCAGGGCTTCTTGTGTAAAAAGATGAATCAGACATTGCATTTTTCATCTCTAAAATCTGCTGTTCTAAGTTCTCGATGTTTATAGGTAACTGCTCTAGTTCGAACCTAATTTTATAAGAAAGTTTGGCCTTTGGCTTGGCTGAAGATATGGAGCCATTTTCAGTTGTTGGATTGTTTTTCTTAGCCGAATTTTCAGAGGTTTTTATGGCTTTTTTCTTTGCTAGATAATCAGTGTAGCCTCCAAGATAGCTTTCAATGACGGCATCGCCTTCAAATGCTAATACCTCTGTTACGGTTCTATCGAGAAAGTCTCTATCATGGCTAACTATAATTAGGGTTCCTTGATATTCAGCCAAAATTTCTTGCAGCATATCCAGTGTATCCATATCCAGATCGTTGGTAGGCTCGTCAAGAATCATAAGATTTCCAGGATTAATCAGAACGCTTGCAAGCATTAGCCTGTTTTGTTGCCCACCCGAAAGGATTCCTACTGATTCCCTAAGTGACTTGGGATCAAACATAAAACGCTTTAAATATCCGCAAACATGTATGGCTTTTCTATCCTCTCCAGTTCCAAGATAAATATATTCACCACCACTAGGGCAAAGGACTTCCCAAACACTTTTATCTGGAGAGATTCTGGAGCGATTCTGATCGAAATAGGCAATTTCGAGATTTTTCGCATGATATATTTTGCCTGAGTCTGGCTCAATTTCTGAGGTTAGCAGTTTTAAGAAAGTTGATTTTCCTGAGCCATTCTTACCTAATATACCTATTCTATCGCCTTTAGTTATTAAATAGCTGAACTTATCTAATATCTTTTTATCTGGAGAATAAGATTTGCTGACCTCTTTAAACTCTGCAATTCTCTTTGAAACCATAGATGGCTCTAAATCATCGATTTCCATATTTCGTTTGCGTGCTTTTAGAGCTTCTTTGTCGCTCTTAATTTTTTCGCGTAGTTTATACAGCTCACGCATACGCCTCATATTTCGCTTTCTTCGGGCTGAGATTCCCCCTTGTGTCCAGTCTTCTTCTGATTCTAATTTCTTTTGCAGGTTATGAAGTTCTCTTGTTTCATGCTCAATAATTGTTTCTGACCAGTCGTCAAATTCGGCGTATCCTTTAGGGCAAACCCTTACTGATCCTCTATCTAGCCAAAAAACTTTTTCAGATGTATTCGCAAGAAATGCTCTATCATGGCTGACGCACAAAAGAGCGCCACGATAACTTCTTAAATAATTTTCAAGCCACTTAATCGCCGTTAAATCTAGATGGTTGGTCGGTTCATCGAGCAGAAGTAAGTCTGGCTCTGCAATTAATGACTTTGCAAGCGCGCTTCTTCTTAGTTGTCCACCTGATAGGCTGCCCATTTTGGCATTCTTATCAAGATAAAGTGGTTCTATAATAATATCTGCTAGGTGCTGCTTATCATCAGTTCTGAGAGAAGGTCTGAGCCCAGATAAAACGAAGTCTTTGACGGTGGATTCTTTATCAAAATCAACTTTTTGTGCTAAGTACCCAATCTCAATTGCTGGAAGGCAAAAACGCTTGCCAGAGTCAATTTCTAGCTCGCCTGTAATAAGTTTCATTAAGGTTGTTTTGCCCGCCCCATTTCTTCCAACAAGACTTATTCTATCACCTTCATTGATGTGAAGATTCAAGCCTTCAAACAGTGGTTTTCCACTGAAGTTGAAGCTAACATTTTCAAGGCTAATTAAGACTTTGGCGACCATATTGCTTGTATATAGCAATAGATGATGGATTAAGTCTATTGATTTTGTGGATTTACTACTGGCTGTTCGGGATGGGGCACAGGTTGAGGGGCTGTCTGCTGCTCAGGATTTGCAGTGGTTTCAGGCTCTTTAAAGGGATCTTCCTGCACGTTTTGCTGAGAAGGCGCGACTGGCTTAATTTCCGAAGCCGTTAATATTCTACCTTCAACGATATCCATTGTTCTTAATATAAAGGTTTGGTTCGTCTTTAGACTAAATCTTACAGTTTTCTTATTCTCATCAACGGTAATATCATTTGGTAACAGATGCTTACCTGAAACTTGCTTTATAGATTTCTCTTTCCAGTTAGGCGCAATAGAATCTAAATTAGGTTCGCTTATTTCGAGAGTTGCTTTGTCATCGGTAACAGTAATAATTTGGATTTTATCATTACCTTTTTCAGTAAGCCTTTCCCCGTTAAGCCAGATACTTGCGGTTTTGTTTGGAATTTTAAGAATCGACCCCAGATAGTAATTTATTGCTTTAACCTCAATAGGTGCTTGATTTTCTAGAGGATTTGCTGAGTTTGGCGATGGTATAGCTTCATCTTTTGGCGGGATTAAACCAGAATTAATCTGCTCAATTAACACTCTGTAATTTATAAGTTCCTGACGAATATTATTTAAGGAGTTTATATCAAACATTATGCTTCCCTGCCATTTTGGCAAATTTGGGACTGGTAATGTTAATTCGGGCTTACTTGCTTCAGGCTGAACCTGTTCTTGCTTATTTTCTTCTGGGTTAGCATATCCGTTTGTTGCTAAAAAAACCATAGCGGTCACTAAGAAAACAATGCAGTAACAAAGTCTAAATAGTTGTTTGAAGTGCATCATCTCTGGCCACCATTTGCTGGAGTTTGATTATTATTGCCAGAGCCGTTATCTATTGGAGCCATAGATATCCAGTTAAATGTAAGATTTGCTTCAACAATTAAAGGTAAGTTGCCTTGTCTAAGGTTCATTATATCGTTGTTATCAAATTCCTTTAGTTTTTTAATTTCCATGTTTTTAACCCGAATTTCGCCACCAATCTTGCTTGGAAGCTCGCTGATGAACGCAAAAATATTTTCATCGGTAACTGATTTCATTCTAAGAGTGACGTTAGTAAAGTAGGTTGCCGCATTGTTATTTTTAAAGCCTGCGGCTTTTGTTTCCTCAATTTGTCCTATTTCTGCGGTTAGTTCACCGATAAGATGACTCTTCTTCATAGAATCGAGTATTTCACTGACTCTCTGCGGGTTTACAAAGTCGCGTCTCAGATTCTTTGCAGCTAAGTTGTTGTAAAGTTCGAGGTATTTTTTGGCTTTTTCTGTTTCATCTCTAGTTTTTTGAACTTGCTGGTTTAATGATGCCAAATTACTTTTGCGAGAAACCTTTTCATTTTCAAGATTTGAGATGGTGTTCACCATAAATGCTATAATTATCAGTAAGGTGAATGTAATTCCCCCTGCAATAGATGCTGTTTTGACTAACTTTTTCTTTCTATCTTGATACTTCATTTCGTAGCCGCAACGTTTGTTTTTCTAATAGGCTTGAGAATTCTAATAGTGGCCATTCTATCGTTCTTGCTAATTTCAGTTTGACTGTCCGACGATTTGCTTAGTTTGATTTCTACTTTTTTCGTTCTATCAAGAGCGTTAGGAATCTTGGTGTAAGAGACATCATGACCATCAAAACTTGTTTTGAGATTATTGATTATGTCATCTGAAATCTTGATGAATTTATCGACATCTCTTCCCACATCTGGAAACACGAAGCTAAGTAATATCTCTGTTTCATATCCTGATATTCCTGCTGATGTTGACGGAGCAACGGGGGCAACCCTCCCACCAGCATCAGGAGTTAGGGGGTCAGTAGTTTTCCATGCCATATGCTCAGCAACAATATTTTGCGATGAAAGCATAGAGGCTATCTTAGTTACATCTAGCATTGGCGTTGAGGCTACTGTTTCTATCTTGTGATATATATCTATGAAGTTGTTGATTTTCTGAGGTTTTTCTGGAAGATTGACTATGTCTTGCTCTAACCCTGCAATACTTTGTTTGGCTCGGTTTTGCGATTCTTCAACTAGAGATATTTCTTTTTTAAGCTGAACAATATCATAACCCATAATACCATAATAAACTAGACATAAGGGGATTATTACGCTCATGGAATATTTGATTAAGCGTGAAGCCAGATGCAGTTTATTGAGCTGCGCTATTTGAAGCGTTTCAAGTTTAAGAATATGTCTGCTTGAAGCGATGCAAAGACACGATAAAGCTATATCTCCGAATCTATCAGATTGTTCAGCGAAAGAGCCAATACCCAGACTTTCCGTTAACTCATAAGGTGTTACGCAAACAACTCTGGTTGCTCTGATTCGGTTTATATCTAAAAACGACTTAATTTCATCGCTTGCGATTATTGTTACCTCAATTTCATCTGCATCATCTAGTCCAAGACGTTTCAAGAATTCTTTGGTGGTTTGTATCTCTTGTTCGATACTTCCCGCCATTACATCAGATCTATCTTCACCTAATGACTGGCTTAGACGAGTTAAAATAAGAGTTCCATTGTGGAATATTATTTGCCTAACGCCGCTGACCTTATTGTGTGATACAAGAATTTGCCACTTGGGAGGATTCTTCTCATATTTTTTATTACCATGAATATTTTTGCTAACTCTTGAGATTATAGTTTGAGCTTCAGAAGGAATAAGATAAACGCCAACAAGTTGATTGGGTAGATCGATAAACACATCTATCCATTTACCGAGAACTCCGCCAGAAGGGGTAGTTGCAAAAAGATAATTCCATTCTTTTTTACCGATTTTGCTTCTTCCAAGAGGAATTGAACCTTTAAGATCACTTGATGAAAAGTCGCGTTCCAGCCTTCTTTTAACTAATTTACTGATGGATGCACTGCTTACAGGAGGGAAAGTTTGCTTGGTGAATGATTGTTCCATCAAATCCACCATAATATAAACTGGAGCTGTGCTATCTAGCCCGATTAGTTCATTAAAGTTCACAACCTCATCTGCATCAGGAGCTGAACAAAACATTCTGCGAGAAATTTTGTTGCCTTTGAGATAGACTAAAATTGCGCCATCATCTCCAACGATTAGAACATATTTATTCTTGGCAGATAATCCCTTCTTGGTTTCTGGCTTTTCTTTATCGCTTCGATGCTTGGTTTTAGCAAATATCATTATCACTCCGCATCAGAATTTAATTTTGCTAAAGCTATCATAAAGAGGGCCGAAAACAGCGGAGACAATCCACAGTATCATCATTCCCAAAACTATCGTAAGTGCTGGTTGAATCATGCCCACCATCTTATCAACCGAGTCGTTAACCTCTCTATCATAAAAGAAGTTGACGTTGTCTAGTGCTTCATTCATGTTGCCGCTGTCTTCTCCTACCTTAAACATTCTAACTACAAGGTTGGGGAACTGACTTGATATTCTAAGTGCGTTAGTTACTGAATTACCTTCAGAAACATATCTTCTAACCATCACGACGGATTCTTGCAACACCTTATTCACCACAACACTTTTTGCAGTATCCAAAGCCTCCAAAATTTCAATTCCGCTTTTAAACATCACCGAAAAGAAGTGAGTGAATCTTGCAAGATCAAGTTTTCTGAGTGTTGAGCCTATCACAGGAAGTTTGAGCATAAATGCATCAAAATTATAGGCAAAATTCTCAGAAGTTCGTTTAAGTATTATAACCGCTATTGTTAGTATGGTTGGAACTCCAAAAATCAAATACCAATAATTACTAAACGCAGAAGAAAACGCCATTAATGCTCTAGTATGAAACGGAAGTTCAAATCCCTGAGCAATTATAAAATCCGTAAGTTTAGGAACAACGTAAATCATCAATACACTAATTACAGCCGTAATAACAAACAGCAAGGTTATTGGATAGCCAAGAGCTTTTGAAACCTTGCTTCTAATCTCAAGAACCCATTTAATATGCTTAGATAGTTCGTGAAAAGATTCAGCTAAGTTTCCTGTTTTTTCGCCCGCTTTTACCAAGCCTATAAATACAGAGTTAAAAATAATAGGATGCTTTGACATTGCCTCTGATAGCATTTCGCCATTTTTAACGCTTTCATATACGTCAGTCATAACGTCGCGCAGTGCAGTGACTTCTGTGGCATCGCGCACATCAGCCAATGCATCGAGAAGCGGAACTCCAGCGCGTTCTAATTGCTCTAAATGAAGGCATAGCAAAATTAAGTCTTTATGTTTGACCCTGCCAAACACTCTTTTGCTTCTAACCTTTGCTTGATTATAGTCTATTACATCTAGGCCGATTGATTTGAGACGCTCTTCCAAATCTATATCATTAGCAGCAAGAACTTCCCCCTTAATTTTGCGGGATTTTTCATTTAATGCTGTATATTTATATATTGGCATGGCGCATTAAAGCCTATCTGTCATATCTATTGTATCAATTAGTTCTTTTAGGTCTATCGCTCCTTCAAGGACTTTGGCTATCCCGTCTTCTGCCATTGTTACAAATCCTTGTGACATAGCATAATCCATCATTTGGTTTCTACTTGCATTTGTTGCGATTAGTTCATCCATTCCTCTGTCTACGGGCAGAATCTCAACTATTCCAACCCTTCCTTTATAGCCCCGATGATTGCACTTTTCGCATCCCGCAGATTCATAAATTGTAGGTGGAGCGTTTGGGTCAACGCCAAGAACTTTGCATTCTTCAAAAGTTGCAGTTTTCGGAGTTTTGCAATGCGAGCATAGTTTTCTTGCTAAACGTTGGGCTATACAGCATATCAGTGTGCCAGAAAGAAGGAATCTTGGAACGCCAACATCAACTAAACGTGGAATAGCACCAAGCGCATCATTTGTATGGAGCGTACTGTAAACCTGATGTCCTGTAAGTGCCGAGCGAACAGCCATAACCGCAGTTTCAGCATCTCTAATCTCACCTATGAAAATAATGTCAGGATCTTGACGGAGCAATGCCCTTATTCCACTTGCGAAATCAACGCCGCTACCTTCTTTGATTTGGGATTGCCGAATAAGTGGCAACTGATATTCAACGGGATCTTCAAGAGTCATGATATTAACTTCCATCGAATTGATGTAGTTAAGTATTGAATATAAAGTTGTAGTCTTACCGCTTCCAGTGGGGCCAGTCACAACTATTATTCCCTCTGGGCGTTTGAGTAATTTCTTCAGTAATTCACTATTATGATTGCTAAAACCCAGATTTTCTAAAGGAACTAGAGATTTTTTCTTATCAAGTAATCTTAAAACAAAGTTTTCACCGTGCACAGTTGGTAATGATGATACACGGAAATCAACTTCTCTGCCCATCACGTTATATGTAATTCTGCCATCTTGCGGGTTTCTTGTTTCGGCGATATTCATGCCTGCCATAATTTTCATTCTAACGGCAATTGGTGACCAATAATCACGGTGGAAGCTCTTTATCTGTGTCATTGCGCCATCAATTCTGTATCTAACACGAACAAAAGAACCTTCAGGCTCTAAGTGAATATCTGATGCTCCAGCTCTTATTGAATCAACCAAAAACGCATTTACAAGACGCACTGTTGGATTTTCATATCCATCCTGTTGGTCGAAGCGATTATCGCTATTTTGTTTTACACCCGTTTCTATCTCTTTTAAAATGCCGTCTATAGACATTTCATAGTCGTAATATTGATCGATTAGTTCAATAATTTCTGTTTCTGTACAGAATATAGGCAATAACTTGATATGACGGGGGAAATATCTTCTTATTTGGTCTATAGCTAGAACGTTATAAACATCAGACATTGCAAGTTCTACAATGTCGTTGCTTTGCATTACTGGTATGGCTTTATTTCTAAGAGCAACATCCTTAGGAACGCTTCTAATAAGGTTTACATCAAGAACGGCTGTTTTAGGGTCGAATCTCTGCGCGCCAGCAGATTCTGCAAGAACCTCAGCAAGTGCAGACTCGGTTATAAACCCAAGCTCTACCAATATCGTGCCAAGCATTTTCTTGGTATTGCGTTGTTCTTGCAATGCAACTTGCAACTGATCTTTTGAGATTAGGCCTAGTTCTGCGAGTTTGTCTCCCAGTCGCATTGGAGGCCTTGCGGCAATTGACGGCGAGCTTATGACGTCATTACTTTGATTAATCGTAGCCCCGCCATGAGCATTAGACTCTGAAGTTAGGTTCTCCAAGCTATAATTTCCCCAAAATTTTTCTTATTAATTCTCATTATTCTCACACATTGGTTAAAGGTGTACTAAGAAATTGTATCTCCTCAAATAATATATGCTGGTTAAATGTATAAAAACACTGGAAAAATGCTTCAAGTTATGTTATTTTCGTAGTTCTGTTTTGCAAAAATAACCAATCAAAAGAAGTATTTTCAAACAATGGAAGAAGAAATAATTGAGAAGTTAGACTACTTGCTTGAAAAACATAAAATATTAGATGGAGAAATAGACTCTCTCGTGAACAAGAGAGATGCTGATCCGTTTACATTGGTTCGCAAGAAGAAAGAAAAACTGCGCCTCAGAGACGAAATAAACAGGTTGCAATCAATTCTTCATCCTGATTTAATTGCATAAATTCCTATATCATAGACAATCAATAATTATTTAGTAAACGTAACTTTTTGTAAAGTTATGTTTATTATTGTTTGTATTATATGAAAATTGATTTATAAACCGCTGGTTATGAAATATACCAATCGCTTTTTACTAGCCTTCCTTATTCTAACTGCTCCCTTTCTCAAGGGTTGCAGCACACCGGGTATGAGCTTTTCAGATTTTATCAATCCAGATAGTAAATATCAGGTTCAAGAAATAGACAAAGCACTGGTCGATAAAATGACCGCAGAAGACTTAAACAGGTTCAAAGCACTTACGGAAAATAAAGATCTTAAATTAAACCAAGACACCTATGAATACAAAATTGGAGTTGGTGATTTATTGATTATCAAATTTTGGGAGAGCACAGATGTTGGCTTTCTTCCAAATCAGAACATAGTCACAAAAGAGCAAGCTGGAACTTTGGTTGATGGTAAGGGTAATATTTATTTTCCATATTTGGGCGAAGTTAACGTCGCAGACAAAACCGTTTCTGAAGTCAGGAAAATGCTAACTAGCAAGGTTTCAAGGTTCTTTACCAATCCACGACTCGATGTAAACGTTCTCGAATTCCGCAGTCAAAAGGCGATTGTTTCGGGTGAAGTCGCAAAAGCTGGAAATCTTGCACTGAGTCATGAGCCGCTTTATGTACTTTCCGCCATAGAAAAAGCTGGTGGTCTTCTCCCTACAGCAGATTTAGAGAACGCAGAAATTAGAAGGGCAAATGGCATAAAAGAAAAAGTCAATCTAATGGCACTCATCAATTATGGAAATGCCAAAGAAAACAAGATTTTATATTCTAACGATACGCTTTACATTCCAGATAATCACAGAAATAAAGTATTTATGATGGGCGAAGTGTTGCAGCCTAACGCTCAAACCATTAAGGCAGGCAAGCTATCTCTTGCAGAAGTTATCATGAACGCAAGGGGAGTTGATAATGTGACGGCCGATGCAAGTAATATTTATGTTGTAAGAGGTGCTGTAAGTGATTTTATAGTTGCATCGGGTGAACAAAACGATGTGAACAAAAATCAACCGACGGTTAAAACGGAAAGCAGCCCAGAAAAAGTTAGGATTTATCGCCTGAATATGAAATCTCCAGAAGCAGTCGCAGTTGCAGATAGATTTAACCTGCACCCAAGAGATGTTGTTTTCGTATCAACTTCTGGCGTGACTCAGTGGAACCGTGTGATTTCTCAGTTGATTCCTTCTGCTGTTACAAACACCGTAAATTCTCGAAGGTTTGACTAATGGCAGAAAATAAAGGCATTAACAGCTTAAATGACGAGATAAACCTTGCCGAGCTTATTGATAAAGTAAAAGCTGGCAAAAGAAAGATATTCCTATTTGCTATAGGATTCACTTTCCTTGCGGTACTGTTTTTGATGTTCGCAGCACCCGCTTATCGTGCAACAGCAACAGTAAAAGTCGAACCAGGAACTTCAGGAGAAGCATCAGGAATCACATCAGAAGGTGAGCTTCAAGTTATCACCTCAATGATGGTTATTGATGAGGCTATAAGTCTTGGCAAACTAGATGTTGTAATTACCCCTGCAAAGGGTGTGGATGAGACATCGCTTGACTTGAAAGAGTTTTCTGTTCCAGAGCATAAAGAGCAAGAAGAATTCACTATAGTTTCAACAGGAGAAGGCGGCTTTGAGTTAAAAGATGAAAAAGGCAACTCGCTTTTAAGAGGAGATGCGGGCAAGAAATTATCTCTCAAAATTCCTGCAACAGAAAACTACAAAGCGGGAGAAATTGTAGTACACATTGCAAAAATCACCGCTGATAAAGGCAGTGAATTTGAAATTATCAAACAAAATCATAACGAGATACGCGCCAGGATTATCAAAAACATAGAAGCAGAATTAATCGGCCCCAGAGGTAAGGGCGGGGTTATTAGGGTTACTTATTTTGATACCCGCAGAGAGAAAGCAAGGCTGATATTAGATTCCGTAATCAAATCATATATCAAAAATGCGTTAGATAGAGACTCAAGAGGAAAGCTAAAAAGCCTAGAGTTTATAAAGGCGCAATTAGAAGATACATCAGAAAAGTTGGCTAAGGCAGAAGATAAACTTAAACTCTTTCAGCAAGAGAATAATACGGTAAATCTAACGATTGAATCAGACTTAGCATTGAGACAAGCCGTTGAGATCGAAACTAAAATAAGCGAGATTAGAGTAAAGCAAAAAGATCTTAGCAAAATCTATACTTCTGAACACCCCGTTCAGGTTGCATTAGAGAATCAGGCAACATTACTTTCTGAGCAGTTGGAAGAACTAAATGGGAAGATACGCTCTCTTCCAGAAATTCAGCGTTATTTTGTTGAGTTGAACCGTGATGTTGAATCCCTCAACCGAGTTTATTCATCAAACGTAGATAAACTAAACGAACTAGAAATAAATGAATCGGCAATCGAGCCATATGCAAGGGTTATTAACGAAGTTGTAGCATCTTCAGGCGTTGGCACTATAGGAAAGATTGCAATTATTCTGGGTAATTTCATTATTGGCGCGTTAATTGGTGCTTTATATATCATTATAACCAGCTCTAATGCCTTTTCTCGAATCGCAGGCGCTAGAGAATAGGGAAAGCGAAATTGAAAGTT
This sequence comes from uncultured Rickettsiales bacterium, assembly GCA_964484565.1. Lineage (GTDB taxonomy): Bacteria > Pseudomonadota > Alphaproteobacteria > Rickettsiales > CAZAGG01 > CAZAGG01. The sequence goes on along the minus strand of CAZAGG010000009.1, from coordinate 5,156 downwards.
GCAATAGTTCATGAATGGTTTACGACCTATGCGGGTTCTGAGCGGGTTGTTGAGCAGATACTAGACATGTATCCAAATGCTGATATTTTTACTTTAGTTGATTTTCTTGAAGAAAATGAAAGAAAGTTTCTTAAAGATGCGAAAGTCACAACATCTTTCATGCAGAAGCTGCCATTTGCGAGAAAACATTTTCGTAAATTTTTGTTGCTGATGCCTTATGCAATCGAGCAATTCGATTTATCTGGCTATGACCTTATAATTTCAAGCTCTCACGCTGTTGCTAAGGGCATTATTACGAATCCAGATCAAATTCATGTTTGCTATTGTCATTCTCCAATACGTTACGCATGGGATATGCAGCCCCAATATCTAAAACAAAGTGGATGGGATAAGGGAATTAAGTCAATAATCGCAAGATATATGCTGCATAAAATAAGGCTATGGGACTTTGCTTCATCGGCCAGAGTTGACTATTTTATAGCAAACTCAGCATTCATTGCGCGCCGAATCAAGAAATTCTATCGCCGTGAAGCGGAAGTTATATTCCCGCCAGTTGATACAAATGTAGGAGACTTATTAGACAAAGAAGATTTCTACGTCACAGCATCGAGAATGGTTCCTTACAAAAGAATAGATCTGATAGTAGAGGCATTTAGCAAAATGCCAGACAAAAAGCTAATCGTTATCGGAGACGGCCCCGAAGAAGATAGAATCAAAGCAAAAGCTACAGGAAATAACATTACGTTTATGGGTTATCTCTCCACTAATAAAATGATGGAATATATAAAGAAAGCAAAGGCTTTCGTATTCGCAGCAGAAGAAGATTTCGGCATAACACCAGTAGAAGCGCAAGCCTGCGGAACTCCAGTAATTGCCTATGGCAAGGGCGGGGCTTTAGAAACTGTAGTTGAAAGTAAAACGGGTCTTTTCTTCAAAGAACAAACCGTAGATAGCGTTATAGAAGCCATCAATAAATTCGAGAAAATGAGTATCAAATCAAAAGATTGCGTCACTCACGCAAATTCATTTTCCATTGCAAAGTTTAAAGAAAAATTCTCCACTTTTGTTGGTGACCTAAAAGCCTATTAAACTTCGCGTTTATCTCGGTAGAGGTTATAAAGCAGCGTCATGATCACAAACCCAATGATAGGAATATTTAAAGAGCCAGACTTGAACTCTCCGTTCCAAATAGCCTGAAAAGATTTCAACACCTTACCAACAGCCTTATCAACAGAATATTCTAGGCTGTATCCCGATGTGAAAGCTAACATCACATCTGGCAATACACCAATCATGATGATTGCAACCAAAGCCCCTAAAATACCAGGTACTAATACGTTCCCCACAATGAAAAGCACAAAATTCGCGGCATTTATAGCGAGCGTAGAATCTTTTTGCTGGTTATCTTCTGAAGGTTTATTATACATTCTAAAACCTCATTTCTTTTCTTTGTTAGCCTCAACGCATACACCAATTTGACCAATTTTGCAAGAAAACTGATAAATGCTTTTTAAAAACAAAGGTTTTGTTCATCTCAGGGCGTGCAGCCATTATAGTCTTGGTGACGGAGCAATGCAGCCCAAAGATATTGTAAAAGCGGCATACAAGATGAAAATGCCCGCTATATCAATATGCGATAAAGGTAATTTATTCGGTTCTTTAGAATTTTCGCAAGCAGCATTAGATAATGGCATTCAGCCGATTATATCCTCAGATTTAGAGATAGTAGAGGAGGGTGCTTTTTCTCATCGAATCCCACTATATGTTAAAAATGAAACTGGCTATAAAAATCTTCTGAATATAGTTAGTAACGGCTTTTTAGATCCTAGTTCATCGCAAAAAACACCATCTACTAGTATAAAAAGAATAGCTGAGCGTTCTGAGGGTTTAATAGCTCTGCAAGGTTCAATACAAAGCTCGGTTGGAATGTTGCTAATTGCAGGCAAAAAAGATGAAGCAAAGCAATATCTTATAGATTATCAATCAATATTCAAAGACTCGCTTTATATAGAGCTAAGTCGTCACAATAACAAAGATGAGATTTCAATAGAAGAATCGTTGGTTAATCTGGCCTTTGATTTAAATATTCCATTAGTTGCAACCAATCACGCTTATTTTTTAACTCCAGAAATGCGTGAAGCTCATGAGATATTTCTATCAATCTCAGACGGGAAATTTATTCACGATGAAACGAGGCGAAGGTTTAATGAAAATTATCGCCTCAAAACTCCAGAAGAAATGCTCTCTCTTTTTTCTGATATTCCAGAAGCTATTGATAATACGATGTTTGTTGCGAGTAGGTGCTCTTATACGGCTCCTTCAAGACCGCCAAACTTGCCTAAGTTTCCCACTGAAAATGGCATAGATGAACGAACCGAGTTTGAAAGGCAAGCGCGCGAAGGCCTAGAGATGCGCCTTAATAAGTTTGTTTTAACACCAGAAATGACTCAAGATGAAGCTGAGAATAAGCGAAAACTATACTCTGAACGCTTAGAATTTGAGCTGCAAGTTATCAACCGCATGAACTATGCGGGATATTTCTTAATAGTTTCAGATTTCATTAAATGGAGCAAAGCAAATAATATTCCCGTAGGGCCGGGAAGGGGCTCAGGGGCAGGCTCTCTTGTTGCTTGGTCTTTGCAGATAACAGATCTTGACCCAATTCATTACAACTTGCTCTTTGAAAGGTTTCTAAATCCAGATCGTGTTTCTATGCCAGACTTTGATATAGATTTTTGTCAAGACAGACGCGGCGAAGTTATTGAATATGTAAGGGATAAATATGGGAATGACAGGGTTGCACAAATTATAACTTTCGGAAAACTTCAAGCCAGAGCCGTTTTAAGAGATGTTGGCAGGGTTTTACAAATGCCTTACTCGCAGGTAGATAGAATCTGCAAACTCGTTCCAGTTAATCCTGCAAATCCTGTTGATCTAAAGAAGGCTCTAGAAATTGAGCCACTACTTAACAAAGCTGCTGCAGAAGAAGAAATTGTTGCAAAAATGATTGATATTGCCCTCAAGCTAGAGGGGCTTAACCGACATTCATCAACCCACGCAGCAGGTATTGTTATTGCCGATAAACCTCTTATTGAGGCAGTTCCTGTATTTCGTGATCCACGTTCTGACATGCCCGTCATTCAATACACTATGAAATATGCGGAAGAGGCGGGTTTAGTAAAATTCGATTTTCTAGGCCTAAAAACTCTAACGGTTATTTCCCGTGCTGTGCAGATGATTGCAAAAAGTGGAATAAACTTAGACATGTCTCATATTGATGAGAAAGACAAGCGCACCTATGAAATGCTAGGCAAGGGCGATGCAATAGGCGTATTCCAGCTCGAAAGTTCAGGAATGCGCGACACTCTTCGAAAAATGAAACCTGATAGTATCGAAGATATAATCGCGCTCATATCGCTCTATAGACCAGGCCCGATGGATAACATTCCTGTATACATTGCAAGAAAGCATGGGCTTGATAAACCTGAATATCCCCACCCTTCGTTAGAAGAAATTTTACAAGAAACGTTTGGCGTAATCATATATCAAGAGCAGGTTATGCAAATTGCCCAAAAACTAGCGGGATATACCCTTGCAGAAGCAGATTTGTTAAGACGCGCAATGGGTAAGAAGATTAAAGCTGAAATGGAAGCGCAACGAAATATCTTCGCAGAAAAAGCAGTAACTAATGGTGTAAATAAGAATAAAGCCGCAGAAATATTTGATCTTATCGCAAAGTTTGCAAGTTACGGCTTTAACAAATCGCACGCGGCCGCTTACGCTGTAATCTCTTATCAAACAGCATTTTTGAAGGCGAATTTTCCTGCAGAATTTTATGCAGCCAACATGAGTTATGAGATTAACGACACCGATAAACTCTCGATGTTTAGAAATGATGCGAAAAAATCTGGCATTCAAATCATCCCACCAGATATCAATAGCTCAGACGCAGAATTCTCAGTTCAAGAAAACGAGGGCAAGAAAAAATCAATAATGTATGCCTTAGGCGCGATTAGAAACGTTGGTGAATCGGCTATGGCAAAGGTTGTTGAGGAACGAGAGCGAAACGGTTCTTTCAAGGATATATTTGATTTTGCAAAGCGCGTGCATCCAAGTGTGATGAATAAGAGGCAATTGGAATTTCTCATTAAATCAGGTGCTTTAGATTCGTTGCATCCTAATCGTAAAGAGTTATTTGAATCCATAGACATGCTTGTAAGTTACAACAACTTCCATAATGAAGATAAAGACGACCAACAAGCAAGCCTGTTTGGAGAGATTGCAAGTTTTGAAGCCCCTAAGCCTAATCTAAAGAAAGTTCAGGAGTGGAGCCTTCCAGAGCGCATGAAAGGTGAATTTGAAGCGATTGGCTTTTATCTTTCTGCACATCCCATAGAATCATATCTTGAGATACTAAAGAATCATGGAATTTGCTGGTCTGATAGATTCTCCACGCAGTTAGATGTTTCAGCATATAAGCCAGTTACTGTTGCAGGCGTTGTAATAGATAAAAAGTTTAAAGTATCGCAAAAGGGTAGATTTGGTTTTATCGAATTATCAGATCATCGAGGAACATTTGAGGTCGCAATTTTTGATGAAATATTACTCGATAATTCCAGAAGTATAATTGAAGCAGGTGCTTTACTTATCATTCAGGCGGAAGCTAAAATGGAGGATGCAGCCGAAGAGTCAAACGCAAAGATTATAGCAAAGAAAATATCTCCAATAGAAAATATTCTTAAAGATAAAAAGGCAATCTTCAGTTTTAGAATCAGTAATGAAAGTGAGCTTGAAAGGCTTCATCAGCTTCTTTCAAATACTCCAAAGGGGAATATGACTGTAAAAATAGATGTAAAAGCAGAAGAAAATAGCTTGGTTAAGATTAAACTCCCTAATCTATATGCGATTAACCCCGCAGAATTTGCCGATTTCGTGGGTGTCTAAAGAAATCTAAGGAATTTTCTAAACTGTTTCTTGAATTTTAAAGAAAATGCTATAATAGTATGCTTCCTTTTGCTTATTTTAGCAATAATGGGGTGTAGCCAAGCGGTAAGGCAACGGTTTTTGGTACCGTCATCCCTAGGTTCGAATCCTAGCACCCCAGCCATTATACATAAATATGCCGTAGGTGTATTTATGTATGATGCTAGATGGAT
>CAZAGG010000008.1:0-127559 GCA_964484565.1 uncultured Rickettsiales bacterium | reverse complement strand
TATGTATACCATCTCTCAAGTATAATCCGTATACTATGTGACAAGAATATACCCTTTGTACTTTGGTGGGACCGAGACGATTCGAACGTCCGACCCTCAGATTAGGAATCTGATGCTCTATCCTGCTGAGCTACGGCCCCATTACATGGCTTTTGATATAGTAAATATGGTGCGTTATTGCAATCAGAAAACAAATTGCTCTCTTACAACGCGTTCGTGCAGGCTTTCTTCGGGGTCGAAGAGCAGGGTGACTGATGATTTTCTATATTCGCTAATTTCAACGTGAGTTACGTCTCTTACTTCCTGAAAGTCTGCAACTGCGCTGACTGGCCGTTTTTTTGATTCGATAATCTCTAGAAAAACTGTTGAAGTATGAGGTAATAGCGCGCCTTGCCATCTTCTGGGTCTGAATGGGCTAATTGGGGTGAGGGCAAGAATATTTGCACCAAGTGGAATGATTGGCCCTTGCGCTGAGAAGTTATATGCTGTGCTTCCCGCAGGGGTTGCAACCATTATTCCGTCGCATATCATCTCGTCAATTCTCACGACATGGTCAACAACCACCTTAATTTTTGCAGCTTGTCTGGTTTCACGCAGAAGCGAGACTTCATTAAAGGCAATTTTGTTATATTCACTTCCATCAAGAGTGCGCGCATGCAATTTGAGAGGATGAAGTTTCGCGCTGTGCGCCCTGCTTATTCTATCAAATAAATTATCTTCTCTGTATGAATTAAGTAGAAAACCAACTGTTCCGCAGTTTATTCCATAAAAAGGAATATCTAAAACCATGTATTTATGAAGACATTCGAGCATAAAGCCATCTCCGCCAAGAGCAATTATGCAATCGACTTGTTCGGGCTTATCTTCAATGTTGATGAATTCATATAGCTTTGCCAAACTTTCATAGGCATTAACGGCTTTTTCAGATGAATCATGCAGGCAGGCAAATTTTTGCAACCTACGTGTATTCTTTTTTGTTGAAGGTAAAAGCATTGGATGATGCTATCATAATTTTGTTAAGAAGTCTATTTTCCTTGTATCTTCTTAAGATTATCTGAAGCATTTTGATAGTAAACAGGGCTTTGCGTCAGGGCTTTGTTAAGATATTTCTGGGCTAGATCTTTGTTTTTACCCAAAGATGCATATAAACCAAGATTATTATAAACTAATGGTTCTGGCATATGTTTTCTAAGAATCATCTCAGCGTCTTTCATTCTTCCAGCCATTCCATGAATTAGAGCTAAATTTAGTTCGGTTCTTTTTCTCTCATAAGATCCATCTGCGGTTTTGCTAATGGCAAGTTTAAGAGCCTTTTCTGAGCCAGTGAAGTCTTCATTAATTGCCATTGTCATTCCAACGTTATTTAAAACGGTTGGATTGTTATCACTCAAAACCAGAGCTTCTCTGAAATATTCTATTGCATCGTGAACTTTTCTTTTAAGTGCGAGGGTTACTCCTGCGCCGTTGACAGTTCGCCATCTTGTGGCATCCATCCCCATGACGTTAGTAAAGATTGCTGAGGCTTCATCAAGATTGCCGTTAAGCATAAGAGCGATTCCCTTACCTTCAAGGGCGTCTAAGTTATCTGGCTCAGATTTTAAAATTGAATCAAAAACAAAGATTGCTTCGTCAACCTTGCCTTCTCTGCGAAGAGATTCGGCATATAAAACTTTATATGTGTTATTGTTAGGATTTTTATCAATCAATTGCTTATATGTTTGGGTTGCGCGCGAATGATTGCCTTTTTGAGTCGCGTTTTGAGCAGTTTCTATTAATGATTTATCTATTGTTGGGATGTTTACGCTTTTAACATCTTTCTCCAAAGCATCCATATCAATCTTGGGGGATGGAACCTGCTGACAGGCGGATGTAAATATTGTAAGCAAAACTGCAACACTCCTAAGCGTATAGAGTTTTTGCCTGAATTTATTGATGGTAAAGTGCAATGAAATCATGTTAATTTCTGTAAAAATTAATTTAGTATGACCATATCTATATATGAATAAGCACCTTATAACAATAGAAGACTTAGACAACAAAGAAGTTGAAGATATTTTGGCACTTGGGAATAAGTTTTTCGAATCTGCAAGACTGGGCAAGAAAAAGTTTGATAGTTTAAAGGGCAAAACAGTAATTAACCTATTTTTTGAAAATTCCACCAGAACCAGAACATCCTTTGAAATTGCAGGAAAAAGACTCGGAGCAGATGTCATAAACATTTCGGTTGATTCTTCATCTGCCAAGAAAGGCGAGACAATAAAAGATACGGTTTTAACGCTGCAATCAATGTCAACCGACTTCATGGTTATCAGGCATAGTGCGAGCGGAATTCCTGAATTTCTGGCATCTTTTGCAAAAGATATGAGTATCATCAATGCGGGAGATGGCTGTCATCAGCACCCTACGCAGGCATTGTTAGATTTATTTACCATCAAACAAAATAAGAAGAAGATTGCAGGCTTAAAGATTGTGATATGCGGAGATGTTCTGCACAGTCGAGTTGCAAGATCGAATGCGATGTTGTTATCAAGAATGGGGGCGGAGGTTACACTTTGCGCTCCCTCAACGTTAATGCCTAAACTTGCATTATCAGGTGGCATTAAAATGAGCAATAACCTCTCGGAATGTATTGGTAAGGCCGATGTTGTAATGATGTTAAGGCTTCAAAAAGAAAGAATGAATGGCAGCTTTCTTCCATCTGTTAGAGAGTATTTTGAGCTGTTCGGCCTAGATAGAAAGAAGTTATCTATGGCAGCAAATGATGTTTTAATTATGCATCCTGGTCCAATGAATAGGGGCGTTGAAATAAGTTCTGAAGTTGCTGATGATAACGGAATTTCGCTGATTCTATATCAGGTTGAGTCTGGAGTTGCAGTAAGACAGGCGATATTGGAATTTATGAATAATTCAATTTAATCCACACATTTTAGGATTATTGGCTTGTGAAATTGAGTAATTAGAAATAAAAGAGCAGGCATATAGAACGTAGGTTTTGGTATCAAATTAGATGTTTATCTCAGATTTAATTTTTTATTTATTTTCGATTATAGGCGTGTTTTCCGCGCTTTATGTGGTGGCGGCTAAGAATCCTGTGCATTCAGTTTTATTCCTTATCCTATGTTTTTTTACTACCTCTGGTTTGTTTTTGATGATTGGGGCAGAGTATCTGGCAATGACCCTTGTGATTGTTTATGTGGGTGCTGTTGCTGTTTTACTTTTGTTTGTGGTTATGATGCTCAATATTAATTATGTTCAGCTTAGGCAGGGTTTTGTGAAAAACCTTCCAATTGCGATAATTGTTGGTGTGGTAATGCTTGCAGAGATAATTCTGGTTATAAACTCTTCGATGTCGGTTAGTGGTTTTGAGTCGGCAAAAGTTGTGTCAGAGATGGAAAATACAAGAGCTTTGGGCGGTGTAATCTACACAAAATATTTTATTCCTTTTCAGCTTTCGGGTTTGGTTTTATTGGTAGCAATGATTGGCGCAATTGTTCTTACTTTGAGAAAGCGTGAGGGAGTTTTGAGGCAGAATGTTTCTAAGCAAATTTCAAGAAAGCGTTCTGAGTCTATCGAGATAGTTAAAGTTGACGTTGGTAAGGGGGCATAATTGTTATTTTTTGGTAGCATAGGGTTGTTCCATTATCTTGTTCTTGCAGCGATAATTTTTACTATCGGTGTATGTGGAATTTTCGTAAATCGTAAGAACGTTATTACAATTTTGCTCTCAATTGAGTTAATTTTGCTCTCAGTGAATATCAACTTGGTTGCGTTTTCTGTCCATTTGGGAGATCTAGCGGGACAGGTTTTTGCAATCTTTATTTTAACTGTGGCGGCAGCGGAAGCTGCAATTGGCCTTGCAATTTTAGTTATATTCTTCCGAAATCGTGGAACGATTGCAGTTGAAGAAATCAGCACGATGAAGGGGTAGGGGTAAGTATAGATGAATTTAGCTTTACTGGTTGTTTTTCTTCCTCTTTTAGGCGCGGCTATAACTGGTCTTTCCGTTCGTGCTATTCCAGCAAGGGTTGCTGAAGTTTTGACTTCTTCTTTGCTTATTGCTTCTGCGGTTTTATCAACTGTTGTGTTTAATAAAGTTGCAATAGGCGGCGAGCATCAGGTTATCCATTTACTTGATTGGATAAATTCTGGAAGCCTGAATATTTCATGGTCTATTAAACTAGATACCCTGACTGCGGTTATGTTTGTGGTTGTGACTTACGTTTCATCAGTTGTGCATGTTTATTCAATTGGTTACATGTCACATGATGAGCATCGTCAAAGGTTTATGTGTTATTTGTCGTTGTTTACATTTTTCATGCTTGTTTTGGTAACGGCAGATAATTTTGTGCAGCTTTTTGTTGGTTGGGAGGGGGTAGGGCTATGTTCTTATCTTCTAATTGGCTTCTGGTTTGAAAAGGCTTCGGCAAATAATGCTTCGATGAAAGCCTTTATAGTAAATAGAGTTGGTGACTTTGGTCTGCTGCTTGGAATGTTTGCGATATTCGTAGTGTTTGGAACTCTCAACTTTGATGAGATATTTTCTCAAATATCTGCAAAGCAGAATGCAAAAATTGATTTCTTAGGCTTTGAACTTGAAGCTATAAATACAATATGTGTTCTACTTTTTATCGGCTGTATGGGTAAGTCGGCGCAACTTGGGCTTCACACATGGCTTCCAGATGCTATGGAAGGACCAACTCCAGTTTCTGCTTTGATTCACGCAGCAACGATGGTTACAGCAGGTGTATTTCTAATTGCAAGGGCTTCCCCGTTATTTGATGTTGCGAGTGATGCAATGATTCTGGTTGCGGCAATTGGTGCGCTTACTGCATTTTTTGCGGCATCAGTTGGATTAGTTCAAAATGATATCAAACGAATTATTGCATATTCAACCTGTAGCCAGTTAGGCTATATGTTCTTTGCCTGTGGAGTTGGGGCATATTCTGTTGCAGTTTTCCATCTTATGACTCACGCTTTCTTCAAGGCTTTGTTATTCCTAAGTGCTGGTTCGGTGATTCACTCGCTTGATGGCGAGCAAGACATCCGAAAAATGGGTGGATTGTGGAAAAAAATTCCCGTTACTTACGCGTTTATGTGGATTGGTTCATTGGCACTAGCGGGAATTCCAGTATTTGCGGGTTATTATTCAAAAGACTTAATTCTTGAATCTGCATATGCAGCGCATACATCAGTTGGAAATTTTGCCTTCTGGCTCGGAATATTGGTTGCCCTAATGACCGCCTTTTATTCATGGCGTCTTATATTTATGGTGTTTCATGGTAAATTTAGAGGGGATAAACATGCTATTGAACATGCGCATGAATCTCCTGCAATAATGAATTTGCCATTGCTTCTTCTAGTTGCAGGTTCTCTTGTTTCTGGTGCTTACGCATATCATATGCTTGGCTTTGTTGATCCAGATTCAAATTTCTGGGGTGTTGGGGATATTACCATCAAGTCGAAGGCGATATTAGAAAATGTACATCATGTTCCTGCTTGGGTTCCGATTTTACCAACTATCATGGGAATCGTTGGGATATTTGCGGCTTTTGTAATTTATCTAAAACTTCCGTCATTTGCAGAAGGGGTTAAAAGCAAATTTAATTCATTATATAAGTTTTTGTTAAATAAATGGTATTTTGACGAATTGTATGAAGTAATTTTTGTAAGAACTTCTCTTAAGCTCTCTCACTTCTTGTGGCAAAAGGGAGATGTTAAAGTTATTGACGGCTTGGGTGTGAATGGCTCTGCGATATTAAGTTTGCTTGCCGCAAAGAATGTTTCAAAATCTCAAACTGGATTTTTGTATCACTACGCTTTCACAATGTTGCTTGGTTTTGTGGCATTGCTTACATGGTTATTGTTTTACCTCGATTTAATATAGATTTATGACTTTAGATTTTAACATATTATCGACTCTTATTTTTCTGCCGCTACTAGGGGTGTTTTTACTCATGACTCTAGTTAGGGGAGATGAGACTTCAGTGGCAGTGCGTGCAAAGCATACCGCATTGTGGTTTAGTATTTTCACATTTCTGCTTTCCCTAATACTTTGGTATGGATTTGACTATAAAAACCCAGACTTTCAGTATGTCGAGAAATATCAATGGTTTGTCGATGTAGATATAGCCTATCATCTTGGAGTAGATGGAATTTCTCTATTCCTAATAGTTCTAAACTGCTTGCTCATGCCGATATGTATTTTAGCAAGCTGGAATAGCATCACTTTCCGCGTCAAGGAATATATGATTGCCTTCCTGCTGCTTCAGGCTTTTGTGAATGGTGTGTTTGCCTCACTTGATCTCTTATTATTTTATATATTCTTTGAGGGAATGTTGATACCTATGTACCTTATTATTGGTATTTGGGGTGGCGATAGAAGGGTTTATGCATCCTTTAAGTTTTTCTTATATACGCTGCTTGGCTCAGTTTTATTCCTGATAGCATTATTGTTTATGTTCAATAATTTGGGCACTACTGATATTCCAACTTTAATGCAGAAATCACCTTCTGTATTCAATTTAGATGTTCAGAAATGGCTTTGGCTTGCTCTGTTTGCCTCTTTTGCAGTAAAAGTTCCAATGTGGCCTTTCCATACTTGGCTTCCAGATGCACACGTTCAGGCTCCGACTGCTGGCTCGGTTATTCTTGCGGGTATTCTTCTAAAAATGGGCGGATATGGATTTATCAGGCTCTCTTTACCTATGCTTCCAGATGCTAGTGTGTATTTCATCCCGCTTATGTTTACGCTCAGTATTATTGCGATTATTTACACCTCTTTAGTTGCGCTGGCTCAGACAGATATGAAAAAGATGATTGCTTATTCATCGGTTGCGCACATGGGATTTGTTACTCTCGGGATATTCGCTCTTAATAATCAGGGTATTGAGGGGGCGATTTTCCAGATGATAAGTCACGGGCTTGTTAGCGGAGCTTTGTTCTTATGCGTTGGCGTTTTATATGAACGTTTGCACACAAAAGAAATTGCAAAATATGGCGGTGTGACTAATACAATGCCAAAATTTGCTGCACTCTTCATGGTGTTTACACTTGCATCCGTCGGACTTCCAGCGACATCTGGTTTTGTTGGCGAATTTTTGAGTCTCATGGGTGCTTATATGGTTTCAACAACGGCAAGTGCACTCGCCGCAACTGGGGTAGTGCTTGGCGCTGCCTATATGTTGTGGTTATATAGGCGGATATTTTTCGGTGAAGTTACTAATAAAGCTGTTTTGAAAATGCGTGAACTTACCGTAATAGAGCTTTCTACGCTCGCGCCTCTTGCAATTATTATTATTATCTTAGGAATTTACCCTAAACCAATTTTGAGTGCTATTACTCCTTCGGTCAATAAATTGATAACGCAGATTAATTCTGCACAAGGTGATGTGAAATAAATATGTTACAAGAGTTCAAATTTTTCCTTCCTGAGATTATCGTTTCCGTTTCGGCTCTGCTTTTGCTTGTTGTTGGAGTGTTCAGAGGGAATCACTCTACATTAAGATTATCGCTTATCAGTGTTGCAGTGATGGGCGCTGCTTTAGTTGTGCTTGCCAATTCACATTTGAATGAGATTTCAAAGTCATATTTCTTTAGTGGAATGCTCGTGTTTGATTCATTTTCAGTTTTTGTTAAAGCACTGATACTTGCCAGCGCGATATTGATTATGCTGATTAGTGTCGATGAAATGAAGCATCGCAATATCAAACGTTTTGAATATCCTATACTTATTCTCTTATCAGTATCTGGAATGATGTTCGCAGTTTCTTCTGCAGATATTATTTCGCTTTATGTTGCATTCGAGCTTCAGTCGCTCTCCCTATATATATTAGCGGCCTTTAACAAAGACGATAATAAATCAAATGAGGCTGGCTTAAAATATTTTGTTCTTGGTGCGCTTGCTTCTGGCTTACTATTATTTGGAGCGTCTTATATTTACGGCTTTACGGGAACTACTTCATTTGCTGAAATCGCGGAATATTTTACTTCGCGCAGCTCTCGGGGAGAGCCTATTCCATCTGGTCTTGTTGTGGGTTTAGTGCTTGTAATATCTGGGTTGCTATTCAAGATTTCTGCCGTTCCATTCCACATGTGGACACCAGATGTATATAATGGTGCTCCAACACCAGTTACTGCTTTTTTTGCCGCAGTGCCAAAGATTGCAGCTTTAGCTATTTTAGCAAGACTTCTTTATGATCCATTCATTGCCCTTTCTGGAAGTTGGAAGCAGATTATTATTTTCGCATCAATTGCTTCAATGCTAATTGGCTCTCTGGGCGCGATTAAACAAGAGAATTTAAAAAGAATGCTTGCTTATAGTGCTATTGGCCATGCGGGTTTTGTTTTAGTTGGGGTTGCGGCAGCAACAGGTGATGGATTAAGCAGCTTACTTATATATATAACGCTTTATGTAGTTTCTTCTGTGGTTGCTTTTGCTTGTGTATTGCTTATTAAGAAAGACGGCGTTGCTATTGAGAATATCTCAGATCTTGCAGGGCTTTCGAAATCGCATCCAGCTGTTTCTTTTGTAATGTCGGCGGCTATGTTTTCTATGGCGGGAATTCCTCCATTGGCGGGATTCTTCGCTAAGTTTTATGTATTCATGGCGGCGTTAAAGGCTGATTTGCTTTATTTGGTTGTAATTGGTGTTTTATCTAGTGTTATTGCAGCTTTCTATTATTTGCGGATTGTTAAAATAATTTATATTGATGAGCAAGCCGCATCGCAGAAGCTCAAAACTGATTTAACTCCTGAAAGGAGATTCGTGATTTATATAATGACCGCAATAACGCTTTTGTATTTCGTTCATCCGTCGTTGCTTGTTGATCTTGCGAATATGGCTGTAAAATCATTTTCTTTATAGTGTAGCTCGTGCCTAGTTTAACCTCGCGGGATAATTTTATTCATCTAGATAGTGTTTCTAGCACCAATGACTATGCAATTGATTTAGCATCAAAAGGTTTGGATGAATGGACGGTAATAACTGCAAGCAAACAAACTAATGGTAGAGGCAGAAACGGAAGAACTTGGGAATCGCTAGAAGGAAATCTTTTTTGTTCAATTATTGCACCTCGCAGTGTTAATCATCAATCGATATTATCTTTATTAGTGGCTGTTTCATTAGGCGATGCGCTTGTTCAAATTGGCTTGCAGGATTTCCATTACAAATGGCCAAACGATATAATGATTGAAGATTCAAAAGTTGCGGGAATTCTTATAGAAATTAAGCCCGATAGTTATATTGTTATTGGAATAGGGGTGAACATAAAATCATCACCTGATCTAGGGGTATATAAATCTGCATCTTTATCGGAGCACGGTTTTAACATCTCTCCAAAAAATTTAGCAGAGGCTATTCTAAGATCAATTATTATTAATTCCGAGTTAGAGATTGATGAAATTATTTCTAAATGGCGTAAAAGAGCTTGGAAAATTGGCGAAGAAATATGTATAAAACAATCAGATAAAGTAATTTCTGGCATTTTTAGCGATATAAGCCGAAGCGGAAATTTACGACTCAAGATAAATCAAAGTGAAGAGCTTGAATTCATTTCAGGCGAAGTTAGTTTAAGGGTATAAGGTAGTTAAAAATGCTTTTAGCAATTGATGCTGGCAATACAAACATAGTTTTCGCAATTTTCGACAATGATAAAGTTATTGGAAGATGGAGACTTGCGACCGACTCAAAAAGAACCGCTGATGAATATGCGGTGTGGTTACTGCAAATAATGCATATCAATAACATTGCGAAAGAGTCTATAGATAACGCAATTATTTCTACGGTTGTTCCGAGAGCGTTATTTGATTTACGAATGCTATGCAGGAATTATTTTAGCTGTGACGCAGTAGTAATTGGAGAAAGCAGCGTAGACGTTGGAATGGTAATCAATATTGATAGACCAAGCGAACTAGGCTCAGATAGAATTGTGAACGCAGTGGCCGCCCAGTCAATTTATGGAAATTCATTGATTATTATAGACTTTGGAACCGCAACAACCTTTGACATAGTGAATGAAAAAGGTGAATATGCAGGCGGCATAATTGCGCCTGGTATAAATTTATCATTAGAAGCCTTGCACATGGCAGCTGCAAAACTTCCTAATGTTGCAATCGAAAAACCGAAGAAAGTAGTTGGTAAATCTACGGTTACAGCGATGCAATCTGGTGTCTATTTCGGTTATCTGGGGTTAATTGAAGGAATTGTTGCTCGAATTAAAAATGAACTTGGCAAGCCAATGCAGGTTATTGCAACTGGCGGTCTTGCTAATTTATTTGCTAAAGCTAGTGACTCTATAAATCATTTAAACAGTGAATTAACGATTATAGGTCTTAAGAAGATATTTGATATTAATAATAAAAAGTAAGTTAGGTTGATGGATTTAAAGAAATATAAAGATAGCCTGTTGTTTATTCCGCTAGGCGGCGCAAATGAAATTGGAATGAATTTCAATGTTTATCATTATCAAGGGAAATATCTGATTATCGATTGCGGAATAGGTTTCGCAGATGAGTATTATCCTGGAATTGATATAGTGCTTCCAAATATTGATTTTATTGCAAACCACAAAAAAGATATTGTGGGGATGATAATTACCCATGCACATGAAGACCATTTGGGAGGGGTTCCATATCTGTGGAATGAGCTGGAATGCAAGGTATATGCAACTCCCTTTTGTGCGAATGTATTAAGAGAAAAAATTAAGGGAATGCCAATGAGCAATATTCCCATAGTTGAAGTTGTTAGTGGTGGCAAAGTTAATCTAAAGCCATTTGACGTTGAATTTGTCAATATAACGCACTCCATACCTGAGATGCAGGGGCTTATCATTAGAACAGATAGGGGAACTGTAGTTCATACGGGAGACTGGAAGTTAGACGAAAATCCTCTGGTTGGAGAACTTACAGATGAAGCAAGGTTAACCGAAATTGGTAATGAAGATGTGCTGGCAATGGTTTGTGATTCTACAAACGTTTTTGTTGAAGGTACAACAGGTTCAGAATCTGGAGTGCGAGAAGAACTAACCGAGCTAATCAAATCGTGCAAAAATAGAGTGGCCGTAACAACTTTTGCATCAAACGTTGCAAGACTAGAAACAATCATTAAAGCTGGCACGGATGCTGGCAGGAAAATATGTCTAGCGGGAAGGTCGTTATTTAGAATATTAGCAGCGGCGCAATCAGCGGGATATCTTCAAGATATTCCAGAGTTAATTGACGATAGAACCGCAATGAGCCTTCCAAGAAAGGATGTGTTGTTTATATGCACGGGTTGCCAAGGTGAGCCGATGGCAGCGACAGCAAAAATTGCTAATAAAGAACACCATTCAATAAAATTCGCGCCTGATGATACTTTCATATTCTCATCAAGAATGATTCCAGGTAATGACAAAAAAATTAGCTGGGTGCAAAATAAGATGGTTTTAAATGGTATTGAAGTAATAAACTCTCATAAAGATAATAACATCCACGTTTCAGGGCATCCAGCTAGAGATGAACTAAGGCGTATGTATGAAATGGTTCGCCCGAAAATTGCAATTCCTGTGCATGGTGAAGCAAGACATATTCATGAACATGCAAATTTTGCAAAATCTCTAGGCATCAAACATGCTATAGAGCCGCAAAATGGCGTTGTGATAGAGCTAGCTGATACAGGTGCAAAGATTGTTGGTAATGTTGAGTCAGGCTATATCGTTGTTGACGGTGGAACAATGATGGAAGCTGGCTCTAGCGTGATGGTGATGCGTAGACGCATTAAAAATCAAGGTATAATTATTGTAAGCGTTGGAATCAATAAGCATAGAGAAATTACATTCGAGCCAATTATATCAGCACCCGGAACGCTTGATAATGAAATTGATGCCGATTTGATAGATGCAATCAAAGATGAAATCATAGAAGAAATCATCAAACTAGCAACGGCCAAAAAGTTCTCAGCACAAATTGTAAAAGATGGAATACAGCAAGCAGCAAGAAGAATTTTTAGAAAAGAGATTGATAAGAAGCCAGTAGTTGAAGTTCATCTCATTATGGAATAACTTCTGTAAATTCAGATTGACTATGCGCTAAATATTTCTAGGATTAAGCCAATTTTTAAACGGAAGGCTAAAAAATGAAGAAAATTGAAGCAATAATTAAGCCATTCAAACTTGATGAAGTTAAAGAAGCTCTTCAAGAGGTTGGGGTTCAGGGCATCACTGTTGTAGAGGCAAAGGGATTCGGTCGTCAGAAGGGTCATACCGAGCTTTATAGAGGTGCTGAATATGTTGTTGATTTTCTTCCAAAAGTTCTTGTAACGGTGGTGGTTGATGACTCAGTTGTTGAAAAAACAGTTGAAGCAATCATGAATGCTGCTCGTACTGGTAGAATTGGAGATGGTAAAATCTTCATAACGCCAGTTGATCAGGTTATCAGAATAAGAACTGGTGAAAAAGGTGCGGATGCAGTTTAAAGAGAAGAAGAGATTTTTTAACTAAGAGGCAATCAAATGACAAATAAAGTACTTCAGCTAATCAAAGAACATGACGCTCAGTTCGTAAGTTTCCGTTTTACTGATCCAAAAGGCAAATGGCAACATACTGATTTTTATTCAAAACAAGTGGATGCTGAATTGCTTGAAAACGGAGTTATGTTCGATGGTTCTTCAATTTCTGGTTGGAAGTCTATCAATGAATCAGACATGATTTTAATGCCTCAACTTGATAGCGCATTTATGGATCCATTTACAGCTCAACCAACTGTTGTGGTATTCTGCGATGTTTTAGAGCCTGCTACTGGCAGTGGTTACATGCGCGATCCTCGTTCTACTGCAAAGCGTGCTGAGGCTTATCTGAAATATACTGGTATTGCTGATACTGCTTATTTTGGCCCAGAGTTAGAATTTTTCATTTTCGATGATGTTCGTTATGCAAATGAAATGAACGGATCTTTCGTTCAGATTGATTCTGAAGAAGGACCATATAACACAGGCAGAGATTATGAATCAGGAAACCTTGCACACAGGCCAACCGTAAAAGGCGGATATTTTCCTGTTCAACCAATTGATTCTTTAAATGATATTCGTGCGGAAATGCTATCTGTACTTGATATGGTAGGGGTTGAGCCAATTTTGCATCACCATGAAGTTGCACCAAGTCAGTGCGAATTAGGGTTTATGTTCTCAACATTGCTTCAAACCGCTGATAATGTTCAGAAATATAAGTATGTGGTTCACAACGTCGCGCATTCATACGGCAAAACAGCAACATTTATGCCGAAGCCGATTTATGGCGATAATGGCTCTGGAATGCATACACACCAATCACTATGGAAAAGCAGCAAACCTCTTTTTGCAGGCAGCTTATATGCAGATCTATCAGAGACTTGCCTATATTACATTGGCGGCATTATCAAGCACGCAAAGGCACTTAATGCTTTTACCAATCCTTCTACAAACAGCTATAAAAGGCTGATACCTGGTTTTGAAGCTCCTGTACTTCTTGCATATTCTGCTCGCAATCGTTCTGCTTCAATTAGAATTCCTTATGTTAGCAGCCCGAAAGCAAAGCGTATTGAGGTTAGATTCCCTGATCCTACTGCAAATCCATATTACGCATTTACCGCAATGCTTATGGCGGGTCTTGATGGAATTGAAAATAAAATCCATCCAGGTGATGCAATGGATAAAAACCTTTATGACCTTCCACCTGAAGAATTAAAAGGTGTTCCAACAGTTTGTGGAAGTCTTCGT
The DNA here is from genome assembly GCA_964484565.1 of uncultured Rickettsiales bacterium. Lineage (GTDB taxonomy): Bacteria > Pseudomonadota > Alphaproteobacteria > Rickettsiales > CAZAGG01 > CAZAGG01. Next base: position 113,833 of record CAZAGG010000008.1, on the reverse strand, counting down.
GAAGCACTAGAGGCTTTGGATAAAGACAGAGCTTTCCTTAAAAAAGGTGATGTGTTTAACGATGATCAAATTGATGCATACATCGACCTTAAAATGCAAGATGTCTATGCTTGGGAGCACACTCCAAGTCCTAAAGAATTTGAAATGTATTACAGCGTTTAATAAAGATTTATCCTTTATAAAATCAGACCGTCCACAATTGTGGGCGGTTTTTTTATGTACTTAACTTTTTCTAAATAACTTTTACGTTAATCTCTGCGCAACCATAAATTGCACAAAGGCTTTAACTTGCTAACGCGTAGTGAAAATGAATCTGACTTTTTAAATGCTGTTTTAAAAACTGTGTTAGACGGAATAATAACCATTAATTCTAAAGGAATTATCCAAACCTTTAACACCGCAGCGGAAAATATTTTTGGATATCATGCACATGAAGTTATTGGAAAAAATATTTCCATGCTAATGCCAGAACCACACAGTTCTGAGCATGATGGTTTTATAAAAAAATATCTCACAACTAAAAATGCCAATATAGTCGGCACTCGAAGAGAAGTTAATGCCAAACATAAAAATGGAAATCTAATCCCAATTAACTTAGGCATCAGCCAAATTGAAATTAATGGCGAGGTAGTATTTGTAGGCAGTATTCACGATTTAAGTGCAATAAAACTTAATGAAGAAAAAACAGCTTTACTAGCTTCGATTGTATCCTCTTCTGATGATGCAATAATCAGCCGAACACTTGATGGGATAATTACATCGTGGAACAAGGGCGCGAAAAGACTTTATGGTTATAAAGATGAAGAGATTCTAGGAAAGCACATATCCATTATCTTTCCATCAGAATATTCAGATGATGAGATAGTTGAGAGAATAAAGTCGAATAAAAAAGTTTCTCATTATGAGACATCTCGAATAACAAAAGACGGAAGTAGAATTGAAGTATCCTTGATGGTCTCTCCAATTTATGACTGTGATGGAAATATAGTTGGGGTTTCAAAAATTGCTCATGACATTACTAGCATTAAAGCAACGGAGGCTGAGTTAAGAGGTAAGCAGCAACTTCTTGAAATTGCAGAGCAAATGGCGGGTCTTGGCCACTGGAGGATTGATCTTAAAACCATGACTCCAGAATGGTCGAAGCAAACCTTCATAATTCATGGATTAAAGCCAGATGACGAGCAACCTAATATGGAAGATGCAATAAATTTTTATCATCCCGATGATAGAGAATTTGTTGTTCAGAAAATCGAATACGCAATCAACAATAGAAAATCGTTCCACTTCAAGAAGAGATTAATTGGAGCAGATGGGATAGAGAGAATTGTAGAATCCTCAGGCAAGCCAGAAGTCAATCTTGAAGGGGAAGTTACAGGCGTATTCGGAACATTTCAGGATATAACTGAAAGAGAAAAAGCATCAGAAGAACTTAAAAAATCAAATAATCTTCTTGAGAAATTCTTTGATTTGTCTCTGGATTTGTTAGGAATAGCCTCGATTGATGGAAAGTTTATTAAGCTCAACAAAGCATGGCACGATGTTTTAGGGTATGAAATTTCAGAACTTGAATCTTCTTCATTTTTATCATTGGTGCATCCCGAAGATATTGATGCAACACTTTATGCACTAGGTAAACTAGGTAAAGGCGATAGAATAATAAACTTTGTAAATCGTTATCGCAGAAAAGATGGAGAATATCGTTACATCGAATGGCGTTCTAACCCATCTGACAACGATTTAATATACTTCGCAGCAAGAGATATTACCGAGCGTAAGAGTAACGAAGAGAGAATTCAAAGAACAAATCAACAGCTATCACTTTTTATCGAGCATACTCCAGCCGCGATTGCCGTGTTTGATAAAGATATGAAATATGTTATGGCTAGCCAACATTGGCTTAAAGATTATAATCTTGAAGATATTGATGTAATTGGTCACTCACATTATGAAATATTTCCAGATATTCCAGAAAGATGGAAAAAGATTCATCAAGAATGTCTTAAAGGTAAAATCAGGAAATCGGAAGAAGATAAATTTGAGCGTGAAGATGGTTCAGTAACTTGGATAAAGTGGGAGATCCATCCGTGGTATGAGGGCAAGGAAATAGGTGGAATTATAATGTTCACCGAAGTCATAACAGAGCAAAAGCTATTTCAGGAAATTCTTGATCAAGAAAGGCAAAGACTTGCTAATATTATTAATGCAACTGAGGTTGGTACATGGGAGTGGAATGTTGCAACTGGCGAAGTAAAACTAAATGAAAGATGGGCTGAAATGCTTGGCTATACACTTAAAGAATTACAGCCACTATCGCTAGAAACATGGAAACTACTCGCGCATCCTGATGATTTCAAACTCGCAATTTCAGAATTAAGAAAACATTTCCAACGAAAAACCGAATATTTTGTTGTTGAAATTAGAATGCGCCATAAGAATGGTTCGTGGATATGGATATATGACAGAGGAAAAGTAGTCTCGTGGACAGATAAAGAATCTCCCTTAATGATGTATGGAACGCATATCGATATTACTCAGCGTAAGAAAGCGGAAGAAAGCCTGCAAGATTCATATCAGAAGCTAGAATGGCAACAGTTTGAACTTGAGGCGGCAAAGGAAAATGCTGAAACTGCAACAAGGCTAAAATCTGAATTTCTTGCAAATATGAGCCATGAAATTAGAACGCCGATGAATGGCGTTATAGGAATGACTAACTTGCTACTTTCAACAGCACTTGATAAAACCCAAAGATATTATGCGGAAACAGTAGCGCACTCAGCCGATAACCTCCTGCAACTTTTAAATGATATTCTTGATTTTTCGAAAATTGAAGCTGGAAGGCTAGAACTCGAAGTTATTCCTTTCGATATGCATCTTCTAGTTGATGAAGTAGCAAATCTAACTTCAGTAAAAGCTCAGGAAAAAGGAATTGAGATTCTACTTAGAATTGCTCCGAACACACCTAGATATGTTTTGGGTGATCCAAGCAGGGTAAGGCAAATACTGCATAATTTAACAAGTAATGCCCTTAAGTTCACAGAAAAAGGCCATATCATTATCAGCATAGAAATGCGTCAGAAGTTAGATAATGAACAAATCGAATTTTACGTTACAGTTGAAGATACTGGAATTGGGATTCCTGAAGATAAACTCGATTATATATTTAATAAATTTAGTCAGGCAGATAGCTCAACTTCAAGAAAGTTTGGCGGAACGGGTCTTGGCCTTGCAATATGCGGAGAGCTATCACAGATGATGGGCGGGGCAGTTGGTGTTGAAAGCGAACTTGGCATCGGCTCTAAATTCTGGTTCACGATAGTTCTAAATAGCGATAAAGAAAAGAAATCTACAGCACTAAATCTTGATATTAAAATTGATGGTTCAAAGATTTTAATAATTGATGATAATAGAGTTGCGAGAGATATTCTAAAAGAGCACTTTTTATCGTATAGAGTTACTGTAGATGAAGCAACCTCAGCAAATGATGCAATCAGGAAAATAAAAGGCGCACGAGATAAGGGCGCGCCATATGACATACTTTTCATTGATTATATAATGCCAGATATGGATGGCAAAGCTCTAGCTCATCAAATCAAGCAAGATAAATCATTAAGTGATTTAATAATGGTGATGATTTCATCATCTCCAGCAAGAGGAGATGGATCGGAAATGAAAAATATTGGCTTTTCAGGATATTTAACCAAGCCAGTTAGTCCAGTTAATGTTGCAAGAACAGCTTCAATATTAATTAACGCAAGGAATAAGAAGGAAGATGTTCCATTCCTAACTATTCATAGTTTAAGAGAAGCACAAACTTATCAGGATAGCAAAATTGCTGAAAATGTTGTTTTTGATAATCCACAAATTCTTCTTGTTGAAGATAATCAAGTAAATCAGCTAGTTGCAAAAACCATGCTAGAGAAAATGTCGTGTATAATCTCGACAGCAGGCAATGGTCTTGAAGCAGTAGGCATGTATAAGCAGCGAAAATTTGATTTGATATTTATGGATTGCCAAATGCCAGAAATGGATGGCTTTGAAGCAACAAAAATAATTAGAAAACTTGAATCGCATCATGGAATAGCAAAAACTCCAATTGTTGCTTTAACGGCAAATGCAATGAAAGGTGATGATCAGAAATGCTATGATGCAGGAATGGATGATTATCTTTCGAAACCCGTTAAACATTCTGATCTTGCAAGAACATTAAGCAAATGGCTGGAAGATAAAATTAAGCAAAACAACGAATCTGATTTCAATGATAAAATGAAAGACAATAATAACCCAGATTCACAAGGCGATGAATTAATAATAAATAATGAGATATTTAAAGGCCTTGCAGAAATGCTAGGAGATAATTTCCAGTTCCTGCTTAAAAAATATATCGAAGAAACGGAAAATCTAATCAATCAGTTAAGTGATTCGATAGAGCAATTAAACTATGAAATCATGGTTAGAAGTGCTCACACAATAAAGTCATCAAGTCAGCAAATAGGTGCGGAAATGCTTGCAAATATAGCATACGAAATTGAGAAGAGTGCGAAGGATAAGCTATCTGTAGACTATCTTGCCAGCTTAAATAATCTTAAAGAAGTTTATAAAAAGGTTGTTTTGTTGATTAAAAGCTGATTTTTATCTTGTGATAGTTGTAAAACTGTGTATTATGCCCCTTGAGTTTTCTATTTACTCTATCATTTGTTTGTAGCATTTATCGTGCTTTGCGTCACTTAGGTGATGTGTTGATTTGCGTTAGTAATATCATTAAGCGTTTGAATATGAGTGACCTAGTATCCACATTTTCGATATGTGGCTCGTTACGGTGAGGGCTCTTTTTAACAACGCTGATAAGAATTCACTTACGGCAAATTTTTAAGGATTAGTAAAATGGCTACAGGTACAGTCAAATGGTTTAATGCAAACAAAGGTTTCGGCTTTATTACACCAGATCAAGGTGGTGGAGATGTTTTTGTTCATATCAGTGCTCTTGAACGCGCAGGAATAATGAACTTGAATGATGGTCAGAGAGTTAGCTATGAGCTTGCAACCAATAAAGGTAAAACAGCAGCAGCTAACATCAAGCTATTATCAGCTCAAGCAGCTTAATTTTATATTAGAAATATTTAAACAACATAGCTTGAGAGAGCTTTAAACTTGCTCAGTAATATATAGTATATATTTTCGTAGCGTATTTATGTGTGCAATAAAACCTTCCCCCTTTATGGGGGAGGGTTAAGGTGGGGGTTAAATTAGTAGTCAGAAGTCAGAAATCAGTTGTCAGATTTTTTATAATCTACTGGCAACTGGCAACTGACGACTGGTCACTTTTCAAGACCCCCATCCTTCGCCCTTCCCCCATAAAGGGGGAGGGAATTGAAGCGTTAATCGAGTTAGAAAATACTATAATGCGCCTGAGCTGAAGAGGAATAATTGTATGGAAAATTTTGAAATGTTGGGGCTTCCCCAGCAACTCATTGATTCGCTTGAAATTCTGAACTTTAAAAACCCTACACCAATACAGGCACAGGCTATACCTCATGCGCTGGAAGGAAGAGATATTTTAGGTTCAGCACAAACTGGAACAGGAAAAACCGCAGCATTTGGAATTCCGCTTGTTTCAAAACTTATGCTAACTTCAAAAGGTTCAGCACTAGTTATGACACCAACCAGAGAGCTTGCAATGCAGGTGATGAAAAATTTGGAGTCACTAATTGGCGGTGCCAATAAAAGTATCAAAACAGCCTTACTAATTGGTGGCGAACCAATAGGAAGACAGTTAGATAAACTAAAAAACAGACCAAGATTAATTGTCGGAACTCCTGGAAGAATAAATGATCACCTATTAAGGGGTTCATTAGCATTACATGATACGCACTTTTTGGTGATGGATGAAACCGATAGAATGCTTGATATGGGCTTTACAATTCAGATTGAAAAGATCTTGAAGTATATGCCAAAACAAAGGCAAACACTGCTGTTTTCTGCAACTATATCAAAAACTGTGACAAATATTGCCAAGCAATATCTTGATAATCCAGTATTTATTGAGGTTGCAAAAAGCTCTACAGCAGTTGAGAAAATCAATCAGGAAGTGATTAATACTACTGAAGAAAATAAATTTCTTAATCTTACAGAGCAACTTAATCAGCGTGATGGCTCAATAATAATCTTTGTGAAAACGAAGTGGGGTGCAGATAAACTAGCCCAACGCCTCAGAAAAGAAAGCTATAGCGCAGATGCGATTCATGGTGATCTTCGTCATTCGAAGCGCGAGATAGTTATTAGAAACTTCAGAAACGAGAAATATCAAATTTTAGTTGCAACTGATATTGCGGCTAGAGGTCTTGATATTCCTCACGTTAGACATGTCATTAACTATGATTTACCGCAGTGCCCAGAAGATTACATCCACCGAATCGGACGTACTGGCAGGGCAGGGGCGGAAGGTGAAGCACTTTGCCTAATTTCTCCCGCTGATAAGCAAAAGTGGAAAGAAATTAGCCGCTTAATGAATCCTGAGCTACATAAGAACGATGAAAGAGTTGCCTCATCTTCTTCTGCAAACTCATCTGATAACAGACGTAAAGGTTCTGGTTCATCAAGATTCAAAAAGTTCAAAAGTCGCGGTGGTAATAGCGGCAGCGGTAATGGTGGAAATGGCGGCGGTGAGAAATCATCCAAACCATATGCAAAAAATAAAGGTAACAAAAGAAACTTCAAGCCAGCTAATAATAAAAAAGCTGCATAAGTTTCTCATCCCTCGCGGATGAAGTCTTCCATTATTTTTTTGATGCCGTGATCATCGAAGAGGATGTCTAGTCGGTTGGCGTTAATACCCATTATTCTGCCGTATCCGAATTGATCGTGGATTACTCTCGCGCCAACTTTATATTTTGACTGAGAAAGAGGAGCTGACTGACTTTGTGGTGAGTTTCTCTGCTCGGTTGATTTGAATAGATTATTTATCTCGCTTCTTAAATCAGAACTCATGAATGAAGACATCAAGCCTAATCCGCTATGATTGATGAATTCGAGAGAATTTTCTGGTATTTCTGCAATAAACCTTGATGGAATATTGTTTTGAATTTGATTGTAAACCCTGCGGCTGTTTGCGTGCAGAATGAAAAGCCTTTTTCTAGCTCTTGTCATTCCCACATAGGCGAGTCTTCTTTCTTCTTCTAGGCCGTCTATGCCTTTTTCATCCATAGAGCGTTGTGATGGAAAAATGCCATCCTCCCACCCTGGTAGGAATACAACGTTGAACTCTAACCCTTTGGATGCGTGCAAAGTCATTATATTAACCTTGCCACCTTCATCAGATTGTTCTGTATCACTAACTAAGCCAACGTGTTCGAGAAAATGCTGTAAATCTTCAAACTCAGATATTGCCGCAACTAATTCTTTTAAGTTGTCTAATCTGGTTTGTGAATCGGGGGTTTTTTCAGCTTTCCAAATATCTCTGTAGCCTGTTTCATCAAGGATTAGATTAACCAAATCATGATGAGGCATATTGCCAATTAATGAATTGAAACGCTCATAATCTCTTAAAAACTTATTTAATGTAATTGCCGTTTTGCCTTTGATTCCACCATTTTCAATAAGAAATATCAAAGATTTAAACATCGATATTGAATGTTCACGAGCTGTTTTTCTAATAAGCTCTAGGCTTGATGCGCCAACCCCACGTTTGGGAGTGTTAATAATACGCTCAAACGCCAGATCATCATTAGGTTGCACAAGAAGTCTTATATAAGCAATCGCATCTTTGATTTCTTGGCGTTCATAGAATCTCAAACCGCCAATAATTTTATATGGCAATCCGTGCATCATGAAGCGTTCTTCAAATGAACGCGTCTGGAATCCTGCTCTTACTAATACGGCGCATTCGCCATATCCGCCGTAATCTTTTGCAATTGCTTCAATTTCTTCGGCTATAAATTTGGCTTCATCTCTATCATCATAGACATTGATAATTTTTATTAAATCGCCTTTGTCGCCCTCTGTCCACAGGGTTTTGCCTAGCCTTCCAGCATTTTTCTTTATCAAGCCAGATGCGGCGGCAAGTATTGCGGATGTTGAGCGATAGTTCTGCTCTAGCTTTACCACCTTAGCATTAGGATAATCTTTCTCAAACCTTAGGATATTATCAACCTCTGCCCCGCGCCAGCCATATATTGCTTGGTCGTCATCTCCCACGCAGCAAATGTTTTTGTTAACCAGTGAGAGTAGCCTCAGCCATAGGTATTGAGCAACGTTGGTATCTTGATACTCATCAACTAGAATATAGCGAAAACGCTTGCTATACTCCTCTAATATCTCTGGATAGTTTGAAAAAATACTTAAGTTATGTAGTAGCAAATCACCAAAATCTACCGCGTTAATAGTGAGTAAGCGTTTTTGATAGGCGGTGTATAAAACTATCCCTTTTCCACTTGCGAAAGAGGCATGCTCTGAATTTTTAACTTTATCTGGGGTAAGACCCTTATCTTTCATACTATGAATGTAAGAAAGCATCATGCGAGGCGACCAACGTTTATCGTCAATATTGTTTTCTTGCATGAGCTGCTTGATAAGCCTTAGCTGATCGTCATCATCAAGAATGGTGAAGTTATCTTCAAGCCCCACAACCTTAGCATGACGGCGAAGAATGCGAGCTGCAATTGAGTGGAAAGTGCCTATCCATAAGCCGCTGGCCATTGAGCCAATCATTGAATTAATGCGCTCTGACATTTCCTTTGCCGCCTTGTTAGTGAACGTAACGGCGAGAATTTGACTTGGAAAAGCTCGTTTTGATGCAAGTATATGACAGATGCGAGTGGTGAGAACCTTAGTTTTACCTGTTCCTGCGCCAGATAAAACAAGTAATGCGCCGTCGATATGCTTAACAGCTTCAAGTTGCTCTGGATTTAAAGAGGTCAAATATTGAGGTTCTTCTATAATTTCTGTTTCTTGCTGCATCATGCCCTGCTATAAGATTTGTTATATCAAAACTAAATGATAATCAAAGTGGCGACAAGAAAGATTTTAGGAATAAAAAAGAAAATCGAATCCCCTTGCATCAAGGTATGCAAAATAAACGAGCAAACAGGTTTTTGCGAAGGGTGCAAAAGAACTTTAGAAGAAATTAGCGAATGGCAGAAAATGCCTGATAAAGTTAAAGAATTAGTTCTTGCTAATCTAAAAATTCGTTAATATGTTCATTTAAGGAATGAATTTAGATAATTAGATTGGACATAACTTATGACAAAATCACTAGAGCAGTTAAACCAAGAATTTGAAGTTTTACGCGCACAAGCCGAGAATATCTTAAAAGAAGATAATTATAGAATCATAGCACCAAGCAGTGAAGATGATAACTCAAAATTTGGGTTGGGAGTTGATCTACTGTTTAAAAACCCTGAAGATGCAGTTGCAGTTGCAAAATATCTTGAGCTTGCTTGGTTGCTTGGAAGAGACCAAAATCCAGAAGGTCTAATCCCCGCAGGTTATGATAAGGATGGTGATGTTGATCATTCATCTAATCCTTTTGTGGATATTAATGTGCTGAAAGTTGGTGAGGGAGAAGTTCCACCAGTAATGTTGAGGCTATTTTCTGATATTCTTCCAAAAGAGTTTGAGCATTTCGTTTATGATCGCTTTGCAAACCCATATTATGTTGATGCAGAAGGTGATGCTGGTGAACTAATTAATAGAAGAGTAAAAGTTTTTAAAAGAATGAATCCTGAAGCAACTAATTTAGATAGGGTTAAATATTATAGTGATTTATATGCTAAGTATGCAAGGCCTCTGGTTTTAGGCGTTACAGATGATGAAGTTGAAGCTATTGATTTTGAAACGGACGAATTAAAATACCTGAATGGATTAGATAGAGATGGTCTTTTTAAAAAGTTTTCTGCATTTATTGTGGAAAAATTTGGTGCAGATCCTTTCGGTTACGAATATTACAAAGAATATCTTTATGAAGTCCTTCCGAGAGTTAATAACCTAGTGTTAGATCATAGATTAAATGATGATGAAGAAAAATATTATGATGCAATTGATTTTGTTCGTTATATGGAATGTGATTTTCCTGATGATATGATGAAAATATTCGCAAATGAAATACTTTACAGAAATCATCCATTATTTAAAGATGTGTTCGTTGCAAGACAAGCAAAGGGTTATGAAGATGCAATTGACGCCCTTTTTGCAGATAATCCCAAGATTGCGAGAAAGATTCGTGCATCCTTCGAAAAAGGTAATTATCATGCCTTGAAAGAAAAAAAGTGGAACGAATTTGATATAGATAATGGTTTGATAAGTGAGGCTTTACCAGAAAATTTGAGCGTTATAGGAATTCCAACAACTCATATTGCTAAAGGTGCTTAATTTAGTTAATCCAACGGTTTTTCAAAAGAATAATCAATGTCTTAACATTAATAAATAACAGGGGAGAACAAACATGACAAAATCACTAGAGCAGCTAAACCAAGAATTTCAAGTTTTACGCGCACAAGCCGAGAATATCTTAAAAGAGGATAATTATAGAATCATAGCACCAAGCAGTGAAGATGATAACTCAAAATTTATTACGGGACTAAACTTGCTCTTTAAAAATCCTGAAGATGCGGTTGCAGTTGCAAAATATCTTGAGCTTGCTTGGTTGCTGGCGAAAGATCAAATTCCCGCAGATTATGACAGAAACGGTATTATTCATATCTCTTCAAATCCATTTGTTGAGATGAACGTTTTGGTTGTTGATGAAGGTGTATCCCCTCCAGCAAGGTTAAGGATAAGTGCAAAAATATTGCCTGATCTTTTTGATAATTATGTTACAAATCACTTTCTTGATTCAAATCAAGTAGATGTTATTGGCGACGCTTATAAAATGATAAATAAAGCTATATCTGATTTTCAAGATGATAATCCCCAAGCAAGTAGTGAAGAAATGATATCTTTATACCAAAGGCTATTTGCTGAATTTGCAAGACCTCTTGTGCTTGGAGTATCAAAAGAAGAATCTGAGCATCTACAGAAAGAGCTTGATCAATTAAACAAAAGAAAAGCTATACTTAACCAAACACTTGAAGAGAGGGGAGGAAGAAATCAAGTTTCTCGCAGTGACCCAATATATGATGAGTTTAGAAAAATATATCATGAAACAAAAAAAGTAACGTTCTTATTACAAATTGGTGAAAAAGGTGTTTTTGAAAAGTTTTCGGAATTTGTAAAAGAAAGATTTGGTGAAGATCCTTTCGGTTATGAATATTATAAAGACTACCTATACAAGGATCTTTTTGAACAGAGCAAATCACAGTCATTTAGAGACATCCAGCACCGCGAGGTTTTTGCAGCAGATCGTATAATTTATGCGTTTGCTGTTGAGATATTCTATAGAAATCATCCATTATTTAAAGATGTGTTCGTTGAAAGACAAGCAAAGGGTTATGAAGATGCGATTGATACCCTTTTTGCGGATAAACCCGAAATTGCTAAAAAGATTCGTGAGTCTTTCGTAGATGGCGATTATTTTAACTTAGATGAAACCAAGTGGAAAGAATTTCATAGGGGGAATGGTTTGATAAGCGAGGCTTCACCAAAAGTTTTGCAAATTATAGGAATTCCACCAAGCCAAATTACCAAAGGCAGTGAATTCGCTTAACTTATAGCGCGTAACGGTTAATTAGAGATATTATTTCTAGATATTCACAACGCGCTATATTTTTATTTAGCGTTCAGGCGGCACGCAGCCTGCGCTCCCGTTGGTTGCTAGTCCTCGCTTCGCTCGTCCATATAGCATCTAATTAAAAGTTAGCTGCTATATTCCCACCAGCTTCAATTGTTTGCTTGATTATTGATAAGCTCTGTTGATATATATATGGCAGAAATATCTATAGAAAGTGACGTATGACGCAAAGCTATAAAGTTCAGGATCATTATTTTGACGCAGTGGTTGTAGGTGGTGGCGGCTCTGGCCTTAGAGCAGCATTTGGAATGGCGAACGCAGGGCTTAAAACTGCATGTATATCGAAGGTGTTTCCTACCAGAAGTCATACCGTTGCGGCGCAAGGGGGCATTTCTGCATCACTTGGTAACATGGGTGAAGATGATTGGCGTTGGCATATGTATGACACCATTAAAGGTTCAGATTGGCTGGGCGATCAGGATGCTATTGAATATATGTGTAAAAATGCGGTTGAGTCAGTCATTGAGCTTGAGCATTATGGTGTTCCATTTTCTCGCACAAAAGAGGGGAAGATTTATCAACGTCCCTTCGGTGGAATGACAACTCATTTCGGTAAAGGCACAGCGCAAAGAACTGCTTGCGCAGCAGATAGAACAGGCCATGCGATATTGCACACTCTTTACCAGCAGTCGTTAAAATATGATGTAAACTTTTTTATCGAATATTTCGCAATCGATTTGATAATGGAAGATGGAGAGTGCAGGGGAGTGGTTGCCTACTGTCTTGAAGATGGCTCAATTCACCGTTTTATAGGTCATGTTACGGTTCTTGCAACTGGTGGATATGGCAGGGCTTATTTCTCTGCGACATCGGCTCACACATGCACAGGTGATGGCGGTGCAATGGCGGCTAGAGCGGGTCTTCCTCTTCAAGATATGGAGTTTGTGCAGTTCCACCCAACAGGGGTATATGGTGCGGGTTGTTTGATTACTGAAGGCGTGCGCGGAGAAGGTGGATACCTGATAAACTCTGAAGGCGAACGTTTTATGGAGAGATATGCTCCCAACGCGAAAGATCTTGCCTCACGCGATGTGGTTTCTCGTGCAATGACTATTGAAATTCGTGAAGGTCGTGGATGTGGGCCTAAGAAAGATCACATTCATCTGGTGTTGTATCACCTTGATGCGGATGTTATTCATTCAAGACTTCCGGGAATTGCCGAGACTGCAAAAATATTTGCAGGCGTTGATGTTACTAAAGAGCCAATTCCAGTGTTGCCAACGGTTCACTATAATATGGGTGGAATTCCAACTAATTATCATGGTGAAGTTGTTACAATTTCTGGCAAAAATCCTGATGCTGTTGTTCCAGGATTAATGGCGATTGGTGAGGCAGCTTGCGTTTCAGTGCATGGTGCGAATAGGCTTGGCTCAAATTCACTTCTAGATTTAGTTGTGTTTGGAAGAGCTGCGGCACTTCGTGCGAAAGATATTGTAAAGGCTGGTTCGGCTCATAAGCCACTGAAATCAGATTCTGGCCATGAAGGTATTGCAAGGCTAGATAAAATTAGACACTCAAAAGGTAAATTAAGAGCCTCAGAAATTCGCCTTAACATGCAAAGAGTTATGCAAAATAATGCAAGCGTTTTTAGAGACGATAATGTTTTAAGCGAAGGCGTTAAACTTATTGATGACGTTCATTCCAGCTTTAAGGAGGTCTCTATCAGTGATAGAGGCATGGTTTGGAACAGTGACCTTGTTGAGGCGTTAGAGCTTGATAATCTTTTAGTTCAAGCAGTTATTACCATGCATAGTGCAAATAATCGTAAAGAAAGCAGGGGTGCACACGCCCGTGAAGATTTTACAGATCGTGATGATGAGAATTGGCTAAAACATACTGTTATGTGGGCAGACTCAAATGGTAAAACCAAAATTGATTATCGCCCAGTGCATCTTTACACCCTCAGCAATGAAGTTGAACCCATTCCCCCAAAGAAAAGAGTTTACTAGGCCAACATCTATATAATCCCTCCCCTGCGGTATACGAAGCAAGGGAGGGGATTGATATATAGCCGTTAGAAATAGGTTAGGGATTAGCTCCGAAACGTCATCGCATTCGCTCGCAATGACAATAGAGACCTAAATGCTTTGCAAATATCCCTAACTTTTCGCTATGTGCTATAGTAATAACTTTAGAGTTTAAGCAACTGGTTTTAAGCTGGAATTTCCTAAAACTGCAATTGCTGAAATTGGGGTTGCGGTGTGGCTTCCCGTTACGTCAACCCTTACTCGTGAAAATCTTTTTGCACCGATATAACCAATGCTAAAAACATTATCGTCTTCGGTGTTGGAATCAATGGTTGCGAAGATTCCATTTGAATCAACACTTCCGCCAATTACTAGGTCTGAATCAGTAACATTTGAATATGTTCCTGCTGCTCCGCCAGTAGAATCAGCATCAGCCTCTTGCAATATCAAATCAAGTTTGAGTGAACCGCTTAAAGTATCAGATCCAGAGGCATTGCCCACAATTACGATATGCTCAAGGCTTTCATATCCCTGAAGGTCTACGTCGGCTCCATTAACATCAGATGAACCTGTAATGGTTCTTGAGGATATTGCTTTCACAATTTTTATATTATTATGTAAGTCTCTCATATTTAAGTTCCTTAGTTTGCTAATTTCATGATTTTAATTGCTTCGTAGTTTACAACATCTCCACCAACTCGTTTTGTGGTGTAGAATTTTACGAATGGCTTATCAGTGAATGGGTCGCGAAGTGTTCTAACGCCAACTCTATCAACAATTAGATATGCCTGACGGAAATCCCCAACCGCTATAGAAAGGCTATTCGCGGCAGGAATTGGCATATCAGCCGCCTGCACAACAGGAACACCTAAAAGAGTATCAGGTGCACCAGCAGTTAAACCAGGTTGCCATAGATATTGACCTGTTGCGGTTTCTTTAAGTTGCCTTACAAGTCTTGTTGTTGCGCGATTCATTAGGAATGTTGCGCCGCGCATATATGGCTCTTTTAGAAGATAAAAAAGTTCGATTATTTTATCTGCTGTTACAGCGGCAGAGCTTCCAGAATTTAATTGTTCAATCTTGCCCCAAGTAGTACCACTTTGATAAGTTAGAAATCCTCGAGGTTTTCCAACACCGTCTCCATTGATGAAAGCATCGTTTTCTTTGCGAGAGAATGTGTCAGAAACTTTTTCTGCAATCCAACTTTCGACGTCTATTGCAGAGTCATCTAGCAGTTTTTGCGTAGCCTTCGGCTGTGCATATAGTTCATGAACAGTGATTGAGCGTTTTCCAACTTGTGGAGCTGATGTATCAACTCTTCCTGCGGTTTCAGTAACCCAACCAGAGCTTGCTTCGTATCTATCTTCGATTAATTCTATTGAATCGCTTGAAATAGTCTCGTTTGAGCATATTTGTCGCATTGGTGAAGATTCAAATATTGTTTGAACAATGGTATTGCTCATTGTAGGAGTTACCAAATATCCGCCATCAGGGTCAGAGCCAACTGATAATGCCTTTCTCTCAAATGCTTCAAGGCCAGCATCGTGCCCTTTTCTTAAATAGGCATTAAATGCGTTTTTATATTCACTGTTGTGAGAGTTATTAATAATTCCAGAAGAAGCCTTTGACGCTAGCGCAGGTCGCTTGAAAGCAGTCTCAAACTGTTCCATACGATGTTTTTGATTGTCAATTGCATCATTAATGCGGTCTAGCTGTTCTGTTAGAAGAGGATCTGCAAATCCTTTTCTTTCGATATCTTTCAAGCGTTGCTCATTAAGGGATTTAAAGGTCTCCCATGAGCTGGAAAGATTATTAATCTTATCGGTTAAATGCGATAATGTCATATATTTTCCTTATGTTGGTGGTTGTTTTATAATGAATTTTGCGGTGCAGCAGAATCTATGTTGCACTGCACTGCTAGTTGCTTGATTAGGTCACTCTAATTGTTTACTTTGCTCTTCTTGCAAAATTTTTTATGGAGTAGTTAAATGAGCGTAAAGTTGAGTCCAAAAGAGTGGCAGGTTATTGAAAAGGCAAAATTTTCACATGATTCTTTAGGTGAGTTTCCAGCTATTAAATTAACGTTTGAAACAGTTGGCGATATGCTGAGTGCGCTATCTCTGCTAAGGGATAAATGTGGTGTATGTGATTTTGAAAGCAATGGATTAAAATCCTTTAGTGTTTCAGACCCAGCTTTAATGGAATTGATAAAACACAATATATCTCCACAAAGAGTTGTTGCATTATTCAGTCCGAACAGAGCGCAACTAGAAGAAAGACTAGTTTAGAAGTTTCATGAATTAGAATTAAAATTCCCTAGATTTTTCTATAGGATTGTTGCAATGTAAGGCATCTTATATAATTGTTTAGGGCAATTTTGAGTGGATAAACTAGGTAATACAACTGAATCAGATGACAAATCTTCGCATGCTTTTCATGCTTACTTTCTTGCATCATCACTTTTAATTATCTTTTTTATTTGGCTTTTATTTCTTGCACAGAGTAACTATCCACTTATAGGAGATGAAGCTCAATATTGGTTTTGGTCGAAATATCCAGATTTTGGATATTTTTCAAAGCCTCCAGTTGTTGCGTGGGCAATTGCAGTCTCTACATGGATTGGGGGAGACGCGGAATTCTTCGTAAGACTTCCATCACCAATTGCCTATCTTATTTCTAGTATATTCATATATTTAGCGGCAAAAAAGCTATTTGATTCTAAAACAGCTGTTATTAGTTCAATAATTTTTGCAACTCTTCCAGCAGTTAGTTATTCGGCGTCACTGGTTACGACTGATCCATTTCTCTTAATGTTTTGGGCGATTGGTTTATATTGGTTTATATTGATTTTGGATAACCCATCTTCAATTTCAAAATGGCTAATACTTGGTGTAATTTGTGGATTAGGAATGCTCGCAAAATATAATTTTGCCTTTTTCTTTCTATCAATTGGAATTTACATATTGGCTTCGAAAGATAGGTTGTTTTATTTAAAATCTCTGAATCCATATCTTTGTGGATTAGTTGCTTTATTAGTTTTCTCGCCAAATATCGTTTGGAACATACAAAATGGCTTTGCAAGTTTTGTTCATGTTGCGGAAGATAATGCCCAAGTTTTGGGAGAAAAATTTAATCTTCTAAATACCTTAACTTTTTTTGGAAGTCAGTTTGCTGTATTCGGGCCCATCCTTTTTTCATTATTTATCTATGCACTTTATAAATTCGTTCGTTCACTTCGTGTGAAGCGTGAATCATTAGTTCAGAATCCTGAGTTTTTACTATGGTGTTTTGCTTTACCGATATTATTTATCTTTTTATTTCTTAGCTTTATCACGAAATCTGATCCACATTGGGCTTCACCAACATATATCGCCGCGAGTATCATCGCTGCGAGATATATCGTTAAAAATTCTCTTTATAGAATCTTGCTGGCAAGTGTTTTGCTTCATATCGTTGCTCTTGGGATTTTTCATAATTATGATCAGATTCGTTATTCACTGGCCAGTAAATATCATGAACTAAAATTGCCAGATCCATTCGTTAGAACAAGAGGATGGAGGGAGGTGGGAGCAGAAGTTACAATGCTGCAAAAGAAATATCCTGATGCGGTTATTGTAACAACGGAACGCAAGCAAACAGCTCAGTTTCTGTATTACGCTGAGCTAAAAAAGTCAGAAAGAGCACCTTATGGCTTTATTAAATGGAATAAAGATAAGTATATAGATGATCACTTTGAAATGATTAGCAAATTCAAAGAATCAGATAATGGCAGATTCATAATTATCAGTGATTCAAAAGATAATTCTGAGATTATTGATAGTTTTAAGAATATCGCAAAACTTGAGCCAATAGAGCGAAACTTGGGTGGAAATAGAAAATCTGGATTCCAGATATACCTAGCTAATGGTTTTAGTGCTAATATGAACTCAAAACGTTAACTGCATTGTCAATTGCATCTTGCAGTTTGATTAATTCTCCAGATTGAATCATGCCCTTAATTTCTGAAATTGTGGCTTCCTCATTTGCAGGAAAAGTAACAAGGCTTACTTCCCAAAGTTCAATTTCTGATAGTATTCTGCACTTGGTTTTTGCGTCATAATGAGATTCAATTACTGAAAATCCAATACTTAAACCATCAACTGCCCCCGATTTCATGAGTGAATATGACTCTTTTCCTTTTTGAACATCAAGCAACAGTTTTGCTTTGATGAAAAGGCCGATAGCATCTTCGTATATTTCTTCAATTATTCCAATTGGTTCACTAAAATTATGTTGCCATAACAACTTGATATCTTTCTTGGATTTTAAAGTTTTCTCAAATGCCCCAGATAAGATTATATCTTTATGCTGATCTGCAACGTTGAATACACTAGCGTAGCCTGAAAAATATCCTTCATTTGAAAGGCCTTTAGTGGAAAAAGGCACAGATATTTTTGAAAGTGATTTATTATTCTTTTTCATGGTATTAGCCTAATTATTATATGTTAAGTATTTTCCTTTTCTCGTCATCTGATAAAAATGAAGCTGAGGTGATTTTATTCCACAAAGCCTCGCGTCTTGGTGCAAGAGCACTTACAGAATCAATATCAAAAGATAGTTTGAGTCTTGCATCAAACGCTGGCACTAGCCAATTATTTAAGGCATCAGCAATATCATTTAAATGCGCGATTACTGTCTGTTCCCATAGAGCAAGCCTTGCTTCTGCGAGGTTGTTATAAGTATTATCACCCTGAATGCCCAAAAGTTGTGGGGGAACGCCAAAGGCCAGAGCAATATCTCTCGCGGATGTATTTTTGATATTCATAAAGTCCATATCTTTGGGACTGATACTCATTTCTTTCCATTCAAGTCCGCCTTCTAGCAATATTGGCCTTCCAGCATTTGCGTGACCTGAGAATTCTTCACTTACTTGATTTTTGAGACGGTTAAATTGATCTTCACTCAGTGAATTATCTCCTTTCACAACCAGTGCACCGCTTGGCCTTGCACCATTTTGCAATAGTGCCTGATTCCATGAGGCAGAATAGTTATGTTGATCAATGCTATAAGCTGCTGCCTCGATGGGAGATAGGCCATACCAATCATTAAGGGGATTGAAATTTTTTATATGCAAAATCTCGCTTTTTCCAGTTATTGAATCAACTGGAAAGTCGAGATATTCATTTGAATTATTACCCTTTACAGAATATCTATAACCCATTGGAATGCAATTATCGCCAGCAATAACCTGCACTCTATCTGGCCTCAGTATGTGAAGCTCTTTCACTTCGTTTGAAGTGTTGGTGATTGCCTGAATATAAACATTTCCACTGATAAGGCGGTAACTTACAATTGATTCGATAAAATCTGAACCGCCAATGCACGGATTTGGCCTTTCAAGTATTTTGAGTAATGGATGCTGTTTGATTTCATATCTGCTATCTTCATCAACAAAATGTAGCTTCATTTTTACACTTGATGCGGCTTCCGCAATCATATTTATAGAGCGATAAGCTATGACGTTTTTAACATATCCCTCATCGGCAAATTTGTTATAGTTTCTGTTTGTCCAAACTGGCTTGCCAGTATTATGAAGCAGTATGTTATCGCTAAAGATTTTGGATTTTTTATTCTTACTGGAATTTAAATTATCAAAGAATTTGGAAAAAATATTTCTTCGGGTGAGATTTGACATAGTGAATTCTTCTCGCATTCAGGATTGAAGTTATTGCACTCTGCGCGCAGCTAAGTGATTGTATAATTTAAATCCTATGAACTCATATCTACAGCGGAAGCAAAAAATACTTTCCACAGCTAAAATATCTCTTTTGCAAATACAGAGCTAGGAAAGTAGAATCCTCACAATATGAAAAATCATCCATCCATCGCGCAGATATTAGTTTTTACGCTATTTATTGCTCTCACACTAAATCCAGTCATTTTACATGCGAACAAGCCAACAAGCGTAAATGATGTTTTGGTTACAGAGCATTCAAGTAGCGCAGAAATTATTGTTTCTATTTCCAAGAAAACTGATTTTAAAGCCTTTACTTTAGATAACCCCAGTAGATTAGTGATTGATGTCTTCAATTCTGAGGTAAAGAGAGCTAATGCTACTCCGTTTACTGGTGACTATATCAAGAAAATTAGAATGGGTTACTTCAAGCCTAATCAGGTTAGAATAGTGCTCGATCTATCTTCAAATGCTACAATCGTCAAAAAGGCAGTAAATATAAAAGGTGACAGTGCCAAAATTGTAATCTCAGCAAATTTTACCAAAAAATCAGATAAGCCAGAGAAGAAAATTATAAACGCTCAACAAAAGGTGGTTGAGGGAAGAGTCAAAGAATCCAGTATTGAAAATAATAATATCAACAACGTAACCGACCTTGCGCCTTTACAATCTGAGCCTTTGAAGAAAACGCATAAGAATCTATCTGTCGAAGGGAAATATCCTTCTCCAGTTTTTAAGCCAGTTGATAAAATTAACGATGCACTTAAACCAATTATTGTGATTGATGCGGGGCATGGAGGAGTCGATCCAGGTGCACCTGGTAAAAAAGGCTATGAAAAGAATGTAACTCTAAGATTTGCGCAGGCACTTCATGATGCTCTGGAAGAAACAGGTAAATACAAGGCTGTAATGACAAGACAGCAGGATGTTTTTGTTAAACTTGCAGACAGAGTAATGATTGCGAAGAATGCAAATGCTGATTTATTTATCTCACTTCATGCCGATGCGGGGCCAGATGAAAAAGCCAGAGGTCTTTCAGTTTATACTCTATCTGAAACGGCATCTGATAAACTGGCAGAAGCACTTGCTGAGAATTCAAATAAATCAGATCTGATTGCTGGCGTTGATTTAACTGGCTCAGAGGCAGTTGTTGCAAATATTTTAATTGATCTTGCATCAAGAGAGACAATGGCGAAATCTTCAGAGTTTGCAGAAATGATTGTTGACAAAGCTGGAAAGAAAATAAAGTTGCTCAATAATCCACACCGTTATGCAGGATTTGCAGTGTTAAAATCTCCTGATATTCCATCAGTTTTAGTTGAACTTGGGTTTTTAACTAATAGTGAAGATGAAGAGTTGCTGCATGACAGACGGCACATTAAGGCTACTATATCTTCGTTAGTGGAAGCTATCGAAAAATATTTCAAGATAAACTCTAAGATTCCAGATTTATGAGAATTATAATAATATTATCATCGTTAATGCTTTTGGGGGTTATCTCCGCAGCGGTAGCCGTTTTGGGAGTGGTTTATTTCTATGGGCGCGATTTGCCAGATTATAATCAGCTAAGAAATTACGAACCACCTAATATGACGAGACTATATGCCGCAGATGGAAGACTTCTTGCGGAATATGCGATTGAAAGAAGAGTTTTTGTTCCAATTGAAGCTGTACCCAAAAGGCTTCGTCAGGCATTTTTATCGGCCGAAGATAGAAGTTTTTACGAAAATCCAGGCGTTGATGTAATGGGAATAATGCGGGCGGCCGTTAATAACTTCACCAATAAGGGTGAAGGCGGTCTTGCTGGCGGCTCTACTATAACTCAACAAGTTGTAAAAAACTTTCTTCTAGGCAATGAAAAAACAATAGAGCGCAAAGTTAAAGAAGCAATATTGGCATTTAGAATAAGCAAGGCTTTTACAAAAGATAGAATATTAGAACTTTATCTCAATCAAATTTATCTTGGAAGAGGTTCATATGGTGTTGCAGCAGCAGCTTTAAATTACTTTAATAAACCCCTTGATGAGTTATCTATAGAAGAAGTCGCACTTCTTGCGGCTATGCCAAAAGCACCTGGTAGGCTTGATCCTGAGAAGAATGCAGAGAGAGCCAAAGAAAGGCGAGATTGGGTAATCGGCAGAATGTTGGATGATGGACGCATAAGTCAATCAGATGCTGCAAAGGCTATTGCAACAGATATTATTCTTAAAAAGCGTTCTCCTGATGAAATGGCTAAGGCAGATTTCTTTGCTGAAGAAGTCAGAAGGTGGATAGCGCAAAAGTATGGAAATGATATATTATACAAAGGTGGATTAGTTGTTAGAACAACTCTTGACCCCAAACTTCAGGAGTATGCTGATAACGCTCTTTTATTTGCACTAACTGAATATGAAAAAAGACATGGTTATAGGGGTTCTCTAGCAACTCTAGTTACCACAAAGGGATGGCAAGAAAAAATAAACGAATATCAAAACTCTGTGCCGCCAAAGTGGAATATCGCGGTAGTTTTAGAGACTAAGCAAGATAGGGCAATCATTGGTGTTAAAGACAGACCAAATGGCTATATTATGCTTGAAGACATGAAATGGGCGCGAAAAAAACTTCCCGATGGTGGCCTTGCTGGTGCTGTGGATAGCGTGAATGATGTTCTAAGGATTGGCGACGTTATAGTTGTAGAAGATTATAACCAAGCTATTAATAATAAAGAAATTCTCGAAAAAAAGGTTTCAGAACGGTTAGCCGAAGCTGATAAGAAAAGTAAAGAAAACAGTAAAGATTCCCCTATTGCAAAAACTGAACGTTATGCACTTAGGCAAGTTCCTCAAATCAGCGGCGGATTAGTTGCATTAGATCCTCATACTGGAAGGGTTCTTGCTATGGCTGGTGGAGTAAATTTTGCAGACACAGAATATAACAGAGTTACGCAAGCAAGAAGACAACCAGGTTCATCATTCAAGCCATTTGTTTATTTAACAGCACTTGAAAACGGTTTTTCACCAACAAGCATAGTGATGGATAGTCCCGTATCTTTAAGTCAAGGGGAGGGAAAACCAGCTTGGACACCTGCTAATTACTCGAATGATTTTCTTGGGCCAACGACATTAAGAGCTGGACTAGAAAAATCCAGAAATGCAATGACTGTAAGGTTGGCTCTCGCAACAGGAATTGATAGAATAATCGAAATATCTGAAAGATTCGGAATATATGAGGCAGTGCCGCGCAATTTCTCATTAGTTTTGGGCGCGCATGAAACAACTTTGTTAAAACTTACCAATGCTTATGGCATACTTGCAAATGGTGGAAAAAAGATAGAACCATCTTTTATAGAAAAAGTGCAAGATAGGTATGGAAAAACAATATACAAAAGAGATAACCGTGATTGTATAGGTTGTATTGAATCTTCTGGTATAACTTCCAAAATGCCTATCGCATCGATGTTACAGCCACCAGAAATTAAGGATTCCAGAGAGCAAATAATCGATGAACAAATTGCTTATCAGATGGTCTCGATACTAAACGGTGTTGTTGAACGAGGAACAGCAACGAGAGCAAAAGTTCTGGAAAGGCCGCTTGCTGGTAAAACTGGAACCACAAATAAGAGTATGGATACTTGGTTCATAGGCTTTTCACCTGACTTAGTTGTCGGAACATATATTGGATTTGATAGACCCAAGCCAATGGGAGAAAAAGAAACTGGCGGCGGTGTTGCCTTGCCTGCCTTCATTCATTTCATGAATTATGCTTTGGCAGACGTTCCACCTCAGCCATTTAGAGTTCCACCTGGCATAATTATGTCAAAAGTTGATGCACTAACTGGCCTTCCCATTTCAGCCGATACTCCTTCAAATCGAATTATTTTAGAGGTGTTTAGAAGTAATAAAACAACCGCAGAGCCAACAGTTGATAATTCAGATAACATCACTTCGCCCGACTTAAATATCGAGCAGGGTTCAATTGCGACAGATGAAGAAAATCAGTCAAATTCTGATGGTGAAATATTGCAGGAAAACGCTGACCCAGCCACTATAGAAAATCAAGGCACTATGCCAACTGAGACGATTCAAAAACCCAATGATACTTTCAGACCAACTGTAGGCACTGGCGCAATATATTAATGTTTGTATATTCACCAAAATATATAGTATGAAAATAACCTAAGCAAAATTATATCAAAGTTTAATATGAATAATAAAATTCCACGAGTGAGATTTGCACCAAGCCCAACAGGCAATTTACATGTTGGTAATGTTAGAACAGCATTAATAAATTGGTTATTTGTTAGAAAAGTTGGAGGCCAGTTCATTTTAAGGATGGATGACACCGACCGTGAGCGTTCAAAAGAGGAATATGCCGTTCAAATTCAAAAAGATATGCAGTGGCTTGGCCTTTCGTGGGATGAATATTATAGGCAATCAGATCGCTTTGATAGATATGACATTGCAAAACAAAAACTTATAGATAGCGGTAGATTATATCCTGCATATGAAACTCAGGAAGAGCTTGATATAAAAAGGAAAATGCAGCTATCGCGCGGTGCTCCTCCGATATATGATAGAGCTGCATTAAAACTCACCGAAGAGCAAAAAAGAAATTATGAGCAACAAGGAAGAAAGCCACACTGGCGTTTTATGATGGATAATTCTATTGCTGAATGGAACGATCACATAAGAGGGCATTTAAGTTTTAAGGGCGAACACTTATCTGATCCTGTTTTATTCCGTGAAGATGGCATTCCGACTTATACTTTATCTTCAGTGGTAGATGATGGGGAGCTAAACGTAACCCATGTTATCAGGGGTGAAGACCACGTTTCAAACACAGCAGTTCAAATTCAGTTAGCCAAAGAACTTTTTGGCTGGCATCCTGAATATGCGCATTTGTCATTGATGAAATCAAAAGATGGTGAAATATCAAAACGCTTAGGTGGCTTTGATATTGCATCTTTAAGAGCTGCTGGGATATTACCAATTGCAATTATGAATTTGCTTGCACGAATTGGAACATCTCTGCCAATTGAAGCGATTACAGATATTAAGGAAATAGCGCAAACTTTTGATTTTTCTACGTTTAGTAAGGGTGCAGTTTATTATGACTATTCAGAGCTTGAAAGAATCAATTCAAAGATAATTGCTGGAACTAGTTACCTAGATATAAAAGCAAGTCTTGATGCAGTTGGGTTTAATACCACTCAAGATATATGGGATGTAGCAAAAACTAATATTTCAAAGCTAACTGATATAGAGGAGTTTAATAATATCTGTAACGGCGAAATTAATCCAGTTATCGAAGATAAAGATTTCTGCCAAAAAATTGCTTCACTGCTTCCAGAAGGAGATTGGAATAACGACACTTGGAATAATTGGATAGATTCAATCAAGCAAGCAACTGGGAGAACTGGAAAGAATCTATTTATGCCAATCAGAAAGGCTCTAACTGGCGTTGAACATGGTGCGGAAATGGCAAAACTTTTACCTTTGATTGGAAGAGAAAAAACTATCAAAAGATTAACTTCTTGATATTTTGAGCTTTATCTAATAGGCTCTGTTTCTAGGCCATTGTATTGAGCAGAGAGCATGTCGGAGCAAGATCAAAAGTATTGGTGGGAGGATGTGAAATATATATTCTCCAATGGGGCTAAGCTCGAATATGGCGGGCATACCTATAATCTTTATTTATATATTGATTCTAAAGAAAATATAAGGGTTGTTCCAGTTGATGATTATGGAAATTTCGTTGAAAGGTATGACTGCAACCCAATGACTTTAAATGATTTACCTTATTCAGGCCAAAATTATAGCGTTATAATCTCTTCTGACCCTTTAACGATCATAGAAGGTGGGTTTCATCCAAGGCTTATGCGAGATGCAATGTTGGTTGTTATAAGAAGCAATCTAAACGGTTATAATACTCGAGAGTTAGACCCAATGTTTTTATTTGAAGATGTTAACGAGCCATCATCTCCAAACGCAAACAGCATTGTTTTATCAGATGAAATTGCTTTAGAGCAAGTAAGTAAAATCATCAATATTCTTTAAAATAATAATGATATTTTGCCGTTAGTTGAGCGTTCGATTTTTCCTGCTAGTTCTAGTTCTAGAATTGCAATTTGGGCAACCTGAGGCGATATTGCAAGGTTTTGTATCAATGAATCAATGTGAACAGGGGCTGCGCTTAGATTTTCTATAATTAATTTTCTTGCGCTTGAGAGTTCATTTTCTTCTGGCGAATATTCGGCAAAATTAAGAAAATCAAGTTGCCCTCGTTTTGGAGAGTAAAAGCCATCGCCAGTTTTTGGCCTTGAATTTAAATAATCGATAATATCAGAGGAAGATTCAAGCAAAGATGCGCCGTTGCGTATTAATTTGTTAGTTCCCTTGCACCTGACATCCATCGGCGAACCTGGGACTGCGAAAATTTCTCTGCCGTGTTCGAGTGCCATTCGCGCTGTAATGAGCGAGCCAGAGTTAAGTGATGCCTCGATTATTGCAACTGCTGATGAGATTCCTGATATGATTCTATTTCGTTTCGGAAAGCTGTTGGCAACAGGTGAAACGCCAAATGCTTGTTCGGTTATGATAACACCGCGCTCTCTAATTTCCGCATAAAGATCTTTATTTTCAGGTGGATATATATTGTTAATGCCGCCAGCGATTACTGCTATGGTTCCAGAGTTAAGGCTCGCCTTGTGGGCTTCGGTGTCGATTCCTCTGGCTAGTCCAGATATTATAACTAGCCCTTTCGCTCCTATTTCTTCACATATTTTTCGTGTGAAATTTTTTCCGTTTAGAGATGCGTTTCTTGCTCCAACAATTGCAACAGAGGTTTTTTTGAGTAAATGTGTATATCCATGAGTAAATAAAACTGGTGGAGGGTCGTAGATATTGCCAAGCAATTCAGGGTAGTCATTAGAGCCAAAAACCACAGGTCTTGCGCCAAATTTTTCGGTTTCTTCAAGCTCTCTTTCTATCTGTGATAGTGGTGGAATTTTATAAGTCTTCTTGCCACCACGAGCAGCCATCTCTGGCAAAACATCTAAAGCCTTTTCAGGAGTTTTATAGCGTTTTAATAAATCGAAAAAAGTAATTATTCCAACATTTTCAGAGCGCAGAAGTCTTAATATATTTCTTATATCAAAAGAGCTAAGGCTTGGAAGGGTTGGATTTATCAATCTTCTACTTCGATGTTTTCATCAATGAATGACATGCCGCTTTTTGCAAGTTGGGCAGAGTTATCTTTGAACTGATGATCTTCGATATCATCTTCAACTTCTGATGCCATATCAACATCTTGCCCGCGAGGACGGTTATCAATTCTCTCAAATGGACGAAGACCGCTATAGCTTTCGATAACTTCTTCTTTTAAGTTTTCTATACTTACAGTTTTCTCAGCAATTTCCCTTAATGATACAACTGAATCTTTATCGTTATCGCGTTCTAGAGTTAATGGTGCACCAGAAGCAATATCTTTCGCTCTTTGAGCCGCAATAATAACCAGTTCATAACGGTTAGGAATAAGATCAATGCAATCTTCAACGGTAATTCTAGCCATTTAATATTTATCCTCAAATTTATAGTTGTGCTGATTCTTACATTATTCGCACTCACATTTCAACTATAATCCACATTTTGGTAAGTATCGCGCCTATAGAATAGCGTTTATTCTGCTGATGGTTTCAGATTTTCCTAGAATTTCCATCACTTCGAACATGCTTGGTGATTGAGTCGAGCCTGTAACTGCTGCGCGGATTGGTTGCATAACGTTGCCGAGTTTCAAGTTGCTTTCTTCAGCGTAACTTTTGATTGCTGCTTCAATTTCGCTTGCATCAAACGGTTCGGTGTTTTCAAAGATGTTGATAATATCTTGCAAGACCTTTTTTGCATCATCAGCAGATACAATTTCTTGTGCCTTCTCATTCAAAATAATAGGTTTTGCAGCTATGTAAAATAAAACTGCATCTGCTAACTCTATAAGAGTTTTTGCGCGGCTTTTAACGCCGCTCATTGCCTTTATGATTAACTGAATTTCGGCATCTGATAATTTTCTCTGAACCTTTTTTTCGATATAAGGAATCGCTTTTTCCGCAAGCTCTTCATTAGAAAGTTCACGCATGTAATGAGAATTAATATTCTCTAGCTTTACCATATCAAAACGAGATGGAGATTTGCCAATAGATTCTAGGTTGAACCACTCAATTGCTTTTTTGGTTGGGATTATTTCATCATCTCCATGACTCCAGCCAAGTCTTAAAAGATAGTTACGCATTGCTTCTGGAAGAAGCCCCATATCTCTATATGCTTCTATGCCAATTGCGCCATGCCTTTTCGATAGTTTAGCACCATCAGAGCCATGAATTAAGGGAATGTGAGCAAATTCTGGAACGCTCCATCCCATTGATTCATAAACCTGAATTTGGCGAGCCGCATTGGTTAAGTGGTCATCTCCCCTAATAATATGTGTAATGCCCATATCGTGATCATCAACAACCACAGCCAGCATATATGTTGGCGTTCCGTCTGAGCGCAATAAAACCATATCATCAAGTTGCGAGTTAGCGACTGTAATATCTCCTTGCACTTTGTCTCTGATTACGGTTTCGCCCTCTGTTGGTGCTTTTAGGCGAATTACTGGTTTTACTCCCGCTGGAATTTGGTTTGGATTATCCAAATTGCGCCATTTTGAGCCATCGTAACGAAACTTTTTGCCATCTGCCTCTGCTTTGCTTCTAAGTTCGGCAAGTTCTTCTGGTGTGGTGTAGCAATAATACGCTTTGCCATTTTCCACCATTTGCTTGGCAATTTCGGCATGTCGGTTGCTTCTTGCAAATTGGAAGATTATTTCATCATCCCATTCCAGTCCCATCCACTTCATGCCATTGATTATCGCCTCTATTGCCTCGTTTGTGGAACGCTCTCTATCTGTATCTTCTATGCGTAATAAAAACTTGCCGCCTTTATTTCTTGCATAAAGCCAGTTAAACAAGGCTGTTCTTGCTCCGCCAATGTGTAAAAATCCTGTGGGAGATGGCGCAAATCTAGTTATAACAGTCATGATAATTTATCGAGCCTCTGGATGTGAATTTTTCTTGCGCTATCCTGCTCTATGTTTTGCATATGCTCAAGAGTGATTTTGAAAATTGTTGTGTCTTTTGTATTAAAAATTATGTCTGATGCAATTTCATGCCACTCAATGATTGATATTGAAGAGTCAATTGCTTCATAAAAACCTATCTCCTCCAACTCATCGGCTGATTTTATTCTATATAAGTCAAAATGATGAATCTTGTTAATGCCATTATCGTAATAGCTAACAATATTAAAAGTAGGGCTGGTAACTTCAACATCTTGTTTAAGAATCTCTGTAATTAAACCGCGAGCAAACGTAGTTTTACCTGCTCCCAAATCTCCCTCAAGCAATATAATGGCTGTGTTTAAGCAATGCACATAATCCATTACAAATTTTTTAGAAATTTTTGATGTTTCTTCTAGCGAGTTTGAGATATAAGTTTCAGCAGTCAAATTCATTATTTCATTACTTCAGATAGTTAACAGCGGCATGGATAGCATAGATATTTTCTTAACCCAAGCATTAGATAAAGAATATAGCCGAAATTTTCTAGCGGGTGACGCATCTTTTAGAAAATATGAGAGAATCATAACCTCGCAGGGAAATTATGTATTAATGGATTCTTCACTAGAAAAAAGTGCCATCATTCCATTTGTATCAATATGTAACTGGCTGGTTAATAATAGTTTAAGTGCTCCAAAAATTATTAATAGCGACTTAGATAATGGCTATCTGCTTTTAGAAGATTTGGGTGATAATTTATATAGTCGATATTTGAGTGATAAAAGTAGCGATGAAACGCATTTATATCAACATGCTATTGATATAATCTCTGAAATCGAAAAACGTGAGGTAAAACTTGAGGATATAAAACGATACGATATAAATCTCCTTATTAAGGAATCTGAATTATTTATAGATTGGTATCTAAAAGATAAATATGATGCAAACCAGCTTGAGTTAATCAGAAAAGATTTCATTAATGCGTTAGAAGATGGATATTCTAAAGCGAATCTTAAATTCTCAACGCTGGTAATGCGCGATTATCATGCAGATAATTTATTGTGGCTTCCAGATAGGGAAGGGATTAAGAAGGTTGGTTTGCTTGACTTTCAAGATGCCGTTCTTGGAGATTCTGCTTACGATATTGTCTCACTGCTTCAAGATGCGCGAAGAGATGTTTCAGATGAGCTTGCAAGTCAATCTATAAGCTATTATTTGGCTGCGAGTGGAGAAAATGAAGCGGATTTTCTCAAAAGATATTCATTTTTGGGAGTACAAAGAAATCTAAAGATAATTGGAATATTCCACCGTCTGAATTTACGAGATGGAAAAAGTGGCTATCTTAAATTTTTACCTAGAGTGTGGGATAATTTGCAAAAAAATCTGGACAATCCAGTGAATGCAGGAATAAAAAATATCATTAATAAAGTTACAAGAGAGAAGTAAAACAATGAATCATTTTAAGAAAGCAGCTTTTTTTGCCCTAACAGTTTTTGCGTGTGTTGTTTGTAAAAACTCTTACGCAAGCTCTGTGAGCCAGTGTGCTCATTCTGATGAGATGGGTGCAATTAATGCCAGAGTGTTACAAACCGAGCTTATGGTTGGTGCGTTATCTTGTGGCCAATCGAAGGAATATAACCAATTCGTAATGCGTTACAGAGAAGACATAAGCAAGAATTCAGCAAATATGCGCTCTTACTTTACAAGAGTTTATAAAGGTTCTGCTGATTCTCAGATTGATAGATTCGTCACAAGGCTTGCTAACGATACTTCAATGACTGTAAGAAGTGGGAAATCTGCTGATTTTTGTTCTTACACTAAAGATAAATATGGCAAGGTGCTAGGTTCTGGCAAAGCTAATTTATCTAACATCGGCGATGAAAAAAGATATGCTCAGGTTCACAAAATTTCTAAATGCGATCAGACTGCACAAATAAATTTAAATAAAAAAAATAAATAGATAGTCAAAGTCGCCTCAAACTTTTCATGGGAGGTGAAAAATGTCTAGTGGTTACAGAGAGAGGCAATTAAAGCGTAGGCTTTATGATGCTATATATGGTCTTGCGAAGTGCTTTCCAGATTTTGAAAGATTGTGTAAAGGAGGTCTTGAGTATGGCGAACATATCAAAACTTTTTATGATACTGGTAATTTTTACTTTTTTGCCCAAAATCCATTAGCATTGACAGCTTTCTTAAGCCAGATGAGTGTTTTAATTGGTCAAATGGATATTGATGAGATACCTGGTTTCCCTGTAAGAGTATCATTCAATGCATACGATGGAATTTTGAATAAATTTCGCAATGATGAAGATTTTTACAATGCAAAAGACCAATATGTTTACGAAGATGTCGTTGCAGCCGTTGAGTTAGTTGCGAACATTCATAAAGTTTGGTCTTCGCTGGCATTGCCTGACGAATTTGCGATGAATAATATATCATTATATGGCACTGGATCTGGTACTAAATATTTAGATAGAACTTCACCCCTGTTAAACTATATAATGAAATATGGATCAGGAGAGGTATATGATAATCACTACGCCACTTTGTATACAAGAAAAGCAAATGGAGATGTTACTGCGGGAACTGAATTTGAATGGCATGATCCAGAAACATCAATTAAGCCTAATTGGCAAGATCCAGAGATTAGTCCGCTTTTCTGTCATACCAAAAGAAGCCCACTTTATCCGTTGGTTATGATGGCAGATAGGAAAACTGATGACTATATCTTTGGCATTATTACTTATCCTAGTCAGTATCTATCTATGAGTTCTAATGTAGATGGAGTTCCACAAGAGAAGGTAATGCAAGTCGAATCAGCAAAACTAATGGGTAAGATTATTCAAAGGCATATATCTCCAAATAAGGAGACGCCATTTGAGTGGGAGGCGGATGATAGACCAATTTACGGCTTTAGATTTGAAAGACTATCTGATATAGATTCTTTTAACTATATGGTTGAATCAAGACTAGCAGGTTTGGGTAAGTAAGAAGACTGTAAACCTTCATGCCTTACCATGACAGAATTTATATTTTAGACCACTTCCACATGGGCAGAGAGCGTTTCTAAGAACTTTTCCCCATGTGCTTGGGTCGTTTGGGTCAATAGCAGAAGTCGTCTTATTTTTTCTAATCGGAGTAACCTTGTTTGCATCCAGCTCTTGGTTGCTTTCATCTATATTTGCAGAAAAAGCTGGGTCAATTCTGCTTTCAATCATCTCTGCTGGTCTTACCTCAAAGCCCATTTCCTCAAGCTCTTCCTTTGTCACTTCGGAGGTATCAATAACTATATGAGCAAGTCTGGTGATAACTTCTTCGCGGAGACTAACGAGCATATTTTCAAATAGAGAAAAGGCTTCGCTCTTATATTCATTAAGCGGATCACGCTGACCATAAGCCCTTAGATTAATGCCTTGCTTTAAGTGATCAAGCATTAGTAAGTGATCTTTCCACAATTGATCAAGAGTCTGAAGAAGAACTCTTTTTTCAAGGCTTCTCATCAAATCACTGCCGATTATCTTCTCTTTTGCATCCATAATTTCGTGTGATTTCTCACTCAGATATTTTAGAATGTCTGAATCGTCTGTACCTTCTTTTGAGGCCATAGTTTTCAGATCAAGATTTGCCTTGTAAATTCTGAATACCTCTTTATCAAGCCCCTCTAAATCCCACGCATCATAATATGATTTATCGGGAATATGCCTTTTAACAAGGCTTTCATTAACCTCATCGCGCATTGATAAAATCGTTTCAGAAACATCGTTTGCGGTCATTAGCTCTATACGCTGTTCATAGATAACCTTGCGTTGATCGTTCATCACGTTATCAAACTTGAGAAGATTTTTTCTAACCTCAAAATTGCGTGCTTCAACTTTTTGCTGTGCTTTTTCAAGAGCTTTATTCATCCATGGATGGAATATGGCTTCACCCTCTTTAATTCCGAGTTTAACCAGAAGGTTATCGATTCGCTCAGAGCCAAATATTCGGAGTAAGTCATCTTCAAGTGAGAGGAAGAATCTAGATTCACCTGGATCACCTTGTCGGCCAGAACGTCCACGAAGCTGATTATCAATGCGCCTAGATTCATGGCGTTCTGTGCCTATTACGAACAGACCGCCAGCTTCAAGCACTTCCTTCTTCTCAGATTCAACCTCGCTTCTAATTTTCTCGATAGCTTTTGCGCGTTTAGCTTCATCTAAATCAGCAGGAACTTCATGCTCTATTCTCATTTCTGCATTGCCGCCAAGCATAATATCTGTGCCGCGTCCTGCCATGTTAGTTGCAATTGTAACTGCGCCTTTTCTACCTGCTTGAGCAATAATATTTGCTTCTTGCTCATGATAACGGGCGTTTAAAACGTTGTGAGCGATTTTTTTCTTCTTTAAAATATCAGATAAAAGCTCTGATTTTTCAATACTTACTGTTCCAACTAAGACGGGCTGACCTTTCTTGCTGCATTCGGCAATTAGCTCAATAATAGCATCATATTTTTCTTTTGCTGTTCTAAAGACAATGTCATCGCCATCTATTCTTTTAACGCCAACGTTTGTTGGGATTTCAACGACTTCTAGCTTATAAATTTCGCGTAGTTCTCCTGCTTCGGTCATTGCTGTGCCAGTCATTCCCGCAAGTTTTGGATAAAGACGGAAATAGTTTTGGAAGGTAATTGACGCAAGAGTTTGATTTTCTTGCTGGATTCTAACTTTCTCTTTAGCTTCAAGTGCTTGGTGTAAGCCTTCGGAGTATCTTCTGCCTTCCATCATGCGGCCTGTGAATTCATCAATGATAATAACTTTATTATCTTTGACTATGTAATCAACATCTCTTGAAAATAGCGTATGCGCTTTGAGTGCCTGATTAACATGATGAACAAGTGCAACATTTTCTATGTCATATAAGTTAGAGCTTTCTGCTTTGATTAAGCCAGCTTCACGAAGTAAATCCTCAATTTTTTGTGTTCCAGCTTCATTAAGTGCAACGGTTCTCGATTTTTCATCCTTCTCATAGTCATTTTCGTCAAGTTTAGCCACAAGCGAATCAACTGCTTGGTATAGCATCGAGCTATCTTCAGAAGGACCAGAAATAATCAGCGGAGTTCTTGCTTCATCGACTAAAATGCTGTCAACTTCATCGACTATTGCAAAATTAAATTTACGCTGAGCCATATCTTCAATATGGAATTTAAGATTATCTCTTAAATAGTCGAAGCCAAATTCATTGTTTGTGCCATATGTAATATCGGCGGCGTAGGCTGCTTTCCTGTCGCTATCGCTAAGTCCATGAACGATACAACCAACCGATAGCCCTAGAAATTCATGTATCTTACCCATCCAAGCACTATCGCGCTTTGCAAGATAATCATTAACCGTCACAACGTGAACACCCTTGCCCTGAATGGCATTAAGATAGCATGGAAGCGTTGCAACTAGGGTTTTGCCTTCGCCTGTTCTCATTTCTGAAATCATACCCTTATGAAGGACAATTCCGCCAATTAGTTGAACGTCAAAATGACGCATTCCCAAAACTCTCTTAGATGCTTCACGAACAGTAGCAAAAGCCTCAGGCAGTATGTTATCTAGCGATGCTCCCATGAGTAATTTTGCACGGAGTTTCTCAGTTTGTTTTTTTAAATCTTCATCACTGAGAGATGATATCTGCGGCTCTAATAAATTGATTTGTTCCACAATCGGGCGCAGAGATTTAACAAATCTTTCATTGGCTGTTCCAAATATTTTTCTGGCAATTCCTAGTAGCATTTTAGACGATTTCTCCACACGTTGAGATACATTAATGCGTTCTATATCAAGAATCTGTTGTTAGCAAAAGAATAATATCATTTGATTTTGCTGTGTATGGCTCTATTGTTCATAAATATAAGTTCAACCTAAAATATATTAAAATGGGGAGATTCACTCATCATGTCTGGTAAAAATAAATCAGCGAAGATTATTGTTTTATTGATTCTTGTCGCACTTGCTGTCATTGGCGTTTTGTTTGCTCAGGGAAAAATTCCTTTAGGCTCTGGCTCTGGTGACGATGTTGCTAAGTCTGATGATAAATCATCTCCACCAGTTGAGGGTGATTTTGTTGTTGCAAAATTTGATGGCGGCGAACTTAAAAAATCTGAAATAGACGCAGAACTTGCGGCAGCTTTACCCGCTGGACAAAATTTTGATTACGAATCTCTTCCTCCAGCTATGCAAGAAAATATTATCAAAAGCCTTGTGAGTAAAAAAATTACTCTGGCCGAAGCTGAAAAAGCTAATGTTTTTGCAAGCCCAGAACTTGAAAAGAAAATTAAGCAAGCACGCGAAAGTTTTGCAATTGATTTCTTCCTTAGAGAGAAAGCAAAGCAACTTGTGAGTGAAGATCAAGTTAAACAGTCTTATGATGAAAAAGTTAAGAATTTCTCTGGGGTTGATCAGGCTAAAGCGTCTCATATCTTGGTAAAAACTAAAGAAGAGGCAGATAAAATCTACAAAGAGATTAAGGCTGGAGCAGACTTTGCTGAACTTGCAAAGAAGCATTCTGCAGACCCTGCAAGTGGAGCAAATGGCGGAGATCTTGGAACTTTTACCAAAGACCAAATGGTTAAAGAATTTTCTGATGCAGTATTCGCACTAAAAGCGGGAGAGGTTTCAAGCCCTGTTAAATCTGATTTTGGTTGGCACATCATCAAACTAGCAGAGATTACGAAAACTCAGGCTCCTTCGTTTGAGGAAGTGAAAGAAGCTCTGCGTTCGGAACTAGAAATGAAAGCAATGGGCGAGTATTATAATTCTGGATTCACAAGAGCAAATGGACAGCTACTAAATGCCGATGGAACTGTGAAATCTGCTGAGCCTGCACAGCAAGTTATGCCAGAAGCAGGAACCCCTGAATCATTACCACAAGCAGAGCCTCAAGCGCAGCCTTCAGACGCACAATCTGAAAATCCTTCATCAGGTGATGGCGTTAAAGTAGAGAATGCGCCAGATGCAACCGCTGCGCCTGTTGAGCCTGTAAAGCAAGGTCAGTAAGGTTCTGATTGCTATATGCATAAGTTATCGCCTCTCGCACCAACGTCACTTGCCAGTATCAAAGCAGTAAGTGGCGTTGAGTTTGCAACAGCCGAATGCGGAATAAAATATAAAAACCGTACAGATTTGTTGATTGCCAGATTTAAAAATCCTGCAACGGTTGCTGGTGTATTTACAACATCGCTTACTGCTTCTGCCCCCGTTGAGTTGTGTAGAGAAAACATCAAGAATGGCATTGCCAAACTCTTGATAGTAAATTCTGGCAATTCCAATGCCTTTACAGGCAAGAAGGGGTGGGAATCCATAGATAGAATCTGCGCAAAGGCAAGAGAAGTTTTTAACTGTGAGAGAGATGAAATTTTTATTTCCTCAACTGGTGTTATTGGAGAACCCTTACCAGATAATCTGATAATTGCAAAGTTCTCTGATTTATCAGTGTCTTTAAATGAGTCTAATATTAGTAAGTCTGCTGAAGCGATTATGACTACCGACACTTTTGCAAAATATACTTCAAGAACCGCAACAATTGGAGATAAACAAGTCGTCATAAGTGGAATTGCCAAAGGTTCAGGAATGATTGCACCAGATATGGCAACTATGCTTGCTTATATTTTTACTGATGCAACAATTCCGCAGAATGTTTTGCAGGAGCTACTTACACAGGCAAATGTGGACTCGTTCAATGCAATTACGGTTGATGGAGATACATCAACTAGCGATACTGTTTTGTGTTTTGCAACTGGTTTCGTTAATAACCAAGCCGTTAATTCTGTTGGCGATAGTCATTTCCAAGATTTTGTATCGAATTTTAAGTCATTAATGCTAGAACTCGCCCATCTGGTGGTAAAGGATGGCGAAGGTGCAAGTAAATTTGTTACAATCAATGTTTCTGGTGCAGAAGATAAAAAGCAGGCAAGAATTATTGCAATGTCAGTTGCTAACTCTCCATTAGTTAAAACAGCAATTGCAGGCGAAGATGCCAATTGGGGCAGGGTGGTGATGGCGGTTGGAAAGTCAGGCGCAAAGGCAGATAGAGACAGGCTGGTTATCAAGTTTGGTGATATGATAGTTGCTGAAAATGGTGAAAGAAGCCCACGCTATGATGAGAATAAAGCAAGCGAATATATGAAATATCAGGATATAGAAATATCAGTTGATGTTGGAGTCGGAAGTTGCTCATACACAGCCTACACCTGCGACTTTACTGAAGGTTACATCCACATAAATGGATCTTATAGGTCGTAGTATAGTATTCCTATTTTTATCTGATAGCGTCGTATTCATCGGTCTTTCCTTGCTTATGTATTATTCATAATCTCCGCGCGCTTTCTCCTCGAAACACTTGCTCTCAAATAAAACTAGAAACACTATAAATGCTCTTAGCTAGTAATCACTAACGACAAGGCGGATTCTATACTTAGTTCTTGTTTTTCTGAAGTTTTGCGGTTTTTAACCTCGATTGTGCCAGCTTTTACACCGCGTGGTCCAATGGCTAGGTGCCACGTTGTGCCAATTAAATCTGCGGTTGCGAATTTACTGCCTGCCGTATTGTCGGTATCATCATAAAGAACTTCAACCCCCAATTCCTGCAACTTTGAGTAAATTGAATCTGCAACTCTGATGCAATCCTCATCATTTGGTCTCAAGTTTATTAAAGATAATTTGAATGGAGCGACTGAATCTGTCCATATAATGCCATTGTCATCATGATTTGCTTCAATTATTGCTGCAACAACTCTTGAAACGCCTATTCCGTAACAACCCATTTCGGCAGGAATTTTCTCTCCATTCTTATCCGTAACGAATGCATTCATAGCGGTTGAATATTTCGTGCCTAGATAGAAGATGTGCCCCACCTCTATACCCCTTCTTGAGCGAACTCTGCTTTCTGGAATCTTCAATTTTTCAGGAACATGCATCTCATCAGCAGCAGCGTAGAGAGATTGCATTTCACTCACTTCTAACTTCTTTTTGCCACTTATTATATCTTCAAAAGTATCTTCATAATAAATTTCGCTTTCACCTGTATCAGCAAGAATCTGGAACTCATGGCTCATAGAGCCACCAATTGCGCCAGTTTCTGCGGAAACAGGAATTGCAATCGCTCCAAGTCTTTCAAATATATTAAGATAAGCCTTATACATTCTGTCATATGTCTTTTTTGCCGAAGCAAAGTCTAGATCGAAAGAATATGAGTCTTTCATTAGAAATTCTCGCCCTCTCATTACACCAAAACGTGGTCTTATCTCATCTCTAAACTTCCAGTGAATTTGATATAAATTCTGAGGTAACTCTTTGTAACTCTTGATATAAGAGCGAAAAATATCTGTCACAACCTCTTCGTGGGTTGGGCCGAAAAGCATATCTCTATCGTGCCTATCTTTAAAGCGGAGCATCTCTTTGCCGTAAGCATCGTAACGTCCAGATTCATGCCACAATTCGGCTGGTTGGGTCATAGGCATTAATATTTCATTTGCACCCGCCTTGTTCATCTCATCACGAACAATGTTTTCAACCTTCTTAAGAACCCTAAGGCCAATTGGCAGCCAGCTATATATTCCAGATGTAACTTGCTTTATCATACCTGACTTCAGCATCAGCCTATGTGAGGCAACTTGCGCTTCAGATGGATTTTCTTTTATGAGAGGTAAAAAATATTGTGAGAGCTTCATATATCCTTCTTAGCTTCTAGTTTTCACACCCTTTAAGTGGAACTTTTATTTTATCAATGTTAATAGTGCTTTCGTCAAGGTTAACATTATAAGCATCGGCATTTTGTATTCTTGCTTTAATTGGCTCATTCAAGTTAATCTCAACGCTTTCTGGCTCTTTGATTAAAAAGTTACTGCTTGCCGAAATATCCGCAGGGGCAACTTCAAACCCTCTTGAGTCTTTACCTTCTTGATATTCAATAGATTTATCTGGAATGTGCTTTATCTTATACGGGTCGCAATCAGCAGAATGAGCCACATTCGCTGTAACAAGGAGATAAGAAAGTAATGTAACTGTTAAGTGTAAGTATCTCATATATCAATCCATTTTACTTCAAGAAGCCATGCAAGTTTTGGCAAAGATAGTTGAATCGCGAAGGTTAGTATAGTTGCAATCAATGTTGTAAGAAAAATCTTCTTCAAAACATTCTGATTATCAGGTGCAGCCATATATTTCACTTTGATATTTTCTTTGGAAGCGGAACTTTTTCTAACTCCAAACGGCAGCAGAATGAAAAGCACAACCCACCACATTAGTGAAAATGTCATGAAAAACCCAAACCAAGATATATTGCTAATCAATTTAATCTCCTTCTTGTTCAAGCTCGATTAAAGTTCCCGAAAAATCTTTGGGATGAAGGAATATGACAGGTTTTCCATGCGCCCCAATTTTTGGATTACCATCGCCTAAAATTCTAACTTGATTATTCTTTAATGAAGATATTGATGTGTCAATATTAGCAACTTCAAAACAAAGGTGATGAACCCCACCATTGGGATTTTTCTGTAAAAATGCTGTAATGGGAGAATTCTCACCATACGGATGCAGCAATTCTATTTTTGTATTATCAAGCTCTACAAAAATTGTGGTAACGCCGTGTTCGGGCAAATCAATTGCCTCTGACACTTTTGCGCCTAAGATATTCTTATATTTAGCAGCAGCCTCACCTAAATCAGGAACGGCGATAGCAACATGATTGAGTTTTCCTAGCATAATTTGGTAATCTTACGAAAAACTTCTTCAAACTGCAAAGAATTTGTAATGTTTTGGATGTATATCATTCAGCGATAAAATAATTATGCTTTGTGATGGATGATAAATTATGAGTACGACAATTGAAAAAGTTAGCAGACTACTCAGTCTGTGTTGTTCAAACCTAATTGAAGATATAGATGTTGAAAGCAATAATGCTTTACGATGTAGGGTTTCGGAAGAATCAGATTTTGAAAGAATCGAAAAAATTCTTGGCTCAATGCTTTCAAGGCCATTTATAAAAACATCGGCTTATCTAAAGCCATCTGAAACTGAAAATGAGGCATCAATTGATCTATCTCAAATTGACAAAGTAATGCCCTTTTTAGAAGAAGAGCTTGATATTATAGAATCTCTTAATTCTATTTATGTAGCTATATCAAGGATATGCTATTTCTCGCCTAGCCACAAATTTCGTGAATTAAATAAATTAAATAACTCTTATCAAATTAAATCGAAAAATAAAATTGATAGCAGCATACTTTCTGCAATCTTAAGCAATATCAATGGATTGGAAATAAAAGGCGATAACGAGATTATTTTCTCTTCAAGAAGAAGTATTGAGTCTGCAAAAAAATTGTTAATCGCATATTCATTCCTTTTCAAAGAGATAGGCTCTAATTCTTTTAAATCTAAGCTAAGAATTACAGGAAACAGCATTGTTTATGAAGAGAATGAATTGTCAGATGAAATGGCAAGAGTTTTCTCAAATCTAACTAATAAGTTTCAATCAGGTTATTTAACGCCTACCCAGCTTGATGAGCTGGAAAAAGTAATGCTGTGCAAGGTTTATCTGGCATATGCGATAAATGAAAATAAATTCCTAAAATACTTCTCAAGTGTAGGAGTAAAAAGGTGCAAAGGCATGGAGAAAGATTTTGGGAACACTATAAGAATATTGACTTCTGATGAATCTGCAAAAATTTTGCTGCAAAATTTTAT
Source organism: uncultured Rickettsiales bacterium (assembly GCA_964484565.1). Lineage (GTDB taxonomy): Bacteria > Pseudomonadota > Alphaproteobacteria > Rickettsiales > CAZAGG01 > CAZAGG01. The sequence continues at coordinate 73,663 of CAZAGG010000008.1, read as the reverse complement.
TGAGCAAATGCTCGGAATCAAAGTTGTTAAAGCAGATGTGGAAGTCACAGAAAACCAAGATCTACATTACATTGAAATTCCTGAAAATGAGATAACTTCGAATATTAACTTCTTTAAGTCTCTGCCACTTCATTCGCAAGGCTTCTTTGAGATAATGGATTTGCTAAACTCAATTGAAGGCGTTGGAATAGTTAGACTAAGGGCAGGGGTTGTAAGAATCCGTTGCAATAAGGAAGTTTATAAGACTTTGAGCAAAATTGCCCTCAAATCATATAACAAGGTTAAAAAGCTGCCTTCATCAGTTCAAAATAATGAATATTTTAGCAATAGGCTATTGTTTAGCATATGGAATCTATATAACAACCGCAGCCTGCTTAAAAAGGTTATGGGTGGCTCTGTTCAGAAAAAATCTGTAAACAGCGTCCATCAAGCCTCGCGCTTAGAAAATCTTGAGGCGGTTGCTTAATTGCCTAATAACCTTCATCAATGTCGCTAATTCCACTATCAACAGCGAGAGAGAATTTTGTTTTTGCAGCGTCGAAGTGTAGTTTGGCAATTCCTATAGGGCCGTTACGTTGCTTGGCGACTATGACTTCGGTTATTCCATGCACTCTATCCATCTCTTTTTGCCAGTCGGCAAAAGCATCTGTTCCTTCGGGTGGCATTTTTCGGGCAACATAATATTCTTCGCGGAATACGAATAGAACAACGTCAGCATCTTGTTCAATAGAGCCAGATTCTCTGAGATCAGAAAGTTGCGGTCTTTTATCATCTCGTTGCTCAACTGCGCGTGATAGCTGCGAAAGTGCAATTACTGGAATGTTAAGCTCTTTTGCAATTGCTTTTAAGCCTTGCGTGATTTCTGAAATCTCAAGTACCCTATTAGTTTTTGCCTGATCAGAATTTGAGCGCATAAGCTGAAGGTAATCGACAATAATCATGGAAAGATTATGCTGCCTTTTAAGACGCCTTGCCCTTGTTCTTAAAGCAGAAATGCTAATTGCGGGGGTATCATCAATAAAAAATGGCATTGATGCAAGTTCTTGGCTTCCTTTAACAATGCTTGCGAAGTCGGATTCGTTTAATTCACCCCTTCTTAGTGCAGTTGAGTTAATACCGCTAACACTTGAAAGGAGACGACTTGCAAGTTGTTCGCTAGACATCTCAAGAGAGAAAAATGCAATTGAGCCAATATCTTTCCCGCTTAATCCTTCTGCCTCTGCTGCGTTTCTAAGAGCCTTTGCGGCTTCCATAGCAAAATTAGTTGCAAGAGCTGTTTTACCCATTGATGGACGGCCTGCTAGTATCAATAAGTCAGATTTCTGAAATCCTCCGAGCAATTTATCAACATCTGAGAATCCAGAAGTAATACCCGTAACTTTACCACGATTTTTATACGCTGATTCGGTTCGTTTAATTGTTTCAATCACAGCTTTTGAGAGGTGTTCATAGCTTTTTTCGCTTGAACCTTCATTGGCTAAGTTGAAAAGTTTTTGTTCTGCTGATTCTATCTGGTTTTGCGATGAAACGTCTATATCATCTGCAAATGCGGTGTTTACAACCTCTTCACCAATATCTATGAGTTTGCGTTTTAAGGCTAGGTCATAAATTGTTTTGGCGTAGTCTTTGATATTTATAATACTTCCAGCCGCTGAGGCGAGGTCGATTAAATATGCAGCTCCACCGAGCGAAGCTAGAGCCTCGTCTTTATCAAAATAATTCTTAAGTGTAACAGGATTTGCGAGCAATCCTTTATCAACAAACTTCTGTATTGCTTCATAAATTCTTTGATGAACAGGTTCATAAAAATGATCATGACGGAGGAAATCTCCCACCTGATTGATAGAATCATTGTTGATAAGTAATGCACCAAGTAATACTTGTTCTGCGTTGATGTTAGAAGGCATTGTGCGATAAAGATTTTTATTATCCACGCCTGAATTTCCAATGGTTTTGATAGCTTCTGTTGTCATTGTTTCAGCATTAACTAATGCGTTCATTAAGTCAATTATCGTGTCTGAAAAATATTTTTGTTAGATGGGCTGTGAAAGAAGTGGATAGATTTTGAAAGATTATACTTGACTTATGTGCGTTTAGCATTATTTTCCACTGTTCTTTATTAGTTTTATAAGTTTACGGGCGTTATATAATGTTTGCAGTAATTAGAACAGGCGGAAAGCAATACCGCGTCGAACAAAATACAAAATTGCTTATTGAAAAAATCGAAGGCAATGCTGGCGATAAAATCGAAATCGCAGATGTATTAATTGCAGGTGATGGAAGCAATGTTAAAGTCGGCAAAGATGCAGCTTCTATAAAAGTTTCAGCTGAAATTATTGAGCAGACAAAAGGCGATAAAGTTTTGATTTTCAAAAAGAAGCGTCGTCATAATTATCGTCGTAAAAATGGTCACCGCCAGCAGTTAACTGCTATTAAAATTACAGATCTCGGCTTAGGTGGATCAGCAAAGAAATCAAAAAAATCTGAAGAAGCAGCTTCAGCAGAATAATTTAAGGAGTTTTTAAAATGGCACATAAGAAAGCTGGTGGTAGTTCTAGAAACGGTCGTGATTCAGCAGGTCGCAGACTTGGTGTTAAAAAATTTGGCGATCAGGTAGTTATTCCAGGTAACATAATCATTCGTCAGCGTGGAACGAAGTTTCATCCAGGTGATAATGTTGGAATAGGCAAAGATCATACAATATTTGCACTTGTAGAAGGCAGAGTTAAATTCCATGTCGGGAAGAATGATCGTTCTTTTGTGAGTGTCATTCCTGCTTAAAAGTACGTTTATTTTTATATTTAGAGCCGCGCCTATGGTGCGGCTTTATCTTTTGAAGAGTTATTTTTATTAGGAGATTTCAATGCATTTTCTCGATGAAGCCAAAATTTATATAAAAGCTGGCGACGGTGGGAATGGCTGCGTTGCTTTCAGGCGTGAAAAATTCATAGAATATGGTGGGCCAGACGGCGGAAATGGAGGCGATGGCGGTGATGTCGTTATCGAGTGCATAGCCAATCTTAATACGCTGATAGATTTTCGTTATCAGCAACATTTCAAGGCAGAACGCGGAGAAAATGGCAGAGGAAGTGACTGTCACGGCGCGGGAGGCAATGACTTGATTATTAAAGTTCCAGTTGGAACTCAAGTTTTTGATGATGATAGAGAAACACTGCTTTTTGATTTTACCAAAGAAGGGCAAAAATGGGTGATTTGTAAAGGTGGCAGAGGAGGGGTAGGAAACGCGGCTTTCAAGAGTTCTACAAATCGTGCACCAAGACAATCAACACCGGGTAGAGAAGGCGAGGAAAGATGGGTTTGGCTTAAACTCAAATTAATTTCAGATGCAGGATTACTAGGTCTTCCCAATGCAGGCAAGTCTACTATGCTTGCAAGGGTTTCGAGAGCGAAGCCAAAAATTGCCGATTACCCATTCACAACCTTAAAACCTCAGTTAGGCGTTGTTAGAAATGGTGATGATGAATTTGTTTTAGCAGATATTCCGGGTTTAATTGAGGGCGCACACGACGGATATGGACTAGGCGATAAATTCTTAAGGCACATTGAAAGAGCAGGGGTTTTATTACACCTTGTTGATGCGACTTCAGAGGACGTGGTGGCAAATTATAAAATCATCAGAAAAGAACTTAGAAAATATAACAAAAATCTTGCAAAAACACCAGAAATCATAGCTCTTAATAAGATTGATTCTATATCAGAGGATGATATAGAATCGATTCGTGCAAAACTTGCAAAGGCTTCTAGAAAGAAGGTTATGCTTGTATCTGGAGCAACAGGGCAGGGAGTTGACGAGCTAATGCGAGAGTTATACAAAAGAATTAAGAAGTTTAGGGAAAACGCAATTGTTTAACGAATCGAAGAGAATTGTTATAAAAATTGGCTCAGCGGCTCTTTCATCAGATAAATCGCCAGAATTTATAGCAACTCTTGCAAGCGACTGTTTTGACTTAATAAAACAAGGCAAAGAAATTGTTATTGTAACATCTGGGGCGGTTGCATTAGGCAGAAAAAAACTCCAAAATGTCGTAAAGCTGGAAGAAAAACAGGCAGCGGCTGCAATTGGCCAGATAATGTTAATGCAAGCATATCAGGATAATTTTGCCGTTCATGGCTTAACCGTAGCGCAACTTCTACTAACACCAGATGATACAGAAAACAGGCGTAGACACTTGAACGCCAGAAACACTATAGAATCTTTGTTGTCTCATTCGGTGATACCAATTATTAATGAGAATGATACCGTTGCGACAGAAGAAATCCGTTTTGGAGATAATGACAGGCTCTCAGCAAGGGTTGCGCAAATGATTGGAGCCAATTTATTGATAATTCTGTCTGATATTGATGGGCTTTATACCGCAAATCCTAATGAAGATAGAAATGCTCAGTTAATTAAGGTGGTAGAAAAAATTACACCTAAAATTGAGGCAATGGCTAAAGGTGCGCTAAAGGGTGGAGTTGGCACAGGCGGAATGGCAAGTAAGATAATGGCAGCAAAAATTGCTAATGCATCTGGCTGTGACGTTATCATTGCAAAGGCAGTCAATAATCCAATTGCTGATATTGATAATAGAATGCACACTCGATTTATTTCAAATGTTAGCCCTGCCTCCGCAAGAAAGAAGTGGATAATGGCAAGTCTTAAGCCAAAAGGCGTTATTACAATAGATGATGGTGCAGAAAAAGCACTAAGGAAAGGCAAGAGTCTGCTTCCTGCAGGTGTAAAAAAAATATCTGGAAGGTTCGAGAGAGGCGACGCTGTAACAATAAATAACATTAATGATGAATATATTGGCATAGGCCTAATCGCCTATTCATCTGATGATTCAAAGCTGATAATAGGTAAGCACAGCACCGAGATTATTGATATTCTTGGCTTTGAGGGCAGAGAAGAGCTTATTCACCGTGATGATATGGTAATATAGCGCAGCTCTATCATCTTAATTTTAAATTAAAAAATGCCATTTTTGGCTTAACCAAAACTTTATATCAATAATGTACAGTGCGTATATCGGATAAATTTTATAAACAAATTAAAGGAAAAAACCGATGCTTACTGACGAACTGTATGGTTATAAGTTTGAAGAATTAAAGGTTGGGATGTCAGCCGTTGAAAGTAGAACCATAACCGAAACGGATCTTAGAAATTTCTCTGGCGTGTCTGGAGATATTAATCCAATGCACTTAAACGAAGAGTTTGCAAGCAAGACAATGTTTAAAGGCTGTATTGTTCACGGTCTTTTATCAGCAAGTCTTATCTCTGCTGTAATTGGCAACCGCTTGCCTGGACCAGGATGTATTTATATAAGCCAAAGTCTAAAATTCAAAGCTCCTGTAAGGGTTGGAGATACTGTTTATGCAAAAGCTATAATCAGAGAACTTATCCCAGAAAAAAGCAGAGTAATTCTTGATACTGCGTGTTATGTAAAGGAACAACCAGTTATAGAAGGCGAAGCAATTATCTTCGTTCCTAAAAGAGACTAGACTATATAAAAAATAATAATAAATCATATTTTAAGCCGCTCTTGAACTTCAAGGGCGGTTTTTTTATACCCAGTTTTATCCACTTATCAGATAATTACTAATATTTCATTAATATTTTTTGCTTGCCAAATGAGTTTAAATATATAGTATGTTGCCATGAGTATTGCCTAAAAAGGCTTAATTAGTTGAAATATCAATAAGTTAAGTTTACTGCTGAAGCTCTCTTGTAGAGGTTCAGTTTTTTGAAAACAATATGAGGTTTGATTCATGGCTTTCGTTAAAGGAAGGCTCGTTGAAGTTACAAAATCGGGCATAAGTAAATTATCCAGCCTGAATGTTTTTTCGATTTTGCTTTTTTGCTGCTTCGTTGCGCTTTTATCTCTTTTCTTGTTCTTTGGAACATCGCAAGAGAAAGAGCACTCTTCACACAGCAACCCAAATGATGTGGTTACTCACAAAACTCAAATTCTTTCTAGCAAAGATATTGAATTATATAAAAGAGCCTTTAGTGCATCTGATATGTCAATGCCAGAAGGATATGACAAATCAATTGCATCGAAAGTTGATAACAACATCCTTCTAGGGTCATTGATAGCTGAGACATACCTCGCTAGCAGTAAGAATGAAGAAGAACAATCATCATATAATTCTGATGGCCTTTCAGCTTGGCTTAAGAAATATTCTAACTTGCCGCAATATGAGCAAATTAAAGATTTATATGAAGAAAAATCATCTGAATCTGCTTCAGGCAAGCTAAAGAATACTGATTCTCCTGCTCTTAATGCAAGTGGCAATTTCAGCAAAGGTCTTAAGCTGTGGTCTGAAAACAAGATAGATAAAGCAGCAGATAGTTTTGCTAAATCATTTAGAAGTGAGGCTAAAGGGGCATCAGAGAAAACTGCTGCGGCCTATTGGGCTTACCGTGCATATTATTCTTTGGGAAAATATGAAGATGCTTATCGCTATTTGCATCACGCAACTAGAGATGAAACAACTTTTTATGGAATCATAGCCAATCAAGTTGCAGAGCAAGTGTCGAGAAGATCTACAAAAGAGATGGAAAATGAATTTGGTAGTTTTTCAGCAATTAAACGTGCAAAAGCGATGGTTGAGATTGAGAGATTCGATCTTGCTTCAAAAGAACTTGCTAAACTTCATGCTTTCTTGCCAGATAACATGAAGGTAATGGTAGAAGAATTTGCTGAGAATGTTGGAATCAAAGGGTTTTATAAAAATGTTGTTGCTGAACTTGAAAAACAACAAGATAAAAAAACTATTGAAACTGTAAGAGCGAATTATCCTGTTCCAGATTGGAAGCCTAGCGGTGGGTTTTCTGTTGAGCCTTCATTGATTTATGCTCTGATTAAGAAAGAATCTGGCTTTTCTCCAAATGCGAAAAGTTCTATGGGTGCTGTTGGTTTGATGCAGCTTATGCCTAAAACAGCAGATTATATAGCTGAGAAATCTGATAATATAGCCTCTAGCAAAGGGCTTAATCACCCTGAGCAGAATATAGGAATGGGTCAGGCATACATCAAATATTTGATGCGTAAAAACGATATTGGTGGAAACATGATATATCTTGCCGCTTCTTATAATGCAGGTCCAGGCAGGTTTGTTAAGTGGCTTAAAGAATATGGTAATGATGATCCGTTATTATTTGTTGAGTCAATTCCCGTTGCTGAAACCAGAAACTTTGTAAAAGATGTGATGGCAAACTATTGGATATATTCAGATATTTTGGGCAATGATACCAATAGTATAGAGCAACTAGCTGGTGGAAATTGGCCAGCATATGAAGGTAAGGGCGCTAGTAATTCTGCAAGTGCAGTTAACTCATCGTTTCAATCGAAGTTAAAGAATATTCTTGAAAACACAGCAAACCCCTGACTTCTCGCTAGAGAATCAAATTAAGAATTCTGAACGGGATAATTTTCCCGAAACAATTCTTATTGCGGGTGTGGATGAAGTTGGGCGAGGGCCTTTAGCGGGGGTGGTAGTTGCCGCCGCAGTAATTTTTGAGAATGAAAACGAGCTTCCATCGGGAATAAATGATTCAAAAAAGCTATCTGGAAGCAAAAGAGAAAATCTTTATGATGCAATTATCAAAACTTCTCATTATGGCATTGGAATGGCAAGTGTTGAGGAAATTGATAAAATAAACATCTTAAACGCCAGCAAACTTGCAATGATAAGGGCGGTATCAAATCTTCCTGTCAAGCCACATTATATTTTGGTAGATGGAAATCAGCCGCCAGATTTTAATAATCTTTCAAAAGATAAAATAATCGCTATTGTAAAGGGTGATTCTAAATCAATCTCGATAGCAGCAGCATCAATAATTGCGAAAGTTACCAGAGACAGACTGATGACGGAAATTTCAAAGGATTATCCGCAATATAATTGGCAAAAAAACGCTGGATACGGCACGAAAGAACATCTAAGTGCAATAAAGCAATATGGCATAACGATTCATCACCGTAAGTCATTTAGCCTAAAAGCAATTCCAGCCTAGTGAATTGTAAACTCTCCCTTTGAGTAGCTAAATTCCGTTGGTTTTATCAGGCCAGAACTAGCAACCACAACCGAGTGTAATTTTCCATCAAGGCTTTTTTCCCAAAATGTTAGAAACTTCTTTAATTCTGGAAAATCAGGAACATGATCAAGATTCTGCCAAACATAAGTTTGCAAAAACCAAGGATGATCAGGCATATGATATAAAATATTTGCAGTAGTGAGGCGATAATCTTTAAGCATCATTAGTTCGATTTCGTTCATAGTAAAGCTCCCTGCTAAATATGAAAATAAGACCTACACACCTTTATAATAGCATATTTTCATTTAATTTTAACTTAAAATATCTATATAATATATTGTGAACTCGGAGTAAGGACTAGAATTCGCTCCTCCTTTATGGGGGAGCTATGATGAGCAAGGCGAAGCTGCCGCTCGATTTGGTGGGGGTACTACATGCTTTTCAACATCTTTCTTCGATTGTTTTGAAAGGAATGCGAAAACCCCCACAGAATCGCTTTCGATTGCTGTGCAATCTTAGCTCTTCCGCTCCCCCATAAAGGGGGAGCGTGAATAATGATTAACTTCTTATTCCAAGTTAAGGTTAATATACCAAGCAATATAGGTCGTGTAGAGGAAAGGTTAGGGATTTATTTCAAAGTTCATATTATTAATTGTGATTTTGCTGATTGCAAAGCCAGTAGAGGCGAGTGTTTCATCTCCTGTTGATATAGGTGATAAATCATCGTGCGAGGCATATTTCAGTTATTATGAGCGTGTTTATGGAATTCCTAATAAGTTGCTTTCATCAATTGCTCATAGAGAATCTGGCAGGTTTAATAAAGCGACGGGAACAATGGCTTCATGGCCATGGGCAATGAATGCTGAAATGAATGGCTATTATCCCAAAACAAAGCAAGATGCGATTGCAAAGGTCAGAGAGCTAAACTTACGTGGAATTGAAAGTATAGATGTTGGGTGCATGCAGGTTAATCTTCGCCATCACAAGAATGCTTTTAACAACTTAAATGAGGCGTTTGACCCTAAGTCGAATGTAGAATATGCCGCCCGCTTTTTAAGAACTCTCTATGATGAAACAAGGTCTTGGCGACATGCTGTAATGTATTACCACTCGCGCACACCACATCTTGGAATTCCATATGCGAATAATGTTATTAAAACGTGGCGTAAGAAAATGGGTTATAGTGGTTCAGATTCTTCTTATAGCTCTGCTAGTGCTCAAGCGGATAAATATGTTAAGCCAAAGAGAATTGCAATAGAAAGAAAATCGCAAGGTCAAATGGTAATTAAGGTTACTGATACTGATAATGGGTCGGTTAAAGTCTTGAGAATGAATCCATCTGCTAGTGAGGCAGCTGCGCACCCTAAAGATTTTGCGGATGCATCAAATGTTTCAGCAGCATCAGGTAAGCCGCGAATCATTAATTTTGATAATAATGGCAGAATTTCTAGTGATACTGCTCAGAATCAAATACAAAAACGCGCAACTCCAGTTGATTTTATATTCGATTGAGTGTTATAATCATTCTAAATTAAATTAAGCAAATGTGATAATTTACTATGGCAATGCAGTCACCAATCACAATAACGGATGCAGCAAAAGCGCGGATAAAAGAATTACTTGAAAAGAGGGGGAAGCCCTCTGCGGGAATTCGTATCGCTCTAAAAACTGCGGGGTGTTCTGGCCTTTCATATACCGTTGAATATGCCGATGAGGCAAACAAGTTCGATGAAGTTGTAACGGTTGCGGGTGAGCCTAAAGAAGGTGAAGAAGATTCATCTAGCGATTGCTTCAATATATACATCGAGCCAAAAGCCACCTTATTTATTATTGGCACAGAGATGGATTATGTAACCGAAAAAATGAAAAGTGGCTTCGTCTTCCGCAACCCAAATGAAAAAGGCCGCTGCGGTTGCGGAAAATCATTCCACGTTTGAGGATTTATATTGCTGAGTCGCGCAGTGATAGAGTTTAAAATCAATAGCTTCGTCGTTGCGCGGAGGGCAAAGCCCGACAAAGCAATCCAGAGAAAGCTGTAGTTTTTCTAGATTGCTTCGCATTCGCTCAGAGTGACGCTTTTTATAGCTTTATGCACTGACTATCTATCAGACTTTAGCCTTTAGCTCTTCCTATGCCTAATTCAGATTTAATTTTTGTTGCAAGTTCGTTAGTCAATTCATTAATCAATTTACTGTTATATTCGAGAACCTCATTATAGTGAGCTTTAGTGCATTCATTTGGATCAACATCTTGTGACGCAGAAATATATCCAGAAGTTCTTCTTAAAGCGCCTTTCAAAGTTTCAATAGCCTTATCTTCAAGAGCAGGAAAATCTTTTGAAGCAGAAAATAAAGTTACAGCTGTTGTGAAATCTGCACTATGTCTATTTTCTTCAGAAATACGATCGAATCCTGCTTGATATCTTGAGAGGGTATCTCTACTTTGTGTGTTTAAAATGGACGAATCTAAAGAATAAACACCTTTTGCAATTACTCCATTAGTATAAAACTGGCTATCGGCAGGAGCAAAAACTCCAATTTTACGCAGCAAATCTTCTGGTTTTTTAAATCCTTGCAATTTATCAACGTGAAACATAGTAAAATTTCCTTTTGTTAATTTAGAAGGTCATGTTACCCCCCCCAGTTAATAATCAATTAATATTTAATGAAATTTTTGTTACAGAATATAAAATGCTATCCCGTGCTATCTCACTCAAAGAATGATCTTTTTGCGGGTAGGGTAAACCAAAAGGTTGTGCCGTCTTCTGCGTTGCTATCTACGCCAATTTGGCCGCCGTGTTCTAGAATGATTTCTCGTGTAATAAATAGGCCTAATCCTGCTGAATCGCCCATAAACATTGCTCCGCCTGCATTAGTTGAGCGATTAAATTTATCAAAGATTTTACCTAGCATTTCATGGGGGATTGGGTCGCCAAAGTTGTGAACCTCACAGCGAACATTGCCAGCTTCTTCTCGCGCCCTTATAATAACTTCTTTTTGTGGATATGAATATTTAATAGCATTGCTTATGAGATTATTGAAAACCACAGAAAGCCTTTCTGAATCTGCCCAGACATCTTCCATAAATGCAGGGAAATCAATGTTCATAGTAAGTTTTCTTGATTCGATATGTTTCTCAAAAAGAGAAATAGAGTTATCTGCTAGTTCTTTCAGGTTGGTTGGGTGATAATATCTTGTAGATTGAACTTGCCCTCTTCCTTCTAATCTTGAAACTTCTAATATTTCTCTAATCATTGATTGCATTTGCTCACATGCATCTCTTGCATTATGAAGAAATTCTTGCTGTTTGTCGTTGAGATCGCCAATTGTTTCTTCAATGCACGCGTGAATTGCCATATGCGCCGAATCGAGAGGAACGCGAAGCTCATGGCTAATGTTTGCAAGAGTCTGACTTTTGTCTAGGTCGTATATGTAAGCCCTAGTTACATCTTGTAAAACTATTGTGAGTGCTACAATTCCAAGCCCTTGTTCATAAACTGGCTGTGCTTGAGGTAAAAAATACATCTTCTCATCGCCAACTTTTAGGGCAACTGCTTCATTCATATTTTTAGATTGATATAAACCATGTCCTTTTAGAACATGTGTTATAACATCTTCTAATTTAGTCTTGAGCGGCTCTTGAATATCTTCAATAGGGGAATTAGCATTAGCCTCAACAGATATGCCAAGAATGTTATTTGCCGCAATATTTGCATTGCTCAATTTTTTCTCAATAGTAAGAATCATTACAGGCTCTGGAAGGCTATCTATAGCAGCCTGCATTGCAAGTTGAGCCTGTAATAGTTCTCCGATAGAGCTTTGTCTATATTTTTCAAGTCTATCAGCCATGAAGTTGAATTCGCGTGCTAGTTGGCCAATTTCATCTGTTCCAGATATCTCAACTCTTGAATCTAGTTTGCCATTTCCAATTTCGCGGGCGGCGTTTCCAAGATCTGCAAGTGGAGCTAATGTCCTTCTGGTTAGCATTAGTGATGAAAGGCTTCCAAATACAAAAGCACAAAATGCTGCAAATATCATTAGCTTATTTACATTAGAAGCAAGTTCATTTACAGAGTCACTTTTCATTATCATGGCATCTTGATTAATGCCGATAAGGTGTTCAATTTGCTGCTTTATTTGCTCATGCAGGATTTCTAGTTCTGAATCGTAGTTTTTTGAAGAAGCACTCTGGCTGGCTTGGATAAGCTGCATATATCTTTCTTTTAAACTATCAATATCTTCTGATAATTTAGTAATGGTTTCTGCTTCATCTGGGCTGTTTGATACTGATGAAATATTCTCTATTTCAGAGTCTATATCATCAAATTTTTTGACTAATTCATCTTTAGAGATTTTTTGGAATCCTTTGATTATCAAGCGATCTATCTCGTTGAGTTCATCTCTAATTTTGCTTGCTGCAAGAAGCGCTTCAAAATCATTTGCAAGAATGTTGCGAGATTCAGAACCAATTTTCATTACAGTGAAAACAGATAAAAATCCTATTAGTGCCAATACAGCTCCCAGCGGGGCTTGTGATAGAATAACTTTGGTTCTTATATTCATTGCTCGGCCTCTTTATCAAAGTTAGGGCTGAGTAGGTATAGATCATAATTAATAGCAATCTTGAGAATTTTTTGAAGCACTGAACGCCCTAACAATATTTTGAGTGGGTTTTCCTTGTTCTTGCTAAGGACTATATGCGAGATTCTCTCGCTATCTGCAAATTTCATCCATGCGGAAATCATATCATCAGCTTTTAGATGAACCACTTGTGCTCCCAAATCTCTTGCAAGCTGAATATCACTGATAAGATGGCGTTGCTTTTCAGAGTCAATAAGTTCAGGTCTATCTTTTTTTGTTTCTGCAAATACAACATACCAATCGGTATTAAGCCTGCCTGCAATTCGTGATGCCTTTCTTAAGAAAGATTTTTGTGAAAATTTTTCTGGTCTCAAACAAACCATGATTCTGCCGCTTGTTGCAATTGAATCTTGCTCTTTGCTTTCAGAATTATCACTTCGGTTTTCAGTTTTATTATTGTGCGCTGCTCTATCTAAACTTTCTGCAACTTCCCTTAGAGCTAATTCTCTTAGTTTACCCAGATTCTCAGGTTTAAAGAAGTGCTGAATTGCCCATTCGACTTTATCTTGTTTATAGATTTTTCCCGAGCGCAGCCTATCTAATAAATCTTCAACGGCTAAATCTAGGTTTACCACTTGATCGGCCATTTTCAAGAAGCTATCTGGCACTGTTTCATAGACGTTTATCTTAGTAACTTCTTTTACTAAGTCATTTAGGCTTTCAAGGTGTTGCACGTTAAATGCACAGATAACATTTATGCCAGCATTTAATAGCTCTATAACATCTTGATAACGCTTTTGATTTCTCGCCAAGGGAACGTTTGTGTGGGCTAGTTCATCCACAATTGCAATTTGAGGTTTTCTCTCTAAAACGGCATCTAAATCCATCTCTTCGATTATAACGCCTCTGTATTCATATTTCTTGCGAGGAACTATCTCTAAACCTGCCACAAGTGCATCTGTTTCTGGCCTGCCGTGTGTTTCTATAAATGCTAAAACTGCATCAATTCCGCGAGCTTTCATGGAATGTGCTTCTTGCAGCATTCTATAAGTTTTGCCTACTCCTGCAACTGATCCAATATAAACTTTAAGTTTACCGCGTTGTGCCCTGTTTACTATTTCTAGAAAATCTTCTGGCCTTTTACGCATATTCTTCATTGGTTTATTTTACTTTTCCAAAGGTTCTATCTAGTGCAATATTGAGTTTTAAAATATTTACTCTTGGATTGCCCAATATTCCAAATGTTCTGCTCTCTATGTTACTGTCAATTAATGACTTAACTCTGGTTGGTGAAACTTTTCTTGCGTTTGCTATTCTCTCTGCCTGCATATACGCTGCATCTATGGATATATGCGGATCAAGACCGCTTCCAGAAGCAGTAATCATATCTTGAGGAACAACAAAGTTACTATCTTTAATGGCATTAATCTCGATCTGCTGTTTGGCTCGTGTAGTAATCATTTCTCTTAGTTCATCAGAAGAGTGAGAGAGGTTACTGCCGCCAGATTTCAGAGCGTCATATCCATTTTCTCCAGCCATTGAGGGGCGTGAATGGAAATAATGATTCTTTTGGAATTTTTGTCCAATAAGCTCAGAGCCAATAATTTTGCCGTCTTCATCGAGAATAAGGCTGCCAGATGAGCTATGTGGAAAAATTAAGTTTGCAATTACATTCACACTCAACGGATATAAAACGGAGGCAAAAATCATAGTCACAACAATAACTTTAATTGAGGCGACAAAGTTTGAAACAAATGATGATTGTAACTGACTGCTATTCATCATGAAAGCCCTATTAAAGTTAATAAAACATCTATAGCTTTAATTCCTGCAAATGGAACAATTACACCGCCCAAACCATAAATTAGCAATGATCTTTTCAAAAGGCTTGATGCTCCTGTGGCGCGATATTTTACGCCTTTTAATGCAAGTGGAATTAGAGCTATAATTATTAATGCGTTGAAAATTACTGCCGACAATATGGCACTGTAGGGGGAAGATAATCCCATGACATTTAGTGCTGAAATCTGAGGGAAAGCGGGGATAAATAATGCTGGAAGAATCGCAAAATATTTAGCAATGTCATTTGCAATCGAAAATGTTGTTAGACAACCTCTGGTCATCAAAAGCTGTTTTCCAACTTCAACAACCTCTAAAAGTTTTGTGGGGTCGCTATCGAGATCAACCATATTCGCAGCTTCTTTTGCTGCTTGAGTTCCAGAATTCATTGCAACTCCAACATCTGCTTGTGCTAGGGCTGGCGCATCGTTAGTTCCATCGCCTGTCATTGCAACCAAATGGCCAGATTCTTGCTCGCCTTTAATAAAATGCATCTTCTTTTCAGGGGTTGCCTCTGCCAGAAAATCATCAACACCCGCTTCTTCAGCAATTGCCCTTGCCGTGAATGGATTATCACCAGTAATCATAACGGTTTTAATGCCCATTGCTCTGAATTTTTGGAATCTCTCACGCATTCCAGGTTTTACAATGTCTTTCAAGTGTATGATGCCAAGCACGTTTGAATCGATTGCAACAGCAAGAGGAGTTCCACCAGATTTACCTATGCTTTGCGCTATTTCATCAAGCTCTTTTGGGGCACTTCCGCCGATACTTGCGATATATCTCTGCATAGCGTCAACTGCACCTTTTCGGATTTTCATATTCTCGAAATCAGAGCCACTCATTCGAGTTTCTGCTGTGAATGGAATAAGCTCTATAGAATCTGCTGCAATAGAGCCCGCTTGCGAGCCATAATTATCATGCAGATATTTGATGATTGAGCGTCCTTCTGGTGTTTCATCGCCAAGACTCGAAAGCTCTGCTGCGCGGGCTAAATCTTTAATGTTAACGTTTGGCATCGGTATTATATCCATCGCCATGCGATTTCCGAGAGTTATTGTACCTGTTTTATCCAATAGCAAAACGTCTACATCTCCTGATGCTTCAACCGCCTTGCCACTCACTGCTAAAACATTTTTTCTAAGCAATCTCTCCATTCCAGCAACGCCGATTGCAGAAACTAGGCCTCCAATAGTTGTAGGAATCAAGCATACTAGCAAAGCAACTATAATAACTGGTGAAAGGATAACTCCAGAATAAAATGCAATTGGAACAATGGTTACGCAAACCATTAAAAATATTATCGTTAAACCAACTAGCAGGATGTGTAGAGCAATCTCATTTGGAGTTTTTTGTCTGTTTGCACCTTGCACTAGCTTAATCATGCCATCGAGAAAACTTCCACCTGGATCACTGGATATTCTAACAAGAATGCTATCAGATATTACTTTTGTGCCACCAGTAACGGAAGATCTATCTCCGCCGCTCTCTCTTATTACGGGTGCTGATTCGCCTGTAATGGCCGATTCATCAACTGCTGCAATTCCTTCTATAACTTCACCGTCTCTTGGAATCATTTCGCCAACAGATACTCGAACAACATCACCCTTAGATAGCATATTTGATGCAACTTTAGTAACTTTCCCATCGCTTTCAATCTTATTTGCAATAATATCTTGGCTTAGAGATTTTAAACTTGAAGCATGTGCCTTGCCTCTTCCCTCTGCGATTGATTCTGCGAAGTTGGCAAAAATTACAGTAAACCATAGCGATACTGTTACTGATATGGAAAACCATAGGGGGGTGTTATCTAAAGAAGATTCGCCCGAATAAAGCTGATATAAAACATAAGCACTACAGAATATTGAGCCAAGCCAGACTATAAACATAACAGGATTTTTGACTTGGTAAGAAGGGCTAAGCCTGCATATGCTTTGCAGGATACTTTCTTTGATTAATTTTCCTGTAAAAAGAGGAGCTTGTTTCTCATTTTTTGACATTCTTCCTCACATTTTTGGATGATTTGAAAGTATTTGAAAATGCTCAACTACTGGCCCCAAAGTCAAAACTGGGAAGAATGTTAAAGCACCAAAAACCAATATGATGAAAGATAGCATGAAGATAAAAACCCCTCCATTAGTTGGGAATGTGCCAATTCCAGAAGGAACAGAAGTCTTTCTTGAAAGGGAATAGGCAATGCAAATTACAGCAATTATTGGTACTAAACGGCCAAGTAACATACATAGAGATAAGGAATAGTTCATCCATATGCTATTGGCATTGATTCCAGCAAATGCTGAGCCATTATTAGCGGTGGCACTTGTGAAAGCATATAGAACTTCAGAGAGTCCATGCACTCCTCTTTCCTGAACTGATGCAAGCCCAAAGTCAGTTGAAAGAGTTATTGCAGTTCCGCACAAAATGCAAAGTGGTAATATTATGATTGCGAGGGTGGCCATCTTAATTTCAAATGGTTCTATCTTCTTTCCCATATATTCTGGAGTTCTGCCAACCATTAATCCTGCTATAAAAACGGTCATAATTACATATATCATCATGCCGTATAAACCTGCGCCAACACCACCGAATATTATTTCGCCTAGCATCATATTAATCATCTGCATCATTCCTGAAAGAGGCGAAAAACTATCATGCATACTGTTAACTGCCCCTGCGGAAGCAGAGGTTGTAACAGTAGAAAATAGAGAAGATTCAGCTAAACTAAACCTGTTTTCCTTGCCCTCCATATTCAAGCCTGAATGCAAATTTTGTTCTGAGAGAA
This sequence comes from uncultured Rickettsiales bacterium, assembly GCA_964484565.1. Taxonomy (GTDB): domain Bacteria; phylum Pseudomonadota; class Alphaproteobacteria; order Rickettsiales; family CAZAGG01; genus CAZAGG01. The sequence goes on along the minus strand of CAZAGG010000008.1, from coordinate 56,424 downwards.
AATTTATTGTCACGGAGGCGATAAACAATATGAACATTACAGAAAATATTGCCCAGCCTTGCTTTTGATCAGCAACAATTTTCCCGAAGGTATAGGTTAAACCAGCGGGAATCATGAATATCATTATCATCTGCACAAAATTTGAAAGCGGGGTAGGGTTCTCAAAAGGATGGGCTGAATTTGCATTGAAAAATCCACCTCCATTCGTGCCAAGCATTTTAATTGCTTCTTGAGATGCAACTGAACCAGCAGGAATTATCTGTTCAAAACCTTCAAGAGTTATAACCGTTATGTTATGAGCAAATGTTTGAATGACGCCTTGAGATGCAAAGAATATAGCAAATATAAACGATGCTGGTAATAGAACATATATAAAGGATTTCATTAAATCTTGCCAAAAATTGCCAATCTCTTTCCCAGCAATTCCTCTGCACACTGCGATTGCAATTGCTAATCCAACTGCTGGCGAAAGAAAATTCTGCCAGCTTAAAACGGCAACTTGCGAAAAATTACTCATCGTAACTTCACCAGAATAAGCCTGCCAATTTGTATTTGTAACAAAGCTAATTGCTGTATTTAGTGCTAAATCAAATGGCAGTGATGGAATTAACCGCCCATTAAGAGGCAGAAAAGCCTGAAACATCAAAAGGATTGTAACTATAAATACGGATAAAACAGTTAATATCAAAACTGAAGTTATATAAGATTTTGCTGATTGCGGTCTCGCATCGCCTAAGAACTTGGCAATAAAAGCATTTACCTTACCAGTCAAGCCATTTGATTTATTATCAGACTCAAATACACAGTAAAGATAAGTGCCAACGGGCTTAACCGTAATCAGCAATATCAAGCAGTATATAGCTATCTGCAACCAACCAATATAAGATTCCATAGATGCTATCTCACTAAAATTTTTCAGGTTTAATCAGGGCGTAAAAAAGATATATAGCAAGCAATAAACTCACAAAAAGCCCCAAAGAATAGAAAATAGTCATAATTAAGCATTCAAGTTAGTTTTTCTATCAGCGAGTATTATACGCGGACTAAAACCCGTAAGTCTAAGCAAAAGCTGCTTATCTGTTGATAAGTCATAAATCGCAGTCTAGAAAGAACGCTGTGGCGATTTATCCATATTTATGCTTTCTGCCTTCGCGGCGATTTTATAATTACAAAACCCTTTTAACTTTGCTGATTCATCCTCATTAATAACCTTGCGTTTCTTTAGTGCGTCTATGAGGTTACACGCTTGGTCTAAACCCCAATCTTTATTCCAAAACATGCTTTCAAGCATCTTCATTTTCGGAAAAGGTTCTCTATTATCTGATGGGGCAATGGGGTGAAATGCAAGTAGCTTTAAAACATCTTCAACATTATTTGGGCATTCTGTGCTTGTTGCGTAATTATTATAAAACTGAATGCCCTCACCTGCAACTTTATTAAAATAATCTTCACCAAGTTTTTCTTTTATATAATCCTTAGCCGTTTTTCCATCATTATCAGCTAAATAAATATTTGCTCCAGCAGCAATTAGAGCTTCAACAATTTCTGTATGTCCTTGATAAGCAGCCCATATTAGTGCTGTATAGCCACCATTAGCTGTTGCATTAACATCTGCCCCAGCAGCAATAAGAACTTCAACAATTTCTGTGTATCCACTATCAGCAGCCCATATTAGTGCTGTATAGCCATCAATATCTTTTGTATTAAGCTCTGCACGAGCTTCGATAAGAGCTTCAACAACTTCTGTGTGGCCATTATAAGCAGCCTCAATTAGTGCTGTATAGCCATCATTAGATGTTGCATTAACATCTGCTCCTGCTTTGATAAGAGCTTCAACAACTTTTGTATAACCTTTAGTAGCAGCCCATATTAGTGCTGTGTAGCCATCAATATCTTTTGTATTAAGCTCTGCACGAGCTTCGATAAGAGCTTCAACAACTTCTGTGTGGCCATTATAAGCAGCCTCAATTAGTGCTGTATAGCCATCATTAGATGTTGCATTAACATCTGCTCCTGCTTTGATAAGAGCTTCAACAACTTTTGTATAACCTTTAGTAGCAGCCCATATTAGTGCTGTGTAGCCATTATCATCAAATGCTTTAAAATCAATAATGTTTTTAACAAGAGTTAATAACTCATCTTCTCTTGCTAGAAGCTCCTTCTTATATCCTTCAGAACTTTTGTCTTTGTTTTCATATTTCTTATTAACAAGATCAAAAAACTCTTCAGTTCTTTTCTTTACTTCGTCGCTGATGTTAGGTGAGAATTTTAAATTAGCCATTCTTAGTGCAAACTATATGTATATATGATATTAAAATTACACGCAATATAACACAGCAATATTAACCTTTTGTGACGTAAAATTAGCGTGAGCTATATTTCTTTTCCGTTCTGATATATCTTATTGATCGAATAAGGTTTTTTGTTCTGTGACTCGAAGTATGTTCTCATATTTATTTCAGCTAAAAACCCCGTAGTAATAAACTGAATAGACATAATAATCAGTAATATACCCACATAAAAAAGTGGTCTTGTGCCTATATCTTCTCCTGAAAACTTGAGCATTAGCAGGTAAAATTCTATTAACGCACCAAGAGTGAAAGAGGCTATCCCCAATGTTCCAAACAAGTGCATTGGTTTCTGCCGATATTTTAAAAAGAAAAGCATTAATGATAAATCGCTTATCACTTTGAATGTTCTATTAATTCCATACTTTGACGAGCCGTAGCGTCTTGGATGGTGTCTAACATCCATTTCGGCTATTTTAGCACCATATAATGAGCTGAGCAGAGGAATGAAGCGGTGAAGTTCTCCATATAAATCCAGTTTTTTTGCAATCTGCTTGCGGAATATTTTTAATGTGCAGCCATAATCTGAAATTGTGACTTTAGTAGTTTTTCTAATTATCCAGTTAGCAATAAGACTAGGAATTTTTCTAAGCAACATTCCATCTTTTCGTTTAGCTCTTCTGCCAGCAACTACATCTAAATTTTCTGCCAGCAACTTATCAAGCATTAAAGGAATATCATTTGGGTCATTTTGCAAATCACCATCTAGTGTTGCGATGTAGTCTCCATCCGCATATTCAATGCCAGCGGCGATTGCTGATGTTTGGCCATAATTTCTGGCAAAGCATATTAATTTTACATTAGGCTCATCTATAGCAAGGATTTTTGCAACTGTTTCATCAAAAGAGCCATCATCTACAAACACAACTTCATGCTCTATGCCTGATAATGCCTCTGATACGGCGTTAAATAGCAGAATGATATTGTCTTGTTCGTTAAAAACTGGAATGACTACAGATAATTTCATAACATGATTTGATAATTAATTTTACTAACAATGCTAGATTTTTTTTGCATTTTCACAAAAATGTAACATACCTGCATTATTATATAGTGGGGTATGTTATTTTTGGATAGCTAGGGTAAATGGCAACAGAAGCATTACAGACAGGCGGAGGCGGAATATTTGGAGTCTTGAATAAGGCTGCTAGGTATTACTTTCCGCATACGTTTAATTCAGTCGGAAAAGTTGGGCTTGGAGGTGTTGCCACTTCTTTTGTTGGTGATGTATCCGCTGGGCTTACAACTGTTGTTGGGGGTGCTGGGTCTTTAGGTGTTTATGAACACAGAATGAAACGCGGCCTTGATAATGGCGGTCTTACTTATCAGGTTTCAAAAACGATTACTGACACTGTTTTATCGACTTTCATGCCAGAAGTGAGAGAGGGCAGAGATAGTTTCAACAAAGATCAAGTGATTGCTAATCATACTGGTGATCATAAGGTTGAGAAGTATAATGAAACAATCCGCACAGTTGGACATATAATTTACAACGGAATGTCATTCCTTCCATTTCTAGCGTTTTACGAAATTGGGCATTGGGCTAGCCACAGATTAGGCAAGTTATTTAATCGCAATAAAAATAAAGACGAACACGAAGATGAAGAGAAAAAGCCAAAAGGCCTGCTCGGACACATCGGATATGCGGTAAATGGCGTTGCCAGATTTATATTCAGAGATTGCACAGGCGCACTTCTTGGAAGTATTCCAGATATATTATTAGAATATGCTATTTTACCTCAGTTTAGAGATGCTGAATTTGATCTAAAAGCCACCAAAGAAGTTATTGAAAAAGCAATTGCAAGGCTCAGGTCTGATTTTATTGATGGGTCTGAGGGAAAACCAGCAAGAGAGTTATCCAATGAAACATGCGTTTATTTAAATCAGAAATTTAATCTAGGTTTTGAAGATGGTGAAATTAACACCAAAAATGTTATCGAAAAAATTATTGAAATTAAGATTAACCCTCTACTAGAAAAAGCAAATGCTCAGCTTGAATCATTTACAGCATTGCCTGAAGATACTAAATTGAATGCCGAGCAAGTTAATAGCATTAAAGAAATAAGTTCTGGATTATCTCAAGTCGCAACTGTTTTTCGCAGCTTCCACGATATTGATAACTCTCCAAAAAATGAGAAGACTGGCTATCATGACTTTACGGGCAAATCACATGCAGCTAGTGGAATTGAACGCGAGAAAGCAGAACTTGCTCTAGCAGAGAATAAAAAAGAACTACGCGAGGTTCATGATGCCAATGCCAATACCTTAGGTGCGGTTAGTAACATGTTTAATCGTGTTGCTGGTGGTCTTGAAAGACAGCAAGAAGGCAAGAAAACAAAAGGTGCAGTCAGAGGACTCGTTAAAACATTAGAGAACTTTGGTATCCCTAAGGGGGCAACCGAATGGTTTATGACTGCCTTCACCGCTTGGGGGCTTGGCTTTAATCTAGTTCGTATCACTTGGTATGATATATATGATCGTCTTTTCCCTAAAGATGAAAAAATGCGTGAAGCGCATGGTGAAAAGCCATTCCAAAAATACATCCAAGAGTGGCCAGATAGAATGATTCAAACTGCATTCTCTGTTTTTCTTGGTGCGCTTGTTCCAGCTGGGGTGACGAATAAATTGTTTGAAAGCCGTGAAGATGGTGCGATAAATGAATATACCGAGCAAGTGGCAAGAACTAGTAAAAAAGTTCTGGGTAAATTAGGCAAAATGATTGGTGGAGAAAAAGCAGAAGAGAGGTTTAAAAAATTTGCCGAGGAAAATTTTAACGCCAATGCAGCAGGTCACGCTGCGTATAGGATGGAAATGTTCGGTCTTTACTTGCCGGGCAGGATGGGCTTCGTGAATTCATCTCCACTGCTTAGCAGATAACAAATTTCTTTACATTGTGAGCATGTATATTTAAAAACGGCTTCATCTTATAATTTACAGATTGAGGCTAATTGTATGCGTTTAACACCAAGAGTTAAAGAAATCCTAAGCTGGTATGAAAGTGATAATGCAGGAACTAAAGCAAACCTTGCGCGTTTGCTTATGCAAGGTGAACTTGCGGGAACAGGAAAATTGGTTATTCTTCCTGTAGATCAAGGCTTTGAGCATGGGCCTGCTAGAAGTTTTGCACCAAACCCTGCAGCTTATGACCCAAAATATCATTTTGAACTTGCTTGCGAGGCTGGCCTTAGTGCTTACGCTGCTCCGCTCGGAATGTTAGAAGCAGGAGCATCAAGTTACGCTGGTGAAATTCCACTTATTCTCAAAGTTAATAGTTCCAACTCACTTGCACCAAAATCAGTTGCGGGAAATCAGGCAGTTACATCAACAGTTGCAGATGCCCTAAGACTTGGATGTTCAGCTATTGGTTTTACTATCTATCCAGGTTCTGAATATGCCTTTGATATGATTGAAGAAATCAGAGAGTTATCAGAAGAGGCAAAAGCGGCAGGGCTGGCAGTTGTAGTCTGGTCATATGCAAGAGGCCCTGAAATATCAAAAACAGGTGAAACAGGAATTGACGTTATAGCATACGCCGCCCATATGGCGGCTCTTATAGGTGCTCACATTATTAAAGTGAAGCCACCAACCGAATTTCTCGAACAGGCAGAAGCAAAAAAGGCCTATGAAGCTGCAAAAATTGACGTTTCTAGTTTATCCGCTCGCATCAAGCATGTTGTTGATGCATGTTTTGCAGGCAAGAGAATCGTTATATTCTCAGGTGGTGTTGCTAAATCTGATAGTGAAATATTTAGCGAAATTGGCGAAATTCACAAAGGCGGAGGATTCGGCTCAATTATTGGAAGAAACACATTCCAACGCCCTAAACCAGAAGCACTAAAACTACTAAAAGGCATTATTGATATTTATAAAAGCTAGAAAAAACTTTTGGTGTTATACTGTGTTAGCTATAATTAACTATAGCGGTTCTATTTTTATCTGATAGCTTCGCATTTCGTCGGTCTCACCGTGCTCACTTATTATTTATAAGCTCCGCGCGCTTCGCCTCGAAATACTTGCTCTCAAATAAAACTAGAAACACTATACAGCGCAAATGAAGTTATATGACACTGAAAAATAAATTAAATATCACCAGTCAGGTAGAGCTTGCAAAAGCTGAGGAGAGAATCAGTAAGCAGAAGGCCAAACAGCTTTTTGAAAGTGGTGAAATAAATAAGATTGAAGTCGGTACTTTTGCAGGTCTTTCAACAATACATCGTTACCTTTTTGAAGATATTTATGACTTTGCAGGAGAAATCCGCGATGTGAATATTGCTAAAGGTAATTTCCGTTTTGCTCCGCTAATGTATTTGAAGCAATCATTGGAACATATTGATTCTATGCCTCAAGCTAGTTTTGATGAAATAATCGAAAAATACGTGGAAATGAACATCGCGCACCCCTTTCGTGAAGGTAATGGACGCGCAACCCGCATATGGCTAGATTGCCTGCTAAGGGCGAATATTAAGCAGGTGATTGATTGGAATCTGGTGGATAAAGAATCTTATCTTTCTGCCATGGAGCGCAGCGTAGTAAAGGATGTCGAAATTAAACAGCTATTAAAAACAGCTTTAACAGATAAAATCCATGATCGCATAACCTTCATGAAGGGGATTGACGTTAGCTATTACTACGAAGGCTACAGCGAATTTAGAACAGAAGATTTGTAGTATAGCTACCCGCCAACCCTTCGCTATGCACTATAGGTTGAAAATTCATTAACGCATATACTTCATAAACTCGCTATCAGGTGAGAGGATGACAGTCGTATCCTCTTTCTTGATAGAGTTTTTGTAAGCCTGCATGGTGCGATAAAAGCCATAAAACTCTGGATCTCTTGCAGTGACGCCCGCGAATATATCAATTGCCTCTGCATCGCCTTGACCACGCAATGTATCAGCTTTCTTTTGCGCTTCTGCAATAATGACTGTGCGATCGCGATCTGCTCGCGAACGAATTCTTTGCGCTTCTTCTTCACCTTGAGCCCTGAATTCTTTAGCTTCACGCTCTCTTTCGGTTTGCATTCTTCTAAAAATAGCCTGACTATTTTCATTTGGAAGATCTGCGCGCATTATTCGAACATCAACAACTTCGACACCGAATCCCCCTGGAGGAGCAGCTTCAGCAACCGTTTTAATCTCATTTGGATTTGTTCCATCCGTAACTTTTTGCAGAGGAATTCCCGATGTCGTGCTGTTAACAATTGCCGTAATTAGCTTCATTATCTCAGTGCGTTCTGAAGATAAAACAGAGCTTAACGGCCTGCTTCCAAGAACTTGTCTTAGAGATGAATCAACTATCGAATTAAGGCGGCTCTGCATTATTCGCTCGTCGCTTACAGACTGATAAAATTTGAGAGGATCAACAATTCTATATCTAACAAACGCATCAACGATTAGTCTTTTTTGATCAGCAGCAATAACCTCTTTTTGATCTACAGTTAACTCAAGCAATCGGTTATCGAAGAAAACCACATTTTGTAAGAATGGAACTTTAGCTCTAAGACCCGGTTTTTTAACAATTCTTACAGGTTTACCAAACTCTAAAACAAGAGCTTGTTGCGTTTGTTCAACTATATAAAGAGTATTCGATAATATAACAATTAGTGCGAATCCTGCAATTCCTGCTATTGAGAGAAATCTCTTGTTCATTGTTTTGCTCCCTCATCTCGTGATTTTGGTTTCAGTTCGTTCAGCGGAAGATACGGTAAAACTGAGCCAGACTTTGAGTCTGTAATAATCATTTTGCTCATCCCCTGCATAATTCCTTCCATAGTTTCAAGATAAATTCGCTTTCTCGTAACATCTGGAGCTTCCTTATATTCATTATAAACCGCAAGAAATCTGGAAGATTCACCTTTTGAGCGTTCAACAACTTCTTGTTTATATGCCTCTGCTTCTTGAATCATTCTCTCAGCTTGACCTCTCGCTCTTGGGATAATGTCATTTCTGTAAGCCTCAGCTTCGTTTCTAAGCCTTTCTTTATCAGCCCTTGCAGTTTGAACATCACGAAATGCATCTATAACTTCTGCTGGTGGATCAACTTTCAACATCTGCATTCTCACAATTTGAATGCCTGCTGAATATGAATCAAGAATTTCTTGCAAGAGTTTCATTGCTTCTGCTTCGACTTGAACCCTGCCTTCGGCAAGAGCAGTTGCTATTTGTGTTCTTCCAATGACTTCTCTCATTGCGCTTTCTGCTGCCTGCTTTACAGTTTCTTCAGGAGATCTGATGTTAAATAAATAATTTTTTGCATCGTTAACTTTCCACTGAACCTCAAAGTTAATATCCACAATATTTTCATCGCCAGTTAGCATCAGACTCTCTTCGAGAAGCGAGGCCGCTTTTTGGCCATTATTCATTCCAAGAAATCCTGACTGACCTGGTGAGCGAAACCCAACCTCAAGTCTATTTACCCTTGTAACTTTTGGCTTAAACACACTCTCAAATGGCGCAGGAAGATGATAGCGCAAACCTGGTTGGGTGGTTCTATGAAATTCTCCAAACCTCATAACAACACCTTGTTCATCTGGCTCAACTCGATAGACTCCAGTTGCAAGCCACAACAATGCACATATAGCTGCAATAATTGCATAACCCTTTGCAGAGCCTCCACCATCTGATGGGAAGAGATTCTTGATTTTATCTTGCCCTTTTCTGATGATTTCATCAATGTCTGGTTGTGGTCTGTTTGGCGGTTGTTGATTTGAAGGGCCGCTTCCCCAAGGTCCTGAATTTCTGCCGTTTACCATGTTATATTTATCTGTAGATTGAATTTCTGACTTGCGAAGTATGGTATATCAAAAACTGATTTGCAAGCATAACTGGAATAGATTTATTCTTTTGCTGGGCTGAGTGCTAATATCTTATCTTGCAAAGCTGGAGGGAGTATAGCTATTAAACTAGTAATAGCATATAGCGGTGCTGGAAAAGCATAAAATCCAGTACCTTTTGCAATTTGCCGCTTGATTTTTTCAGCGGCATAATCAGCTTTCATTTTAAATGGCATCGGAAACTTATTCACATCTGTCATTGGTGTTTCGATAAATCCTGGGCAAATGACACTGACATCAATATTGCATTTTTTGAGGTTTACTCTTAGTGCGTCTCCGTAATTTTTCACTGCTGCTTTACTTGCGCTATATGCTGGCGCACCAGGCATTCCATTTATTCCCGCGAGCGAAGAAATTATTGCAATTGAGCCGCCCCTGCCACGTTCTTGCATTAAATCTATTACTGGGTGGATTGTGTTTATAACCCCATATAGATTTGTGTCGAATATATTTTTTATCTGATTAATATCTTCTCCTCCACCTGCTGTTCCTCCAGAAATTCCTGCACAGGCAATAACTAAATCAACAGGATAAAGCGTATTAAACTCTTGAATTATATTTGATATTTCTTGTGCGTCTTTAACATCACCAATTGCATCGAATGCTTCCGCCCCCATACCTCTACAGATAGAGGAAGTCTGCCAGAGCTTTTCTCTATCTCTTCCAATGAGGCAAAGATTTGTAAAAGAATCACTGTAAGCGATAGCAAGCTCACGGCCTAAACCGCTGCTCGCACCTGTTATAATAATATTTTTAAACTTCTTCATTGTATCGTTTTTAAAATATGTATTATATAATTCGTCTATGAGCAAAATAAATATAAAAAGACGTGGAATGATGTTCGTTCTTTCTTCTCCATCAGGGGCAGGGAAGACGACAATATCGCGTAGAATGATGGAGATAGATGATAATCTTTCGCTATCTGTTTCAATAACAACCAGAAGCCAAAGACAGGGCGAGGTTGAAGGGCGAGACTATTATTTTGTAAGCAAAGATCAATTTGCAGATATGCTTATGAATGATCAACTTTTAGAGCATGCAAAAGTTTTTGATTATTACTATGCAACGCCTAGAATGTTTGTGGAGGAAGCCCTAGAAGCGGGCAGAGATGTAATATTCGATATAGATTGGCAAGGAACTCGTAAGTTGGCAAAAATTGCCAGACAAGATATGGTTAGCGTTTTCATTCTTCCGCCATCGCTTGCAGAACTTGAAAAAAGACTTAGAACCAGAGCCAGAGATAGCGATGAGGTTGTTAAAAACCGCATGGAAAAAGCTGAAGCAGAAATGAGCCACTGGGATGAATATGACTATGTCGTAATCAATGATGATGTTGACACTGCAATTGAGAAGGTTAATTCTATACTACGAGCTGAGAGACTAAAAAGAGAAAGACAGCAAGGTCTTTATGACTTTGTGAGAGATTTATCCACTAAATAAAGCAAAAAATAACTACTTGGTTGAGTATTAAGGATTATTTTGTTACCACTAATATAGACTTGTTTTACAGACAGAGCCTAATTAACTTTATTAAACGCAAGCATAATAAGAAATAGAAATGACTGCCTATCAAAAAAGGGCATCTATACTTTTGATAGTATCTGTTATTGCACCCATAATATCTCTTTTTTTGGGTAAATCTCTTGCACCCTTATTAGTCGCTACGATTGTTTTGATGTCGTATCAAATATATCGAAATAATAAGTGGCGTTTGGTGGAAATAAACGAAATTTCCTTCATAGTTTATCTTATAGTTTTCTGGTCTTTGATTACCATTTTGTGGACTCCAGATCCTGAATTTGCTCTGGATGGTTGGTTCAGAATAGCATTTATTGGTCTTACAGCAATGATGGTCGTTAGATATGCCAGTTTATATTTTCATGATCAACTTCATCTAATCAGAATTTTTTCTGTAATAGGTGTTGTTTTATCTACACTTATTTCATTGTTTGAATCACAGGTTGATATAGAGTTTTTAAGAACTTACATGCATAGCCCAGATTTCTCATTGCTTGAGCTTAATCGAGGGGCGTCAACAATTGCATTATTTGTTTGGCCAGCAGCAATGGCTCTAAGAAGAAAGAGTCTTAGAATCGCGCTTATAGCATTCGTATTTTCTGTTTTACTTTGTCTGGAGAGCCTATCTGCAATTGTTGGCGTTGCATCTGGTGCTTGCGCATACTTAGTTATAAAGTCGTTTAATCGGCTAGGATTTAAAATAATTCGCTATTTAACGATGATAATATTTATATCATTTCCATTTGTGATGGCGAACTTTGAGCCTAATCATGAATCAGAACTACAATCTCAGATTCCAGCGATGGCAATGCACAGACTGTATATATGGGATTTTACAGCAGAAAAAGCTATGGAAAAACCATATTGGGGATGGGGATTTAACTCATCACGCTTTCTTCCTGATGGAAACAAGGAGATTTTACCTGGACAGACTTTAATGCCGCTCCATCCACATAACAGCATTATGCAAATATGGGTGGAACTTGGATTGGTTGGCGTCTTACTTTTTCTAATGTTGATATGGTTTTGCTTAAAGCGAATTGAGGGCATGAATGCAAATATTCAGATGCGAGCAGGTTGCATGGCACTTGCTATATCTTATCTTGCAATAGGTTCTTCAGCTTTTGGAATATGGCAAAACTGGTGGATTGCTGCGGGAGTGCTTGCGGCTTCTGTTACATATGCCGTTGTTCTATCTCATCAGAAAGTTAAGTCTTATTTTTAAACAAAGAAAATAAAGTATAGACAATTTAGGGCTGTATCACATAAATTGAAGGTATATATAAATTATCAAGCCATATTTATGAAGAAGTCTTTACCAAACATTCTAACAATCTCAAGAATTGCGGTTATTCCTTGCATTATTTTGGCGTTTTATATTCCAGGTAAGTTTGGAAACTGGCTTTGCTTCATTCTTTTTGCTGCTGCAAGCATAACTGATTATTTCGACGGAATGCTAGCAAGAGCTTGGCAGGTTCAGAGCAAGATTGGTAAGATTTTCGACCCTATAGCAGATAAACTTCTAGTTGCAACAGCTATTGTTTTACTTGTTCACCAAGACAGAGCGCATATACTTCCTGCAATTGCCATACTTTGTAGAGAAATAATGGTATCAGGGCTTCGTGAATATCTTGCCGAAATTAATATTAGCATGCCTGTAAGCAGTCTTGCTAAATTTAAAACTGCTTTTCAAATGATAGCCCTTTGCATTCTTTTGCTCGGAGATGCCGTTTCAGGATATATAAATGCAGAGTTTTGGGGTAACTTGCTATTGTGGATAGCTGCAATATTAACATTAATTACGGGCTATGCATATTTAAGACTTGGCATATCGCATGCAGATTGATTTGTATATATGAGTTACTTAACATCAGTTTTGTTCAATATATTTGCAGTGTTGTGGACGATTTCCTGTGGGATATTTTTATTTCCAATCGCACTCCTACCTAGAAAATATCACTATTTAATTCCGAACATATGGTGTTCTGGCCTTTTATTTTCTCTAAAAGTTTTATGCGGAATTAGGTATAGAGTTGAGGGTTTAGAGAACCTTCCAACAGAGCCATTTATAATTGCTAGTCGTCATCAATCTGCCTATGAAACGATACTATATAGCGTAATATTCAAAATGCCTGCATTTGTTTTGAAGAAAGAGTTACTTAAACTGCCATTTATTGGCTATTATCTTAAAAAAGTTGGAATGATTGCGATAGATAGGAAAGCTGGAACAAAATCACTCGAACAAATTATTAAACAAAGTCGAACTAGAATTGATGAAAGCCGTAATATCATTATCTTCCCAGAAGGTACGCGAACCAAACCAGATGAGCGAAAGAAATTGAATCGTGGTGTCTTCGCATTGTGGAAGGAGCTAAAAATTCCAGTTATAGCGGCAAGTCTTAATTCAGGGGAAGTTTGGCCAAGAAATAGCTTCAGAAAAAAATCTGGAGAAGTAGTTATTAAGTTTCACAAGATAATCCCATCAAACTCTCCAATTGACACCGATGTTTTTATGCAAAAGATTTCAGAAGGAATCTTTGAAGGCTAGTTCTTTTCATCAAGTGGAACTCCATAAAGTTCCAGTCTGTGGCCAACTAATTTGAATCCTAATTTTTTGGCGATTTCTTCTTGCAATTTTTCAATTTCCTCGTTGGTAAACTCTATAACGTGGCCTGTTCTGACATCTATAAGATGATCGTGATGCTCTTCTTTGGCCTCTTCATATCTTGCGCGGCCATCGCCGAAATCGTGTCTTGCAATGATTCCAGAATCTTCAAATAACTTTACTGTTCTATAGACTGTTGCAATACTAATATTGGGATCAATCTCAGCTGCTCTCTTGTGCAGCATTTCAACATCTGGATGATCGTTAGAAGCACCTAGTGCCCTTGCTATAACCTTTCTTTGTTCGGTCATTTTCAGCCCCATTTCGGAGCATTTTTTTTCTAGCTGCGAATACATCTTTATCTTTTTATCCCTGTAATTATTATATATTATATATAGTCATAAACTCATACTAAGCAAGCAAGGTTTGAATGAATCTCGATCAGTTGGAAAATCAAAGCATATATATATTCCGTGAGGCATTTCATAATATCTCGAAAATTGCCATGCTTTGGTCTTTTGGTAAAGATTCAACGGTAATGATATGGCTGGCTAGAAAAGCATTTTTTGGCAATATTCCTTTTCCTCTAATCCACTGTGATACTGAGCTTGAGATGCGGGAAGTTTATGATTATCGTGATAAATATAGCAAAGAATGGAATATAAATCTTATAAGTGAGATTTGCCCGCCAGTAGAAATGACAGATTCGACTTTGCCTCACGCTGCAAGAATTGCTGCCAGAAAAACTCTAGGTCTCAAGAACATTATAGAACGCGAGAAATTTAATGGAATCATCGCGGGCATTCGTCGCGATGAAGAAGGCACAAGGGCAAAGGAACGCATTTTTAGCCCACGAAGGGAAGGGGGGGAGTGGAATGTAAAAGAGCAACCTCCCGAACTTTGGGATCAATATAAAACTGACTTTCCGCCTGAAACACATATTAGAATTCATCCACTCCTTCACTGGAGCGAGCTTGATATATGGAAATATATTCAAAGAGAGAATATTCCAGTGGTTCCACTATATTTCGCAAGAGAGTATCACCAATTTGAGGGTAGGGACTTCGGCGGAAAAGTAATGCGTTTTCGATCATTGGGTGAAAAAGGAATCACTTGGCCAACTGAAAGCAAAGCATCAAATATCGCTGAGATAATTTCAGAGCTGGAAATTACCAAAACACCAGAGCGTTCAGGCAGGCCAATGGGCGCGGATGAAGATGAATCTAGCTTTGAACGTCTCCGCGCCGCTGGGTATATGTGAGCTAGTTCATATAAAATTGCTATAGTCTAAGAAATCTATGATTTTCCACTGAATTGATCTAAAGTTGCTTGGATCTTTGAAGCTATTGTAGCGGCATTTCCGATAACCATTCCATAATTGGCAATTGAAATTGCTGCACTTTGTTTAAATTCATATAGATTGTTTACGTTCAAAGTAATTGTTGCGTCTTGTGTATTATGGTCTATGGCAATTGTTACTATGCCTGCCTTTTTTGCTTGTGAAAATTCATCTGTATCTATTTCAGCATATATTCGCAATTTTGGGTTACTCATTTGATTTGTCCAAAATTCAATTTCATTGCCTTCTGGCATAATTCCTAAAGCCTGAAAAAGTGCCATTGTTTCTTTGAATTCTCCGCTAGCATCTTTGATATTGCTGAATTTTAATATCCCTTCACCTGATACAGTAGGGCTTGGAACTCTACTTCCTTTTGGGGTTTTGCGCATATTCTCTATAATAGTGCCAATATTTTCCATAACTCTGTTTATGATATCTGTTTTGACTTTGTCGTCCATGTTTATCCTCGTAATTATCTAAGTATTAATAATTAAATAATTAAGCGAATACGAATCTATTGTCATTTAAAAAAGGTTCGAGTATACACCAGCAAGATGACTAAAAATAATAAGATAGCGATAATTGATCTTGGTTCTAACTCAGTGCGGATGGTTGTTTATGACAATCCAAACAGGGCGATGATGCCTATCTTCAATGAAAAGGCAGTGTGTGCCTTAGCAAGAGGCCTTGAACAGACTGGCAGACTTAACCCTAAAGGAGTCATTCAGGCGAGATCTGCTTTTAGAAGATACCTCAAGCTATGCGAGCTTATGAAGGTAAATGAAATCAGCATTATGGCAACAGCTGCTGTGAGAGAAGCAAGTGATGGTGCAGAGTTTGTCTCAGAGTTAGAGTCTTTGCATCATGTAAAAATCAATACAATATCGGGTGAAGATGAAGCAAAATATGCTGGAATGGGCGTTTTATATTCCATTGCAAATGCAAATGGAATCGTTGCCGATCTTGGTGGCGGCAGCTTAGAGATAATCGCCATAAATAACTCTGAACTTAAAAATCCCGTAAGTCTCCCATTAGGGCATTTCAGACTTATTGAAGTGGCAAATAATAATATCCAGAATGCCGAAACAATAATGGGGCGCAGCCTATCTGAACTTGCGGTTTTGTCGCTTAATTCTGGTGCAAATTTATATGCTGTAGGTGGTGGATTCAGGTCTCTTGCCAAAGTTCATATGTCAAAGCACAACTATCCACTGAGAATCTTGCATAACTATGAAGTTTTATCTGAGAGTATGTTAGAGTTGTGTAATTTCATATCGCGAAGAACACCTGAACAGCTTAGAAAAATTGCAGGTCTTAATAACGATAGAATTGAAACAATAGCTTATACATCTTCTGTAATGGCATCTCTAATTAATGTTATGAGGCCAGCGAAAATAATATTTTCAGCTTATGGCCTTCGTGAAGGCGCAATATCAGAGTCTATTGATGAATCAAGCAGCGGTGTTTCTGCAAGAATGCTTCAGTCTTGCAAGGATATAGCTTCTCGCTCAGGAGAAGACGTAGAATATTCAAATAACTTATATCAATGGTTAAAAGATATATTTCCAGAAACATTTGTTAAAAGAGATATTCTTCAAGCAATTACATCTCTATCTGAAGTTTCATGGGCGGAGCATCCAGAGTATAGGCACGAAATCGCATTTAAGAAAGTCCTTGAAGCTCCAGCGGTTGGCTTAACCCATAAAGAGAGGGTATTCATGGCAATCTCGTGTTACCACAGATATAAAACAAAGTTTGACGATAAGAGTTTTGGTTTTATTAAAGAAATTTTGTCTGATGATGAAATTAAAAAGGCAAAAGCTATCGGAATGGCAATGTCGCTTGCTGCCAATCTATCAGGCACATCAGTTGAGGGGCTTAAATCAACGTCACTTTCGATAAAGAAGAATGTTTTAGAGCTTCATCTTAATCAAGATGTAGAAATGCTCATCGCAGAAGTTATTGATAAGAAATTAGAAAAACTGGCAGACTCTCTCTCAATAAAATATAGAATTTCCTGATATAGCGCGTAACGACTAATTTTGCATTAGATGCTATATTGTCATAAAAGGTTAATTATAGCCTGCTATATTCCCCATAATTTAATATTTAGTTATAGGTTTTATGAGTTTTGCTCCAAATAGTATTCCCGTTCCAACTGATGAAGTTATTTTAGCAAGAACAAAAAAGTTCTTCGAAAAAGCTATAGAGACTTTTACAGCGGATAAATCAGTAGATGAAGCCGCTTATAATGCAGAGCGCGAACAAAGAGATCAAGAGCTTTTAGCTATCCTCGATGAAGGTGAGATATACTTAAGCGCAGCGTTTAATAGCGGATTAGTTCTTAAAGTCAGTTCATCAACTTACACTCATCTTAATCCTCTTGCTGTAGCTTTGATTCTTGAACTACCTGAAGTAATTAGAAAGATTGTTGGGCTAGGTGCTGATATAAATGAAACTTATGCTAACGACAAAACCTTGCCAATCATTATGGTGGAGAATAACAAAATATCTTCACTGGAAATGCTAATCGAATTTAAGGCAGATCTTAACCTTAAAGATATTCATGGTAAAACCGCACTGATGTATGCCGCCGAGAAAGGCGATTTAGCAATGGTTAAATTGTTGCTTGATAATGGTGCGCGAATTGATGAAAGAGATAAAAATGATGAAAGTGCATTAATTTATGCAATTAGGGGTGGGCATGTAGATGTAGTCGATTATCTCATTGAAAGAGGTGCGCAAGTTAACGACAGATTTGGCGATAATAGAGTAACTCCATTAATAATATGCACTAAAGGTCTTAGTCAGTGGAATCTCCCAGAAATAATGGTCAATAATCTATCAGCCATACTTAGATTATTGGTAAAAAGAGGTGCTGATATTGAAGCAAGAGATTTATCCAATCGAACCGCAGCTTTAGTAGATGATCTTGATATAATATCAGGACTTGGAGGTAACATTCTTGTTGAAGCAAATGATGAGCTTGAAAACTTGAAACCTTTTAGAGAAGAGGCAAAAAAGTATTATGAACGTTATCTTAAAGGTGAAGTCAAACTAGAAGGTAAAGAGCAAATATATAAAGTAGTGTCTTCGACGAGTGTTGCCCCCTCAAGTTCTAAAGAGGAGGTTGATTATTTTGATAACCTAAGAAAGGCTGTTTGCTCAACTTTGTGGAATAATAATGCAAGAATTACTGAAAATTTCCTCAGGTCAATTCTTGAAAGTATGTGCAACGAAGATGGCACAATCACAGAACATCAGATGGAAGACCTACTCGATTTGCGTTTTAAACAGCAGAAACATCAAAGTAGGTATCGCCGCCCTGATCAGCAAACTAGAGATGTCCGCTAGAAATAAGTGAGTAGCTAAGCTGCTATCTTTTGTGATGATATAATCTCTTCACCAATATCTGAAATTTCTTTCATCATGTCTTTAATATCATCAATAGTGGTTAGCGGATTAATTATGGTATTCCTCAAGCACATGCCTTTATCTAGCATGGTTTGCACTAAGTAATATTTTCCTGAATCAAGAATTCTTGCGCGAATTTGTTTTTGCAAAGAATCGCTGTTGATTCCAGCAGGTGCCTTATACTTATAGCATATAATATTGCCTTGTGGCTGGTGAACAAGCTCAAATCTGCTATCAGCTTTTAGAAGAGATGCAAACTCAGCAGTTAAATCACAACATTTTGTAACGTAATCACCAAAGAATTTTGTTCCGCAAACCATCATTGATGCGTAAACTCTTAGAGTCATCATAGTTTTAGTGCATTCGAGAGTTCTATGGCCGATATTATACCATTCTTCTTCAGATGAACCACTAAATAGATAAGATGCTTTTTGAGCAAATGCGCTATATGAATCAGATTTTCTTTTAAATAATACAGCCGTAACTGTTGCTGGCATTAACATCATTTTGTGCTGATCCCATACAACGGAATCTGCGCGCTCTATGCCTTTTAAAACGTGTTTGTATTTTTCAGATAAAATCATTGATGCGCCGTGTGCGCCATCGATATGCAGCCATAAATTATGCTTCTCACAAAAATCTGCAATCTTATCAATTGGATCAAATGCACCAGTTGATGTGCTGCAAGAACTTGCCACAACTGCTATAACTTTTCTTCCTTCTTTGCTGGCTTGGTTATATGCCTCTTCTAATTTATCGGCATCTAGACTATATTCAGAATTTGCTGGAACTGGATATGCTCCTCTTTCGCCCCATCCCATAATTTGCGCGGCTCTTTTTACGCAGTAATGAGCTTGTTCACAGACTAAAACAGCTAGTTTTTCTTCTCCTGCACCATTTTCCCAATAGCCATTTCCTGCCTTTGCCTGACGAGCTGCAAGCAATGCGGTAAGATTTCCTAATGAGCCGCCAGAAGTTAAAACGCCGCTTGATTCTTCCCCCCAGCCGATTTGTTTTGCAAGCCAAGTGATAACATGTCTTTCCATGATTGTGCTTACAGGCCCCATCTCGTAAACAACCATTCCGTTATTAAGCATAGATGAAACCATGTCGCAAAGTGCAGATATTGGAAGGGGAGAACTCACCTGATGACCGATATATTTCGGATGGTGCAAATGGTTTGATTCTTCAATGACCTTAGCAAGAAGTTCTTCAATTTTTGTTCCATTTGGATTTAGTGGGAAATTTCCACTCCAGTTTTTTAATGTATCGGCTGGAACAGTCTGCGGAAGAACCTTCATATCTTCACTGCCAGATGTCGCTCTGCTTAAATAATCAGCTAAAATATCAACAAGTTTGTGAGCTGTTTCTTTAAAGTTATTTGCATCGTATTGTTGTTTTACTATTTCTTGGTACATAATTACATCATAAAATCAGTTTATTATTGCTATTTCAGCCTTCTTTGTAACCAAAAAGATTTTTCCTGAAACTATTATTGGTTGGGTATATACTTCTTCAGGTATTTTAATCTTTCTAATCAGATTGCCATTATCAGCCGAAACTATATACATCTCTCCTCTGTTTCCTGCAAGCAATAGTCTTCCTCCCGCCATTATTGGTGAGGAAATTGAGACGGCATCTTTCATTTTCTCTTCGTTCTTATACTTGGGAAGGGCTAAAACCCATATAATTGAGCCATTGTTTTTATCAAGTGCCAATAATTCATTTTGGGTAGTTAAAACATATATATAGTTGCCATCTATCCAAGGAGTGCTAATGCTTGGGATGTCTCGTTCCCATATCTGTCTTCCAGAAGATAAATTATACGATGCAAGTGCGCCTCCATGTCCACTTATGTAAACATTTCCAGAATCAATAACGGGGCTTGCGTCAATATCTGATAGCGATGCTGTTTTACTAATTCTAGACGTAGTTGCTAAAGATTCTGCCCATGCTTCTTTTCCAGAATTTGTATCTATTGCAAAAACTTCCCCTGAAGAATAGGTTGCAACTACAACGCCAGATTCTGCAACTGGAGTGGCTGCACCTAATATGCCAGTTGCTTCAGAAACTCCCGAATGCTTCCATAAAATCTTTCCATCTAGTGCATCAATGGCAATAAGTTGATTATCTAGGGTTGTAACAAATATTTTGCCGTCATAAAATCTTGGTGCAGATCGAACAGGAAGATTCAAAGAACGGCTAAATGCAACCTTTCCATCAGCTAGTGAGATTGATGCAAATTCTCCAGAACCTGTGATTGCGTAAAGATTTTCTGCGCCGATTGCAAGCCCTCCACCTGGGATATTAGATTTCCTAGCTGCTTTTGAAATTGAGGTTTGCCATATTTTGCTATCAACATCTGATATCTTATGAGCTGAAACAAATCCTTTAGAATCCATTGCATATATTGTTGTTTCGCTTGCAACGGGTGAAACATTAAGTGGTGTTTGCCAATCATTGCCAGAGCCTATTGATGCATAATCTATTGAATCAAATTTGCTTTCTAGCTTAAAGTTTCCCATGTCTGTTGACGAGCTTATTGCCTGTATCCAGTGTAGCTTGTCAGACTCAGCACTGACCGATGTAGTTGCACCCTCTAAGTCAGGCTTAACGGTTGTTTCAGATGGTAAAACATTCAGCCTGTTTCCTGATAGGGCTTCTTCTTCTCTTTCGCCTAGCCAATTGGGTAGCATTGAGCATCCTGTTAATAATACAGTTATGCACAAAACAAAAAACAACCTGTATGCCTTAGTTATAGCCATTTTTCCCCAATGTATTAAAAAATTCATAATATTTCATAAAGTTTTACGCAAATTTTCTGTTTATTATAGGTAAATTTTATGATATTGTAACAACATATCTACACATGAGATATATTTGCGACACAGAATATATGCAATTTTTCATGTGTTTTTTTTGTGTGTGAGTTTTTAGTAACGCATTAAGAGGTTTTTTAATGTCATCAAATACAGAATTCAAGCTAGATGATTATGTTGTTTATCCTACACACGGTGTGGGTAAAATTATGGGAGTCGAAAAACAAAGTATTGCTGGGCATGAGCTTAGTTTATATGTGATTTTTTTCGAAAAAGATAAAATGACTCTCAGAGTTCCTGTCTCTAGGGCGAAAATTGCTGGTTTACGTTCACTAAGCAATGATGATGATATTAAAAAGGCTTTTGTTATTTTGAAGAAAAAAGCAAAAATCAGTCGCGGCATGTGGAGCAAACGAGCTCAAGAATATGAATCAAAAATCAATTCTGGAAATATTGCTTATATAGCAGAAGTGGTTAGAGATCTTCACAGAAACGTTGATCATCCTGAGCGTTCTTACAGTGAAAGGGTTATCTACGAATCAGCTCTTAATCGCTTTGCTGGTGAAATTGCTGCTATCAAAAAGATTGATACCAATTCAGCAGTGCAAGATGTTTTAGAATTTCTTGTGAAAAAAGCTGCTTAGTTGATTTGTCCTATTTATTTAGATTTGAATCTCATTTGACATATTGTGGTTTATAAACTACAATATACGTATGTTTAGAGTTGTTACAACCAATGAGTTTGATGATTGGATTGAAAATCTTGTAGATTTGAAAGCAAAAAATAAACTACTAGCAAGGATAGACCGTGCTAAACTGGGAAATCTTGGAGATATTCGCTCAGTTGGTGGTGGTATTTCTGAAATGCGAATTTTTTATGGTCCGGGCTATAGAATTTACTTTGTGAAACGTAAGTGTGAGATAGTCGTGTTGCTTATTGGTGGCGATAAAGGTTCGCAGTCAAGAGATATTAAACGCGCTAAGGAACTTTACGAACAATTGGAGGATTAAAAGTATGGCTCTTGAACTCAAAGAATGGGATTCCGCAAAACATCTTAAAACTGAAGAGCATATAGCCGCTTACCTTGAAGCATGCTTTGAAGAGGCGGGAGACGATCCTATTTTCATAGCGCATGCACTTGGTGTGGTAGCACGTGCTCGAGGCATGAGCGATGTTGCGAATCGTACTGGATTAAACCGAGAAAACCTTTACCGCGCTCTTTCGGGTGATGGTAATCCTGAATTTGGAACAATTCTCAAAGTCTTATCTGCACTCGGTTTGCAGATTACGGTTAAGCAGGCTAACAAGGCTGAATAGTTTTTACTATGCTTAATGATATGTGATAGCTCGCGATTAACCTGCTATAGTTTATGTATTGACAAAAATATTTTTTGTATGTACAAATAAGATATATGAGAATTGATTTTGATTCTGTAAAAAATGATATAAATATTGCAAAACACAATATTAGCTTTGAGCGCATAGTTGAGTGCGATTGGAATCTTGCAAAAGTAGAAAAAGACACGCGATTTAACTATGGAGAAGAAAGATTTATAGCATTTGTACCATTAGAGGGTAGGCTATATCAGGTTGTGTTTACAGTTAGAAATGATCTGATGCGTATTATCAGTTTTCGTAAGGCCAATAACAAAGAAAGAGCACGTTATGACGAATAATAAGCACACAGGCAAAGAAGAGTATGTGCGGTATGAAGATGGCACTCGAGTTTTGCTAGATGAAGATGACTCACCAGCACTAACAGATAAAGAGTTAGTAAATGCAAGTTTTCGCCCTGCTCGAGATATTTTACCAGATGCGTTTTTCAAAGCATTAGAAGAAGGGCGTGTAGGTAGGCCAAAGTCATTGAATCCCAAGAAGCCTGTCACTGTTCGCCTTGATGCGGATATTGTTGAGTGGTTGCGTTCTCAAAAAGGATATAATATTCTTATCAATGAGGTGCTTAGAAAGCAAATGCAAGAGAGATTATAATTATCATATTTGCCTCAAAACAATATTGATAACAGTGCCTAGTTTTTTTTATTTGATATGGCATTTTTTGGGGTGTAAAGTCGCGCTATAAACTGAACTAAGAGGGTTTGATATGGCGCATAGTATAAATGATAGTGATTTTGATAAGGAAGTTGTTCAATCTGATCAGCCAGTATTGGTTGATTTTTGGGCGGAATGGTGCGGCCCTTGTCGTCAGCTTTCTCCTATAGTTGATGAAATTTCAAAAGAAATGGCAAGCAAAGTTAAGGTTGTGAAAATCAATATTGATGAAAATCCTGATACTCCAACAAATTTTGGGGTTAGAGGAATCCCAACCTTAATGTTGTTTAAGGGCGGCAAGGCAGTTGC
Organism: uncultured Rickettsiales bacterium; assembly: GCA_964484565.1. Taxonomy (GTDB): domain Bacteria; phylum Pseudomonadota; class Alphaproteobacteria; order Rickettsiales; family CAZAGG01; genus CAZAGG01. Next base: position 33,190 of record CAZAGG010000008.1, on the reverse strand, counting down.
AACTAAAGTTGGTGCAATGCCAAAAGCCAAAATTGTTGAGTGGATTGAAAGCGAAGTTGCATAGCCAATAGATACGGATTTTGAAATTGAATAATATTAGACTAAGGCGTAATCGTAGCGAAAAATGGCTGCGCGAGATGCTTTCTGAGACAGTTGTTTCTTGTAAAGATCTTATCCAGCCATTTTTTGTTGTAGATGGTAAGGGAGTTACCGATAAGATAGACTCTATGCCAGATGTGTATAGATATTCTATAGATAAATTGGTCGATGAAGTTAAGAAAACAAGAGATGTAGGCATTCCAGCGGTTGCAATTTTTCCTGTTACAAAACCAGAATTAAAAGATGAATTTGGAAGCGAAGCATTAAACCCTAATAATTTAGTGTGTCGCGCACTTGCAGAATTAAAGACAAAAGTTGATGGAATTGGTTTAATTGCTGACGTTGCGCTTGATCCTTACACTTCGCATGGGCATGATGGAATTTTGCATAACGATCGAGTTTTGAATGATGAAACCGTAGAAATTTTGTGTATGCAGGCAATTAATCAGGCTGTTGCTGGGGCTGATATAATTGCACCATCTGATATGATGGATTTTAGGGTTGGAAGAATCAGGGAGTCTCTTGATTCCAAAAGCCTGCAAAATGTAAAAATTCTCTCTTACGCAGTTAAATACGCCTCTGCATTTTACGGCCCATTCAGAGATGCTGTTGGTTCAAAGTCTGCACTTAAGTCTTCAGGCAAGCATGATTATCAGATGGATCCCGCAAATATAAAAGAAGCATTTAGAGAAGTCGAACAAGATATCTCGGAAGGCGCAGATATGATAATGATTAAGCCAGCAATGGCTTATTTGGATATAATATCTGAAATCTCAAATGCTTATAAAATACCAGTATTAGCCTATCAGGTGAGCGGGGAATATGCGATGTTAAAGGCGGCCGCATTAAATGGCTGGCTTGATTTTGAGAAAGTAATGCTAGAAAGCCTTTTATCAATCAAAAGGGCGGGGGCTTCAGCGATTTTCACTTACTCAGCTACTGAAATTGCAAAAAAATTACAATAATCAAAATATGAGGAAATAAATATGTCTAACGTTATAGAGCAAAGCACCAGAAGCACTTTGGGTTTGAGCCTTACTGCTCCATCATCAGTTAATAGCTATACATTTAACACTACTGTGGCAGGATTCTCAGTTCCAACAAAGGGGATAGATGGAACAAGCGGTGCCGATAATATTACCGCTGAACAAACCACAAACTACATATTCGGATTTGGTGGAAATGACACCTTATCTGCTGGAACCGTTTCAGGGCTTCCATCTGCCGCAGTTTTGGTGGGTGGAGATGGTGCAGATAGGTTTGTCTTTGCAGGCTCTCCTGCAACAACTCTGACAGGAGTTCTTTCTGGGGCAATACTTGATTTTAGCTCTGTAGATGGAGATGTTATAGATATATCTGCGGCAGGAGTTAGCTATTCGCAGCTGATCTTTGTAACCAATAGTAATGGTAGCAATGTTCAAATTCAAGGGAATGGATTAAATATAGTTGTAGCGGGAATGCCAGGTGAAGTTGTGTTGAGTGAAAGCAATGTTATTACAACTGGGGGAGGATCTACTTCAAATCCATCAACTGGAACAACCGCTAGCACCTCATCTGACAATATCACTGGTACATCTGGAGATGATAATATTCAGGCTCTAGCTGGAAATGACACAGTAAATGCTGGAGATGGTAATGATAGCATAAATGGAAATTCTGGAGATGATTCGATTCTAGGTGGCAATGGCTCTGACTCATTAAGAGGTGGGCAAGGAAACGATTTCCTGAACGGCAATGCTGGCGCAGATAGCGTATTTGGTGATTTAGGAAACGACACTGTCAGAGGTGGGCAGGGTGCAGACCTAGTTAGAGGCGGCAGAGATGATGATTTGATTTATGCGGATGTTGGTTCTGATACTGCATATGGTGACTTAGGAAATGACACGATATATGGCGGCCAAGATAATGACTTCTTATACGGCGGTGATGGAAACGACGTTTTGTATGGCGATAGAGGCAATGATTATTTAGAAGGCGGTGCTGGCATTGACACATTCGTTTTCCGCTTAAATCATGGTACAGATACAATTGCTGATTTTGTAAGTGGAACAGACAAATTACAATTTAGCAGCGATTTATTTGCAAGTGCATCAGCAGCAGTTTCGGCTTTTTCTGGCGGAGCAATAACAACAGCATCAGGAGTAATTACCATGACTGCCATAACTTCAATATCTGCAAGCGATATAATTATCGGTTAAAACCAGTTATCAGCGAGACTTGAAAGGCCTTCTTTTAATAAGAGAAGGCTTTTCTCGTTTTTGAGTGCGGTTTTATTTATCTTCATATTCATTTGCGGTTTAAGATAATCTGGAAAAGCATTGTGGATAACTATGTTAATAACTTTGGATAATGAATTTGCCTTTTTAAGAATTTCTGTTGCCTCTTTATATTCTTCCTCTCGTTTTGTTAGCCATTCTTCATCATTTAATTTTCTATCTATGCCGTAAATTCTGGTTGTATCGATTGCTCTAACACTAGGAATTCCATATCTTAGAGTGTATAGCCAGCGAAAATGCATAGCAGCCCTATGCTCATCATTTGATATGAGTCTTTTTTCTAATAATAAATCAATTGGCTCTTTAGTTTGTAATTCTATAATTTTCCTTTGCAATTCAGGTGTGCCGTTATCGTGATTATTCTGGCTGCAATCTAAGATTTTTCTCGGTCTGCCGCGCTTTGTGGAAAACTTATAGTATGCCATATTAAAACCCCATAATAGTTCTTGGCTATTCTAAAGCTCGTTATCTTTTCAGGAAGCATCTTTTTAAATTATATATATATTAATGGTTGTGTGATATTTCCACTTCCCAATTGCATATGTCAGATTTATCTTATAAACTAGCGATTAATTATATAGCTAAAAAGCTAATCTCAATTAAAAACAGGGAGATAACATGAACGACTTCTACGGTATATCAGAAAACAGCAATGTTTCAGAGCGCAATGTGGATAAAAACAACGAGAATATGGATAACTTGAGATGTTTCCAATCTGCTTCAAGTGAAAGTTACTCAGGAGTGATAATCGGAGGGGATTCAGGCTCAGATAATCTCTCCGAATACTCTATGTTTAATAATCAATCTGAGGGTTATAATCCAGAAAAGGCAATGTGGAGAGCGGTCATATTACAAGCATTTTCTGATGCATGCTCAAGATCTAACCGAACTTCAGAAGTGGTTGAGCGAAATAAAGCTAGAAACTGGCTGCTTGGCAATTCAGAAAGTCTTACAAATGCATGTGATTATGCAGGTTTTTCTCCAGATTTTATAAGAAAAGAAGCTCAAAAAGCTATCGATTCAGGATATTTAATGTGTGAAATAGCAAAGATTGGTGCAAAAGAAATTCGAAAAAGGAAGGCAAACATACCTGATAGAATCAAAAGAACTCGTAGGAAAAAGGCCTTTAATCAAGCTCAACTTATTGAAACAAAAGCACTGTGTATGGCTTGTTAACAATATGAATTGATATAAAAAAGAAATCTGTTGCGGTAGAACTTGGAGTATGAAAAAACATGCTTTCACAATTAATTAAAAGCCATGCTCTTTTTCAAAAAGAAGAAAATAATAAACCTTGATCAGACTGGGTTTGAAAGCCTTCCGAGTCATGTTGCCGTGATAATGGATGGCAATGGAAGGTGGGCAAAATCTCAGGGAAAATCAAGAACTAGCGGCCACAAAGCGGGCGCAGAAACTGCTGCTAAGTTGGTTGAGTCATGCATTAAGTTCAAAATTCCATATTTAACATTATATGCGTTTTCTTCAGAAAACTGGAAGCGACCAGAATCAGAAGTATCTGAATTAATGTCGATAATGAAATTTTATCTGGAAAATGAAATTGATAGACTGCACCAAAATAACGTTAAAGTAAGAATAATCGGTGACTTATCAAGAATAGATGCCGATCTTGTAAGACAAATCAAATTAGCAGAAGAAAAGACAAAAGATAACAGTGCGATAACGGTTATTGTTGCACTTAGCTATGGTGGACGGCAGGAAATAACAAGCGCAGTGAAAAGCATTGCAAAAATGGCCGTAGATGGTGTGCTTGAGCCTGATTCAATCTCTGAAGAAAGCATCTCCAGATTACTCTATACTTCAGATATTCCAGATCCAGATTTACTTATAAGAACTGCTGGCGAACTTAGAATAAGCAACTTCTTATTGTGGCAGGCGGCATATTCAGAGTTTTACTTCACAAATACCCTATGGCCTGATTTTGATGAGGCAGAGTTTATCAAAGCAATAAAAGAATATTCAGGGCGAGTAAGAAAATTTGGCGCTCTGTAAATTTATATCTTGCAGAAGTGGCGCATAATATCCATTATATCACTTGGCAAACGGCGGACGTTTTTGCCGCTAACTCGGTCAGGACAGAAATGTAGCAGCCGTAACGGATTTTAAGCGGGTCGCCGTTTTGCCACCATAATGATTAGACTAGGGCCATGAATCAATACAGAGTTTTAGCAAGAAAATACAGACCCAAGTTACTGTCTGAGCTAATCGGGCAGGATGTTTTGGTTCGTACAATCACTAACTCGATAGATAGCGGAAGAATAGCTCATGCCTTTCTTTTAACGGGCATTAGGGGGGTTGGAAAAACAACATCCGCAAGAATTATTGCCCGCTCTCTTAACTGCGAAACTGGGGTTACGGTTAATCCTTGTGGTGTTTGCGAGCAATGTATAAGCATCTCGGAAGATAGAAACCTTGATGTTTTAGAGATGGATGCCGCTTCAAGAACAGGAGTAGGTGATATAAGGGAACTTATAGATAATGTTCAATATCTTCCAGTAGCTGCAAGATATAAAGTTTATATCATCGACGAGGTGCATATGCTTTCAACTCAGGCATTTAATGCACTTTTAAAAACCCTAGAAGAACCACCAGCTCATGTGAAATTTGTGTTTGCAACAACAGAGCTTAGGAAAATTCCTATAACAATACTCTCACGTTGTCAGAAATTTGATCTTAAAAGGGTTGAAACTGCGGTTCTTTCTAATCACCTTCAAAATATTTGCAACAAAGAGAATATAGAAACTGATGAAACGTCTCTTGCGCTGATTTCTAGGGCGTCAGAAGGCTCTGTGAGAGACTCTTTATCACTTCTAGATCAGGCAATTGCTATCTGCGGTGACTCGCTTAATCCTGAGCAGGTCAGAGAAATGCTAGGAATTGCTGATAAAACAAGAATTTATTCCCTGATTACGGAGATTCTTGCTGGTAAAGCGGATAGCGCACTTTCTCTTTATTCGAAATACATCAATGATGGTTTTGAAGTTGCAGCTTTAATTTCAGAACTTATGGACGCTATAAATTTTGTATCAAGAATTAAAATTCTTCCATCATTAGCAGATGACGTAACCCTTCCCGAAAGCGAGAGAAGAGAAGCAAAGCAACTAGCTGATAAAATAGGAATGGGAGAACTAAGCAGAATCTATCAGGCTATGCTTAAGGGATATTCTGAAATTAAGAACTCACCAAGCTCTGTTGGTGCAGGTGAGATGATTATAATCAGATTGTGCTATATGGCGGGGCTTCCAAGCCCTGCTGAGTTGGTTAGAAAAGCTCAAAGTGGTGAATCTGAGTATTCTCAATCCGCAACTCCGCAAGCCGCGCAACAAAGGCCTTCTAGCGATATGTCTGGTTCTGGTTTGCTTGCGAGCATAGAATCTATTATGTCGCAATCATCATCAAGAACCCAATCACATACTGATAGCAACTTTGAGACCAGCGCATCATTAAATGCTCTAGGCCAAAATCAATTAGCAAAGCAAGACTTAAGCGTTAGCAGTAACTCGGCAGAGTTAGTTCTGAACGATAACGAACCAAAAGATTTTTCAGAAATGGTCGAACTGTTTTCTTTGAACAACGAGCCGCTTTTATATAACTTACTTAAATCAGAAGTAAGGCCAGTAAACTATGAGCTGGGCAAAGTTGAGGTATCTGTTTCTAGCAACCTTCCAGATGATTTTATTGGCAATATAACAAAAAAACTCAATTCATGGACAAAACAAAGATGGGTTTTTATTATAAGCAGCAAAGAATCTCAAAATAAAACTATTGCAGAAATTGAAGCTGAAATTATAAATCAACGAAAATCAGAAGTAATGCAGATTACTCTTGTGAAAAAGACTCTTGAGAAATTTGCTGGCGCGGTGGTAGAAGAAATAACTATTTTAGATTAGGGGAAGATAACAATGAATATCCAAAAAATGATGAAGCAAGTGCAAGATATGCAAAACAAACTTGCTGGGCTTCAAGATAAAATGGCTGATATGGAAATTGAAGGAAAGTCAGGTGGTGGAATGGTGAAGGTCGTTCTTACTGGCAAGGGTGAAGTAAAAAAAATCATGATTGATGATAAGAACTTCTCGGATACAGCCTCTTTTTCAGAAGATTTAAGAGTGGTTGAAGACCTACTTATTGCTGCATTTAATGATGCTAAGTCAAAAGTTGAAGATGAATATAACAATCAAGTCAGCTCTCTAACGGGTGGTTTGGCACTTCCACCTGGGATTAAATTGCCATTTTGATGAATAGTTATAGTAATGTTCTTGGCAATACTTTCGCTCAGAATAATGAGATTGAAAAGTTAGTTGAAATAATTTCAAAACTTCCAGGTCTTGGCAAACGCTCGGGAAGAAGGCTAGCTTTGCATCTTATCAGAAACCGAGAAAAAATTATGCTTCCGCTTGCAGATTCATTAAAAGAAACTGCGGAGAAGATTGTTCAGTGTAAAAAATGCGGAAACCTTGATGTTTATAATCCTTGCTCAGTTTGTGCAGATGAAACAAGAGATAAAACACTAATATGCGTGGTTGAAGATCTGCCTGATCTTTGGGCTATGGAAAGAAGCCACTGTTATAAAGGTAGCTATCATGTTCTTGGTGGAACTCTCTCAGCAATTGATGGCAGAACACCATCCGACATAAGACTTGATGAGCTTTATAAGCGTGTAATACAAGATGGTGTTATTGAGGTTATCATTGCTACTAACTCTACCGTTGAAGGGCAGGCAACTGCTCATTACATCACAAATATGCTAAGTGAGTTAACTGTTAAAATTACAAGGCTCGCGCAAGGCATTCCAATGGGTGGAGAGCTTGATTACCTTGATGAAGGAACTCTCTCTGCCGCACTTAGCTCAAGAAAAGAATTCTAAAGATTTTTAGGCACTGTTCGTTAATTGTTTGTCTCAAATAATTAGCTAACAGTACATCTAGTCGACAAATTCAATGTCAGTGCAAAACTCGCTATAGTTACAGGTAAGCTCTTCGCCAGCCGCAATGTCTCTTAGGGTATAGCCAAAATCTTCTCTGGTGAAATCTGTGTTGGGTGTATCACTATGATTCATAAATCTGCCGTGATCGAATTCTAAAACGCAATATCCTTCAGTCATAAATGAGTGGTAACCATATTTACGAAGAAAGTTTTGTGCTAAATCAGGAAAACTCTGAAGCCTAGATAACGGAATTTTAATATCAAGACCTTCTTGAAATCTCCAAATTTCTGTTCCCTTTGCGATTGGTTCAGCTGCATAAATTCCTACACCATTGATTGGGCTTTTATCAATGTATGTTTTGACCGTCATCATGTGTTTGTTTGCCTTTATCTAAGATATTGTTATAAAAGTCGCTTATTTTCTGTTTTACTTCCTGTGGATCTGAAACTTTATTAATTTCATTTCTAAATCTTGCAGAATCATATAACCCAGACGTATACCAACCGATGTGTTTTCTCGCAAATCTTACACCCACGTCTTGTCCGTAATGATCTAGCATGTCGTCATAATGATTTAGTAATATACTTTTTTGTTCATCAAGTGGAGGTTCAGAGATTATCTCACCTGATGATAAAAACTCAGCAACCTGTTTTAAAAACCAAGGCTTGCCATACGCGCCGCGCCCAATCATAACGCCATCTGCTCCAGAATCAGCAAGAGCCTGAACAACATCGTCAAATGTGTTTATATCTCCATTGGCAATAACAGGAAGATTAACGCTTTCTTTTACCCTTCTAATAAATTTCCAGTCGGCTTTGCCATTATACATCTGGCATCTGGTTCTGCCATGAACTGTAATCATTTTAATTCCAACATCTTCAGCAGCTTTAGCAATTATGGGTGCATTGAGATTTGAATGATCCCAACCCATTCGCATTTTTAAAGTTACGGGAATTTTTACAGCCTTTGCAACTGCCTCAAGAATTTTAACGGCCAGAGGCTCATCTCTCAGAAGAGCCGAACCAGCATATCCATTAACAACTTTCTTTACTGGGCAACCAAAATTAATATCAATTATCGATGCGCCTCTATCTTCATTGAGCTTTGCAGCTTCGGCCATCACATCTGGTTCGCATCCTGCAATTTGAACTGACATAGGAAACTCTTCAGGGGTATGCTTTGCTTTGAGCAAGGATTCTCTGGTCTCCATAATCATTGCACGACTTGCAATCATCTCTGAAACTACTAATCCTGCACCGAATTGTTTTACTAGCCTTCTAAATGGTAAATCGGTCACTCCCGACATAGGAGCAAGCAAAACATTATTTTCCAGTTCAATATTGTCGATTTTTATTGTCATAATGAGCGTATTATTAATTTATATAGAAAATTATGTAAACAGAATGTTTTATTACATGGAAAAAATAGAGCAAAACAAAGGATACTTGCGTTCTTACGGCAGAAAAAAAGGCAGAGCATTTGGAGCAGAAAAGGCACGAGCTCTTGAATCTGCAAAGAAAGAATACGCATACTCAAATGATTTTTTCAAAGGTAGCTATACGGACAAAGAGTTATTCTTAGAAATTGGCTCAGGCATGGGCGATAATCTTGCAGGGCTTGCTGAGAATAATAAAGATGCGATATTAATAGGCTCAGAGCCATATCTTGACGGAGTGGCAGCGACCGTTAAGTTAATTAAAGAGAAATCTCTCTCAAACGTTATGATTCATAATGGAGATTTTAGAGAGATTATTGAAGATTTTCCCGATAAATCTCTTGATTGGGTTTTTATACTTTTTCCTGATCCATGGCCGAAGAAGAGGCATCATAAAAAGCGATTAATCAATCAGCAAACTCTTGATATGCTTAGACCTAAAATGAAGCATAATGCAAATTTAGTTATAGCAACCGATCATGAAGACTATTCTAAGTGGATTTTGAATATAATGTCTGCGAGGCACGATTTTATTCCAGATTTACGAACTGTTGATAATCCTTTCCAACCTCCAACTTATTGGATAGGCACAAAATATGAAGCAAGGGCACGTTCCCAAGGTTTAAAACCAATATATTTGCATTATAAAATAGATTAGCTATAACTTTTTATTAGAATATTTCTTATTTTGAAGTGATGAAAAGGTTTCACTATATGATAACGCCTATATTTGCAGGAATTTTAGGGATAATATATTTTGCCTTAAGCATTAACGTTATCAAAACTAGAAGAAAAGCTGGAATTGCAATTGGCACTAAAGATAACGAAGAATTTTTAAGGCCAGTGCGCGCTCATGCAAACTTTGCAGAATATGTTCCAATAGCTCTTGTTTTAATTTTACTTGCTGAAATGCAAGGGGTTGATAAAGTTTATATATGCTTACTAGGCGCAATGCTGGTTGTTGGAAGGCTTCTTCATCTATATGGCATATTAAAAGCAGAACTTACTGGAATTAATAAACAATCTATTAGATATAGAGTTTCTGGAATGATGCTTACATTCTTTGCAATTCTAATTTCATCTATGATTTGCCTTACATTACCGCTATTTAGTAATTAAAATTTGTGTTGTTGTAATAAATTTGTTATATTCTTGTGTTACTATGATATAGTGAAAAGAAAATTATAGCGCGGGAGTGCTTATGAGTGATGATAAAGAAAGTGATGGCAAGAAATCTCCGAGTTTTGTTGGAAAAAAATCTAGAATTCTAGGGTTAGGCGGAATTTTTGCGGCTGTAACAGCTGCAACGGCCATATTCGATGATTTCTTTGCAACTGCAGCAACCTTTATAGGCGCAGCATTTTCAGTTGCAACCATCAGAACCATGAATGAAAAGAATATGGAATTGGGCGCAGCTGTAAAGCATTTGATACACTCTAATGCAGATAAAGGTAATGATTATGGTGATAGAAGTGTAAATCCGTTATCAGCAGTTAAAAATATATTTGGTGCTCTATTTGAGAATTCTGATAAAAAAGTAGATGCTCCAAAAAGCCTCTAATAAATGAATTCAGGCAATAACCTTTCTTTTTCTCAGAAGCATTTAATCGATAAGACTGCCTGTGTCTTTTTCATATCTGGTGAAAATGAAGAGGGAGTGATTCAATATGTTTATGTCGCAGTTAGGGCGAGCGATATAGAGAAGTTCAAAAAAGCCTATCAAGAAGAATATTTTGACCCAAACGAACATGGTGCAGTTTTAGCGTGGGGTAGGGGAAAGCCCGATGAAAAAACAATTCAAAAAATGCAAGATGAATATGGCTTTAACCATAAAGACTGCATCTGGCTAGAGCCAAAATAATGAATATTATTATGCCAAAACCTACGGTATATTTCCCACTTGATATAGAGGTTAGTGAGGAAGTAAGACTCAGAACAATTGAGTTTTACAAAAGGCTTCACACAGGAGATGACGAAGCACTATATTACATCGTAAAACAGGGGGTTTGCCAAACCGCCAGAGATAAAGATAATTACTTAACACCTCTATTATCATGTGCATGGTATAAATTAGTCAAAACTGGCGTTGAATGCATAAAACAAGGTGCTGATATGGAGGCGAGAAGTCCGCTAGGCAGTACTGCTCTCTCTCTTGCAGTTGCCTATAATAGTCAAGAATTCACTAGGTTTCTTGTAAAGCGTGGGGCAAATGTCAGGGTGTATGCAAATGATGCTTCTTTGCCTGTATATTATGATGTTGAGCAAAAAGGCTATTACGATATAAAATCTGGCATGGCTACATATGATAATTTTGCTAATGGGCTTTTCATTCCTGCTAGTAAAGAGGATATCTACACCTTACTTGCGTTTAACTCACTTCATTCCACAGATACGCGCCAGTGGGTTGATTACGTTGGAAATCTTGGCAAAATTGTAAACCATGTAAAATGGCAAGATATGGAAAATGGGGAGGAAATTCTCTCAACCATATTATCAGGAATGGTTGAAGACGGCGTGATAAATAACACGCATGTAGAGCGAATCCAACAATCCAGAAGTTATAACGCCCAAATCCTAAGATTAGAAAGTGTAAAGGATTTAACTGGCTTATCTAAAAGTTAGAATTTAGAGATTTTTCTAGAGATGAAAGTGCGTTGTGGTTAGTTAAATCTATGTGAAGGGGTGTGATAGTTATGTAACCTGCGGCGGAGGTTTCTATATCACTTCCTTCTGATCCTTTATTATCCCACCATGATGCAGAGCCTATCCAGTAATATTTTCTTCCTTTTGGGTCTTCGCGCTCGGTAACTTTATCGCCTATCATTCTAATTCCTTGAGGAACTACTCTAATTCCTAAAACCTCTGAAGGCTCTCTGTTTGGAATGTTAATGTTTATTAGAGTGTTTTTATCTCCCCAAGATTCTGACATTAGTTTTTTGATTATACTGGGAATAAAGTGTTCTGCGGTGTGCCATTTTACGGCGTCTCCATTACTATAACACTGGCTTATTGCAACGGCGGGAATGCCAAGAAGGGTTGCTTCTATTGCTGCCGCGACTGTTCCTGAGTAGGTGACATCTTCCCCTAGATTTGAGCCTCTATTGATGCCAGAAAGAACTAAGGATGGCTTCTTTCGGCTTTTCTCCATTACCTTTTTTACTGCAAGTAATATCGAATCGGTGGGAGTGCCACTAACAGCAAATTTTTTAGCAGATAGCTTCCTGATTCTAAGCGGCATGTGCATTGTAAGTGAGTGCGAAACCCCGCTTTGCTCGGATTCAGGTGCTACAACCCACACATCATCAGATAGTTTCTTGGCAATTTTCTCAAGAACTTTAATGCCTGATGCATTAATTCCATCATCATTGCTCACTAAAATTCTTGAAATATTATTGCTCAAAACCCCTAACCCCTAAGTTTAGCATTGTGATCAGTTACCACTTTATTTATGACCTTATTGCTAATGGCGGTTATTTCTTCATCTGTAAAAGTTTTATCTTTTGGTTTGAGTTGAACACTAACCGCGATTGATTTTGAAGAGTCATTTGAATCTTTTGCTTTGAATATATCGAAGATATTTGCCGAGATAATGTGTTCTTTATCAGAAGCCATCACTGATTTTATAACGCTTGCCGATTCAAGTGCTTCATCAACAACAAATGCGAAGTCTCGATGAACTATCGGAAATTGTGAAATCTCAAGTGCAGGTTTTGCAGAAGATTTTGCCTTGCTATCAGGAACTGCACTAAGGAATATTTCAAAGGCAAACACGGGTTTTGCAATATCCATCTCTTTCAATATCTTGGGATGAATCTCTCCGAAATAGCCAAGTAACATTTTACTTCCAAGCATTAAAGCTGCTGATTTTGATGGATGGTAATAGTGCGGAGCATTTCTGACTGAGTCTATTTTATCAGCATTAAGGCCAAGAGATTCTAGAACTGCAATTGCATCTGCTTTAACATCGAACACATCAAAACTGCGTGATTTGTGAAAGCCTTTTTCAGAATCATCACCTGTTCTTATCCCACCCGCTGAGCGTTTTTGAGCCTCAGGAGTAACATCATTAAACACGCTGGCAACTTCAAATAGAGAAAGATTGTAATTGCCAAAGTTTGAGTTTTTGGCAACAGCATCAAGCAAATTAATCAAAAGTGAAGGTCGCATATAATTAAGCTCTGAGCTTATTGGGTTGGCAATCTTCAAAGAATTTTTTATCTCTGAAAATAGGGCGGCCTTTGATTCTTTAACAAATGAGAAAGTGCAGCATTCAATCATTCCTCTGCCAGCAAGAGTATTTCTTGCGATAGATGATTTGTTATAAGTTGTTGAGGCATTCTGCCTTCCTGAAGTTATTGATTTAACAACGGGAATAGATGGAATTTTGTCATATCCATAGATTCTTGCAATCTCTTCAACTACATCTGCCTCACCTTCAATATCTTTTCTCCATGAAGGAATTATAAGATTGTAAGATTTTGCATCTGTTTTAGTGCAGATAAAGCCGAGCTTTGTTAAAATATCAATAGCATGCAACTCTTGAATCGCAATAGATGTGAGCCTTTCTATGTTGCCTAGATTAAATTTAATCTCTCTTGGTTTATCTTCATTAGAGCCTGAAACTACAACTTCAGAGGCTTCCCCTCCACAAATATCAATAATCATTCGTGAAGCAATTTCAACAGCCTCATAAACAAATGCGTTATCGACATTGCGCTCAAATCTATAGCGTGCATCTGAATTTATCTGTAAATCTCGCCCCTCTCGCGCAATCTTCGATGGGTTAAATAGTGCAACTTCAAGAAATACCTCAGAGGTATTTTCATCACAGCCAGAGTTTTCGCTGCCAATAATTCCGCCAATACCCAGAACTTTAGCTGAATCAGCTATAACAGTTGTGGCAACTGGCAAAACATATTCTTTGCCGTTAAGAGCATTAATCTTCTCACCCTCAACAGAGCCGCGAACGACTATATCTCCATCAAGTTTGGCTACATCATAAACATGAAGTGGCCTTGCTAGGTCAAAAGTAATGTAATTTGTAATATCAACTAGTGCGGAGATTGGCCTTAATCCAATAGCGGTAAGACGGTTTTTGAGCCAAGCAGGGCTTTCTTGATTCTTTACACCTTTAAAATGTCTGCCAAGAAATATTGGGCAGTTATCATCTTGAATTGTAACTTTAACTTTTGAATCGAAAGTCTTAGCAACCTTACTATAATTTAGGGGCCTTAAAGTTCCTAAGCCTGCTGCGGATAAATCGCGTGCAATTCCTCTAACTCCTAAGCAGTCTCCACGATTAGGAGTAATAGCAATTTCAATCGTAACATCGTTTAAGCCATAAGCATCTATGAATGAATCACCAATATTTGTTTTATCAGATAACTCAAGAATTCCATCGCTGTCAGAGCCTATGTTTAACTCATCGGCAGAGCATAACATTCCCTGACTTTCAACGTCACGAATTTTGCTCAGTTTTAAAACTATGCCAGATGATGGAACTTTCATTCCCGGTCTTGCAAGAACTACCTTAATGCCTGCGCGTGCATTTGGTGCGCCGCATACTACCTGAATTTCACCAGTTTTAGTCTCAACCTTGCAAACTTTTAGTCTATCTGCATTTGGATGTTGATTAGCCTCTTTAATATATGCAACTTCGAAATCTTTAAGATCTAGCGATCTATCGCATACAGACTCAACTTCAAGGCCAATCTCAGTTAGAGTTTTGCATATCTCTTCAACACTTGCATTAGTATCAAGATGCTCTTTAAGCCATGATATTGTGAATTTCATCTGGTGACTTCCATATTGTTAGACCTACGAAATGATTCAATTTCTGCATATGATTTTTTATCAGGAAAAATCGGTTGCTTTCTTCCGCTTGCGACATTTGATAAATGACTTCTGATATACTTAGATAGCCTTTGAGGGGAAGGATAATTCGCAGTTAAGTCTATGTAAGATGTAATGATATCATTTAATTTATGCTCAGACTCACCAACTACTTGGTCGCAATAGATCTTTTCTGTTATATCAGCTCCAACAATTTCTGATTGTCCCGCATATGCCTCAAATTCTCTCAAGCGATACGTTGTTCTCATTAATAGATTTGATGCTGCCATTCCATAAAGAATAGCTATATGTGCAATCAGGTTGTTAGAAACACCAGCAGATATTATATTTAGTGTGTATGCGATGGGAAGAAGGTAACCCATAGAGTATTTGCCGAGATTGCTAAGGATAGAGTATTTGTTTAGATTATGCCTTCCAGAGTGTTTGCTATGTTTGAGGTAATGAGTTAATTCATGAACAGATGCCGCGAATATTGCCGTTCTCTCATCTGTATCTAATAATGAATCTAGCTTTTCTGAGCAGAAATAATTTAGGGAGAGATAAATTTTATTTGTTGCATAATTATAATGTGGTGGAAGGCTAGATCCAAGAGCTATGAAATCTATCTCTGGAGGGTTGTCAACCCCGCATATAATGGCAGTAGCTATATATATATCTTCAACTTGTTGTTTGCGAATCATAGACAATGCATGATTATTCATAGTTGAAGAGAATCTATGATTCTTAGGATATATAATATCTGATTTTTTCATCTTAAACTATTCTTGCAATATCAAGCATACGGCAAGAGAAGCCCCATTCGTTGTCATACCATGATGCGATTCTGACGAGCTTTTTGCCAATAACCTGTGTTTGGGTTGAATCAAAATATGAACTTGCTGTATCGTGGTTAAAGTCGATAGAAACAAGCTCTTCTGTGTTATATTTCAAAACTCCTTTTAGAGGAGCTTTAGAAGAAGCATCAAGCATAAGCTGATTAACTTCTTGAATTGATGTATCTCTCGCGGCATTAAAGGTTAAGTCAACCACAGAAACGTTAGGAATTGGAACCCTGATAGCTGTTCCATCAAGTTTTCCTTTAAGTTCGGGTAAAACTTCGCCAAGAGCTTTTGCCGCACCTGTTGAGGTTGGAACCATTGAAAGAGCCGCTGCTCTTGCTCTGCGCTTGTCTTTGTGGCTTCCATCATGGATATTTTGATCAGATGTATAAGCATGAACAGTGGTCATGAATCCTTGTTCGATTCCAATTGAGTCGTTTAATATCTTTGCAACAGGTGCAAGACAGTTGGTTGTGCATGAGCCAACAGAAATAATATTGTGAGATGGCTGCAACTTATCATGATTTACACCGTAAACTATTGTAATATCAGGATCAGGAGATGGCGCGGAAATTAAAACCTTGCGCGCACCAGATGAAAGGTGAATTGAAGCATCGGCTTTTTTGGTAAACTTGCCTGTGCATTCAAATACTATATCGGCTCCCAGAGCTTTCCAGTCGATTTTTGCTGGGTCTCTCTCTTGAATAAATTTTATATCATTTTTGCCAAGATTAATTGAGTCACTCTTGGTTGATATTTCACCCTTATAACGGCCATGCACAGAGTCATATTTAAACACATGGAGTGAATCTGCAATATTCATGGTGGAATTAACGGCCACGACCTCTATATCGTTATATCCTTCTTCGTAAACTGCTCTTAATACGCAACGGCCAATTCTTCCAAATCCATTTATCGCTATCTTAATCATGCTTTTAAATATCCATTAATTTGATTGTCTAAAACCAGAGTGATTTAGAACCATAAAAATAGCCATTTGTCTATATTTTATCAGTTATTATGACTAAATAAGTTCGTTCGACTTCCATAAAACAAATTATATAGATAGCGTGTTGTAAAATAGACGAAAAATCCACAGAAGATAACGTCACTCAAGAAATGGCCGCCTTGCGCCATTCGGCCTGCGCCAATTACTGCACCCAAAAGAATTGATGCTGTCATTGCTAGTTTCTTTTTATTTCCTCTCATTAGCATTGCAAAAGCTATGAAATAAAAGCCCATTGAGGCGTGGCCAGATACAAACGAGCAATTAGTTTCACATTGATCAGAAATTAAAAGGGGAGGGCTAAATTCCTTTTCCCCTCCAAATTCAACTAATTGAGCTGGTCTTGCCCTATCCCAATTGTTTTTGAATATGGTATTAACAACGAGTCCTGGTCCCATTGCTAGACATAAAATGAAATATAGAATTAACTTTGGCCTTATTCTTTTATAAAAGGCACTGATAACAAAAAGACCGATAAGCATTACAATCATGACTCTTGTCATGATGTTTACACCCTCATAAAAAAATAGAACTATCTTATTGTCTTTAATGAAAAATCCGAGTGATTCGTCATAAAAAACTTTTGCCACAATAATATCTATCTGCGGATTTGACATAAATATAAATGTAGCGATTACAAAAGCGGCTAAAACATATTGATTAAAGTTAAAGCCTCTTTTTAAGTGGGAGAAAATATTTGTTATAACTTTTGGTTCAAATGTCATTGTCATGCTTTATTGATTTACTGATTGAGAATATTTCTGATATTTTTCCTTTTTCTTTTTCCAGCTTTACCTCTGCCTGAAAGGCTAGGATTTGTCATAAAGTATTCATGGGCAGAGAATGATTTCTCGTAGTTACTGAGTCTTTTATAAGTTCCATCTGAGTTTAGTTCCCAGCTTTGCCTTTCATCTTTAACGGATGCAAACATAATCTGCCCAATTATTTGCTCATGAACTGTAGGATTTTCTATAGGAACCAATATCTCAACCCTTCTATCAAAGTTTCTTGGCATAATATCTGCTGATGATATAAAAACTTTTGCATTTTTTGATGGTAATTTATTTCCGCCGCCGAAACAATATATTCTTGAGTGCTCTAGAAATCTGCCAACTATACTTTTTACGATAATGTTATCAGAAAGCCCCTTGATTTGAGGGCGTAAGCAACATATTCCTCTTACAATTAGAGTTATTTTTACTCCTGCCTGAGATGCTTCATATAGTTTATCAATTACTTCTGAATCAACCAGAGCATTCATTTTCATCCATATATTGCCTGTTGATCCTGACTTAACGCAGTCAATTTCTTCTTGAATGAGTGATATAATCTTTTCTCTTAAGTTAAGCGGCGCAACTGTAACCTTTTTAAATTTTCGCGGAGGGGCGTATCCTGTAAGGTAGTTAAAAAGATATGCGGCGTCTCTGCACAAGTTTGGGTTACAAGTGAAGAAAGATAAATCTGTGTAAACTTTTGCTGTAATTGGATGATAATTACCTGTTCCAAAGTGAACGTATGATCGCATTTTGCCGTCTATTTTCTTAACAACTAGCGAAACTTTAGTATGTGTTTTCAGATTAACAAAGCCGTAAACTACTTGCGCTCCCGCTTTTTCAAGCTCTCTTGCAACCTGCATATTGGTTTCTTCATCGAATCGTGCTTTTAATTCGATTAAGGCGGTTACAGATTTTCCAGCTTCTGCTGCTTCTTTAAGAGCCTGAACTATAGGCGATTTTTCGCTAGTGGTTCGATAAAGGGTTTGCTTGATTGCAACAACATCAGGGTCACTTGCTGCCTGCTTTAAAAACTGCACAACCACATCGAAGCTCTCGAATGGATGGTGAATTAGCATATCTTTCGCTTCTATCGCGGCGAGTGTGTCTCCATCATAATCCAAAACTCTTTCAGGAAATCTGGGAATATAGGTTGGGAATTTTAGGTCTTCTCTCTCAATTTTGTATATTTCAGAGAGGTTAGCAACACCCAGAAGGCCGTCAATTTCCACAACATCAGAATCTTTTACGCCCATTTGTATTTCGACTAGATTTTTTAGCTCATTAGGCATTCCGCTGCCAACTCCCAGTCTTATTACCTCTCCTCTACGGCGTTCTTTAACTGCTTTTTCAAATAGCCTGAGCAAATCCTCTGCCTCTTCTGAAACTTCTAGTTCACTATCTCTTATAACTCTAAATATGCCGTGTTCTTTGAGTTCGAAATTGGGGAGTAAAATGTCAAGAAATAGCAATATAACCTGTTCGAGAAGCACAAATCTATATTTGCTATTTGGAATTCTAACAAATCGATCTAATTTCGCAGGAATTGGCAAAACCATATATTGATTTTTAGAATGGTGTTTTGAATCTGGCCTGCTTTCTAG
Organism: uncultured Rickettsiales bacterium; assembly: GCA_964484565.1. Classification (GTDB taxonomy): domain Bacteria; phylum Pseudomonadota; class Alphaproteobacteria; order Rickettsiales; family CAZAGG01; genus CAZAGG01. Next base: position 14,381 of record CAZAGG010000008.1, on the reverse strand, counting down.
TTTCAATATCAAAGATATTGATAGATTGGATAAAAATGGAAATGGATGAGCGGGATCAATTGCAAGCGGAGACAATGCGGGGAAAATATCAGTTAGAAAAAAAGAACGCAAAAGCTCTCTTTCGCGCGATTTTAAGGATTCTGAATCGACAATTTCAATTTTTTCTTTAGCCAGATGCTTTTTTAGGTCGTTCCAAACTCTTTGCTGCTCCCTAATGAGTTCTGCGCCTTTTGACTTTATTAGTCGAAGTTGCTCAGACGGTGCAAGGCCATCGTTGCTTAATGTTTTAACACCGTTTTCAACTTGCTCTCTCACGCCTGCAACGCGGATCATGTAAAATTCATCGAGATTGCTGCCAGAGATTGAAAGGAATTTTACACGCTCCAATAAAGGGTGATTGGGGTTAGATGCTTCTTCAATAACCCTACTGTTGAATGCAAGCCAAGACAGCTCGCGGTTGATAAATCTAGCGGGAGAATCAGCTAACTCATGTAAAATGTGACTATTATCTGTGGATAGAATATTGCTCAATCAAGCTACTTTGTGTTTGTATTTAATTAGACTAACTATAGTATTCATGACGATAATTTCGCAATTTAAAAAAGAAAGCAAAATTGAAAAAACTTTTTATTATAAGACATGCTAAGGCTGTTATTGGAGATCCTGATAACGACTTCGAGAGAGTTTTAAATGATAAAGGTAGGGCTGATTCGCTTAATCTGGCAGCATATTTATGCGAGAACTATAGCTCACCTGATCTATTAGTTTGCTCGGCGGCATTTAGAACTAAAGAAACAGCGGATATAATTATCAAAGCAAATAGTTGGGAATTCGATCAGAAATATACAAGAAAGCTCTATCTTGCTAGTGCATCTCAGATATTAAAAGAGTTATCAGAAATTGATGATGATTATAACAAGTTAATGCTTGTTGGTCACAACAATGGAATTCATGATTTCGCAATGAGAATGTGTGCAAATGATGATGATGAAAACTTTGTCAGATTAACAAACAAATTTCCCACTTGCTCTTTCGCCGCGTATGTTTTGCCAATTAAAAGCTGGAAGAATATAGAATTTACAATTGGGCAATTAACAGATTTCAGAGTGCCGTCTGGCAGTAAAGAGTAAAAATGTGAGATATAAAAAAACTTATCTAATTGGCTCTACACTTTGTCCTTTTAGCGGGTAACCACCATCTATTACGGGGTTTTCGACTCGTGTTTTTAAAGAGTCGGCTATTTTCTGAATATCAACTGGTGTAAAATGAGCTATATCTTGCTCTTTTACAGCTTGATAGGTCGCTCTTAAAACTTCAACTGTGGTATCCATCTTTCTTGCAATGATTCCGAGTTGCTCTTCGTTATAAAGGTTCATGGGGTCGTTTGCTTCTGTGATTTTAATTCCAGCTTCACGCATCGCAACAAGCATGAGCGGTGGCAAAAATCCTTCGTGACCATAGAAAAACTCAGCTGTTCTAGCGGGTATGTCTTTAATCATGATTAATTCTGCTTTAGCAACCTCGCTTTCCTCAGTGTTTTTAGGATTGCGCGAAGGTAAAGTTTGCAGAAATTTTATATCGTCTTGGTTGAGGTCGATGGGTGATCCAACAAAAGCATGGGCTTTGACCCTAAATCCCCATCCTCGATTGATAACATGAGCATCATCTTGGCATGAAAAAACTCGTTGTCGTTTTATTTTATCTATAATTTTCTTAAGAGTTAACTTTTCTTCTTCGGTTTCGCATAATTCCCCAAGTTCCTCACGTATTTCTCTTTCTGGATCTATCGTTCTATCTGATGATTCTATCAACCCACCAACTGCACCCAGCCCTTTTCCAATTTTTGGCTTGCGGTGAAGAACCATAATTTTTGATTCTAGAGGATTATTATTGTTTGCAATAAAAAAGCTATAGAAGAAAGAACCTTGTCTGTTAAGTTTGCCTTCTGTGTCATAGGTGGATTCAAATTTACCCTCTGCAATTGCCTTTTTTCTTGCATCTTTGCTTAGCTCAGCGGCTGCAAATAATTTTTCATCTAACTCAGGATAATTTTCTTTTATTGGAATAAAAAATTCTTTGACTAACTCTTTGGGATAAAGCGGTGCACCATCGCCACTTATTTCAAGAAGATGTTGATTGATTGCTTCTGGAGTATTTTTCTTTAAAAAAGCTATAAAATCTTCAAGTGTTTCAAAATTATTAGTCATTATTATCCCGTTGCTTAATTTACATGTACAATACAAAAATGATGTTGCGATATTATGACAATATGAAAAATATATCCTAAAATATGATTCAATATTTTAAATTTATGATTCTTACTTATATAATTGAGAGATGAGTCAGAGAAAGACGAGCATTGAGAATCTTGGTGTTTTATATACTCACCCTCTTTTTACAGAACATAGGGAGGCATGGCATCCTTATTTCGATAACATTAAAAGTAGTATAATCTCCAGAGCTGATTCAGTTGTATATCATGGTGATGGAGCGAGCGCGCTATATGTAATTCAATCTGGATGGGTTAAACTTATCAGGCAAACCCCTGATGGAAAAGAAACAATTATAGGGCTATGCTCAAAAAATGATTTATTTGGAGAAGCTGCATTGTTTCACCATGCTAATTATCCTTACTCGGCAGAGATTTTATCTGACAATGCAGAGCTTATTGTTATTCCATCAGATGTTTTGAGAAAAGCTATAGAAAGCGATGCTAACTTATCAAATAAAGTGATGTCATTACTAAACGAAAGAACATATCAGGCTCAACTGAAACTAGAGCAAATGAGTACAATGTCTGCTGCACAAAGACTTGGTTGTTTCATATTACATCTTTGCGGAGATAATAATGATAATGGAGCTGCTAAAATTCAAATTCCTGTAGGTAAAAACATTCTTGCTACCTATCTTGGAATGAAACCAGAAACACTTTCAAGAAGTCAGCAGCAACTTAAATCTATTGGCATACAAACTAATGCCAGCGAGGTTATTGTGAGTGATGTCGAAAAACTAAAGAATTTTGTTTGTGAAAGCTGCTCTGCATCTGGCAGTTGCGATGTGGAGGAGTATTAGTGAACTAGGCTTCTCAAGGTTTTGGTTAACTCGTCTAAATTTACAACCTTAAACCAAGCGGGAAGCAGAGGGTATTCTATCTCAGCAACTATATTTCGTTCTAGTTCTTTAGGAATTGCAGTGTGTATCCAAGATATGTCATTCTTACTGCCAACCACTATGATTTGATTGTTATTCTTATGGGAAGTAATTTCTTCAAGAGCATCAGAAAAGCCCTTAAGGTTTGAAATGATATAATCATCTCTAAATTTTATTGCTTCAAGATGAGCATCTTTGCCTTTTTCATAAAGTGAAATCATTCCGTTACAGGCAGCAATTACCCAGACTTTTGACGATTGAACGCCTGTTGAGCAATTTCCACCTATTTTTCCTCCGCCCAAACACTTACCAGAACAAGCCTTTGCAGATTCAAATGGAATGATTTCACAATTATTCATGTTATCAACTAAAACTTATAAGCTAAACCAGCACCAATGAGCCATGGATCGATATCTACATCAGCTCTAACGCCGCTTGGATTAAACTTAGCAGTTGTGTCAATATATACTTTCTTAACATCGAGGTTTACATACCAGTTGTTTTTCAAAGGAACATCAACACCAACCTGCAATGCAAAGCCAAAACTATCATCATAATCAACGTTGTTTAGAACTCCTGCATCTTCACTGAAGAAATGAGTATAGTTTATACCAGCGCCAACATAAGGCTTAATTCCTTCAAAGTTGGTAAAGTGATATTGCAAAGTAAGTGTTGGTGGAAGAAGCCATGCACCGCCAGCATCTACACCACCATCTGTTTTAACATCATGTGGGGTAACTGCTGCAATTAATTCTGCGGCGATATTCGGAGTAAAGAAATATGTAAAATCTACCTCAGGAACAACACTGTTATCAACTTTAACTTCGCCACCGATTGACAATTTACTATCTTCTTGCGGAACAACTCCAAGAACGCGTCCCCTAATCATCCAGTCGCCTGCTTTAGGATTGTGGTCAGATGCAAGCACAGGCGAAGAAATTGCCGTAGTGGCAAGCAAAGCTAATAATAGTTTTTTCATTGATTTATAACTCCAAAATTAAAGGTTCATAATTTCAAGAGTAATATATAAGCTGTTATTTCCAAGCTGCATTGACATATGTCAAGATGAAAAGATTGAAGATAATCTATATGACTGAGATGAATTCTAAAATCGAAGGAGAAAAATATATGTTAGAAAATCATAGCCTTGCAAAAGAACTTCCAGAATATAAAGAGCTTATTCATGAAATGAAAATGAATGATGGCCACTTCAGCAGGCTATTTAATGAATATGACGAAGTAGAGCATACAGTCCATAGAATAGAAAGTGGCGCAGAAGCTGCCTCTGATGAAAGACTCGAAAATCTTAAAAAGCATAGACTCTCTCTAAAAGACGAAATGTTTGAGATGCTTAAAAAAGCGGCCTAGATTTTATAAAAAAGTTATTTACTAGCGTAAGCAAGTAATATAATAAAAGGTGGCCTAAGCAATATGCTGCTATAGCTCAGTGGTAGAGCACGTCATTGGTAATGACGGGGTCGGGTGTCCGATTCACCCTAGCAGCACCATCTTTTTATATCTTGCAATGTCAGACAATCATCCAACACAAGAAGAACATTATGAAGTAGAGATAAGAACTAAGCTCTTCGCTTCTAAGATTGCTGAGAACATTGATATTTATAAAAAATCCACTTATGAGATTGAGCAAATTGATAATCAACTTCTTAAAATTCTAGAGCAAGGTATCATCTTTACTAATCAGACTTTTAAATTTGAAAAGAGTATTAAGCTTAATTGGGGAAGGAAGCGTGAAGAAAATCATAAAATTGAATTTGAATATGAGTTATCTCCAGCCGATGTAGAAGGAGGTGGCAATACTCTTTTGGTGTATGTTGTAAAAAATGGCTACATCAAAACTGCTCAAAAACTGATTGAGATGGGTGCTGACCTTGAGGCAAGAGATAAAGACGGTGATACGCCAGTATTCTATGCGGTGGGAAGCGAGCGAATAGATATGGTTGAACTTTTCATCAAAAATAATGCGGATATTCACACAGTTAATAATAAGAAAGAGACTACACTAATTCATGCTGTCAAGACAGGCAATCTTGAAATGACTGCTTTTTTAATAGCAAACAAAGTTGATGTTAATGCCAAAGATGAAGACGGCAAAACTGCTTTAATGTATGCTGCTAAGCATGGCGATGTAGAAGCAATGAAATTACTTATCGCTAATAATGCTAATGTAAATGATAGTGATAAATACGGCAAAACAGCTCTTATGTATGCTGCTGAGTATGGAAATGCTAAGGCCGTAAAGCTGCTTATAGATAATCAGGCAGATGTGAATGCTCAGGATAATTATCGTAAAACGGTGCTTATGTATGCAGCCTCGGAAAAGAATACCGCATCCACTGCTAAAACGGGAGCTGTAACTAAGGTTCTCTTGGCGAATAATGCCGATGTAACTATTAAAGATGAATATGACCAAACGGCTCTAGTATACGCCATAAACAATGGTAACATTGCAGCAATGAAAGCCCTTATTGATGCTAAGGTAGCTGTTAATTTAAAAGATAGGTATGACAAAACGCCTTTAATACACGCAGTAGAAAAACTGAATGTTGTTGCAATTGAACTGCTTTTACAAAATGGCGCCGATATAGATGCTCGAGATAAAGATGGAAAGACCATTCTAATGCACGAAATGATTAATTATGGCGGCTTTCCTAATGAAACAAAAGAAGCTGTAATTAAAATTCTTCTTAAATATGGTGCGGATATTGAGGCGAGGGATAATAAGGGCAAAACCGCAGCTATGCATGATTCATATGCAGGAATTATTATTAGCCTAGGTGGAAATGCTAATGTAGAAGATTACGAGGGTAATAAAATCAGACACAATAGAGAAGCACTAGATAAAGGGAGGGAGTTTTATAATAATTTTGCTGCTGGAGACAAAATCCTCTCTAATAGGGTGCAAATATATCAAGCGTTAGCATTTACTCCGCTTGTTTCTGATAGTCGTCAAAAAGTTCATTATATTGATAATCTAACTAAAATAATTTTAAGCAAAAAATGGAAGAATTATGCAGAAATTACAGAAGATTTCATCAAAGGAATACTTGAAAGTATGCGCGATAATGATGGAACAGTTACAGACTCAATTATAGAAAATATAATCTGGAATTTCAGAAAGCAAAAACAGTTTGAAACACAGAATTCTCGACAGCGAGATAATAACGACCGTGAAAGATAATGGCTAAATAAGCCATTATCAATACACAGCCGGCTATACTAATTTATAACTTTTAAATTAACGGCAGAATCTTTGCCCTTATTTGCTTCAATTTCAAAGCTAACTTTATCACCCTCGTTAAGAGAATGAATATTTGCTTTTTGAACTGCTGTAATATGAACGAAAACGTCTTTATCACTGTTATCTGGTTTAATAAAACCATAACCCTTTGTTGGGTTAAACCACTTCACCACACCTGTTGCCATTGTTATTTTCTCCTAATTATACTTTGGCGTTGATAATATGCCAAAGACAAACACTTGAAACATTGGCACGCACGGTCACGAAGAATTTATTATAAAGTTAAACCATATAACAAACTAATCATTTAGTGATTATCCTACAATTAACTGACATCTTCAAGCAAGAAATGCTTATGAATTAATTTCTTTGAAAAATCTGCCTTCTCTAAATGAGAATGGTAACTTCCAAAATTGCCAAAATCTAACAGAGCCATAGATTGAGAATCCTATAATCTTGGCTTCTCCAACTAGGTTTTCTTCGGGAACCATCCCCACAGGAAGTGAACCGCTCATATCTATATATCTACTATCGGTAGAATTATCACGGTTATCGCCCATTGCGAAATAGTGGCCTTCAGGAACGGTATAAACCTCAGTATTATCTGCATCAAATCCTCTGTTGATGCCAGCATCAGATTTTATTTGATCTAAAACAACATATTCTTTTCCAGATGGCAGAATTTCTGTATATCTTGCAATCTTATCACCTGTTTCATCATCAATATAATAATCCACAAATTTTAGCGGGAGTGGATTGCCATTCAAATATGTAACACCATTTTTAATCTGAATTTTATCACCAGCAACACCAATAATTCTTTTAATGTAAGATATTGAAGGATTGCTAGGCAGTCTAAAAACCGCTATATCGCCTCGCTCAGGTCTCTTTTCGCTTCCTATTCTACCTTCAAAAAGTGGCAGAGAGAATGGGAAGGAATATTTGCTGTAACCATATGAATATTTCGAAACGAATATGTAATCTCCCGCCAGCAAATTACTTTTCATAGAGCCAGAAGGAATATGAAATGGTTCGAATAGGAAGCTCCTGAAAATACTTGCGATTATTACAGCGTAAACAACTGTTTTTAATATATCCCAGCTTTCAGATATTGCATTATTCTGATTTTCAGTGGATTTTGAGTTATTTTTCAGTTTTGATTTCATAGAACCTATCTCACTAATATTTAAGGATGCGACAATGCTGATTTTTGCTACAATACTAGGCGAAAAACGATGTGAATATTATAAATATTCTCGAGTTTTTCAACGACGTAGTGTGCAAAAAGCAGCTTGTCCCTTCGGGTTGTATCAAATTTTCATTACTACGTCGTCGAAAATCTCGTCTGTAGACCCCGCTACAGACATTCAATTTTCTCCTAGTATTAAAGAAAATTTGATGAACAACGCATCCGTAAATATTAGTGAGATAGGTTCTAGTCTGATATGTTCTAATGTATTAAACTTTTTCTGCAAATTAAATAATCAACTAACAGTGTCATTAAATGCAATTTATTCAGGTTAAATATCAATTTAATAATAACGTAGACTGTGCGAAACAGGCTGATGTTATTGCCATTGGCCAAACCGCTGGCACTTGGAACGAAAAGTGGAAGCACAAAGAAGGAATTTTAAAAGAATATTTAGGTCAAGTTGTTGATATATCGAAGGATGATTCTGGCAGCAAGGTTGCAACTATTGCATTTCCGCTCCATAACTTCGAGAATAATATAGCAAGCCTTTTAACTATAATTTTTGGCAAATACTCTCTTGCTGGAATAGCAAAAGTTATAGAGATAAAAACTCCAGATTCATTTGGAATTTCAGCCAAATTTGGAACAAAAGGCATACGCAAGATAACTGGTGTTGATGGCCGCCCTTTCATAATGGCGATATTTAAGCCAGCACTTGGACTAAGCGCAGATGATCATGCGGCAATACTTCGTGAGGCAGCATTTGCGGGTCTTGATATAATAAAAGATGAAGAAGTTCTGGGTGATATTGAATCGTGCAAAACACTTGATAGACTCAAAAAATGTCGAAAGGTAATTGAAGAAGTCAAAAAGCATAGTGGCAAAGAAGTTTTATATGCAGTTAATGTAACGGGTAAGGCACATCAAGTAATTGAAAGAGCGAGAAATTTGGTTGCTGAAGGTGCAAATGCATTGTTATTTAATGTTTTTACACATGGATTTTCACTTCTCGAATCATTAGTTGAAGATGATAAAATTAACGTGCCAATATTTGCTCATCCTGCATTTGCTGGTGCTATTGGAGGTATGTCGTATCCTGTTTTACTTGGTAAACTTATGGAATTATCTGGGGTTGATGCGGTTTTGTATCCTTCGCATAGGGGCAATATTCCTTTCTCAAAACAAGATGAAAGTGAAATAAGAAATATCCTGCAACTTAAAGGAATTCTTCCTGTGCCGTCTGCTGGCATCACACCTTCGGTGGTGGAAGATATAGTTGCAGATTATGGTGTAGATGTTGCACTAAATGCAGGAACTGCAATCATGGATAATAAAAACGGAATAGGTGAGGGTGTTCGTGAGTTTTATTCAAAAATAAATATTAGTGAGACAGGTTAAAATATTGAAAAATAGAACATCATCCATATTTAGAGCATTAAAACCAAGTGAAACTAGCGTTCTATTTCGTAACTTCTCTAGGCACTCAAGATTTGTTTTGCTTAGCAAATATACAATATTATTTCTAGCATTCATAATGATTGCATCCCTCATATTCATGAGTGTGGGAAATAATGAAGACAAAAGATTTAATCTGGTTTTTTCAGATATTAATATAGGTGAAGATGGCCCTTCAAAAATGTTGAAGCCAAGATTGCAGGGTAATGATTCAAAGAATCAGCCATACAATATTATTGCAGATAGTGCGGTTCAGATTAATCAAGACTCAGTTGAATTAAGCAAGGCGATAGCTGACATTACTCTTTCTAGTGGAGCATGGCTGAGCATTAAGGCAGATAAAGCAAATGCGAATATAAAATTAAAACAAGTCGAGCTTATAGGAAATGTTAACGCATTTTATGATAATGGTAATGAAATGCGAACTGAACGAGCGTTTATTGATCTTAATAGTGGCACTATAAAGGGTGATATGCCAATTACAGGGCAGGGAGAGAAGGGAACAATAAGAGCTAATTCATTCATTGTGGTTGATCATGGCAAGAAAATAACTTTCAATGGCAAGGTCAGAGTTAAAATATTTAATTAATGGAATTTTCTAATGCTTAAAATCTTTGTGCTGGCTATTTTAATTATGTTTGTATCTTTTAATCATTCATATTCTGCAACGAAGAATAATGCATTTGGTAATTCAAAAGAACCTATTGAAATATCATCAGATAGCCTAGAAGTGTTTCAAGATGAAGGAAAGGCAATATTCAAAGGCAAAGTAGATGCAAAACAAGGTAAAATGACTCTTAGGTCAGATACTATGACTGTTTTTTATCGTAAAACAGAAAACTCAGAATCAAGCTCATCTGGTTTAGATTCGGATAATAAAATCTCAAAAATCAAAGTCGATGGTAATGTTGTTCTAGTGACTCCTACTGAAAATGCTAAGAGTAAAAGAGGTGAATATGATGTTGAGAAAGGTCTGATAACGATGAATGGCAATGTTGTTCTCAACAGAAATAAGAATGTATTAACAGGAGATAGTCTTACCTATGATGTCAATAGTGGAAAGAGTAAAATTGAGGCAGCAAAAGGCCTTACAAGCAATAAAGATGGCGGAAATGGAAGAGTGAAAGCTCTTTTTGTGCCTGAATCTAAAGATAAATCGCAAGATGGCTTGAATAGAGAGTAATTATAATTTAAACATCATAAGATATAATTATAATTCAACGTAGGATATGGATTAGAATACGCTCCTCCTTTATGGGGGAGCCAAAGAGAGCAAGGCGAAGCTGCCGCTCGATTTGGTGGGGGTTATTCATGCTTTTCAACATCTTTCATCAGTTGTTTTGAAAGAATGCAAAAACCCCCACAGAATCGCTTTCGATTGCTTCACAATCTTAGCTCTTCCGCTCCCCCATAAAGGGGGAGCTGATGATACTCTAGCTCTTGTCTTACTCTTAATTTAAGAAGTGCGAAATGATTTTCGATAAGTTCAGAAAAAATATCAAAAGTAATGCTTGGCAAAAAGGCAAGAAGGATATTGCTAACCACTTCAATAATGAAGAGCAAATGAATTCAGCAAATGGCTTGCAGCTTGTTGCTTCTAATGCAGGTCTTCAGGTTTTTAATCTTGGAAAATCATATTCTCGTAAGCCAGTAGTGAGAGATGTTAGTCTCTCTGTAGAAAGAGGCGAAGTGGTTGGATTATTAGGGCCAAACGGCGCAGGTAAGACCACATGTTTTTATATGATTTCTGGGCTTATTCAGCCAGATTATGGAACTGTTTCTATTGATGGAAATGATATTACTTTACTTCCGATGTATCGTAGATCAAGGCTTGGAATCGGCTATCTTCCCCAAGAAGCCTCCATTTTTAGAGGTTTGAGTGTTGAAGAGAATATAATGTCTGTTCTTGAAGTAAACGAACCAGTTGCCGAGAATAGGCAAATCATTCTCGATGAGTTACTTGCGGAGTTTTCGATTACGCATCTTAGAAAAGCACCAGCCCTTGCACTTTCTGGTGGTGAAAGAAGAAGGGTAGAGATTGCAAGAACACTTGCAGCTTATCCATCTTTTGTATTGTTAGATGAACCACTTGCAGGCATTGACCCTATAGCAATTGCGGAAATGAGAGAGCTAATTTATCACTTAAAGGATAGAGGAATTGGCGTTTTAATAACCGACCACAACGTTAGGGAAACGCTTAATGTGATAGATAGAGCTTATATCATCCACGACGGCCATGTCTTGATGGAAGGTAAACCATCGGAAATAGTCAATAACGTCGATGTTAGACGCGTCTATCTGGGAGACAGATTTACCCTTTAATAATGTATATTGTCAAAAATCTGGATCTTCATAGTAATCAGGCGGGCGGATTCCAACAGTTCTTTCTTGCAAGATGGTTCTGAAACTTGGCCTTGATTTCATTAAGGAATACCACTCTTTGGCGGGCGCGTTATAGCTCCAGTCAATATCACCGATATAATCAATAACTGAAATTTGTGCCGCCGCTGCTATGTCTGCTAGCGTAAATCTATCGCCTGCAAGCCATGTGCGCCTTTCGGCTAGATAGCCAATATAGTCAAGATGAAAACGCAGATTTTCTTTGCCAGCTCTTATTGCTTCTGAGCTTGGCCCTCCACGACCTAAAAAGCGTTTGAATATTTTTTCAAATAAGAGATTGCGCGTCACTTCGGCGTTAAATTTATTATCAAACCATGCAATAATTCGTCTAACTTCGGCTCTTTCTGCTACAGTTTTGCCAAATATGGCTTTACTGTCATAAACCTCATTAAAATATTCGCTTATTGCATAACTTCCGCAAATTATACCGTCTTCGTCGCTAACATATACAGGAACTTCTCCAGATGGGTTGATTCTTAAGAATTCGGGTCTAAGTTCCCAAAAGTTTTCAACTTTCGCCTCAAATACAAGGTTCATTTCGCGCATTAGGGTTCTGACCTTGCGACAAAATGGCGATAGAGGATGGTAATACAATGTGTTCATTATTTAAAGCTACATAGTCCAATTTTAAAATATCTCTCGAGGTTATAGCATACCCTTTATCAGAGAAATGAAAAAGGAAACTTTCTAGTGCCTGTTGTGGATTCTTCTCTGGATAAATCTCAGAACATAGCTCACTTAGAGCTTGAATGTCATATATAGTAACCTGCTCAGAGGCTAAATTTATAGTGGCATAATGCTTGGCTTTTTCTCCTGCTTTGCGATTATATAAATGAACTGTGATATTTGTCTTATAATATCTGTTTTCAGTTAGACTTAAAATGCTTGATGCAGAAGCCCTTGCAGACCATTTTATATCAGATGCTTCGATTCTCCTGCCGCCTTTCTCTTCGCGCTTATGAGATTCTTCAATTGCTTCGCTTGGCTTCATGTATATATGGTATGCGAATATATTTCCTCCGTTTACTGTGCCTTCATCTAACTCAAATTTGCCAAGAACAATATTATTGAGAAGGGTGTGTGGTGCGAGCATATCCGTTGCTAGAAGATATGTCCTTTTTCTTGTGCCCTCATATAGTGCATTTGACGATTCCGCCTGAACTTCAGAGCCATGATATTGATAATCAGTTGGAAAAGCACCATCTTGCCTTGCAGAATTATAAATTGCCGTTTTGAGATAATCAGCATCATGAAGAATAATATCTTCTCCTATCCATGAAGGTAGTTTTTCTAAAAGGTCTTCACTGAATGACGATTTACCACTTCCGATTCCTCCAAATACTATTGCCATATATCTTGAGTCAATGTCGTGCATATCAAGCTGATTTTCTGGAGGAATATTGTTTGCAATATATTCCGTAGTGAGCTTTCTCGCTATATCTCGGTAATGCTTATATTCTAAGTTTCTTTCACTCCAATATAGAGTTAATGAACCGATGCTATCGGTTGGCCTTAGTGCATATTCTCCAGATGATATCCTTGATTTAATAATGCCATAAGTTTCAGCGGCTTTCTTTTGCCATTTATCATGATATAGCTCAAGATTCCATGTGTTGCGAAATCTATTTTCGTCATATGATAAGCCATTTTCATAGCCTTCCATGCGCTCGATAAATAGTGCAGCTTTTGCTTTTTTAGACTCAAGCTCTGATGAGTGAAGTAAGAGCATTGTCTCAAATCCCTGCAGAACGGATGAATACATCTTATTTGCAAGTTCTTCTATCTCGCATGATCTCTCGCTTTCTCCATGTGATCTAACCACAAGATAAGTTTGCACAGCATTAAGACATGTGTGATATAAAAGCCTTTGTGGTGAAATTGTGGCAGTGGTTATATATTTTACATCGCTATAGCCAAGTGCCTTGCATAGCTCAATAATATCATCAACCTTAAAGTGTGATGAATAGAATATATCACTAGAATATTCAGGAATCTTTCTCATATCCGCCAAATTATTAGCAAAATATTGAGCTTAGTTACAATCTTTCATAAAAGATTCATAGAAATCTAGAATCTTTAAATAATTCTACCAAATGATGCGACAATAAAGTCATATAATTCTCTTGATAATACGACAATAATGTCATACAATATTATCGTGAAATATAGCGAATTTAAAAAATGGCTTAAAGAGCAAGGCTGCACTTTCGAAGAAGGCAAAGGGCATGGCAAAGGATCTCATCTTACAGTTTACCATAATGACAAATCTACGCACATTCCTTATCACGCTTCTAAAGAGGTAAGAAACGGTACTTACTATGCAATTTTAAAACAGTTGGGTCTTAAGAAAGGGAAATAAATTATGTTTTATCCAGTAAAAGTAACTAAAGAAGACGGTTATTATCTAGCTGAATTTTCTATTGGCAATAACTTTCAAGGAGTTGCCGATGGTGATACAAAAGAAGAGGCACTAGATGCTCTACAAGCTGTTCTTGAGTATGCTATTGCTAAGCGAATCAGGAATAAAGAATTATTTCCACTTACTCGGTTGACTAAAAAAGACAAAGATTTTATCGCGATAAATCCTAATCTCGCAGGTAAGGCTTACATTCACCTTGAAATGCTAAAGAAGAACCTCAAAAAAGCTGATATGGCTCGCGCTATGAATGTTGATCAAAAGCAAATTGATAGGCTTCTTAATCCTAAACACTCAACTTCTCTAAAAGATTTTGCGAGGGCTGCTAAGGTATTTGGCAAGAGCTTTACACTAGAAGCTAACCACTTTTAAAATATAGTGCCTTTATTTTTATCTGATAGCGGTGCATTTCATTGGTCTAACCGTGCTCATGTATTATTAATACGCTCCGCGCGTGTAATATTCCGTATGATTATGTAGATAATATTGGTATATATTTAGGCATAATT
>CAZAGG010000007.1:0-151562 GCA_964484565.1 uncultured Rickettsiales bacterium | reverse complement strand
GTCTTGGGATATAAATCACCTCACGAATCACTACATAATCATACGGAATATTACAGCTACGCGCCGCCATTTAAGAAAACAGGGAAGCATTCCTGTTTTCTTAAATGATGAAGTAGGGATGAGAACCGACAAGAGGTTCGACCATTTGCAAAGCAAATGGCAACTCGTTTCAATAAAAATCAGAAATAAACCTAACGAGTAATCCTCTCCACTCCGCCAGCCCCTAAAAGCCAGAAGAAGCCTGAAATTTTCTAGGTGTTGTAAAGCGTAATCAGCGAGTTAATCACTTCTTGTAATCCTGCTGGAATATTAGTAAATTACGATGAAATTCTGGTGGTTTCAGGCGCAGCTTAATTCTCTATTGAGATTTTTTCTCTGCCAAGGCTGTGCACTCGTGACGGAATAAGTGCACAGCTATCTCCAGAGAAAAGTTTTGAGGTTAGACAACGATGACAAGAGTTTTTCCAAATGACGCAGCACAGGCTGTAGTTAGTGAGTTGGTTCATAAAGCTAGACAATCAGTTTATGAAGCTGACACTGACCTTTATAAAAACAAGGTAGATCCGTTCTCTGCTTTGATTGACTCAATGCTTCAAGGAATTCCTCTATCAAGCTGGGTTACCCAAGAAAAAGTTCGTCAAAGCCAGAAAACTCTTCAAAACTGCATTGGCAATTTTCATCAATCGGTAATTGCGTCCTTCGATGGATGGGAAGATTTAGGAACTGGCAATATTGTTGATATCAGGAATAAGAAGCGCAAGATTGTTGCTGAAGTGAAAAACAAATTCAATACAACGAAGGGCAATCATAAAATCCAAATCTACAGAGATTTAGAAGCAATATTAAAACAACCAGAATATAAGGGATTTGTTGGTTACTATGTTGAAATTATCCCGTCTGGTCGTGGGCTAAAAACAATTTATGACAAGCCTTTTGTACCATCTGATAACACAAAGAAGGGGCAGCGTGCTACCTCTCGTGAAGATATCAGGCTTATTGATGGTAGATCGTTCTATAAAACTGTCACCGGAAACGAAGAGGCGCTTGCACAACTCTACAACAGTTTACCAGAAATGATTAGAATCGCGCTTGGAAACAACAAACTGAAGCCAGAGCAAGAAGAGTTGTTTTTACAGCTTTTTGAAAAAGCCTTCAAATAATCAACTTGCTTGAGCGAAAAGCGGCAAGTCTTCTTCAAAATTATCTGTAGACGGCACTGAAACTTCTACTTCCTGCGGTGTTTTTTCTAAGTTCATCATGTTTAGGATGCACTTTCCAAGGTAATAGCCAAGATTGACAGGAACTGCATTGCCAATTTGTTTATATTGAGAAGTCATTTTTCCGCAAAATTCCCAAGTGTCGGGAAAAGTCTGTATTCTTGCATACTCTCTGACGTTAAGTGGTCTAGTTTCGCCCGGGTGGCATCTCTCCGTTTGTTTTTGTGCAGGGGCACACGTTAGTGTCAGCGATGGTTCATCCCATGCCAACCTCCGAGCCATACCAGTCTTTCCGCCACCCATGAAAAAACTGGCTCTCATGTATTCTTTTTGTAATTCTAATGGCAGGTCGCGCCAATATCCACCGGGCGGCACTAAGTCCATAATCTCAGCTTTTCGCTTTGGATATTTCTGCCCTAATGATTCAGGCGCGTTCTTAAGAGCCTCTCGCATCGAGATCGTATAATTACGCTCTTTTGGAAAATAAAAATCATAATCAAGATCGTTGCGGATACCCCATATAATCAAACGCTCCCGCTTTTGAGGAACATCCAAATATTGTGCTCTAGCAACCTTGTAATGAACTCTGTAACCTTGCTGTTCCAGTAACGAAACCATGGTTGATAATGTACGACCATTATCATGGCGCAATAATCCACGTACATTCTCGCCGAGTACAATTTTAGGTTTTACTTCCTTTACACACCTCAAAAGCTCAAAGAACAATGTACCACGCGCATCCTCAAAGCCCAGCTTAGAGCCAGCATAGCTAAATGCTTGGCATGGAAAGCCGCCAGAGACGACATCAGCTTTAATGCCAGAGTAATCTACGTTCCTTGCATCATCGCAAACAACATTCCACTCAGGGAAATTATGTTTTAATGTCGCTGCTGCATCTTTATCAATTTCGACAAGCAGTTCGCTTTTTACGCCAGCATTCTTGAGCCCTAGCGCAAGCCCACCAGCCCCTGCAAATAACTCGATACACTTTACGTCATGAGTTTTTCTAGACTTGAGTATTTGGTAGGGATGGGAATCACCGCCGCTGATATATTTATCATATGCTTTTTGAAGCTCATCCTTATCAAACAAACGATGATTGTTTTTGTCTCTTGTGGCCTTTATCAGCCCCTTTTTTTCCCATCGTCTGATGGTATCAACAGAAAGTTTAAGCTCAAAAGCCGCTTCTGTAACAGATACATAGTTTTTCATTATGATAACCCTCGCATATGCAATGGTTATCATATTTGTGTAAGATAGCAACTAAAAAATATCCAAGTTCTTCTAGCGACTTCAGGCTTTTGCGAGAGAAACTATATGAGCTTGGCGTATATCCCGCCGCCAGCCCATAAAAACCAGAAGAAGCCAGAAATTTTCTAGGTGTTGTGAAGCGTAATCAGCGAGTTAATCACTTCTTGTAATCCTGCTTGAATATGAGTAACTTACAAAGAAATTCTGGCGATTTTGTGCGTAGCTTAATTCTCTTATATGGTTTTCTCTTTAACTGGGCTTGCACACTCGCAAGAAAATAAGTTTAGAGCTTCTTCAGAGGAAAATTATACGTATGAAAATTTTTGAAAATATACCAAACCCGAATCAGCTTTACCCTTTACCAGAACATAAACGCGTTATGTTTATCAAAAATGCGGATTTACCAGATAACGTTGAGATCGGTGATTATAGTTATTATGATGATCCGCGTGGGATTGAAGGATTTAAAGAAAATATTCTCTATCATTTTGATTTTACGGGCGACAAGCTCATTATTGGAAAGTTTTGTTCGTTGGCTACAAAAACCAAATTTATCATGAATGGTGGCAATCATCGAATAGATGCGCTTTCAACTTATCCATTCGTAATCTTCTCGGAAGACTGGAAGGGGCGTTTTCCTGAAGAAGATGACTTTCCGATGAAGGGGGATACGGTGATAGGAAACGATGTATGGACAGGTTATAACTGCACCATCATGTCAGGAGTAAAAATAGGTGATGGTGCAGTAATAGCTGCTGAAGCGGTTGTATCTGCAGATGTTCCTCCTTATGCAATTGTAGCTGGTAATCCAGCCAGAATTATTCGTATGCGCTTCTCAGATGATGTTATAGCAGCACTTTTAAGGATAAGATGGTGGGAATGGGATATTCAGAAAATTACTCGTCACTTACCTGATATCAGTGGCAATAATATTCAACAACTTCTAAATATAATTGAATAGGTAAGTGAATTTTTATGTGCTTATATATATTCAGTGCTATCAGATAAAAATAGAAATACTATACTTAAGAGCAAACATTAACAGACCATAACACCTAGTCAGCTTATCCGAAGTTTTCTTGAGTTACTTTGTTTCTGCCGCCAAGTTTTGAGCGGTATAGTGCTTCATCTGCTCTTTTTATGAAGGCTGCGGTTTTATCACCTGCTTTATATTGAGAAACTCCGATAGAGACTGTTACGCTGCCTATTTCTTCGCCGTTATCTCTGCGTCTTAAAACCTTATGCATAATTGTAGTCCTAAGTTTTTCAGCAACTATTAGCGCGCCACTCAAAGGAGTATCTGGCAGTAAGACTGCGAATTCTTCTCCGCCATATCTTGCGACAAAATCAGCGCCTCTTAACTTATCACGAATATTATCGCTAACCAGTTTCAGAATCTCATCACCAATTTGATGACCCCACTTATCATTAAATTTCTTGAAGTGATCGACATCAACCATAAGCAAACAAAGCGGTTGATTAAGCTCTTTGGCATCGTTCATCATCGAAATAATTATATCATCAAAGGCCTTTCGATTGCCAACACCTGTTAGATAATCTCTATGAGATTCAATCTTAATCTTTTCAAGATTCTGACGTAGGTATCTTATTTCGTTATTGGAATCTTCGAGTCTTTTGTTTACGTTTTTACTACGCTCACCAAGTCTTTTGGTTTTATTGATAATTATATCAACAACTGGTTTTAAGAACTCATTTTTGGCCTGAAACGCTATGCTTTTACCAAACTCTTCTAGGTCTGTTCCAAAATCACCTGTATCACTTGAGATTGCGTCAATAAGCCTCACAATTTCAGAGAGTATAACTTTTACTTGTTCGGAAGCATCTTCAACAACCTTCTTATCATTCTGATCTGCAAGATATTTTCTAAAAAGATAATCATTTGTTTCTTGAGTAAACGGCTGACCCGTTTGCGCCATTGAATCAACTTCATCTTTTAATGCGGGAATATTGCCAACAACATAAGTATACCAAACCGAATAATTTAACGGGGTTGGGTCAACATGATGTTTGCCCATTAAAACCAAAGCCTGTTTGGCTGTTGCTGTTGCATCAACGTTCAAAATAGATTCTCGCAATTGTTATAGCCGATTGAACTTATAGTTTATAGGATTTATATTTAACAAAATATACATTTCCTCCGAGGTTATCTACAATATGTTTCTTAATGAATCAACTAATCCTATTGAATTATTTAAAGAGTGGCTTTCTGCTGCACAAGCAACTGATATGTTGGAGCCAACCGCAATGAATCTTGCGACTTGTGATGCAAGCTCGAAGCCTTCAAATCGAGTTGTTCTTCTCAAGCATGTTGACGAGAAAGGATTTATATTTTTCACCAATATGCAAAGCAGAAAAGGTAATGAGGTTCTGGCAAATCCTTATGCGTCGCTTTGTTTTTATTGGATGCCGCTAAGAAGGCAGGTTCGCGTTGAAGGAAGATGTGAAATTATTACAGCGCAAGAATCAGATGAATATTTCAATACCCGTAGCCTAATGAGCAAGATAGGCTCTTGGGCATCAAAACAATCTCAACCATTACTAGGTGGGCGTAACGAACTATTAAACGAAGTAAAAAAGAAGGAAGCCGATTTTAATGGCGCAGAAATTCCAAGACCACCACATTGGGGCGGAGTAAGAGTTATTCCAAGTTCAATAGAATTTTGGGAAGAAGGAGAAGCAAGACTTCACAACAGACAAGTTTTTATAAAAAACCCAGAATCAAATAGCTGGAAAACAACTATGCTTTATCCATGAGTGTCATTAGGCTACTTCCAAGCACCTTAGTAAACCGAATAGCCGCTGGCGAGGTTATCGAACGCCCTGCATCTGCCGTAAAAGAACTAGTGGAAAACTCTATTGACGCCAAGAGCACAAATATTGAAGTCACAATACTTGGTGGAGGCAAAGATTACATCTGCATTCAAGATGATGGAATCGGCATGACCCCGCAAGAAATGAATCTGGCTATTCAAAGACATGCTACATCAAAACTGCCAGATGATGATCTTTTTAATATTAAAACTATGGGTTTTAGAGGTGAAGCACTGCCTTCAATAGCATCTGTAAGCAGATTTAAAATCTCTAGCCGAAAACAAAACTCTGAAGAATCATTTTCTCTGGCAATAAATGCTGGAAGCGTTGATGAAGCCAAGCCAACATCGTTATCAGCAGGAACGAAAATAGAAGTAAGCGACCTTTTTTATGCAACGCCTGCAAGGCTCAAGTTTTTAAAATCTGATAGATCCGAACAAATGGCCTGCGAACAGGTTATTGAAAGACTTGCCCTTGCTAACCCATACATATCGTTTTCTTTTTACGCTGATGGAAAGAAGGTGTTATCTATAAATGGCAAGCAGGGCGATTTAATTAACTCACGTCTTAAACGCATTGCAAATGTAATGGGAGAGCCATTTGCCATCAACTCCGTTCCATTCTCTCTTACAAGAGATGGAATTAGCATAACTGGATTTGCAGGACTGCCAACCTTTAACAAAGCCAACTCAAGCAATCAATATCTTTTCGTCAATAACAGACCAGTGCGCGATAGACTAATGCTTGGGGTAATTAAAGCTGCATATCAAGACTTTCTGGCGAGAGATAGACATCCCGTAGTTGTTTTATATATTGATATGCCTCTTGCCGAGGTTGATATTAATGTTCACCCAGCTAAGACAGAAGTTAGATTCCGCAGTCAAGATGTAATTAGAGGAATGATAATTTCTGCAATCAAGAATGCCCTTGAAAATGCTGGCTTTAGAAGCTCAAATACTGTCTCTAACATGGCTTTATCTGCACTTACAGCTAATCTTAGTGATCGAAGTAAGCCGCTGGAATATGCATCTAATACAGGAAGTCACCACTTGGGATTCGGCGATTCTTTCAGTGCAAGGCCACAATATGCAATGTATTCAGACATTAACAAGCCATCAGTTAATGTTACAGATACGCCAATTAATATTGCTAATAATGTTGATTACGGTTATGGAGCGGCAGAAGAAAATAATCTATTGCTGTATCCACTTGGTGCTGCTCGTTCACAACTACATGAAACATATATAGTATCTCAAACAAAAGACGGCATTATAATAGTCGATCAACATGCCGCACATGAGCGAATCGTTTATGAGAAAATGAAAGCTGAACTTGCTGCATCAGGAATTAAACGCCAACCGCTGCTAATTCCAGAGGTTGTAGAACTCAAGAAGGATGAAGCGATAAATATTCTTGAGAAATCTACTGAACTTCAAGCTCTTGGGCTTATCATCGAACCTTTTGGTGGTCATGCGGTTGTAGTTCATGAAGTGCCAGCAATTCTTTCGGATAGCGATATTCAAGGTCTTGTTAAAACTCTGGCTGAAGAAATTAATGAATATGGCAAAACCCTATCACTAGAAGATAAACTATCACACTTTGCGGCAACCGCAGCCTGTCATGGCAGTATCAGAGCGGGAAGAAGACTCAATATATCTGAAATGGATAACCTTTTAAGACAGATTGAAACAACCCCTCACTCAGGCCAATGCAATCACGGCAGGCCAACCTATATTGAACTAAAACTCTCGGATATCGAAAAACTATTTGGCAGAAAGTGACTTAAATGACAATACCATAGCTATAGCTTACTCCCCTACGTTTTTGTCATGCTGGCACTTGATGCCAGCATCCAGACTTCTAGATAAATAGCTCTATAGCCAATAACGATTATTAGGGATTATGGAGTAGTGATTATGCCTGATTATGTGTCGCTGTTCCACGAAATTCTCCGCAGGTATTACACTGTATTATTAGCTGCAAATAAAGCAGTATATGACAGACGCTATATATAAAAGACCCGTCTGCATTCAGAATGCATAGGAAAATTATTTCTCAGAATCGACTTTGTGGAGTGCTTCAAGAATATAGTTTGGCAGCGCGAAGCTAGCTAGGTGAATTTCTGGTGTATAGTATTTTGTTTTGATGCCGCTCTTTAAATAACGATTTCTGATTTCTTCAAGTGATAATTTTTTATATTCAGGATTATCCGTTCCCCACGAGAAGGTCATGATTCCGCCGATATAACCCGGAACCGCCGCACTATAAAAAGTAGCTGCTTTAAATATGCTACTGGTTCTGCGATATGTTGTGGTGACTTCATCGAACTGATGGAAGGATACCCCGTTTTGGTTCACGAAAATACCGCCGTCGTTGAGGCTTCTTTTGCATCCAGAAAAATATTCACTTGTGTATAAAACCTCACCCGGCCCTATTGGATCGGTTGAATCAGAGATTATAACATCATATTTTTGATCAGTGGTTTTAACGTAATCAATACCGTCACCAATTATAAGCTCCATTCTTGGATCTTCAAAGGCTCCATCTGACATTGATGGCATATATTTGCGGCAATATTCGACCACGTCGCCATCAATTTCGACCATAGTTACATGCTCAACATTTTTGTGCTTTAGAACATCGCGGGCAATGCCGCCATCTCCACCGCCTATAACTAAAACGCGCTTTGGGTTTGGGTGGGCAAACATAGGAACATGTACCATCATTTCATGATAGACAAATTCATCTTTTTCGCTTGTTTGTAAAACTCCATCCAGAGTCAAAACCTTACCAAACATATGGTTTTCAAATATTTTCATATCTTGAAACTTTGTTTGCTTTTCAACAATTAGCTTTTCTATTTCAAGACGTTGACCATATTTTTGATAAAGGGTTTCGTTAAACCATTGATTCATTTACAAGCTCATTTTTAAAGTAGTATCTAGAGTCGAGTAGTTAGAGTCGAGCAGCCAGATTCGAGTGAACAATTAATAAGCACTCGATTCCAAACTCTCGACTCTAACCGCTGTAGGATATTATTCCTCGTCCACTCGGCCACGCAAGTGTTCCCCAACATCTACGCGTGAGGGCGTAAAATATTTTTTAAGAACATCAATGGCTTTGTGAGGTTCGCTTTCGCCGCACATGAAAACATCGAATGCAGCAAAGTTGCGCTCTGGCCACGTATGCACACTAATGTGCGATTCTGCAAGCACAGCCACACCAGAAATTCCACCGTTTGGTGTAAAATGGTGTAAGTGTATATGCAGAAGCGTAGCTTTTGCTTCTATCACAGCTTCTTTCATTGCGGTTTCTACAATCTCAAGGTTATCGAGGTTTGTAGCTCCCCAAAGGTCAATAATAAGGTGCGTGCCAGCGAATTTAACGCCGTCACGTTCAATAAAGTAGTCTTTGCTCTCTTCGTGCGCAGGCCAAGCAATAACTTGACCGTTAGGCAGATTTGAACTTTTCAAGTCCGCATGGGCTTTCCTTGGCGCCTGCGCCAAGTCCATCCCCAATTGAACAGCAGAGATTGACATAATGGTTCTCCCCATCCAAAAAGTAGATGAACAAACAACCAAATTGTTTCGAGGCAAAATGATTGATGACAAGGCGAAGATGTTTGATGTATTTCTCACTAAAATGCAAGAAAAATAATTAGTGTTAATCAAAATACTTGAAAGTATGTTTTAATGGAAAAAATATTTCTGCTTTATCAAATGGTTAAAAGAGATATAGCATCGCGCTACAGGGGTTCATTTTTGGGGATGCTATGGTCGGTGGCTACTCCTTTAATGATGCTTGCAGTTTATACCTTCATTTTTACTGAAGTTTTTAAGGCAAAGTGGCCGTCTGCGAATGGGGTTGAAGAAACAGGAAAATACTCTTTCGCTATAACAATATTTAGTGGAATGATAATTCATGGCTTTATTGCCGAGTGCATGACTCGCTCATCTTCTATAATACTTCAAAATTCTAGCTATGTTAAAAAGGTTGTGTTTCCACTGGAGTTATTACCAATAATGGTTTCGGGCAGCGCGCTTTTTAATATGATGATTTCTACAATAATATTGTATGTGGCAAACTTAGCCTTTGCAGACATTAACTTACTTAGCTTGCTAGCCTTGCCTGTTTTATTCATTCCATTGATTCTATTTGCTACTGGCTTGGGGTTGTTGATAAGTTCAGTCGGAGTCTATCTAAGAGATATAAGCCAGCTAATAGGCTTATTTGTTATGATATTGCTATTTATAAGCCCTGTGTTTTTCCCTGTGGATGCGATTCCTGAAAAATATAGAATCTTTATGCAAGTCAATCCACTTAGCTGGTTCATAGAATCTTTCAGAAGCATTATAATCAGCTCAAATCTCCCAGATTTAATGCATATATCAGTTATTTTTACTTTGGGAATTTTATCGTTTTTGTTTGGTTTACTTGCCTTCTCCAAGATGAGAAAGGGATTTGCTGATGTTTTATAGGTGAAGCTAAGTGTTGCGATATGGCAACATAGGGGGGCATACAGTCTATGAATAACGTGAAGAATGAAAAGTTACATAAAATATACTTGAACTAAGAGTGGAAAAATGGTTCATTCCTAACCTAGTAATCTCAGAATAACGGGGATAATGTAATTATTTCATGCACGTTAACTGGGTTTTAATAAAGATCTTTATTATAAATTTGAAGTTAATTAATAGGGGACAAATAAATGACCGACTATAATTTTTCGCAATTCATAGGTCAAACCATTACTGGCTTTACAGTCGGTACAACTGGTGACAGACTTGTTTTTGCAAGCGCAGATGGTGCGGCAGGTAGCTTTAGAGTTACTGAAACATCAGGCGGAGTTACTTTTACAGGTACTGCTGGCTCAGTAACTCTTGCAGGTGTTACACTTAAGCAAGTTAGTACAAGCAACTTAACATTCATCGATGGAACAAAAATCCTCGTTGGTGATGCTGCTCATACAACAGACCTAGATGAAGCAGGCAATGCTTTCACAACATCAACAACAATCGCAACATCAACTGGTGCAGATCTTTTCTACGGTTTAGGTGGAAATGACTCTTTCAACGGTGGAGAAGGTGCTGACGTTGTTTTTGGTGGAAACGGTTCAGACTCTGTGGTTTCAGGTTCAAACGGCGGTTCAGACTCTGTTTGGGGTGAAGCTGGCGCAGATACGATCACTGCTGCTTCTAATACTGCTGCCGTAGTTTTCTATGGTGGTGATGACGGAGACGCTCTAACAGGTGGTTCAGGATCTGACTTCCTTCATGGTAACGCAGGTGCGGATAGCATTCTTGGCGGAGATGGCGTTGATACCATTTATGGTGGTCAAGGAAACGACACTCTTGAAGGTGAAGGTGGAAACGACCTAATCTATGGTGATAACGGATCAGATACAATTCTTGTTGCTTCTGGTGCTGATACTGTATTCGGTGGAAACGGAAACGATACACTGAACGCATCTTCAAACACAACTGGTTCTTACCTTCAAGGTAACGCTGGTGCGGATACAATCCTTACCTCAACTGGTAACGATACTATCTTCGGTGGTGCAGACAATGACACGATTCTTGCAGCTTCTGGTGCAGGTAATCACATTGTTCAAGGTAACCTAGGTGATGATACATTCAACTTTGCTAACGCAACTGGTTCATCAACTATTTATGGTGGCGATGGAAACGATTCTTACACTGGTGCGACTGCAACTGCTACAACAGTGGTTTTTGGTGGACAAGGTTCAGATACAATCTCTGGTGGTAACACTGCTGAGACTATTTATGGTGGTCAAGGTAACGATTCTATCTCAACAGGAACAACAGCCGCTGACTTAGTATACGGTGATCTTGGTGCTGATACAATCAGTGCTTCTGGTGCCGTTGCTCACACACTTATTGGTGGCGCAGGTAACGATAGCATTACATCAACCAACACTTCAGGAGTTTATGTAGTTGCTGGTGATGATAATGACATCATTTCTGTATCTGGTGGTGGTGCAGCTGATACCATTATTGGTGGTGCTGGTGTTGATACCATTAACGGTGGTGACACAGCTGACTTCCTTTATGGTTCAGAAGGTAACGATGTGTTCTTAATAACAACTGCTGCTGACCATGCTGTTAACGAAGTTATTGATGGCGGTGAAGGCGATGCAGACGTTCTTCGCTTTGTAGATACAACAGGTTCTGCTCAGCTAACACTAAGAGCTGGCGTAACTGGAATCGAGAGCTTTGTTATCTCTTCAGCTTCAGGTGGTTCAACCGCTAATGATACTGGTATCATTGCAACAGCACTGACATATGGTGGTAACTTTACACTTGATGATGGTGCAAACACACTTCAAGGTTCGGCTTATGCTGATACCGTAGTTGGTGGTGGTGGAGCAGATTCAATCCTTGGTGCGAACGGCAATGACGTTCTAACTGGTGGTTCGGGTGCTGACGTATTCCACTTTGCTGATGATTCTACCAATGGTCTTGATACAATTCTTGACTACGTAGTTGGCACAGATGATCTCAACTTTACCGCAAATGATGCGTTTAACGGTACAACAACTGAAGATCTTCTGAACGTAACTTCACTCTCAACAGCATCAGGTGCAGGTGATAACATCTTCATCTTGGATAGCACTGTTGCTGCTCTACAATTTGCTAATGCTGCGGCTCTTTCTGCTGCGACCTTCACTGGTTTCACTGGTGCTTCTGGTCAGGTGTTAGTTCTCTACTCAGCTTCAAGCGGTGGAGATTGGAGAATTGCTGTTGCAACTGTAGGTGGTGGTGATATCACTGCTGCGACAGATGTTGCGATTCTACAAGGTGTCAATGCAGCGTTTGGCTCATGGGCAACCACAGACTTCATTCTTGACTAATATAAACTTAGTCATAGAACAAATTGAGAGCCACCTTAGGGTGGCTCTTTTTTTATGTAGCGTTTTCAGTGGCCATGGTCAGGAATTTAGCTGTTTGTAATTTTCTTCTTCATCTTGGCTTGGCTACAGGATTGTAAAATATAGTGCTTCTGGTTTTATTTGAGAGCAAGTGTTTCGAGTCGAAGCGCTAATAATACGTGAGCACGGTGACACCGATAAAATACGACGCTATCAGATAAAAATAGAGGCACTATAATTAGCTAACAGTGCCTAGTTAGGAGTAAGCATGAATGGGGAGGAAGATAGAACTGCAAACCAAATCAGCAAGAAAATCTGCACCCCGACCCCTGACCCCTGAAACCTGACCTCTAAAAATCACCCCATCTTTTTTCTGAGATAGCTTAGTAAATCCATTCTGGTGATTAAGCCCATGAACTTATCACCATCTTTTATGATTGCGACCATACCCTTTTGTAAAACTGATTTTAGTTCATCGATTTTATCATTTATATTCAGTGATATTAGATTGGTTGTCATATAATCAACCACATGACCTTTGAAGCTATCATGATCTTCTGAGACGGCGAGGAGAAGGTCTGATTCGTCAATTATTCCAACTATGTTACCATTTTCTATAACTGGTAGCTGGGAAATATCATGCAGTCTCATGCGGCCATAAGCATTAAGCAGAGTATCGGTTTTAGAAGCTGTTACAGTCGCCCCATTTACAAAAGGTCTGGCTATTAAATCGAGAAGATTTCCACGCTTTTCCTTTTCAAAGAAGCCTTGTTCAAACATCCAGTTATCATTATAGAGCTTTGATAAATATTTATTTCCACTATCGCAGACGAAGGTTACGACATTCTTTGGCTCAAGTTGTTCCCTGCAATATTTTAGTGCAGTTGCAAGCAGAGTTCCTGAAGAACTTCCGCCCATTATTCCTTCTTTTATAAGCAGTTCTCTGGCGGCAAGAAAACTCTCCTTATCAGTAATGGTATATGCTTTATCGACATAGCCCAAATCACAAATAGGGGGAATAAAGTCTTCGCCAATTCCCTCCACCATCCAGCTACCTACCTGCGGCATATTGCCTGTATCAATATAATCTTTTAGAATTGAGCCTTTGGGATCAGCTAAAACCATTTTTAAATTGGGTGCAACTTTGCTGAAATATTTGCCGAGTCCACTTAGGGTTCCTCCTGAACCAACTCCGCATATGAAAGCGTCAATTTTACCATCCATTTGTTGCCATATTTCAGGTGCTGTCCACTCTTCATGTGTTTTTGGATTGTCGGTGTTAGCAAACTGATTTACATAAAATGAGTTTGGCGTTTCATTAGCAATTTTTTGGGCAATATCTTGATAGTATTCAGGGTGTCCCTTGCCAACATCTGAGCGAGTCATGACGATTTCTGCACCCATTGCGCGGAGGTGAAAAACTTTCTCCTGACTCATTTTATCTGGAATTACAATAATCATTCGATAGCCCTTTTGCGATGCAACAAGTGCAAGCCCCAAACCAGTATTCCCAGCGGTTGCTTCAATTATTGTTCCACCTTTTTTGAGTCTGCCATCGTTTTCGGCGGCTTCTATCATTTTAAGGGCGATTCTATCTTTAATTGAACCACCTGGATTTTGATTTTCCATCTTGAGGAAAAGCCTACACTTTCCTGTATCAATGTTTTTAACCTCAACAATCGGGGTATTTCCTATTAAATCCAATACATTGCCGTGAGGTGAGTGCTTATTCATAAATAATAACCATGATATTTTTAAACATAACCAGTTCCTAGACTATAGATTTAGATATAAAAATGTCTATATAGTTGAGAGGTAACTTGATGGGGATAAATTGCAGACATCATATTTGTTAAAGCGTTTGTGGCGTGATTATATGCGCCACCATATATCAAAACTGGCTTTTGCTGTGGTCAGCATGATTCTGGTTGCGGTTGCTACTGCCTCGCAGGCTTGGTTGATGCAGCCTGCTCTTGATCATATTTTTATGAATAAAAGAGAGGATATGTTGATTCTAATTCCTCTTGCGGTGATGTTAACTGCCTTAATTAAGGGTGCGGCAACTTATCATCAATCTGTTTCGATTAAGAATATTGGCCAAAGAATAGTTTGCGATATGCAGATGGATCTTTTTTCACATCTGATATACGCAGATCTCGCATTATATAGCGATCAAGCATCGGGAAAACTAGTTTCACGTTTTACCAATGACATTAACTTGCTTAGAAATGCCACATCAAACGTAATGACGGGCATAGCAAAAGATTTGCTGACATTAATCGCACTGCTAGGAGTGATGGTTTATCAAAACGCACTGCTATCTTTAATTGCGCTTGGAATTTTTCCTGTTGTGGTTAATCCGATTTTCCGCATGGCAAGGAGAATGAGAAAAATATCTGGAAATACACAAAACGAATTGGGTGATTTTACATCAAGGTTAGATGATACATTTCGAGGAATTAGAATTATCAAGGCATATGGCCAAGAAGAATATGAGAAAAGTAGAGCAAAGAATACTATTGAAAAACTTTATAGCCTTTATGCAAAGGCTTCAAGAACGCAGAGCGCATCTTCGCCACTTATGGAAACAGTCGCAGGCCTAGCAATCGCAGGAGTTATATGGTATGGTGGAGCACAAGTTCTATCTGGCGAGACTACACCCGGTGCTTTTTTCTCGTTTGTTGCGGCTATGATTATGGCGTATAAACCAGCAAAAACGATAGCAGGCTTAACAACCAATTTACAAGAAGGGTTAGCAGCAGCAGAAAGATTATTCTCAGTTTTAAACGATCAAGCTATTATTAAAGATAGGCAAGGGGCGCAAAATCTTAAAACAGATAAGGCAAGTCTTGAGTTTAATAATGTAGATTTTTCTTATACTCAAGATGCAAAGACTCTTAAGCGAGTTTCTTTTAATGTGCCATCAGGTAAGAAGATTGCGATTGTAGGGCCTTCAGGTGGTGGAAAGTCTACAATATTTAATCTCATAATGCGTTTCTATCTTCCCGAAAACGGAAAGATTTTTATCAATGGCAACGATATTGCTGAATATACAATCAAGTCGTTAAGAGAGCATATTGCAGTGGTAACGCAAGATACTTTTTTATTTGATGATACCGTTAGGGCGAATATTTGTTATGGCACTAACGCTAGTGAAGATGAGATGATTGAATGCGCCAAAATGGCTGATGCAGATGATTTTATAAAAAATCTTTCTGATGGATATGACACTCTGATTGGCCAAAATGGAGTTCGCCTTTCTGGTGGGCAGAGACAGCGTCTTGCTATTGCAAGGGCTATGCTAAAGAAGGCTCCTATTCTATTGCTCGATGAGGCAACATCTGCGCTTGATAATGTTTCCGAAAAACAAATTCAATCAGCATTAGATAAATTATCAGAAGGCAGGACGACATTAATAATAGCACACAGGCTATCAACAGTTATTAATGCAGATCTTATATATGTTATAAAAGATGGTGAGATAGTTGAGTCAGGAACTCATAAAGAGCTTCTTGCATTGAATAAGGTTTATTATTCAATGTATAATGAAGAAAAAAAATCATGAAGTTATTCATAAGATTATATGAGTTTTTGACCTTTATATTAACTCCGCTATTGCTGGTTTTGTTAATCGCAAGACTTTTAAAGAATAAAGAGGATAAATCGAGATTTCTTGAGAAACTAGGCTTTTCAGATGTTCAAAGGCCAGAAGGCAAACTGATATGGTTTCATGCAGCAAGTGTTGGTGAGAGTATATCAATTCTTCCGCTAGTAGAAAGAATGGCATCGGAGGGTTCTAAAATTCTTATAACCTCCGTTACACTAACATCAGCGAACCTTATTCAAAAGCGAATTAGCAACTTTAAAGGTGAGGTTATTCATCAATTTGCACCACTTGATGCAATGATTCCAGTAAGGCTTTTTCTTAAAAAGTGGAATCCAGATATTGCTATTTTCGTTGATTCTGAACTTTGGCCTGTAATGCTAAACAATATCAGTTGTCGAAAGATTCTAATTAATGCACGCATTTCAGATAGAAGTTTTAAGAGAATGAAACTCTTTAGGGCATACTCTCGTTTTATAATGAGTATGATTGATGAGATTTATCCTCAAAGCCAAACTGATTCTATGAAATATGAGGCTTTAGGGGCAGCAAAAATTAAGATGATTGGCAACCTAAAACTTGCAGCACCGAGTCTTGATTTTGACGCTGATGAGTTGCATAAGTTATCGGAAAAGATAGGAAAAAACAGACTTCATAATAAAAAGGTGATAGTCGCTGCCAGCACTCACGCTGGCGAAGAAGAGCAAATATTAGAGGTTTATAATAATATTAGATCTGATTATTCAAATGATATTATCTTAATTATTGTACCTAGGCATCCCGCTAGAATGCTAGAGATTAAATACGCCTGTAAGCAGTTTTTTAATGAAGATAATGCAATTAAAATTCGTTCAAATAACCAGCTTCCAGATGAACAAACCTTAGTTTATATCGCAGATACAATTGGCGAACTAGGCATTTTTTACCGACTTGCCGATGTTGTTATATTGGGTGGTTCATTTGTTGATATAGGTGGCCATAATCCTCTTGAGCCAGCAAAGCTAGATAACATAATTATTGTTGGTAATTATCTATCAAATTTTGGAGATATATATAAAGAAATGTCAGAGCAAAATGCCGTTACAATAGTTAGTGATTTAAATATAGCTCAAAGCGAAAAATTGGGGATATATAAGAATCATTCTCATGCGCTATATCAATCATCTAAGCATACGCTCTGCGTAAACGCAACCGCTAACGGCTATAACTTAAAAGATGCAGTTATTAAAGCCCTAAGCCAAGATAGTGAAATGCTTAGAACAAAAACAAATGCGCTTGCTTTCGCAAATAGCGGCGATGAAATTATAAGCAATTATGTAAGTATCATTAAACCCAGTTAGAGCTAAATTTGATGCAAGAAAGTCTTTTTGAAATTTTTATTTTCCTCGCTGCAGCTTGCGCTGTGATTCCTATTGCTAGCCGTTTTCGAGTTGGTTCTGTGCTTGGCTATTTGATAGTTGGAGTAATAATAGGCCCTTTTGTATTAGGACTCATTACGGATGCCCAAAAGGTAATGCATTTTGCTGAGTTCGGCGTTGTAATGATGTTGTTTCTAATAGGGTTAGAGCTAGAGCCAGCAATGTTATGGCGGATAAGAAAGGCAATCATTGGCTTAGGAGGATTGCAAGTATTATTAACCTCTATAGTTTTTACATTGGTTGGCGTAGCTCTTGGTTACAGTTGGCAGGCTAGTATGGCGATTGCTATGGCTCTTGCGCTTTCATCCACTGCATTGGTTTTGCAACTTTTAAATGAAAAAAAACTTATGAATACCTCAGTGGGGGAAAATTCATTTGCGGTATTATTATTTCAAGATATTGCAGTAATTCCAATACTAATTCTGTTGCCTATTCTTGCTGTGAATATTGGGTTTGAAGGAGGTTTGAATCAATCAAATAATATAATATCAGACCTACCTAGCTACGCGCAGGCTATAGTTATCGCATGTGTAATTGCATCATTAATAATTGGTGGCCGCTATGTATCAAGTCACTTATTTCGTGTAATAGCTAAAACGAATATGCGTGAAATATTCACGGCTCTATCACTTGCTTTAGTTATTGGAGTAACTTTACTGATGCAAAGTATAGGCATTTCTCCCGCATTAGGAGCCTTTGTTGCTGGAGTTGTTCTAGCAAATTCTGAGTATAGAAGAACAATTGAAGCTGATATTGAACCATTTAAGGGCTTGCTGCTAGGCTTGTTTTTTATTTCTGTTGGCATGGGAGTAGATTTTTTATTATTAGCTGATTCGCTATGGATGATTTTATCAGCAGTTGGTGCACTTATTGCAATTAAGGTTCTGATATTAATAATAATAGGGTTTATGTTTAGAATGACATTGATGCATAATATTGGTTATGCAATAGCTCTAAGTCAGGGGGGAGAATTCGCCTTTGTTCTCTTTCAGTATGCAGGCGGTCTATCCATTTTAGCACAAGATCAGGTTAGATTTTTAACTCTTGTTGTAGCGTTATCGATAGCAACTACTCCTATTTTAATGATGCTTTACAGTCGCTTTATTGTACCTAGATTCATGAGTGTTTTATCTGAGCGGAGTTTTGATTCAATCGAAGAGCAAAATCCTATCATCATAGCAGGATTTGGACGTTTCGGACAAGTTATAGGACGCTTTCTAGTAGCTCAAGGTGTGAAGGTTACAGTTTTAGAGAAAGATCCAGATCAAATAGAGCTCTTACGCAAATTTGGTTTTAAGGGTTATTTTGGTGATGCAACTCGTATGGATTTACTTCGTAGTGCAGGCATTGATAAATCGAAGGCAATCATAATTGCTGTCGATGATGTAGAAACAAGTCTAGAAATTGCAAAAATGGTTAGGGATGAATTCCCTTCAGTGACAATATTTGCTAGAGCGCGAAATCGTCAACATGCATTTGAGCTCAATAAAATTGGTGTTAACTTTTATAAGCGTGAGATGTTTGATTCTTCTCTCAATATGGCTAAAGAAGTAATGCTATGGCTGGGTGTTGAGAAGTCTGATTTAACAAATAAAGCAGAAACATTTCTTCGTCATGATGAGCAAACCTTAAAAGATTCATTTGACTTTTTTAATGATGAGAGAGCCTTAATAAGTTTTGCAAAAACTCGTCGTTCTGAGTTAGAACAAATATTGAAAAGCGATAAAATAACCAATATAGGAAAAAACAATAATGGCTCAAATAAAACGAATTGAAGCAGGTTCAAGAATGAGTGACGCCGTGATATATAACGGTGTTGTTTATTTATCAGGTGTGGTTGCCGAATCAGCAGTTGGCAAAGGAGTGTATGAGCAAACAGTTGATATTCTAAATCAGATAGATGAGCTTTTAGAGCAAGCAGGGTCAGATAAAACCAATATTCTCAAAGCGAATATCTGGCTTACCGATATTTCAAAATTTGCTGAAATGAACAAAGCATGGGATGCTTGGGTGGTTGCAGGCAAAACCCCCGCCCGCGCAACTGTTGAATCAAAACTAGCTGGCGCAGGCTATGAAGTTGAAATCATGATCGAAGCCGCTATTGGTTGATACTATAACTTATTAAGCTCTCGCTTTTTTTGGGGCATCAACTAGAACCTTCCCCCTTTATGGGGGAAGGCGAAGGATGGGGGTTAAATCAGTGGTCAGTTATCAGATTTTTTACTATCTTATGACAACTGACGACTGACAACTGGCTGCTACTCAAGACCCCCACCCTAACCCTCCCCCATGAATGGGGAGGGGATACTGAGAGTGTAAATAAAATTAGAAAATACTATATTTCCGTCAACATCAACCCAATGCATAATCGAGGTCTGAGATTAAGTCTGATACATCTTCGATTCCCACAGAGAGTCTAATGAATCCATCGGAGATTCCTGATGCTTCTCTGATTTCAGCGGGAATGGTTGCATGGGTCATGATTGCTGGGTGTTCGATTAGGCTCTCTATGCCACCCAGTGATTCTGCTAAAGTGAAAAGATGGGTGCGTTCAAGCACGCGTTTTGCTTTTTCAAGTCCACCTTTTACGACTATTGAAATCATGCCCGTGAAGCCGCCCGTCATTTGACGTTTAGCAATTTCGTGTTGTGGATGAGACTTTAACCCTGCGTAGATAACTTTTTCAACTTGTGGGTGTTTTTCAAGCCACTCAGCAATTTGCATTGCATTTTCAGAGTGCCTTTGCATTCTAATCGCAAGAGTTTTTAAGCCCCTATGCGCTAAGAATGAATCAAACGGGCTTGCAATCGAGCCAACGGCATTTTGTAAAAAGCCCATTCTTTCGGTGATTTCTTTGTTATCTCCTGTTACGACAACTCCGCCTACCATATCGGAGTGCCCGTTAAGATATTTGGTTGCTGAGTGCATAACTATATCAAACCCATGTTCAAGAGGGCGTTGAATGTATGGTGATGCAAAGGTGTTATCTGCCACTTTTATAATGTCATGTTTGGCTGATATTTCAGAAACAGCAGATAAATCAACAATCTTTAAAAGTGGATTTGTTGGGGTTTCTACCCATATCATTTTTGTATCTTTGGTAATTGCGTTCTCAAGGTTTTTTAAGTCGGTCATGTCAACATAGCTAACTTTTAGACCTGATGAGTTTTTGCGAACGCGCTCAAACAGGCGATAAGTTCCACCATATAAATCATTCATGGCAATAATGTGCGAGTTGGCGTGAAGAATGTCAAGTATAGTTGCCGCCGCCGCCATGCCTGAAGCAAATGCGAAGCCTTCAGAGCCGCCTTCTAAATCGGCAACAGCTCTTTCATAAGCAAAGCGGGTTGGGTTGTGGCTCCTTGCATAATCAAAGCCTTTATGCACACCAGGGCTATCTTGCTTAAAAGTAGATGTGGCATAGATTGGGGTAATCACCGCACCAGTAGTAGGATCAGCAAATTGGCGAGCATGAATTGCACGGGTGGCAAACTTATGTTGATTTGATTTCATGATTTTTATGGCTAATATGGTTTATATATAAATTTGATAGCTTATGGTGATTATATGTCAACAGGCAAAACATTTGCAGATATTTTAGAGAAAAGAATTTCAAGGCGTGCATTATTATTAGGTGCTGGAACGATGGGTGCGGTTTCGTTGTTACCTAGTCTATTGAAGGCAGAACTTTTAAGTGAAAGTCCCTCAACTCTAAAGTTTGAGGAAATAAGCAAAGGAATTTCAAAAACTCATCGTTTGGCAAAAGGTTATGAAGCGCAAATGGTAATAGGGTGGGGTGATAAGCTCTTTCCAGATTCTCCAAAATTTGAGCCAGAAAAACAATCGCCAGAAGCCCAGAAAAAGCAATTTGGTTATAATAATGACTTCACGGCATTTATGCCATTGCCATATGGTAGCAAGTCATCAACGCATGGTTTATTATGCGTAAATCATGAATATAGCATCAGGCAATTGATGTTTAGAGAACAAGATAGGAAGTCAAAGGATAAGAAGATATTAGAAGAGATTGCCAAAACTGAACTGGCGGCACACGGTCACAGTGTTGTAGAAATAAAATACGAAAAAGGCGAGTGGAGAACGGTAATCGGTGGTGGATACAACCGCAGGTTTAATGGCTTAGATACAAAGTTCTCATTTTCAGGTGCAGCAGCAGACGCAAAAGAGTTGCAGGGTGGCGTTATTGGCACCATCGGCAATTGTGCGGGTGGAGTAACACCATGGGGAACCGTGTTATTTGCAGAAGAAAACTTTGATGGTTATTTTACGGGAAAAGCAGATAAGCTAAAAAACCCAGAGCGTTATAAAAGATATGGAATCGGTGAAAAATCTTGGTATGAATTCGGTCAATACATCGAAAGATTCAATATAGAAAAACAGCCAGATGAGCCTTTAAAATTCGGCTGGGTTGTTGAGTATGATCCATATAATCCAGAATCAAAACCAGTCAAACGAACATCACTCGGCAGGTTTAAACATGAAGCCGCAACTTGCACTCTTGCGGCAGATGGCAGAGTGGTTGTTTACTCAGGCGATGATGATTACTTTGAATATATCTATAAGTTTGTTAGTCGTGATAAGTTCGATGCTAATAATCGTGAGGCTAATCTCAACTTACTGGATAACGGAACTCTTTATGTAGCGAAATTCGGTGAGAATGGATACGTTGAGTGGATAGCACTAGAGCACGGAAAAAATGGATTAGATGAAGCCGCAGGTTTTAAAAGCCAAGCCGATGTTTTAATTTATGCGCGAATGGCAGCCGATAAAGTTGGCGCAACGAAAATGGATAGACCAGAGGATATTGAAACAAATCCCGTAACAGGTAAGGTTTATGTTGCACTTACTAAAAATAAAAAACGCGATGTTGCAAATGCTGCAAATCTACGCACCAAGAATATTCATGGTCACATCATTGAGATGATTCCTATGGGGGTTGATGGTGTGCCTGATCATGCATCTGAAAAATTCAGGTGGGAGGTGTTTTTGATGGGCGGCTCGCAGGATGATGAATTGGTTAGAAAAACATATCATCCCAAAACATCGAAGGATGGCTATATATCATGCCCTGATAACTTTGCCTTTGATGGCAGTGGAAGAATATGGATAACGACTGATGGTCAAGATTCTTCAATCGCCTCAAATGATATGATATATGCAGTTGATACTTTTGGTGCGGGCAGGGGGTTATCAAAAGCCTTTTTTGCAAGCCCAATTGGGGCTGAGTGCACAGGGCCATCCTTTACGCCAGATAATCGAACTTTATTTGTTTCAATCCAACATCCTGCTGCAACTGATGATGCGACTTATGAAAAACCAGCAACGCGTTGGCCAGATTTCAACTCTAAAATCCCCCCCCGTCCATCAGTTATAGCAATCACAAAATCAGGCGGCGGAGTGATAGGGAGTTGAGGCTTTAGAGGTCAGGCTTCAGTGGGCAGAGCGGAAGAGATTTGATAGGATTACATTAGAACCCTTTTAGAGTGGTTATGGTCAAATCTTTCACAGAATAAACCCCCTGAATAGCTTGAAGATAATCTCTTGAATTATAAATTTCATCTGCCACAAAGATTTTAGTTCCGTGACTAACTATTGTTTCTGCTTTTTGCTTATTCAAATCTAACCCAAGCGTAATTTCTATCATCACATCAATTTTACTACTTAGTGATGTTTTGATAAATTGCTTGTATCGCTCTCTCAGAGTTCTTTTTGCTCCTATCCCGTAGGTTTTGCCGTCTAACTCAAAAAAGAAGTCAAATTCCGTGCTTTTGTCATCTTTATCATGTACTTTTACAATTCCATCCTCAGGAATACCCATCCTTTTTAGAACCTTAAGTATTCTGTTTTCATAGTTAGATCCTGAGTCGGAAATAATAGATTGATTCATGCTCTCTGTAAACATAAGCATAAAAATCTGATTGGCTTCCAATCCATTTTGGGCAAGCCTAGATGACTCATTTATAAGACAAGAAACGAAATCTTCAGAATCACTTGAGATAAAATCTGTTTGCCCAGATTCAAGTTTTGCAAAAAATAAAAGTGCTAGTAATGCCCCATTTACTCTAGTCGTATAAGGAGCATAAACAGATTTATTATCATAAGCCAAAGACAAAGGATCTAGACGCGATAATTCTTCAATGTTTCTAATTTCTTTTAGTTTTGCTTCTTCCAAAAGAAGATCTTTTATCAAATATAATCGCAAGCTAAATAGCAGCAAATCTATATCAGTAAGTGAATCTAGTTTATTGAAAATATCAAGTAATATCTCGACCTTGCTTTTTCCTTTAACTTCATGGGTAAAATCGTTCAACTCTTTGATGGTTTGTTTATAATCGCCCTTAGTCTCAAATAATATCTGCAAAAGAGCATAGGCCTGATTTTTGCTTAACTTTGCTTTTATGAGATACTTTAATAGAACGTAAAACTTCAAATTAATCTGAAACTTATCTTCTTCAACGCTAAGTTTTTCAATTATCATTTCTAACCTGCAAAATTGAGTTGCATATTTCATACGCTATTGCCCTGATTACAGGAACTGAGACACTGTTTCCAAACTGCTTATACGCTTGCACGTCACTAACTGGAATAATATAATTCTCTGGAAAACCTTGCAATCTAGCTGCCTCTCTAGGAGTTATTTTTCTTGGATTCTTATTCTCTTGTTGAATTAATATTTCTGATCCATCTTTATAATATCTTGCAGATATAGTGCTCGTATATTCAGATTTTTCATGAAATAATGAATATCCAAACCCATTACCTTTTTTGAGGTGTTCAGCCTTACGTTTTTTATGCCCTTCCCATAACTTATCGGAAATTGTATATTTTTCGCTTACTTGTGACTCCAGTATATCGCCAACGCATACCTTACTATTGGTAATATTAGGAAAGGTGAAAGAAACATTATCTTTGAATGCAACAATATATATTCTCTCTCTGTTTTGCGGAACTCCAAAATTTTTAGAATTCAGCACTTTTGAATAAACTACATACCCCAAATCATGTAATGTTCTTTGAACTGTTTCAAAGGTTTTACCATTATTATGACTCTTAAATCCTTTAACATTTTCAAGGAAAAGCATTTTAGGTTTATGGCAATCAATTATTCGACAAATATCAAAAAACAAAGTGCCTCGAACATCTTCAAACCCTTTCTTATGACCAGCGTTTGAAAATGGCTGACATGGGAAGCCTGCCAAAAGAATATCAAAAGATGGAATGTCAGATGCATGAATTTTTGTTATATCGCCGTATGGTTTTTCTCCAAAATTAGCCTCATAAGTTTGTTGAGAAAACTTATCCCATTCTGAACTAAAAACACACTTTGCACCTAATTCATCAAATGGAATTCTTATCCCACCGATTCCAGCGAATAGATCTATAAAGTTATAGCCTCTCAATGGTTTGTTTTTCAGAGGAATATCAACATTAACCCTACTAACCCTAAATAGGTCATATTGATTGGAGTGCTCTAAGTTACAATATACCATCGTTTTAATTTATTATGTTTTAATATTTTTTACAGCAGAACCTAACATTCCACCAAAACATCCTATAAGTGCGCCGCCAAGAATTAATATTCCAGCTATGGCGATTTGCTGATTAAACTCTGATATACCGAGTAAAAGCAATAACGTTGCGCCAATAAGGGGGCCTGCGTATGCAAGCACGCCTAGCGTTCTTACGTTTCCATGTCTTACACCATAATCCCAAACGAAAAAGGCAAGGCCGACTGGTCCTATTCCCATCAAGAATAAAGCTATTGACTGCGATAGTGAAAGCTCAACGCTTGTTTCGGTTAAAAGGTGCAATATCCATGATAAAATGGCTGTTGCAAGGCAGAACCCGCCTATAGCATCTGATGAAATTTTATTGCTATTTTTGCGAGTTAGAACGGAATAAATAGCCCATACCAGCGCGCAAATTAGTGCTTGTATATATCCTTTTATATGTTCATCTGAGAATTCTGCCCCGCCTTTACTTTGGGTGATATAAATGACTCCTGCAAAGCCCATTGCACACCCCAATATATGCCACCAATGTAGTTTTTCTTTTAGAATAAATGCTGCAAATAATACGGTAAGTAATGGCCACAAGTTTACTATGAGCATTACATTCATTGCAGGGGCGTTTCGATAAGCAAAAAAGTAGAAAAAGTGGAATCCAAATATTCCAAATATTCCAAGTAACCATATGTTAAACGGCATATTGATTTTCGCTTTGAGGTTTTCGCCTTTAAATTTCCAATATGAGAATATGACAATCGAGGCAATCGTGAAGCCAATCGCATTAACTTGAAAACTGGGAACATTTCCAAGCCATGCAGCTAGTGGAGGCATAACCCCCCACATTACAACTGCTAAGAAACCGATTATTGTTGCGTTTCTCTCTTTCATGCAGCCCACTTTATGCTGCAACCAATGCTTGGATTTTGCTTTCCAGAAAAAGTGCCGTTTTGTGCAATCTCTTTCATTGCTTCAAATAATTCTCTGGATGCGCCATCAACGTTATTCATGCGTGATTCATCTAATCTTCCACGATATTGAAGCTCAAGATTTGCATTAAACCCGAAGAAATCAGGAGTGCAAACCGCTCCGTAATCTTTAGCAACAGATTGTGTTTCATCTATGGCATATGGGAAGGGAAAGTTTTTCGCTTCTGCTAGTTTTTTCATATTATCAAAAGAATCATCAGGATAATTTGCAACATCATTTGACATGATAGCAATCGAATTGATGCCTATTTTTTCAAGATCGGCTGTGTCTCTAATTATCTTATCTAAAATAGCCTTTACAAAAGGACAGTGATTGCAAATAAACATGACGAGCAACCCTTTTTCTCCTCTTGCAGAATCAAGGGTATAGAGCTTATCATCTACTCCTTTGAGATTGAAATTACGTGCTTTCCACCCTATTTGTGCTTGTGGTGTTTCTAGTGCTGCCATTTGAACCTCCTATCGTTTTTTATATCTCTTTTTTTTTACATACCAATTTCGGAAAAGAATATAGAAAAAAGTGCATCGGTTAAAAGTACAAGAAAAATAGATTCCACAACCGACATTGTTGTCTGCCTGCCTACGCTTTCGGCTGAGCCAGTTACTTGCATTCCTCGCATACAGCCAACTACGGCGATTAAAAGAGCAAAGACAGGCGCTTTAATCATGCCAACCAAGAAGTCATTCATTGATGCTGCTTCTCTAACCTGTGATAAAAATT
Organism: uncultured Rickettsiales bacterium; assembly: GCA_964484565.1. Lineage (GTDB taxonomy): Bacteria > Pseudomonadota > Alphaproteobacteria > Rickettsiales > CAZAGG01 > CAZAGG01. The sequence continues at coordinate 125,118 of CAZAGG010000007.1, read as the reverse complement.
GCTGAAAAGATATATCAAGTAAGGCAAAAAGTGCGATTGCACCGCCAAGCAAGCCCATTACATTCGCAAGAAATGTTAGGAGAGGCATGACAATCAGAAGTGCAATAAGACGTGGAAGAACCAAAGCCTCAAATGGATTGATTCCTATAACGCGCATTGCGTCGACTTCTTCATTTACTTTCATAACGCCAATTTCGGCGGTGAATGCACTGCCTGATCTTCCTGCAATCATAATCGCGGTTAGTAAAACACCCATTTCCCTTAAAACTGAAACTGTCACTAGATTTACGGTAAAGATTTCTGCGCCAAAATTCTTTAACTGGGTAACTCCCTGATATGCCAAAACTATGCTGATAAGGAAGGCGATTAACACAACGATTGGAATAGCATTAATGCCCGCTTCTTCCATATGCTTGAAAATAGATATATGCCTTAGTTTTGATGGCTTAAGAAGGCATTTAAGCAAAATAACTATTGTTTGGCCGATAAATGTAACTAATTCATATGCTTGGCTCAAAGAATGTAAGGTTGCTATGCCAAGTCTTTCAATCAGATTTCTAAAGAAATCTTGCTCTGGCTTAACCGACTTTTTGCGCTCAAGATGTGCTTTTTTTACAAGTTCATAAACTGCAATTTGCTCGTTAGAAAAGTTTATTACGCGTTTTTCTTGCAAAACAAGTAGCAAGCATCCCGCTGTGTCAATCTCTTCAAGTTCTTTTGCATCAAATATCTCATATTCGCCTTCATATTCTTTTAAGTCGTCCTCAATTTTGGAAAAGTTTTGGGTAACCCAATTGCCTTTCATCAAAATTGTATTGCCTGTAATATCAAAGAAGTTGCTCATTTCAGGCTCTCAATCTGTTGTAAAACCTGCGGTATTATATCTGGAATATCTTCTGAAATTAGTCCAATACCGTGAATTGCGGCGCATCTTGAATGAATCCACACACCAGCACAAGAAGCATGAAAAGCACTCATTCCTTGAGCTAAAAGGCCTGTGATTATTCCCGCGAGAACATCGCCACTACCTGCTGTTGCAAGATATGCAGATGCTTTGGGATTAATGATAACCTGCCCACTTTGAGATGCGATTATTGTTTCACTCCCTTTATAAACCACAACTGCATTGCTTGCTTTGGCGGCATTGATAGCATCTTGCACGCGGTTGCCTGAGACTTGAAATATTCTAGCAAACTCTCCCGCGTGAGGGGTTAATACGGTCATATTATGAGTATGGTTTAAAAGCTCTGAAGGGTTACTCTGAAATGATGTGATTGAATCAGCATCTACAACACATGGCTTTTTGAGTTTTAGTAGGCCTATTGTTAATCGTTTTGTGTTTTCTGAAACGCCATTTCCCATTCCAATAGCGAAAGAATTAACTTTGGGATTCAGAGCAAATTCAAGTAATTCAGCCTCATCTGAATATGGCCTTAACATCAATGAATAAAGGGCGGGGGCGTACGCCAAGGTTGCATCTTTTTCGCAAGCAATAGTAACAAGGCCAGAGCCAACCCTTAATGCGGAAATGGCTGTTAGTTTTGCTGCCCCTGAACAAGAAAGGCCACCTCCGTGAATTAGAGAGTGGCCTCTTGAATATTTGCATGACTCTGCATTTGGTATCCGAAAATCTTTAATCCATATCGATGGAGAATTTTCTTTTATCACAGAGATAGCTATTTCTTTTTCTTATTATCCGACTATTTCCATATCAGAGAAGAAGAACTTGATTTCTATAGCTGCATTTTCTGCGCTATCAGAACCATGAACACAATTGCGTTCAATGCCTTCACCGAAATCAGCGCGGATTGTTCCTTTGTCAGCTTTTGAAGGATCGGTTGCTCCCATAATTTCGCGGTTTTTAGCAACTGCATTTTCACCTTCTAGAACCTGAACGACTACAGGGCCTGAAACCATATATTCAACTAGCTCATTAAAGAATGAACGCTCGCTATGCACTGCATAGAATGTGCGTGCTTGCAGTCTGCTTAAATGTAGTTTTTTCATTGCCACAACTCTTAGACCTGAATCTTCAAAGCGGGTTACAATTTTCCCTATCAGATTGCGTGCTGTTGCATCTGGCTTGATTATCGACAATGTTCTTTCTTTTGCCATTAGATTATGTCCTTAAAATATTTATTAGAAATTCAAACAATGAACAGGAAAATATTTATTTTCGCATCAAATGCAAGGATAAAAGGAATAGCCTCTTGCCAGAATGCATAACTAGGATGTATAAGGTATGTTCATTTAATTTAGAATTTAACAGATACGAAGAAGTTTTACATTGTCAGAAATCATAGAATCACCGTTTAGCCCCTCAATCTCAATCGTTGATGAGATGAGGAAGTCTTATCTCGACTATGCAATGAGTGTGATTGTTAGCCGCGCCATTCCAGATGTTAGAGATGGGCTCAAGCCAGTTCATAGAAGAATTTTATTCTCTATGCATGAGACTAGCTGTAATTTTGACAAGCCATATCGTAAATCTGCGCGTATCGTTGGTGATGTGATGGGTAAATATCACCCACACGGTGACTCTGCTATCTATGATGCTTTGGTTAGAATGGCTCAAGATTTCTCTATGAGCACGGTCTTGATTGATGGTCAGGGTAACTATGGTTCTCTTGATGGAGATCCACCAGCTGCAATGCGTTATACAGAAGCGAGAATGGCGAAGATTTCCCATTCAATTCTTGATGATATTGATAAAAATACTGTTGATTTCCAAGATAACTATGACGGTTCTGAGAAAGAGCCAGTTGTGCTTCCATCTAAGTTTCCAAATATTTTGGTGAACGGTGCAGGCGGAATCGCTGTGGGTATGGCGACAAATATTCCAACCCACAACTTAGGCGAGGTCATCAATGCAGCCATAGCGTGCATAGATAATCCAGAGATTACTATCGATGAATTACTGCAAATTATACCGGGTCCAGATTTTCCAACAGGTGGGATAATATTGGGTAGATCTGGTTCGAGATCTGCACTTTCAACTGGGCGTGGCTCAGTGGTGATGAGGGGAAGAGCCGAAATAGAAACCGATAAGAAGGGTAGGGAGAATATCATTATTCATGATGTTCCTTATCAGGTTAACAAGGCTAAACTTGCTGAAAGAATTGGCGAGTTAGTTAGGGAAAAAAAGATTGAAGGAATATCAGATTTACGAGATGAATCTAATAGCGAAGGCGTTAGAATTGTTGTCGAAATAAAGCGTGATTCTTCGGCTGAGGTTGTTTTAAATCAGCTATATAGCTATACTCAGCTTCAAACCTCGTTTGGTGTGAACATGCTTGTTCTTTCTGATCGCAGGCCAATGCAGATGAATGTTAAGCAAGTTCTTTCAACGTTCATTCGCTTCCGTGAAGAAGTTATCACCAAGAGAACTTTATTTCTGCTTGGTAAAGCGCGTGATAAGGCGCATGTGTTGATTGGTCTTGCAATTGCAGTTGCAAATATTGATGAGGTTATCAAGGTTATTCGTGCAGCCGCAGACCCAGTTGAAGCACGCGAAGAACTGATGCGCCGCGACTGGAATGCGTCTGATGTTCTACCGATGATTGAACTTGTTGGCGATGCAAGCAATCCAATAAGAGAAGGTAGAATCAAGTTTACTGAAACTCAGGCAAGAGCAATTCTTGAACTTCGCTTACAAAGACTTACTGGTCTTGAGAGAAACAAGATTGATTCTGAGCTTCAGGAATTAGCTGTTGAGATTAAAGAATATCTAGCCATTTTATCTTCTCGCGAAAAGCTATATAACCTTATGAAAGATGAGCTTATCTCAATTCGCGATGAGTTTGCAGTTCCGCGCAGAACAGAAATAATCGATAGTGAAGCAGATGACGGCTTTAATATCGAAGACCTAATCGAAAAAGAAGATATGGTCGTTACTGTTACCCATACTGGGTATATCAAAAGAGTTCCACTTTCGACTTATCGTGCTCAAAGAAGGGGCGGCAAAGGAAGATCTGGAATGGCCGTCAGAGATGAAGATGTAACAACTGAGCTTTTTGTTGCGAATACTCACACTCCTGTGTTGTTCTTCTCAAATATCGGCAAGGTATATAAACTCAAGGTTTATAAGCTCCCGTTAGGAAATCCACAGGCAAAAGGCAAGGCAATCGTCAACATTCTGCCTCTAGCGCAGGGCGAGAAAATTACTACCTTTATGCCACTCCCTGAAGATGAGTCATTGTGGGATAATCTAAATATTTTCTTCTCAACAGCCAAAGGCAATGTTCGTAAGAATGATTTATCTGATTTCCATACCATTCAATCTAATGGAAAGATTGCCATAAGACTTGATGAAGATGATAGGCTAGTTGATGTTAAAACCTGCACTGATGAAGAGCACATATTGCTTGCAACGCGTGAGGGTAAATCTATCCGCTTCCCTGTTCATGCGGTGAGGTTGTTCAAAAGCAGAACATCTGATGGTGTTAGAGGTGTTAAGCTATCTAAGGATGATGAAGTTATCTCGATGTGCGTTCTTTCAGGTATTGAAGTTGATATAGAAACCCGTGAGGAATATCTGAAAATGGCTGGCGGACTTCGCAAGAAACTTGCCACTGGTGCTTTAGGAGATGGAACACAACCTGGTCTTCCAAGTCTAGATATATCTAAGCTAGAACAGCTAGCAAGAAATGAGCAATATATTCTTACTCTAACCGAAAATGGTTATGGCAAGAGAACTTCCGCTTACGAGTATCGCATAACTAATCGCGGTGGTTCGGGAATTATTAATATCGTCTCTACCAATAAAAATGGAAAGGTTGTGGCGAGTTTCCCTGTTGATGATAACGATCACATCATGCTAATGACCAATATGGGAAGATTATTCCGCTGCAAAGTTTCAGACATCCGTATTACAGGAAGAAATACTCAAGGCGTCATAGTTCTTCGCTCGAATGAAGAATCTATCAGCAATAATGAATGCGTTGTCTCCGCAGTGCGTATAGCTGATGATAGCGATGACGAAGAAGGCGATGAGGAATAGTAATATAGATTACTGTTAATGTGCATATTATATTCATTAAACTGAAACATTAAGGGTTTATATTACAAGCCAATAAAAGATGTTTGAGAGGTTTATAATGCCTAATACTTTAATCACAAAAAAGCAGGCGGCTAGTTTTTTTAATGGCCTGCTGAGTGAAGGTTTTCATGATAATGTTCGAACTAGACAAGTACTTGATGTTGTGATTACTGTTCCCAACATAGAAGGTGTTGATGAGATTCATTTTCCCAATATTAAGATGATAGATGCGAATGGTGCTAGCGCTCGACTTAACCAAAATGACATGGAGGGCAACCCTCAAAAGGTTTCAGCAAATGGAGGGAACTCTATCATAATCGGCAATGTTGATGAATACGATGCGAGAAATATAGTTGAATATTTTATAGCTTTAAAGGCTGAGTATGGAGGATGTACAGTAGATGTGATAAAACAAACGCTGAATTTTGCTAGGGGTTTTATAGTCGAAGATTTACCAGTTCAAGGTGATAGAGATATTAGACTCATTAAAAAACCTCATAATATGGATCAGTGGCATGTAGAAAATGAGAGCATATTAGCGACAAGAGATTTACAAGAAGACTACACTTACGTAGTGAAGGATAGTCATTCCAAAGAAGTTGAAATAGGTGTATATAAACGCAAGCCTTTGGAACATAAGGTGATATTTGTAGAAGGCCGTTTCTCATTTAAACGTTCTGAGAGAACCACTAGTGAATTTCAAGATGGTGCATATCTAAGAATGGGGGCAGATGGAACTGTTTCAGCTATAGCCCCCGTGAACTTTAAAAATACTTATGAAATTATTGATGGACAGGCGATACCTACAATATCTTTAGAGAAACTATCTGCCATTCAAGTTGATGCCTATGAAGCTCATATAGCTGGCGGTGCCACCGATAAGCAAAATGTAATTAGCTAGTTAACCCTATTTAGTTCACCCCAAAGCTCTTAACCAAACTTCCGCAGAGCATATACCACCCATCAACTAGAACAAAGAAAATCAGCTTGAATGGAAGGGATATAAGAACAGGTGGAAGCATCATCATACCCATTGCCATAAGAATTGATGCAATTAACATATCAATTATTAAAAAGGGCAGGTATATCAAGAACCCTATCTCAAAGGCGCGTCTAAGCTCGCTTATCATAAAGGCTGGAACCAAAACTCGATAAGGAGTTTCCTCAGGTTTTTCTATCTTCACCTTTGCAATATCAGTGAAAAGTTGCAAGTCTTTCTCTCTAACATGGGTAATCATAAATTTGTGGAAAGGTGCAGAGGTGCGCTCAACAGCTTCTTTTTCGTTTATTTCAGATTCAATTAGTGGGGCAATTCCTTCATTATACGCCTGTTCCATTGTGGGAGCCATGATAAAGAAAGTCAGAAACAATGCGAGAGATATTAAAACCGAGTTTGGAGGCGTCTGCTGAAGGCCAATGGCCGTTCTTAAAAGTGATAAAACAATGATTATTCTCACAAAAGATGTAACCATCATCATAATTGATGGCGCAAGGCTTATTACAGTCATGAGCATTATTAACTGGATAATGCGTGCGGTTGATGAGCCACCATCTCCCAAATTGAGGTTTAGCTGCTGGGCGTGAACTGGTTCGGTAAAGAATATCAGAGCAAAAAAACTTGCAAAGAAGCAAGATATTGTAAGGAGTTTATTCATTCGCAACTGCTCCCTTTTGTTCTAGCAAAACATCGCTGTTTCCACCGATTAATATCAAGAACTCCTTATCATCTTTTTTGGTGATAATTAGCCTACGTTTTGAGTCTATCGGCAAGACTTCGACAATTGAAAGCCTGCGTTTTGTTTTGTTAAGTCCAGAAAAAGCGAAGCCGTTAGTTTTTCTTGCAATAACCGCAAATGCTATGATTAAGCCGATTATAAAAAGAAATGATAAAACCGCTCGCAGTATATCTGGAGATTCCATTAAATATCTTCCTTGTTACTCTTCAGATTATTTGGCGTATATGCCTGATTTGCTTTTTTGCGTGTTTCAATATCTTGAACCTGTTGCATTACCTGCTCTTTTCTAAGGCCAAGTAAATGAGCAATTTCATCTAGTTTTGTTACCACCTCTTCAAGATGTGGTTTAAATTCTCTTGCGTCTTCTTCTGAAAGTTTTGTAACAATGTCGCATAGCTCTACCACCTTATTTTGAATAAGTTGAACGTCAACATCATTGCCAGATTCAATTTTAGTTCTGCAATCTAAAATCGTATTATTGACGTCGCTAAGCAGATTATATGCTGATTGTTTCATTCTTTCCCCTGTTGATTGCTGGTATTATTTTCCAGTTTTTCTCTTTGTTTATATGATGCATTTGCACGATACACATAAGAAAGTATTTCTGCAACTGTTCCAAACACTTCAACTGGGATAACTGAATCGATTTCGAGTAGAGATAAAATTTCGACTAATTCAGAATCTTCCCTAACCTTTATTCCGTTTGCGAATGCGATATTAAGTATCTGTTCAGCGATTGCGCCTTTTCCACTAGCAGTTACGCGAGGAGCAGCATCTTTGCCTTTAACATATTCTAATGCAACGGCTTTTTGTATTTTTGGCTGATTTTCTTCATTATTCATCTGGCTTTTTCTTAAAGAAATCTATATCCATCTCGCTGATAAGGGCGGCTCTGTTTTCTGCCGTAACTTTCTCAAAAACCTCCTTGCGAAGAACCGTACAATCTGGCGGAAAGGTGAATCCGATCTTTACAGATCGCCCCTTAACTTCAGTAATTGTTAGTTCAATGTTGCCATTGATTACTATTGATTCGCCAACTTTTCGTGACAGATAAAGCATTTATAAAAAATATCCTCTTACATATTTTGTTTGTGGCATGGAACTTGCTTATAATCAAATATGCTTTGTTAACCTTATTTGAATGTTTGTAGACTACTTAGAAAAACTTATTTGAACTATTTAGTCCAGCAAAGTTTATTAATTATTAAATCGGGCGTTAAAAACCTATGGATTACAGCAAAATAAAACTATTTTCACTCATGAAGGTGCGGATGGATTATCTTGCCGAACGTCAAGATGTATTATCGCAAACCATTGCAAATAGTGACACACCAGGATTTAAACCAAAAGACTTAAAGAAGCTCGATTTTGAAAAACTGGCAGATGCCTATGCAAAAAAGCTAGATTTAAGGGTTACTCAAGGTTCTCATATTGATACTTATCAGTCAAAAGGCAATGTTCCTGAGTTTGAGGTTGAAAAGCAAAAGAAAACTTTTGAAAGAAAGCCAGTTGAAAATGCCGTTAATCTTCAAGAGCAAATGATGAAAGTAAATGAAAATGCTTTTGATTACCTAACAACTACCAATCTTTATAATAAAACAGTTCAGTTGTTTAAAACTGCAATAGGAAACAGGGGTTAGAATCATGGTTGATTTAGTTAATTCAATGTTTATCTCAGCATCGGGCATGAAAGCGCAGAGCGACAGGCTCAAGATTATTGCCCAAAACATTGCAAACGTTGATTCAACTGGTAAAACTCCAGATGAATTGCCTTACCGCAGAAAAACCATTATCTTTCAGAATGTTCTTGATAAAGAAATGGGCATGGAAAAAGTAGCTGTCAAAAAGATAGATACTGATAAATCAGATTTTCGCATGGAGTATAATCCAGGTCATCCAGCCGCTGATGAAGAGGGCTATGTGCTAATGCCAAATGTGGATACCATGCTTGAGATGGTTGATATGAAAGAGACTGAAAGAAGTTATGAAGCAAATTTAAACATGATTGACGTGACTAAAACACTTCTTTCAAGTACAATAGCGATGATAAGATAAAAACTATACTAAACAGGGTAGTAAAATGGCCGATGGAATTAATGTAAATAACGCCCTTAAAGCATATGGCAATATTTCTAAAATCGCAGGTAACGGTGGGGTTGCAGGCGGCGATTCGATTGTGCAAAATGCATTAAAGCAATCTTCAGATTCCCCACAAACAGGCTTTAGCGATATGCTAAGTAATGCCATTGATGATGCTGTCAAAGTGGGTTATAAAAATGAAACGACCAGCTTAAAAACAATTGCTAAAAAGGCAAGTCCAGTTGACTTAGTCACCGCTATAAATATGGCAGACCTTACCTTGCAAACAGTCGTGGGAATAAGAGATAGAATGATAAATGCCTATCAAGACATAATCAAAATGCCGATATAATATAGAATGATTTGCTATTTGTAATATTTCTCCACATTGATAAAAAAGATGTTTCAATTGTCTAATTTGTCGCTATTTTAAGGGCTATTGTCAGTTCAAAAGTTTATTGTGTAGAAAAATGCCCAACATTACTATCAACGGAAATCAGTATGAATTTGAAGATGGTCTAACCATTATTCAGGCTTGTGATAAGATAGGGGTTGAGATACCCAGATTTTGTTATCACGATAAGCTATCTATTGCTGGCAATTGCCGTATGTGTTTGGTTGAGGTTTCGCCTGGTCCGCCAAAGCCACAGGCTTCTTGCGCGCTTCCCATTGCAGAGGGAATGGTTGTAAAAACTGATACCCCTATGGTTAAAAAGGCTAGAGAAGGGGTGATGGAATTCCTTCTTATAAATCATCCGCTTGATTGCCCAATATGCGATCAGGGTGGTGAGTGTGATTTGCAGGACCAAGCGATGACTTACGGTGATGCACTTAGCAGATATGATGAGCACAAAAGGTCGGTTCCAGAAAAATATTTTGGCCCTCTCATCAAAACCTTTATGAATAGATGTATACACTGTACTCGTTGCGTGCGATTTTCCGCTGAAATTGCGGGTGTTGATGCAATTGGAGGGATCGGGCGCGGTGAAGATATGGAAATTGGAACATACATAGAAAAAGCTGTTTCTTCAGAACTGTCTGGTAATTTGATTGATATATGCCCCGTTGGTGCTCTTACAAATAAGCCGATGTCTTACCATTATCGCCCTTGGGAGCTTAAAAAGGTAGATTCAATTGATGTGATGGATGCTGTTGGAAGCAATATAAGAGTTGATGTAAGGGGTTCAGCAGTTCTTAGAATTCTTCCAAGACTAAACGAAGATATTAACGAAGATTGGATATCAGACAAAACAAGATTTGCCTGCGACGGTTTAAAGGTTCAAAGGCTAGATAAACCAATGGTAAGGCTTGATGGTAAACTCACGCAAGTCTCTTGGGATGAGGCGTTGAGATACACGGCTGATAAGTTGAATGCGACCGATCCAAAGAAAATTGCGGCTCTTGCAGGTAACATGGTTGATGTTGAGTCTGTATTCGCGCTAAAAGATCTGATGGATGGAATTGGAACCGCCAATTATGATTCTAGAATTGACGGTGCAAAGATTGATGCAAAAAGCCGCGTAAGCTATTTGTTTAATACCACGATTGCTGGACTTGAGCAGGCCGACTTTGCTTTGATAGTTGGTTCGAATCCTAGACACGAAGCTCCGCTAGTTAATGCGAGAATCCGTAAGCGTTACTTGCGTGGCGGTTTTGATGCGGCCTTACTTGGGGTGGAAGTTGATTTGAGCTATCCATATCAATATTTGGGTAATAATGCCAATACCTTAAAAGAAATTCTTGATGGTAAGAGTGAGATAAGCAAAAAACTTAAAGCTGCGAAAAATCCTGTTTTAATTCTTGGAATGCAGGCTATCAGTCGTGATGATGGTGATTTGATAATGGCATATTGCAGAGAGATTGCGAATAAATATAAACTAATTAGAGATGATTGGAATGGATTTAACGTTTTAAACACTGCTGCTGGAAGGGTTGGTTCACTTGATGTTGGCTTTGTTCCGCAACAAGGTGGAATGGATGCGAAGCACATTGTTGATGCGGCTTACAATGGCGATATTGAAGTGCTATATCTGCATGGCGTTGATGAGATTGACACTGCAAAAATTGCTAATTCATTTGTAATTTATCAAGGACATCATGGAGATAAAAGCGCGCATGTCGCAAGCGTTATCTTCCCATCAGCGGCTTATACTGAGAAAGATGCGACTTACGTCAACCTAGAAGGAAGACCGCAAAGGGCTTATGCTGCAACCGCACCACTAGGAGATGCGAAAGAAGATTGGCGGATTATCAGAGCTTTAGCGGGGAAAATGGGCTTTGAATGTGATTATGATAATTTGAGTGAGCTTCGTGATGTGATTGAAAAGGCTGTTCCGCATCTTGCAATGATTGACGAAATTACTCCTGCTAAGTGGCAAGATTTTGGGGTTGAGCTTAAAGAAGCAAGCAAGCTCTCTAGCTTAGAGTTTGAGAAATACTTCGATAATTTCTACATGACTGATTGCATTAGCAGGGCATCGAAAACTATGGCTGCATGTGTTGCAGAGTTTGGTAATGCAGAGAACTTTAAGGAGGCCGCGTAATGTATTCTCTCGAGTTCTGGCAAGAGATAGGCTTAACCGTTTTGCAGATATTACTTGTGGTTGTTCCTGTTTTAATTGCGACTGCATATTTTACTTACGCTGAGCGCAAGGTGATTGCAGCTATGCAGCTTCGTAAAGGGCCAAACGTAGTTGGTCCATTCGGTTTGTTTCAGCCATTTGCTGACGCCGTTAAGTTGATGTTCAAAGAAATTATTATTCCTTATAAATCAAATAAGATAATATTCTTTGTCGCGCCGATACTAGCTTTCGCATTAAGTTTAGTTGCTTGGGCGGTGATTCCGCTTTCAGAAAATTTTGTGATTGCTGATATAAACGTTGGAATTTTATATCTTTTTGCAATCTCTTCGCTTGGTGTTTACAAAATAATTATTGCGGGGTGGGCAAGTAATTCTAAATATGCTTTTTTAGGGGCAATCCGCTCATCTGCTCAGATGGTTTCTTATGAAGTTTCCATCGGTTTTGTTATAGTTATTGTTTTACTATGTGTTGGATCATTGAACTTAAATGATATTGTGAAACATCAGCAAGAAATTGGAATGTGGTTTGTTATTCCTCTATTTCCTGCGTTTGTATTGTTCTTTATTTCGGCTCTGGCAGAAACAAACAGAGTTCCATTTGACCTTCCAGAAGCAGAGGGAGAATTAGTTGCGGGATATTTTGTTGAATACTCATCTATGGCATTTGCATTATTCTTTTTGGGTGAGTGCATCAACGTTATTTTAATGTGCGCGATGATTACTACTCTATTTTTAGGTGGTTGGCTTCCCCCTGCTGATATTGCGCTGTTTAATATGGTTCCTGGGGTTATCTGGTTCATATTAAAAACATTGTTTGTTATATTCTTATTCATATGGGTTAGGGCGACTTTCCCTCGTCTTAGATATGACCAATTGATGCGACTTGGTTGGAAGATTATGCTGCCTATATCGTTAGTGCTGGTTGTTGTAACCGCTGGAGTTCTTGTATACTTTGATTTACTTCCTAAACATGGGTAATTGATATTATGTCGCTGCTTCAAAATACTAGATTATTGTTTATGTTTGAGCTGATGAAGGGTATGGCTAAAACTTTCAGCTATATGTTTAAGCCGAAAGTTACCATTAACTATCCATACGAAAAAGGGCCTATTAGCCCAAGATTTAGAGGAGAACACGCACTAAGACGTTACCCTAACGGTGAAGAACGCTGCATTGCTTGCAAACTTTGCGAGGCAATCTGCCCAGCACAAGCAATTACAATCGAAGCCGAACCCAGAGAAGATGGCTCAAGAAGAACCACAAAATACGATATAGACATGACCAAGTGTATATATTGCGGAATGTGTCAAGAAGCCTGCCCAGTGGATGCTATTGTTGAAGGGCCAAACTTTGAATTCGCAACCTACACCCGCGAAGAGCTTTATTACGATAAAGATAAACTACTCGCAAACGGCGAGAGGTGGGAATCTGAAATAGCAGCAAACATCGCCTCAGACGCAGAGTATAGATAGCTTTGTTAAACTTTTATTAAGGTATTTCTTTTTCTCTTAAAATCATGTATTCCCCCCATATTAATATTTGAGGGAATTTGTTTGTATGTTAATACCTAGAGAAGTTATATACTTAGATGACAGGTGTGACCTAGCGAAAGTTATAAATTATTATACCTCTGCTCTGTATGAGCAATTTCATGATGAAATAAAGGGTAGAAATTATCGAGCTCCAGAAATAATTACAACACGAGTTAGAAATAATCTAGAAAAGATATTTGGAGAAGAAAATATTAAAGATATTAGTCACAAATTTCTAAATGCTCATCAATATGCTCATCCATTTAGATTAGGAATAATTGGGTCTTGGGATATTCCAGCCAAAGTTCATTTTGAACGTCAGGCTGATGTAAGTGATGCAATGAATCGACTTTTATCAGCAATGCCTGATCATATTCAAGAAATTGCAAGAATAATTTATGGCGATAGTTATCAACTAACAACAACAGCCTATGAAAATAATTTTGGTATTAAGCCAGTTGGAGATGATTCATACTTACAAAATGTAAGAAAAGATATTGAAGCGGATGCAAACCAAGCAATCAAAGAAATACTCGAGAAAAATACCATACTTTCTTACACTACAGGAATGTTTTTTGAAATGTTCAAGGGTAGAAGTGGGCAATCAGTAAAAGTTATTGATGAACTAATCAATTCTAGATTTGGAACTAAAGCACAGGGTGAAATTGATCCTAAAATAATGATGCTTCTTGCATTTTCAGATTTTGAAGGTTTAAAGGCTGATTTGCAGGAATCTTATAAGGTAACAAAATATAGAGAAGCCTGTGAAGATTTTTATAAGCAACGGCTAGAAGAAAGTAATAGCAGAACTATATCCAATGCCAATAAAATAGGATTGGGACTTACTTTCGGAGCTGGAGTTATAGGAAGCGCTGTTGGAGGAGCAATACCAGCACTTATAGTTGGTCTTCCTTCAATGATTGGCGCAAAATTTATTGCGGATAGACGACTTGCAAAGAAATTATCTTCTAAAAATATTAATGAAGAAAAAGAAAAACGTAAGAATGGTGATTATACTGAAAAACCAAAACGAACTTTAGATTCTCTAAATGAACCAGTAAAAAATGAAGCAGGAATTAGGTTAACCGCAGACGGTGAACTTGCTGAAGACGACAGCATTGTATGGCAGGAATTTGTTGAGCAAGAAAAGCAACAACAAAATCGTCGTGGCGGTGGGTTCTTGGGCAGATTTAGAGGATGATAGCAAAAACGCTCTATTTATTATTCGCAGTATATAGGCCGCGTTCGTTTTCTACGGGAATGAAGTCATCGCTGATGCCAAATATTGTTTCTGTGCTACCAAGATAGAGGAAGCCGCCTTTGTTTAGTTGCTTCTTAAGTTTTTCAAGAACTTTTCTTTTTGTTTCTTCATTGAAATATATCAATACGTTGCGGCACATGATTATATCAAAAGTTCCCATTCGTGAATAATCATCCAGAAGGTTCATGCTTGAAAAGCTAATATTCTTTTTAACGCTATCATTGATTCGCCAATAGTCGGTTTCTTGGGTGAAATATTTTAGCAGTAATTGAATCGGCATTCCTCTTTGCACTTCAAATTGTGAGTATATGCCTTCTTTAGCGCGTTCGATAACTTTTGAGCATAAGTCTGTGGCAACAATTTCATAAGTCCAGCCGCTTAGTCTTTGTGCCTCTTCTAATAAACACATTGCAGTTGTATATGGCTCTTGCCCTGTTGAGCAGGCTGCGCTCCAGATTTTTATTTTCTTGGTAGAGGAATTTTGCTCAATAATTTTAGGTAAAACATATCGTCTTAGCTGTTCAAAAGGTTTTGAATCTCTAAAGAATGATGTTTCATTGGTTGTCATTGCATCGATAATTTCTGCAATTAATTTTGCATCATTATTCTTTCGTAGGTAATCGACAAGATTCTCAAGGGTTTGCATTCCCATTGGCTTGATTATTGGAATTAGTCTAGATTCAAGAAGATATAGTTTATCTTCTCCCAAAACTATTCCTGAGCGGGAGATAATTATATCGGTTAAGTATTTGAAATCATTTGGATTCATTAAAACTTACCAGTTGTGATATTATCAAGGTATCCACTAATTTCTTCCAGAGGTAAAATGTATTTACATAATCCTTCTTTGGCGACTGCACCCGGCATTCCCCAAACAACACTTGTTTCTTCATTTTGAGCAATTAGAGTTGCGCCATTCTTAACGGCTATCTTGCACCCCTCTAGGCCGTCTTGCCCCATTCCAGTTAGCATAATAATTAGTAATTCTTTTCCATAAACCTGACTTAGGCTTCTTAACATCGGATCTACTGCTGGTCTACAAAAGTTTTCAGGAGCATCTTGGTTTAGCTTAATTCTAATTTTTTCACCGCTTTTCTCAACTAACATGTGGTAATCACCCGGTGCCACATATACTTTAGATTTTTCTACATACTCGCCATCTATTGCTTCTGCGACATCACGATCAATTACCTGTATAATGCTGCTTGCAAACACCTTAGTAAAAGTTGGTGGCATATGCTGAGTAATAAAAATAGGAACTTCGGCAAGATTGGTTCTAACCTTTGATAATAGGTTTAAAATTGCTTGTGGCCCGCCAGTTGAAGAGCCAATAGCTATCGCTTTCGGTCGAACTACCTTTGCACTCTCAACGAAAGGTAATGTTTGAATTTTATTGCTCTTAACAATATTGATTGCAGGTATTGATTTTATTTCTCCATCTCCTTTTCTTAAGCTAGAGAGGGCTTTTATTTTTTCGATAAGCTCTTTATCAAAGTCTTCTGCGGAATAGCCGTTCTTGCCAGCGGAGGGCTTGTGTAGATAGTCTGATGCACCAAGTTCAAGAGCCTTCATAGTGGTTGCTGCTCCACTATTAGTGAGTGATGAAAACATCAAAACTTTTGCTCCATTGCTATGCTCAAGAATTTTTGGAAGAGCCTCAATGCCATTCATTTCTGGCATCTCAACATCAAGAAGAATTACGTCGCAATGATTATTTTTTACCTTTTCTATTGCCTCAATCCCGTTTCTTGCGGTTCCGACAATGTTAATGTCACCATCTGAGGAGAGTAATTTAGAAATCATTACCCTTATTATCGAAGAATCATCAACTATTAATACATCAATTGTCATCAAACTTCATCAAGTAAACCAATTGCAGATAATTTTGATCTTAGTATCTCAACATCAAATGGCTTCATAATGTATTCAGATGCGCCCTGCATTATTGCTTGTTGAATTTTGCTAATATCATTTTCTGTTGTGCAAAACATAACCTTGCAGCTTGACGCTCCATCAAGGTTTGAGAACTCTTTAAAGAATGTCATTCCATCCATAACTGGCATATTCCAGTCTAGTAATATGAAATCGGGAATATTAACTTGGCAGAAATTGAGTGCAACCTGACCATCTTCTGCTTCATGAATATCAGAAAAGCCAAGCTCCTCCAGCATTTTTCTGGCGACTTTACGAATTACTTTTGAATCATCAACTAATAGGCATTTTGTCATATTGTAATAATACATTCAAATTAGTTAAAAATGTATCAATGCATATAACTCAGATTGTGGAAATTATAATTTATAGCCGCTAGAGGTTGCGTTTATTCAGATCCAATACTATCGCTGATTTTTTGTGCTTCTTCTGGGGATAAAAAGTCGCCAAAAAGACCATAAAGAATTTCTGCACCAGCTTTGAGTCCATTAAAACTATGTGCTTTTTCAAGCCATTCAGGATATTTCGCAGTGTCAAATATGGTTTTCTCTGGTTCGTCAATTGCCTCAATATCAAAGGCATCCACAGAGCCTGAAATAACCATTGTAAGAGCCAAGAAGCATAATGAAACTATGAATGCACCTCGTAAAATTCCATATAAAAGGCCAGCGGATCTATCTATTCCATTAAGGCCGCCCATATGAATTAACTTCGCAATAAAGCTATTGATGATGGCGCAAATAATTAGAACTGTGAAAAATAATCCGATTGCGCTTACTGCAAAAGAGATTGGCTTGCTGCTAATCGACTGAGAAACATATTCATTTACATCTGCTGTGAAGTGCCAAGTTATGAATCCAGCAATTGCCCATGATAAAAGTGAGAGAGTTTCTTTTACAATTCCTCTAAGGACTCCAACCAATGAAGATAAAACTATGATTATTAAAACTGCTATATCAACTATGCCAAGTCCTGCAAATTCCATTTTCCTACACTCTATATTCACTATGTTCTTTAAAAATAGCAGATCCAATTCTAACAGAGGTAGAGCCATTTTGAATTGCGACTTCATAGTCGTCGCTCATGCCCATGCTTAGTTTTGTTAATCCGCTTTGTTTTGCAATATCGCGCATTTTGAGAAAAAATCCATCAGGATTTTCATCGGCAGGGGGAATGCACATCAAACCAGTAACTTTAAGTTTAAGTGAATTTCTGCAATGTTCAATGAATTCATATGCGTATTCAGGATTTATACCTGATTTTTGTGGTTCATTGCCAATGTTAATCTGAATATAATATTCACAGTTTGTTTTCATTTTTGCTTCTGCTTTGGCAATAGTTTCAGCTAGCTTTTCTCTATCTAAACTTTCAATCACATCAAAAACCTGTAATGCAAGCTCTACTTTATTTGTTTGTAGTGCGCCAATTAGATGAAGATTGATATGATTTTTCGTTGCTCTTCCGTCTTTCTTACCCCATTTTTTAAGGGCTTCTTGCACTCTATTTTCTCCAAAGAGTTTATGTCCATCCTCTATTATAGGTAAAATATCGCACCATGACTGGTTTTTAGTGACAACCATTAGGTTGGCTCTGTTATTAATTTGAGCTGAGATTTGTCTATATCTATTTAGTGGAGACGACATGTTTTTAAATATTATTATATATTAATATTTTGTACTTTGAAAAAATATAATCATGTGTTATGAAGCCGCGCTATGCTATTTAATTCATATATTTTTATATTTGCATTTTTGCCTTTCGTATTATTGCTTTACTATGGTTTGAACCGCTATGGCAAGCATGAAACGGCACTTGTTGCACTTTTCTTTTGCTCCATGTTTTTTTATGGATGGTGGGATGTAAGGTATATCCCTGTTATCTTAGTTTCGGTGATGATAAACTATTGTTTTGCTAACCTTCTTCATCCAGAAGATGACGGCGGGCAGAAACCGAAGTGGATTCTAACGCTTGCGGTTGTGGTCAATCTTTCAATGCTTGGCTATTTCAAATACATAAACTTTTTTGCAGATGTCGTAAACCAGATTACAGGCACAGAATATGGATTTGGTGATATAATATTGCCACTTGGAATCTCGTTTTTCACCTTCCAGCAGGTGATGTATTTGGTTGATACTTGGCGTGGGCACTGTAAGAAATATGGAGTTTTGCACTATTTATCATTCGTTACCTTCTTTCCACATTTAGTTGCTGGGCCGTTGCTTCACCACAGCAAGGTTATGTCACAGTTTATTGAGAAAAAGGCATTTAATCCTCTATTATTTATTACGGGATTGACTTTGTTTTTCATTGGTCTTGCCAAAAAAGGATTCATTGCAGATTCTCTTGCGGGATATGCTAATACGGCATTTGCAAGTGCTTCAGCAAGGGAGGCGATGAATTACGCTGATGCTTGGATAGGCTCTCTTTCTTATACATTCCAGTTGTATTTTGATTTTTCTGGATATTCAGATATGGCGATAGGCCTTGCTTTGATGTTTGGTATAAGGTTTCCAGTGAATTTTAACTCTCCATATAAAGCCTTATCAATCACCGATTTCTGGAGACGTTGGCATATAAGCCTTTCGAATTTCTTGCGTGATTATTTATATATTCCGCTTGGTGGAAACAGAAAGGGTGAGTTTAGAAGAAATCTCAATCTTATAGTAACAATGTTTCTTGGCGGTTTATGGCATGGGGCAGGCTTTACTTACATTGTGTGGGGAATTTTGCACGGTGTATATTTAGTTATTCATAGGTTGTGGACACTAACAGGAATATCAATGGGTAAAAACTTTATATCTCGATATTTCGCAATGGGCTTAACGTTTTTTGTGGTTATGATTGCTTGGATATTTTTCCGCGCAGATTCTCTCGGAACGGCCTTTTATGTAATTGAGCAAATGGCTATGATAGACTTTACCATGCCCACAATATTTATTGGTGAAAGCCTAAGAGCTGCTTTCTTGTGGATAGTTGTTGCAGCTTTAGTGGCGTTCTTCCTGCCAAACAGTCAGCAAATGTGTTTGAATGATGAAGAGGGTGTTTTAGATGCAAAAACATTCGTCGGTAAGTTATTTAAATGGCGTTTTAATGTGTATATGGCTTTTGTTATGGCTGTTATAACGGTTTTGGGTGTCGTTTCGATTTCAAGGCCGAGTGAATTTTTATATTTTCAGTTTTAGAAAAGTTGCATGAAAAGATATTTGACATTTTACATCGTATTTTTGTGTTTATTAGGCACTTTCTTTGCCTTCGGCTATTACTTTTTGTTAAAAGCTCATGAACTGACAGATATGAGAGAGATAGTCAAAAAACAACAAGAAGATAATGGTATATATTTAAGTGCACTCAGAACAGAGTTTTATGCCTATAAACTCAAAGGATATGAACTAAGAAAGCCAGACATTGCAGTTATTGGCTCATCAAGGACTCTGCAAATTAGGGAAGGGTCGTTTAATACAAGTTTTTATAATCTTGGGTTAGCAGTTAGAAGCATTGATAACGCGAACATGATGTTTGATGATATGCTGAAGATACATAAGCCGAAGTTCATTATTCTTTCGCTGGATGCTTGGTGGTTTAATCCTAACAGTCGTGTTGCAAATTTTGATCCTAAACCAACTGAATACGGAACTACATTCAGTGCCAATCAGCTTTTAATGCCATATAGATGGATGATTGAGGGCAAGATTTCAATTGATAAGGCTAAAGATATAGTATTTGGTAATGTGCAAGATTATGGAATTCAAGGAATCACCAAAAGAGATGGGATGATTGCGGATGGTTCTTGTGTCTATAATCACCAACTGTTTAGCGGAAAGCCATTTGATGATGCTAAATTTGCGCTATCAATTAGAAGCATTGAGCGTTCAGATATGCGCTTTGAACACGCCGATGAATATGACGAATCTCAACTTCAAAAACTTGAACTATTAGTTGAAAAACTTAAAAGTAACGGTGTTGATTTTGTTATGATTTTTCCTCCTTACGCTCCTCAAATAGCTGATATGATTCAAAATAGTGGACACTATAAATATATAGATAAGCTACGCGATCGTTTAAAAACAGATTATCCAGATGTTTTCTTTGACTTTTTTGATGGAAGGGCACTAGGCAGCGGCGATTGTGAGTTTAACGATGGTTTTCATGGTGGCGAAGTCACTTACCTAAGAATTCTCTCGGCAATTCATGAAAAAAGGCCGATGAAATATCTAAATATTGATAAAGTAAATGATTTAATTGCGCGATATTCTGGTAATGCGAGCACTTCTTCTACAAAAGAAAAACCAGAACTAGACTTTCTTGAGCTAGGCTGTAAGAAATTGGTTAACCAATAAAAAATCGGTAAATAAGATTAGTTTGCACCAGTTCCGCTGCCTCCACCAACTCTTCCTGTTGTTGTCATGATTTGCTGAGTTCTTTCTGGGGTTGTGCCAAATGAGATTAGATCATTTATAACAAAGCTATTTAAATCTTGTGCCATTGCTTCGTAGTTAATTGATGCTCTTTGCACGCCATTTTCATCGGCTTGATTGACATATTTTGATCCACCTGTTGCATTAAATTTTGCCATTACATCGTCAAAACCGCCAATGCCAACCATTCTTGCTGCGTATGCACCGCCTTTTTCTGTTCCTCCAAGTCTTGGAATCATGCCGCCCGTTAAGTTTCTGGCAAAAAGTGGAAGAATATCTAAAAAGGCATTGGTTAATGTAAGCAGTAATATTGCCGCAAATATTGGCGCAATAAACTCATTTAAAAGAGTTACAACGCTGCCCCAGTCGTCATCTTGCGCAATAAAATCGCATGTGCAAGGCGAAGTTGTGATTCTAAATGCGCTTGTGTCAAACAGCATACACAATGGCCCTTGACACTGAACGGTAGAATCACCAACTATTACTCTGTTTTGCAGGAAGCAAGCGAAGAAATCCAGTGCATCATGGATATGCTGTTCAATGAATATCAAAAATGCAAATAGCAATATTGGCTGAAGAACATATGATATTAAAGACTTTGTCCATCTATCAAACAAACTTGCTGTCGTATTGAACAAGGCAAAGCTAACGAATAAAGGCCCAAGCGCGGTTAGAAATGCAATTCCAACTAGTGCAAGAAGATATGCAATCACCGCTTTAACAAACACAAAAGCTGAATATAGAACCGTCATCAAGAAAAACAATCCAACCGTTACACCTATTGGCAAGGTGCTTGCAATTGCCATTACGCCGCCAAATATCGAAAGGTTTTGCTGACTTATGTTAAATGGGTTTTCGGTCACAAATATCTGAGAAAAAATGTTATCAATCTTATCGAGAACATTTCCTATTTCTACACGTGGCTGGCCGTCTGGAGTTGCGATATTAAGAACGATGCTAATGCCCTCAGTTGCTGCGGTAATGAAAAAGTTATATGCAATATTTATTGCAAAATCTCCATTTGTCGCAAATGTCCAAACCAAAGCAATCTTAATCACATGAGTTATAAACTGTCCATTAGTTGCAGGGATTAACCCAAACATAAACAATCCAGCAAGAACAGCAATATAAAGAGTCATGAGTGCTAAAAGCGGTTCTTTCATTGCATCGCTAACCATGCACCACATATCACTAACGGTTTGCTCTAAAACCATTTGCACACGGCACATAGATACAGAAAATACCCTAAGAACTACTCTTAAATCTGGAGCATTCTCTAACAGAATCTCAGATTCCAAATCTCCTCTATCGTAGGCTGGCATGAGAGGAGTTTCAGGAACTCTTCTACACTCTGGCATTCCACCCTCGCAAGCATCATTGCTCACTGATGATAATTCAGCCCAAGAGCTATTGCAGGTTGATGGGGCGGCAGTGCTTGCTCTATCAATTGCTTGTTGCACTGACGGGCAAACCGTTCTGGTATCGCTGCTAAGTATCTGAAATTCGCACTGTGTTGCTGCATAAGAATCCTTTGGCTGCAACAACATTGCAGTCATGATTACAAAGAATATTGCGTATAATATGCGCTTAGGCACTGTTATCATATTATTTACTCATTGCGTTGCTGTTATGGTGGAGCAGACCGATAGGCGCAGTTCGTAGATGGCAGTTAATCCTGCCATCAAGGACTGCAACGAAGCGGATACCCACCATAACGCAACCCGAAGGGACGGATGCTTTTTTGCACTGAAGATGAAAAAATTCTCGAATGTAGTCCCAGCTACGCTGCTCAAATTTTTCCAACTTCATCATCAAAAAATCCTTCCGTCGCAGTGAATAAATAATATGATAACAGTGCCTAGGAATAATATCTACAATCCGTCTGAGTTAATCTATTTAGACAGTCTATTATAACATCTTTATTTTAATTTTTTATGGCAATACTTCATTTTTTTCAAAAATGAAAGCACATGCTATCGCATTACCATTTTGTTTTAGTAAAATAGCATTTTCCATCATTGATACAACTGCTTGTTCGGTGTCGGTGAGGCCAAGGTCTATATATTCAAGTCCTGCAAATATATTTGGCAGGAAAATCTGAGTGCCCAAAGACCTTGCAAAAATCTTTGATAAGGTGCTATCTATAAGAGATTCTGGGTCTGAGCCGATAAAAATTCCAACAATTCCTCTCGATGCAAGGCCGTCTAGCAGATCTGGAACTAGTGTGATAAACTCCTGATTATCCATCAACTTCCAAGCATCATCAAAGATAACGATGCCAGATTCATAACTAAAATTGCTGCTGAATTCCTCCAGTGCTGATATAAAATCGCTGGTGTCATGAAAATCTGCACTGCTAAACTTTTTAACTTCAAATGGAATTTCTGAGATGATGTTATTCAAAAAAGCAATGTTATCAGAATATTCTGGGCCAAATATCATTGTGTGGCCATTTCCATCAACATCATGGAAGTTGAAATAATATGGTGCACCATTTGCTTGGTTTGTGAAAACCTTTGTTGCTCCTTGCCATTTTGAGCCAATCGCAAGTCCAGTGGGATAAGACTTAAGGCTGGTAAATCCTGCAACCATAAATGTGCTTATCGCCTTTTTTCTTTTTACAAAGCTAAAATTTGCAGGAATTTGTGCATAAAAGTCTTCTTCGAGTCGTAGATCTTCTCTGATACAAACGTAGCCTAAGCTACCTAGCCTTGAGACTGCATCTGCAACCGATCTTTCTAACTCTTCTGGAGAGTTTTCATGAAGAACAATGCTTAGTTGATGTTCAGCAAAGTCAATTTCTAAGCCTTTATTTGAATTTATTATTAAGTCTATTCCACTAACTTTGCTGTATTCTTCATCGACAAGATCGCTAATTCCCTTAAATTCTTTGTATTCTTTAATTGGCTTTGTAGCTTGAATAAAATTTACGCTCTCGCTAATTATCATGTTTCGTGGCATTTGCAGAAAATGATCTAATGCTTCTGGCGGAATGTCAGAATATTCTTTTATGCTTAAAACAGCCGCATATTTCCTGCCTTTTCCTGTACCAATTATTTCTAAGGTGTTAAACGCTGAAGATATATTCGCTGTAAATAAATATTCTGAAGCATCTTCTAATGAAACCTGTCTGTCACGCCATTCTAGGTTATAGAGATAGGCGAAGAAACGATATATTTCAGAATATACGACCTCATCGCTTTCTATGAATCCCAGCATTCGGGGCGAAAATGAAGAAAGAGATTCCATAATTTTTGCGGTTAATTCATGCAAATCAGAAAAGGCAGAAACCAAATGCATCATTCGATAATTTCGCTCAAGTGGAGGCCAAAAGCCACGAAGAAAACCTTTTAGGCCATCAATTTTAGAGTCTTGCCCCTCTTTAATGATGGTGATGTAAAGGTCGTTGCTGAAAACTTCTCCAATATCTTCGATATAAACAATATTGCGAATAGTGTTGAACCAAAAGGCATAACCAGAATCAGGAACATGGGTGTATATAGCTTCTCTTAAAACATCTCGCAAAGATAAATCCCCAGCCTTTATGTCAAAAGCTAGGGATGAAATTTTTATAACCTGACCCACTTCACCATTTCTGGTGACGAAAGTATTATCGTTATATAATGCCGCTATTGAGATATGTTACCTCTAATTACCTTCCGCCAGTTCCGAATCCACCATTTACTGGGCCTTGCCCAGATCCACCACCGCTTGATACACAGCCGTTACCATCTCCGCCACCAACTGCGTCAGCAATTTCAGGAGCTGCGAAAATAACCGCAATACCAACTGCAACTAGAATCACCAAACCCCACTGGATTCTGCCAAGTAATGCCATAAAGCCAAGTGTTAGAATCGCAATTGTTGCAATCGCCTTACCTGCACCGCCATTAACAAGATCGTAAGCCGAGCATAATGATTCTCTAAGCGCAACGCTTGCTTCATTAGCAGATGCAAAATCAGGCACGAATACCACAACGGTAAACACCAATAATAAAACAATATTTTTAGTTAAAAACATAAAAACCCTCATTGAAAAACTTATTGTTTAATTACCCGACATTTTCCGTACCACATGTCTGCCCATTATCACCACCAACTGCGTCAGCAATTTCTGGAGCTGCGAAGATCACCGCTATACCAACTGCAACTAGAATCACCAAACCCCACTGGATCCTGCCAAGCAATGCCATAAAGCCAAGCGTTAAAATTGCTATGGTTGCAATCGCTTTACCCGCACCACCATTAACAAGGTTGTAAGCCGAGCATAAGCTATGAGCTATTTTAAAGCTAGCATCAGCGAATGCAAACTCTGGAATTGCCGCGGCAAATAAAGCAACAAATAAAGCAATGAAAATATTTTGAGATAGTTTCATAAATAACCCTTTCTATCAACCAGCAGCTGCTGTTGAGGTGCAGCCATCACCTTCTTCACCAACAGCGTCAGCGATTTCAGGTGCTGCGAAGATCACCGCTATACCAACTGCAACTAGAATCACCAAACCCCATTGAATTCTGCCAAGTAATGCCATAAAGCCAAGTGTTAGAATCGCAATTGTTGCAATCGCTTTACCCGCTCCACCATTTACAAGATTGTAGGCTTCGCAAAGCGGACCTTTCAAGGCTGCACTAGCTGCCGCTGAATCCGCAAGTGCGAACTGTGGATTTAAAGCTACAACCGTAGCGACCAGTGAGAAAAAAGAAAAATAAGCTATTTTAGAAAACATTTTTAATACTCCCATTTATAAAGATGCTAATATTGCACCACTAATAGTATTTAATTTAACACACAATCATTGCAGTTTCGTTACAATGCGTCAATTTTATCTGAAATTGTTTATAACTCAATATCAATTAAATAATGATTAACAGTTCTCTCTGACCCCTGACCCCTGACCCCTGAAAACTAATACCCCGTCATTATTCTGTCTACCAACTGCTTTACACTAGGCATAAAGCCATTGCTGTAAAATGGATCAGATGCAAACCTATAAGCATTATGGCCTGCAAACATAAGTTGGTTTTCCACATCGTCTGAGTGAGCAATAGTTTGCAGTGTTTTTTGAATGCAATAGCTGCGTGGATCTGGTTTTCTGCCTGTTGTTCCGCTCTCGTCTTGCTTCCAGTTACTAAAACCGCACGCACTCAAGCAACCCATGCACTCAACTTGATCGGTGTGAATTCTTTCTGCCTGCTCTGGGGTTACAAAAACAACGCTATCATCAGGGGTTTTCATAAGTTCAGTGTAGCCCTCTGCTCGCCAATTCTGAGACTTTGCAACATCTTCTGGTTTAACATATATTGTCCTATTTCTTGGGCCGAATGGAATTGTTGCTGTGAATTCACCCTCTGCTGCTGACCTATAGTCAATCTGACGTTCAGATCTTTTAGTAAGCTCTATCAAAAACTCATTGCTAACAGCCGAAGAGAAAAAACCTGTTGGACTAAACTTATTAAGGTAAATATCGCCCTTTTTTAGAGTAAGGAGTTTCTCCTTCCACCTTTTTGATATTGGGCTTTCGTGAGTTAAGAGCGGCCTTGTTCCAAACTGGAACGCAATTGGCCCAACTTCAGGATTATCTATCCAATCTTGCCACTCTGAAAGCTGCCAAACCCCGCCTGCCATTACTATCGGCACATGGTTCAAACCAACTTCATTCATGAATTTCCGAATTTCCACAACTCTAGGATATGGATCTTCTGGCATTTCAGGATGCTCTTTATTGGAAAGACCGTTATGCCCTCCAGCCCGCCAAGGATCTTCGTAGACAACTGCGCCTAGACGTTCAAAAAATTTGCTATATGACCTAAGCCATAAAAGCCTGAATGCACGCATTGATGAAACTATCGGGTAATAAAAGACATCAAATTTTGCTGATATTTCAGCTAATTTATAAGGCATTCCAGCACCGCAAGTTATGCCGTGAACTAATCCTCTTGCGCCTTCTAAGATGCCATGCAGGATTCTTTCCACTCCACCCATTTCCCATAAAACGTTCATGTGGATTCTGCCTTGCCCATTTGAGATTTCATGCGCAATTTGTGCCTGAGTTATGCCACCGCGAATTCCGTAAGCAACTAGCTCTTCATGACGTTCTTTTCTGGTTTTTCCATGATAAATCTGTGGAATCACATTTCCATTTTCATCAAAAAAGTCTGCATTCACTCCAGAAAAAGTGCCGACTGCGCCTGCTGCTGCAAAGGCTCCAGAACTGTCACCATTACTTACACCTATCCCTTTTCCGCCTTCAATGATTGGTAGAACTTCTTTTCCTGAAATTATAACTGGCTTTGCTATCTTCAAAATACCTTACCTCTGGAATAAATTATTTTTTAATAAAAGCACAGTTAGCAAAGTTTTTTTCAATTTGCAATCGACCTTAGCAATGTTTTATGAATCCGCTCTTGATTTTTTCGTAAAAAGATTCTGTATTCAAACTTATATGGAGAAAATTCTTGATACATTAAAAAAGCTAGTCGATGGCTTTATAAATCCTCATGCAGCAGTTGCAGTTGTAAGGCTTAATGGGGTTATTGGAAAAATTGGCAATTCCAGAAATGGAATCAACATTGCAGATCTAGAAGAGCCTCTAGAAAAAGCGTTTAAAACATCAAACTTAAAAGCCGTTGCGATTACTATCAACTCACCAGGTGGCTCACCTGTTCAATCTTCAATTATTTATACAAGAATTAGGGCACTGGCTAAACAATATAACGTTAAAGTTTATACATATGCTGAGGATATTGCTGCATCTGGTGGCTACTGGCTCTTATGCAGTGGAGACGAAATTTATTGTAATGAAAACTCTATCATTGGCAGCATTGGGGTAATTTCAGCAGGATTCGGCTTTCATTCTCTCATCAAAAAACTTGGGATAGAAAGAAGGGTATACACAGAAGGTGAAGCGAAGATGACTCTTGACCCGTTCCAACCCGAAAAAGAAGATGATATTAAAAGGCTGAAGTCAGTTCAGAAAGATATTCATGATAGCTTCATCAACCTAGTTAAAGAAAGCAGAGCCTTAAAACTAAAAGATACTGAAGAAGATATATTTAATGGCCAGTTTTGGAGTGGAAAAAAAGCAGTTGAATATGGCCTAGTTGACGGCATTGCCGAACTTAAAGAGCATTTAAGAGGAAAATTTGGCGAAAAGATCCGCTTTAAAGAAATTGCTACAGAAAAAAGTGGGTTTTTAAGAAAACTCGGACTGCCAATTGGCAAAAGCCAATCAATATCATCCATGCTAGATGAAGCAGAGATGTGGTCTCGCTTTGGCTAACAGTGCCTAGATGTGATCAAAAAACAGTTTCAAGCGGATTTTTTTGTGATAGTTGTGATAGTGGAGCAAATTATTGAATTGGCGCAATCTTTATGACAACAAAAATTATAAGTGATTCAGGTGTTAAGAGGCGAAGCTACTGGATCGAAGAGATTAAAAAACTTAGCGGTAATTTCAATGACGATTATGAACGATTAGCTTCAAAACTCAAGAATGAGTTGCAAAAAGATGGCATTAACACCCTAAAAGATCACCTAAGGTTGTGTGGTGATATTCCCGAATCATACAAACATGATTCAAGTGAAGAGAAACTCTACTCTAAATATACAGATGCCTTGTTAGCAGAAGCATATCAAGCGATTGGGCTGCGTAGCATTGTATTAACTGAGCGAGCTGATGCTGCTGATGTTGAGGTATTTGCTGAGGATTTCTCTTTTGTAGCTGATGCGAAGGCCTTTAGGCTTAGCAGAACGGCAAAAAATCAAAAAGACTTTAAGGTTCAAGCAATGGATAACTGGAAACGTGGTAAACAATTTGCAATGATAGTATGTCCAATTTATCAGCTCCCAACTAAAGCTAGCCAGATATATCAGCAGGCCAGTGCTAGAAATGTCTGTATTTTTACTTACTCGCACTTAGCTATGTTGGTCGAGTTCGCGCATATTAAAGGAAGCGATTATGCTATCGGCCTACTTCATGAAGTTCTAAAAGTAACTGCCTTGCTTAACCCATCAAAAGGTGCTTCAGAGTATTGGCATGGAATCAATAGAACTATGCTAAGCTATTCACCAGATATTGCTAAGTTATGGGAGATAGAAAAACAAGCTGCTTTAGAATCAATCGCAATTGCTAAAGAATTTGGCCTTATATTTCTTGCTAAGGAACGTGAAAAAATAATGCGCCTAAGTCATGAAGAAGCATTATTAGAGCTTGTTAGAGTTCATAAAATCGAAAGCAGAATAAGGGTTATTAACTCTATATCCGACAATGGAATTTTGAGGGTTACATGACATGAGCTTTTCTGAATATTCCAACTCAATAGTAAACGCAAACTGTCTAGATGTTCTGGCGCGCTTTGAAGACGCTTGTGTTGATTTATTCATTACATCTCCGCCATATGACAATTTACGGAATTATAAGGGGTACACGTTCGATTATAAGCCCATCATAAAAGAGCTTTATAGAACTTTAAAGGAAGGTGGTGTTGCTGTGTGGGTTATAAGCGACGCTACAATCAATGGCACTGAGACGGGGAGCAGCTTTAAGCAGGCACTCTACTTTATGGAGTGCGGTTTCAATTTACATGACACTATGATTTTTAGAAAGAAAAACCCAATCCCACAAATATACAGAAAAAGGTACAATAACGAATTTGAATATATGTTTGTATTTAGCAAGGGGGTTGTTAAAACGCACAATCCACTGATGATAGATTGCTTGCATGCAGGATTAGAATTGAACGGTACAACGTATAAAAATTATTCTAAAAATGATCAAATTAGAAAAAAAATGGCTAATCCCGTCAAAAATCAAAAAATTAAAGGCAATATATGGGAGTATGTTGTTGGCAAGAATAAAGAAGATCAAGAAGCTAAAGAGCATCCTGCACCATTTCCATGCAAACTCGCTGAAGATCATATTTTATCATGGAGTAATGAAGGAGATTTAGTGGTTGACCCCATGTGTGGTAGCGGCACAGTATGCAAAGTTGCACAAATACATAATCGCCGTTTCATAGGAATTGATATAAGCGAGGAATATTGTGCGATTGCTCGCAGAAGACTTATAAGTAAGGCAGCAGTACAAAACAATCTTTTTGCAACTCAGGAAATAGCTGACCCAGTTCATGTATAAAGCCATCAGATAATTACAAATAAACTAATTAGCAGCTATAAACTCTATATTTCTATTGTTAGTCTTGCTGTCTAGGCTGATTGATATTATGTTTTCTGGAACGCCGTTTGAAGTCATAAAGCGTGATAGTTCGCCGAGCCTACGAATTGCGGTTTTATGGCTGTTATTATCACTATCATTTGCAGAAATTGTAATCAGAATATTTGCTTCTTGATTGGTTTTGCTGCGCCTTTTAACAAGTTCAGAAATCTTTGTTAGAAACTCTTGGTTGCGAGCAATTAAATAGGATTTATCTTCAAATATTTGTGTTTCAGGAACTGAGACAATTATCTTTTCCTCTTCTCTTTGAAGGTGAATATCATCTTCTAGCTTAACTAGAGCAATAATTCCTTTTAACTCATCAAATAATAGTTTTTGTGAGATAAGTTCCTTTTCTTTAAAGATATTATCTCGATTATCTGGTTTTATTTTTACCTCTGTTTCTGAGAAAGTTTGCTTTAGGCTTTCTACAACTTTTTTTTGTCTCTCAGGGTCAACTTCAGAGCTTGCACAAAGAGCTACGAAAAATGAGAAAAAGATTAGATAAAGAGATAAAAGAATCTTCCATGTTTCGATTCTTTTTTCTTCTTTCTCAATCGTTTCGAGAAGCATTTGCGTTATTTATATCGTTATAGAATTTGAGAATTTAGAGAATAACTTTAGTTGTGCCTCATCTCGGTTTTTACCCATTACTACATCTATTAAATTGTATCCCTTTAGTGATAAGAAATGAGATTGAATATCAGAGGCTGATAATCCAAGAATTACAAGCACTGCAAACTGAAATACTCCGATAACTTCTTTAGAGGTTAGGCCTATTTCTATTCCGATTCCTAGTAAAACATTAATCAATAAAACAAAAGATGCGGGAATCCACAGTTTTTTATAAACAAGCCATAAAATACCAAATACAAATGCTGAGAAAGAAAATCCTTCTTCGATAAGAGTTACATCCTCAATATTCTGTCCTTCTTTATGATATGCGAGATAGGTTTTCAAAGGCTGCCCCCCAATATTCCTTTAGTGGAAGGTATCTCATCGCTCTTTCTCGGATCAATTTCAATAGCATCTCTCAATGAACGCGCAAGACCTTTAAAGCAAGACTCAATAATGTGATGGTTGTTTTCTCCATAAAGATTTTCGATATGCAGAGTACAGCCCGCACTTTGCGAGAATGCCTGAAACCACTCTTTAAATAACTCAGTATCCATATCGCCAAGTTTGGGTTTGCTGAAATTAACCTTCCATATCAAATAAGGGCGGTTTGATAAATCAAGCGCGACACGGCTAAGGGTTTCATCCATCGGAATATATGAATGACCATACCTATTGATTCCTTTTCTATCTCCTAGAGCTTTGGAAAATGCTTCACCAATCGTAATTCCTACATCTTCGGTGGTATGGTGGAAGTCAATGTGCAAATCACCTTGTGCCCGAACTTTTAAGTCAATAAGGCTATGGCGAGATAGTTGTTCCATCATATGATCAAGGAATCCGATTCCTGTTGAGATGTCATAAACACCTTTTCCATCAAGGTTAATTTCTACCGATACGGATGTTTCTTTACTGATTCGTTCTGTTTTCGCGCTTCTCATAAATATCGTAATTACATGTTGAAATGACTAATAATCAGCTTATATACTCATACTAGCCAATATGGGTTAAACAATAAATAATATTTTATATTCATGGAACATACAAATAGCAACACTTGGTATGGAACTACCGTTTTAAGCGTTCGTCGTGGCAAAGATGTGGTGATGGCGGCAGATGGCCAAGTTTCACTGGGGAGCACGGTAATTAAATCTTCTGCAAAAAAACTTAGAAGGTTAGGGGATGGCTCAATTATTGCGGGGTTTGCAGGCGCAACCGCAGATGCCCTAACTCTTTTTGAGAGGCTTGAGGCGAAGTTAGAGAAACATCCCAAGCAGCTAACCAGAGCCTGTGTGGAGCTTGCGAAAGACTGGCGAACAGACCGTTATTTAAGAAGGCTAGAGGCTATGATGGCTGTTGTTGATTCTAACGTTTCACTTGTTTTAACGGGTACAGGTGATGTATTGGAGCCAGAAGATGGGTTGATTGCAATTGGCTCTGGCGGAAATTACGCACTCTCTGCGGCTAAAGCCTTGCTTGAGGCAACTGATCTTT
Source organism: uncultured Rickettsiales bacterium (assembly GCA_964484565.1). Taxonomy (GTDB): domain Bacteria; phylum Pseudomonadota; class Alphaproteobacteria; order Rickettsiales; family CAZAGG01; genus CAZAGG01. The sequence goes on along the minus strand of CAZAGG010000007.1, from coordinate 93,223 downwards.
CGGCTGAAGAAATTGCTAGAAAATCTATGAAAATAGCTGGTGATATATGCGTTTACACCAACCAAAACATAACCCTTGAAAAGGTTCAGTAAGTTTGCACAAGCCAGATAAGATTTTCTTTAACGGCAATATTTTAGAGCGCAATCAAATCGATATTGAAATCAGCGACAGAGGCTTTCGCTTTGGTGATGGCGTTTTTGAGACAATAAGGGTTTATAAGTCAAAGCCTTATTTGCTTAACGAGCACATTGCTAGAATGATGAGTGGTCTAAAATCTATCTTGATAAACTCTGAATCTATTGAGGCTTACGACTTTCAGCACATTTGCCAAGACTTGATTAGGCTTAATTATATAGAAAACGGCGTAATCAGAATAATGATTTCTAGGGGGGTGGGAAGTTTTGGCTATCTTCCCAAAGATGATATTAGCCCTACGGTGATTATTGAAACGGAGCCACGAGAGTTTCATATTCCCTCTGGTGATTGTAAACTGTGGCTTACAGATATTCGGAAAATTCCGTCAGAGTGTCTGCCTGTGAATTATAAACTGGCTAATGGTCTAAACTCAACTTTGGCTAAAATGGATGCTAAAAAGAATTCGTGCTATGACTCTATTCTACTCAATCTTGATGAAACAATAGCTGAGACGAGTTCGGCAAATATATTCTGGTTTAGGGATGATACGCTTTTTACACCTGAGAGAGATTGCAACCCACTGCTTGGAATAATTAGGCAAAGGGTTATAGAGTTATCTCCATATAAAGTAGTGGAAGGCAGGTTTAAGCTATCCGATATTAATCAGGCTGAGGAGGTTTTTATAACCAACACGGCGATATTGGTTTTAAGGGTAACATCTCTTGAGCCAAGTTTAAAGATGTGGAATGACTCTGGCATTTCTAGGAAATTTCTGGATATTATAAGTAATGACATGGAAAGTTGAACAGCGCAAATCTCAAGATGTATTGCAATATGCAAGGGCAATACCAAGAAGTGCTGATTTCATTTTGCTATATTCGGCGATGCAAGGCCATGAAACGGGCAGAATATCTATTCTGGCATTTAATCCGCTTGAAACTATCAGCGCAGATAATATTGATGAATTAAACAGCGTAATATCTTCAGATAAGCCGTTTCATGAAAATGCTTGGTTTGGCTATATTGCCTATGAATGTGCGGGAATGTTTGAAGATAATCCATCAGGTGCAAACCCTGAATCTTATATCAAAAGTGATAGGATTTCGTTTTCCAAATATGCGGATATTATTATCTTTAATCATGAAAATGGTAAGACAACTCACTATTTCTTGAACGAATTTGGCGATTTGAACTTAAGAAAGGCGGTGATAGACTGCTCTGGGCAAAATGAATTCGATAAAAACTTTGCAGTATCTGAGATACATTCAAACTTCACACGCAAGCAATATGAAGATGGTGTTGCCGAAATTATTCAGGCAATAGCTGATGGAAGGCTATATCAAGCGAATTTAACCCGCAAGTTTTGGGGTGAATTAGAAGAAGACTATGATGGATTTGATATATTCGTTAAGCTGTGTGAAGCCTCTAAAGCACCATATAGCTGCTTTTTAAGAGCTTCTGGTCTAGAAGTTATTTCCTCAAGTATGGAGAGATTTCTAACCCTTTCCCCTGATGGAAGGGTAGAGACAAGGCCAATTAAAGGCACTCTTAACTCTGCAAATGATGCTTCAGATTTATTTAATAGTGAGAAAAATCGTGCTGAAAACTTGATGATAGTCGATTTAATGCGCAATGACCTCTCGAAAGTATCGGAATTGGGCACTGTAAAGGTAGAAAAATTGTTTGAAATCACCTCTTACCCTACGGTTCATCATATGTCATCGACTGTTGCAGCGCAGATTATGCCTGATAAAAATGCGGTTGATTTAATCAAGGCCTGCTTTCCCCCAGGTTCAATGACGGGTGCGCCAAAACTTGCAGCCATGAAGCTATGTGCGGCTAAAGAGAATATGCAAAGAGGAATCTATAGTGGATCAATTGGCTTTCTAGGAGGCGATGGAAGCGTCAATCTGTCGGTGGTTATCAGAACGATAATTAAATCTGGCAGAAAGTTTGAGTTTCAAGTCGGCGGCGGAATTGTATATGACTCTACCCCAGAATCAGAATTTTTTGAGACAATATCTAAATCCAGCGCGATATGTAAAGTTTTGAATATTGGGTGAGGTTGGGTTTCAGGGGGCAGGGGTCAGGTGTCGGGGGTCAGGTGTTAGGTGCTCAGGTGTCAGAGGTCAGGGATTGAATTTTAGAAAAATGTATCAAAATTGCAATTATTAACAAATGTTATACTTTCTGCAATAAAAGATTAATATTTCAATGCTATAATGCAATAAATGTAATCATATAGCGGATAATGTGAAATGGTTGAAGAACCTAAAATACTTACGGAAGATGAAGTAAAAACGGTTATGAGATACATACGTGATAATTCTAATTATAGTATCAATGAGGATGTTCTTTTTAAAATTGTGAGTGCATATGAAGCTGGTCAAGTTGAAATTAATATAGTTCAAGTTCAGGATGGTGATAAGGTTAAAATGAGTTGTCTGATGACAATAGATAATAATTTTGTTTCGTACTCAATTAACAATCCTGCATTATTTATTGCTTTGTCAAATGCAAGTGAAGATATAGCTCAGAAAGTTTTAGCAGCAAATTTCGTAAATTCATATTTAGAAAAGATTGAAAAGTTGCAGTTGAGTTCTGATTTTGGAATAGATACAACAGGAAGGCTTTACATTACTACGCAAGCAGAAAATGTAAGTAAATACATCGCTCAATTTGGCGGCAGAGTTGGCAAGATATCATATGATGAAGAAGGGATTGAATATCCATGTGTTTATTTTGATGCTGGAACGCATATTCATAATGCTTTTGTCAATGGAGCACTTAGTGGTGTATGGAGAGATTATCAGGAACAGCAGCATAATGATCAACATTGCGTTGAAGCTCCTAACAAAAATTTATTTAATCATCCAGTGACATTAATGGGTGGTTTTTTAAGTGTTTTAGGCTCGATTATTAATCTTGGTGGTCAACCAAAGAATCAAACTCAGTTAGATGGTGCTGGTGGCGGTGGCGGCGGAGTGGGTGGCCGCTAACATCATATCCCTAACACATTCAGCGTTGGTGCAATAAAACAGGCATAAAAAAAAACCGCCAGAAAACTGGCGGTTTTGTAATTTTATAAAATTGCTTATTGAGCAGTTTGAAGCTCAGTAGCAACCTTATTGAAAGTATCTTGCAGTTCTGTTCCAACAAGTTTCATAGCTGCAATAGCTGCAACTGCGATAAGTGCGGCGATTAGACCATACTCAATAGCGGTTGCGCCTGATTCGTCTTTCAAAAATTTTGAAAAAGTTTTCATTGTTTAGACTCCTAAAAAGTGTTTTTTACCGCTATCTGCTTTGAGTGTGTCAGAGAAAATGCCAACATATATCATGACACATATCTCAAGCCATTTGCGGCACAGATAGTAATATAGCATAGTTATGTTTAAGATTTATTTAAGTATCAAGACAATTTTAAGAAGATTTCCCAAAAATATCCAGTAACAACCTTATCTCTATTCGAGAATTGTCAGGGTGAATTATATCTTGGTTGTATATTGAGATTGATGTGGTTGATATTTCAGTAAATTTATCTCTTAGTTCATTTGGCAATGACTGATGGCTTTGCTGAGTTATGATATTTCCGCAATTATCTAGATATATACTTTGAGGTTTTACATAAGATATATGACCGTCGTGGTGTCTTTCATTTGGATGATATGAGGATGAATCAATGTAAAAACCATGTTTTGCCCATTTATCATAAAACTCGGTTAGGTTTATTGGGGGTTTTTTAGTGACATCAATAACTGCTGCAATCATTGCATCTAACACAGTTGCAAAAAGCGTGTTTTCGTCATCTAAATCAATGTTTCTAAGTCGGCATAGCTCGTTAAATCTAAAACCAATTAATGAGGCAGTAAACATTTCGTCAAGTGGCGGTGAAAATCTATTTTCTTGGCGTTGTTCATGTATTATAAATCCTTGATTATCTATTCCAATGTTCATCTCACGGGCAGACCACATAAGGGCTTTAGGAATTTCTTGTGGCTTATAACTCTCAAGAAATTCAATAATCGCATTTTCATATGCAGAAGTAACATCTTTTAAAATCTTTTCTAGATTTCTATTATATCCACTCTTGCCAATTTGCTCTGTGATTTGATTTTTGATTTCATTGAGATAGCCAAGAGGTGCTTTGATTTTAAAAACTCTATCGAATCGTGGATTATCTATTTCATATCTTGCTAATACTTGGTTTACGGCTTCGTTGCAGGTTTGGCTAGTTAGTGGAGTTTTTACTCCAGTTATATAGCGCGCATAGTAAGTTATTGTTTTATTGAAAATTTCTCGGTTATATTCATCTTTGTTATAACCCTGATATGGAATTTTCAACATACTATCAAGGCTTGCACTGGTGTATGCATCCTGCATTTCCGCCCTTCTTTCAGCTTCTGGATCGAACTGATAAAGATCGCCTTTCGCCCATAAAGATTGCATTAAATGCCCAACTATATCGTGTTGTAGCTGATAATCTGTCTCTGGCAAATGCCATATCTGACAATGCACAGCTTTCGCTTGCCCTATAGTTACAACACGCTTCATTTGCCGCCCTAATGTATTTTAATATATTTAAATGATTGCATTTAAAAAACAAGAAGGCTTTTGATATGGATTATTTTTAGTTTAAAATATTCCCACCAGTCATTTTTGAGGCTCTAGCTAGGTCTTTAAAACCTCCACCGTTTTTAAGAAGTTCTCTTATAGCACCTATAGCTTCCCAATGTTCTGGGCTATAAGTAAAGCCAATTTGGGCATTTTGTGGAGAGATTGTAGCGTGCTCATCTTGATGAATTCTAGCTACAACGTCTTCTTGGGTTATTCCAAAAGATTTAAACAGTGAAACAATAAACGGATTATTCAAGAAATTATCTCTTAGGTTTACAGGCTGCTTGAGTTTATCAAGGCTTATTTGTATCTTGCCACCCATTGTTAAGTCACTTTCAGAAACTCCGAGTATTGAGAGAATAAAACTAATAGCCATCTTATTGTTAAAAGACTTCTCAGGATTTTGAATGCTTGGGGGAAGATCAACACTAACAACTTCGTTTTCGCGATCAACTGTGATTTCTGGAATATCTTTGATAATGCTGCTGATAAGTTCCTTTAAAGTATTTGCATCAATATTAAGTGCCTGAGGATTAGGTATTATTTTAAGTAACGTCTCGATAGCTGAGTTATTATTGCTTGCAAGAAATGGCTTGATGTCATAAGTGCCGTATAACAAGCCAAACGGCATTATAATATCAAGAGGAATGGCATTTCCATCTTGGTCAGCTATACCAGATTGCGAAGAGCTAAAGAGTGATAAGATTTTTGCAAATTGTTTTATCAGATCATCTTTATTTTTTGGTACTCCAAGTTCATCAGGTTTTGCTTCTGAAAGTTCAGAAAAGATCTGATTAGAAACCGCAGATATTGTAGCTATTGATAGAAGAACACTAGCAACTAATGTTAAAGTATCATTCGGATGAAAATCTGGAAGTATGAAGCGGTTATCATCTATAATCTCAAGAGCATTTTGAACGCCTAGAACATCTATTATAATATCTCTGATTATTTCTGGCTGATTTGTATCTATTACAACACCTTCTTCGCTTGGGATTACTGAAAATGATATTCCATCAATTACATTATTCTTGCTAAATTTTGCGAGGTTAAGGGCAATTAAATTGCTTAAAATAATTGTTTCTAAATATGGAAGTTTATCAAGTTCTTGAAAAAGTTCGCTATCATGCTCCACAGCTTTATATTCTCTAAGCCTTACGCTGTTTAGAAATGAGCCTAGTGTATATGGATCGTTATCAATCCGTACCCAGTTGTGAAGTTTTCCATCTTCGGTTGGAGTTGATGAAAATATTCCAACATCTGGAAGGTATTTAACATATGCACCGTTAGAATTAAGATGATATATAATATTGGGCGCAAGTTTTATCTCGCTTGGTAATAGATTTGGTGAGATGCCTTCAATAAGGCCTACTAACAGTTCGATTTCATCTGATATATCAAATCCTTCTTTTCTGCCTTCATGCGCGCTGTTAAGTATTTCAATAATATTTTTATCAATTCTGCTTACGATGTCATGATATAGTGGATTTTCTACTAGTTTTTTTTCTGCGCGCAGTTTACCTTCAGCTTTTCGATATGCCTGAACCACGTTGATTTCAGTATCCATATATTCAGCGGTATCGATAATCTTAGAGTGATAATCATCTAAGTATTTGAGAATAAAGTTCTCAAGTTGAGTTCTACGTATTCTATCATCTAAAGACATTGTTTTTCTTCATATTAAATATATTAACAATAAAGCCTAGTATATACATTTTTGTTTCATCTTTATGACAATGAGCTTAAAATCTTGCGCTAGGCATTGTCTATAAGTATCTATTGATTGTGATGGATAGCATTTCGCAGATAGCATTTCTTTTAAAGCCAGTCAGATTTCTGAAAGGAGTGGGAGATGTGCTGGCAGAGAATTTATCTCGCTTAAAGATAGAAACAGTTGCAGACTTGCTTTTTCATATTCCATATAACGTGGTTGATAGAAGAGAGACCAAGAATCTTGCGGATATTGAGATAGGTTCGGTTGCGACATTAAGAATAAATGTCACGCAGCATTTTGATAAAAAGCCCTCACAGAAAGGTGCTCCCTATAAGGTTTTATGCGCTCATAATACTGGCTTTGTATATGCAGTATTTTTTAATGGCGATAAGAAGTATCTGCAAAGATTGATGCCCGTTGGTGCAGAGTTGGTAATAAGCGGAAAAGTCGAAAGATTCGGAGATGCTTTGCAAATTCCACATCCAGACTTTATAGTTTCGGTAAAAGAAGCGAGTTTGATTCCTCAGATTCAGCCAGTTTATAATCTTACAGAGGGGATAACAAATCGGTTAATAAGTAAACTGATACAGAATGCGCTATCTGAGTTTCCAGTGCTAAGCGAGTGGATAGATGAGAACTTGATGAAACAGCGCAAGTGGCTTTCGATGAAGGATACTCTGAATATGTTGCATAATCCTGAATCGGTTGAGGCTTTCAGTGATGCTAGATCAAAATCTTTACGGCTTGCTTATGATGAAGTTTTCGCCGAGCAATTAGCCCTAGCAATCATTCGTTCTAAAAACAGGAGAAGGAAAATTCTCTGGAGTATAGATAAGTCAGGAGAGTTAAAGCAGAAGATTATAGCATCACTTGGCTTCGAGCTTACCAATGGCCAAAAGAAGGTGATAAAGGAGATAGAAGACGATCTTGCAAGCGGTGAAAGAATGATAAGACTATTGCAAGGAGATGTTGGAAGTGGAAAAACCGCAGTTGCCCTAATCACAGCAGCAGATGTTATTGCAAGTGGAAAGCAGGTTGCGATAATGGCTCCGACGGGAATACTTGCAAAGCAGCATTATGATTACTTTTCTAAAATTGCTAATGAAGTTGGCTTTAAAGTTGAAATCATTACAGGGGCAGATAAAAGTTCACTCCGTGAGGCTAAACTTCGCAACCTTCAGGATGGCTCAGTTGATATAATCGTAGGAACCCATGCACTGTTTCAAGAAAGCATATCATTTAATAATCTTGGCTTAGTTATAATTGACGAACAACATAGATTTGGAGTTGAGCAAAGGTTAGAGCTAGTATCTAAAGGTGAGGGAGTTCATACTCTTCTAATGACGGCGACTCCAATTCCTAGAAGTCTTGCTCTAACGCTATATGGTGATATGGATGTATCAAGGCTGACCGAGAAACCTGTGGGCAGAAAAGAGATTGATACGAGGGCAATGCCTTCTTCAAAAGCAGAAGAGGTAATGAAATCATTAAAGAGAGTAATAGAAAGTGGCACAAAGGCTTATTGGATATGCCCACTGGTGGAAGAGTCGGAAGTTCTTGATCTCAAGGCCGTAGAAGAACGCTATAAAGAAATTAATAAACTATATAACGGAAGGGTCGGCCTTGTGCATGGCAGGTTAAAACCTGTTGAGCGTGAGCAGGTTATTGCTGATTTTGCCGCAGATAAATACGACATATTAGTTGCAACGACTGTTATAGAGGTAGGAATTAACGTTCCATCAGCTAATGTTATTATCATTGATCACGCTGAGAGATTTGGACTCTCACAACTCCATCAACTCAGAGGAAGGGTAGGGCGTAGTGATGCTCAGGCCGTTTGTATATTGTTATACTCTGAAAATTTAAGCAAGAATGGCGTTTCAAGGCTTAAGGTAATGCGTGAAAGTAACGATGGGTTTTACATATCAGAAGAAGATCTTAAAATCAGGGGTGGTGGAGAGGTAATGGGCACTAAGCAAAGTGGTGATCCACATTTTCGCTTTTTTGATTTTGCAGGAAATATGGATCTAATCGAAATAGCCAACAGCGATGTTAAAGTTGTATTAAATAGAGATGCAAATTTGCTAACTACAACCAGAGGTAAAGCTGCAAGAAACTTATTATACCTAATGAAATATGACAAATATGTGAAATATTTAGAAGTTTAATCTTTTCAGATTTTAATAATTTACTGTTTCATAAATGAGTATTAAGTTTAACAAAAGTTACACTAAAAATAACGTCAACAAAGTATAAGGATTAGAATACGCTCCCCCATAAAGGGGGAGCGAGAATAGTGATCTAATTCTTATTCCGAGTTGACCTCAAAATAAAACAACAAACTTGTTTCGGGGAAGTTAAAATGACGCAATCTGCTGACTTAAAAGAAATTGAATATAAGCTACATCCAGCGCAGGGGAATGAAAGGAATGGAATTAGAAAATGGCGTGAGGCTTGGAAAGCGGCAAGCGCAGGGTTTTTGACAACCCAATTTTCTGTTGATGATGAGAGCTTCATAATAACTTCTGGAAGAACAACAGCAGGCCCCAGAGTTAAAATGCCAGAAGATACAGATATTTTACCCTTTGGAGTAAGAACAATATCAAATGGTGAGGTAAGACCTACGTTTCCATATTATTATGGTAAAGATTACTATTTTGATGACGAGTCAAAAAGGCTATTAGAAGGTGGATTTTTCTTGAGAGCTAGAATTGGTGCGAATGGATACCCTAAACTTACTCTTAAACAAATAGAAGCAGATGATAACGGAACAGATGAACCAACATCGCGCATAGAAGTTGAATTTAGTTTCGACATATTAAAAAATCCAGAATACTTACTAAAAAACTTTAGCGGTAAAGACTGCGATGAGCAAGTTGAGCGTATTGTTAAAGCAGTTCTAAGTTCAGAAGACTTTTGGCAACATTCTGGCGATGAAGATCTTTCTCGCATGAGAGATATATTAAAAGGTCTTGATTTTAATGCAAATAAGCTCACAAATAGCAGGTTTATTAGCCAACATAGAACCCAGTTTGATCTAGCTCTTAATGATATAAATGGCAAACCATTTGTTGATTCGGCAGGTAATAACCTTATTTTTGCGGAAATTTCCCTCGATTTAGTTCGCAATATTCAGCATATCGGAGATAAAGTAATTCATTCGAGGCCATATTGGTTGGCAGAAATTGAGATAAATAACGATTCTTTAGCCTCTCTTAGTTCTTCGGAGGATAAAGGATATGTTTTAGAAAAAATCGCTAATTTAGTTGAGAAGTTAAAGCAGGAATATGGGTTATATAATAATAAATCATCTAAATATTCGAGATTAATTGCCGATTTCCCAACAGGAATTTCTTTGGAAAGATAATTCAAAACAAGGTATTATGCAAAGTAAGAAACTATTCATATTCGATCTAGACGACACGTTAATAGAAAGTGCAAGAGAAAACGCACTGGCATATGTCGCTTTTAATATCAAGGCTTTGCAGATAATGGGGCTTGAGATTAACGCTGAAAATATAGATGCACTTCAAAAGGCGAATGTGAAGGCTAGAAATATTACTGACACTGTTCATGATTCTTTGCTGCATATTAATAATCCAAGACTTATTGAGTGGATGAAGCAAAAACATCCCGATGCAGAGAACGGCGAGTTATTAAAACTGCTGAATGAAACATTCTTTAAAGCAATGGCATCTTTTGCCCGTGTTTATAACTACGGTTTATCTTCGCTAGAGAAATATGATTATGATTTATTCGAGGCGGTAAAGCACGTTCTTTTAAACGCAAAAGATATGCTTGGAATAGCCAATGATTTATCTCAAGATGAGTTAGACACTGCACTAGAAGTTAAAAACGGTTTCGTTCATGGAAATGGTTTAGTGCCGTTTCTAAGGCAACTTCAGGAATCTGGTTCTAAAATCGTTATATATACTGATGGTCATGAACTGCACGCAGTTAATGCTGTGATGAAACTTTCAAATGAGCTTTCTGATTACGGAATCATTTTACAAAAAATATGTATTGGTGTTGTTTCTAAGAGTTCTAATCCCGATGCTGCATCATCTTTTTCATTTGCACACAGAAAAATTAGAATTAATGTTGATCCGCAGACGCGAAGCTATTGTAAAGCAGAGATGTTTGCCTATCTTTCATTAGATCAACTAAGAAAACTAGAGGCTGGCGTTGGTCAAAAGGTTACTATTTCTGGAATTCCTGTATTTGAAGTGCCGATTAATGGAATGAAGCCACTTCCAACTATTCCAAGATTGATATGCGAAAATGCTCACGTTCCCCTAGAAAACGCTGTTATGGTTGGAAACAGCCCAATGTCAGACGGCCTTTCCGCATATCCAATTAATCAAGCTCATCATATGGATTATGTATTTTTTGAAGGATGTCGAGAGCCAAAGTGGGCTTATGACATTCTTAACAAGAATGCAGGGTTTGCACCTTATCTCGATAAGAGAAGAGTGAGAATGGCAAGAACCTATATGAATCAAAGTCAAATTACCGCAACTGGTACTGTAAAGGTAAATTATGATGAAGTTTCAGATGCAGATATAACTAGACTTGCAAAAGAGAGGCTTTCTAAGGTTAATCCAGTAGATGATATGGTAAGTTTAACAGAAATGTATGAGCCACAAAGGCTAGATAACAACCTAAACGGTTTGCAAGAGGCATTAATAAGATATGGCACGGCTCACGTAAAAGCCGCCGCCATAATTGGTTAATATCTATAGCCTTAGCCATCTTCATAATGTAGAAGAGTAGCAACTCCGATGAGAAGTGTTACAAGTGGTGGTGTCCACGCAGCAACGGCGACGGGCATGGCTCCTGAAAGGCCGAGTGCGTGAATTAGATCAGATAAAAAGTAGATTATAAATCCTGTGAAAATTCCACTTCCAATAATAACTCCAACTTTTTTGCCTCGTTTCACCCTGAGTGCAAAACTTGCTGCGATTAATATCATTGAGGCAAACATTATTGGAAGAGATAACAGAGAGTTCCAGTGAAGGCGATGTTTAAGGGCTGAGAACCCAGCTTTTTCGAGAGTTTTGATGAATCCCGTAAGTTCCCAAAACGATAGCGTTTCAGGAGATGAAAAACTATCCTGCAACTCGCTGTTAGTCATATTGGTGGGAATTTTAAGCTCATCAAGCCTATTTGCAGGAGAATTTGGCGATGTAATAAGTGCTTTACTAACTTGCCATGCTCCTTCTTCTAGCTTTGCTGTTTCTGCATCCACTCTTTGAATGAGCCTGTCATTTTCATCAAATGAGAAGATTATCACTTCATAAAGCATCATATCTCTTTGTGAGATTCGCATTGCATGAATGATCTTTTCGATCTGGCTTCCGTCTGGTGCTTTATCAGATTGCTTGAGCCACAATCCAGAAGATGAGACTGCTAGTATGCTCGCTTTTCCCGAAAATAATCTGGCTTCTAGTTGTTCATACCTAGCAAGTAAGGTTGCGGCAAGAGGGTTGAAAACCATCAAGATAAAAAAGCCGAGCGCAACTGAAACTAATATAGAAGGCATTGTGAATTGCCAAACTGACATTCCAATTGATCTTGCGACAATTAGTTCAGATGTTTTAGAGAGCTTGGTTAAAGACATGATTCCGCCAATTAATATGGCAAATGGCGATATTTTCTGAGCCATTTCAGGAAGTCTTAAAAAAGCCATTTCAATAATTCTATAAAGCTGGATATTCTCTTTACCTGCACTTTTTCGGAGTAGTTCAAAAAGATCAGCAAGGAAGATAACTGATACTATAACTCCAGTTGCAATCATAATGCTGCTTAAAGATTGCTTGGCGATATATTTCGATAATGTTATAGGAACGTTCACACCTGATGTTTTATAACCAGTTTGTTTGATAATCAACTTGCAAGTTTCTTTTTTCTTTCACTGTCAGATTTTAACTGACCGCATGCGGCGAGGATGTCGCGTCCACGCGGAGTGCGAACGGGGGCTGCGATACCTGCATTATTTACAATCTCTGAAAATGCGCGAATGCGGTTGTTTGATGAACATTCGTATGGCGCATCTGGCCAAGGGTTGAATGGAATTAAATTAACCTTAGCGGGAATATCTCTGATTAGCCTAACCAGTTCATGAGCATCCGCGTCGCTATCATTCACATCTTTGAGCATAACGTATTCAAAGGTAATTCTTCTTGCGCTATTTAAAACGGGATATTCTCTACACGCCTGAAGAAGTTCAGCAATTGGATATTTTTTGTTGAGTGGCACGATAACATCGCGCACATCATCGCGCACAGCGTGGAGCGATACGGCAAGGTTAACACCAAGTTCATCACCGCACTTTTTTATCATAGGCACAACACCTGAAGTTGAAAGGGTTATACGCCGTTTTGAAAGGTTGATTCCGTCTTTATCCATTATAATTTTGAGTGCTTTTGCCACGTTGTCATAATTAAAAAATGGCTCTCCCATTCCCATCATCACGATGTTTGAGAGTTTTCGCTTTTCATCGATAAGATCCCACTCATCTAAAGTGTCGCGGGCAAGAACGAATTGCCCCACAATTTCGGCTGGCTCTAAGTTACGAACTAAAAGCTGTGTTCCTGTATGGCAGAATTTGCATGTGAGCGTACAACCCACTTGTGATGAAACGCAGAGTGCGCCTCTATCACTTTCAGGAATATAAACCATCTCGGCTTTGTTTTTATCGCTATATTCAAGAAGCCATTTAATAGTGCCATCAATAGAGTTTTGCCTGCGGTGGGTTTGTGGCCTTTCAAGAGTAATGCGGCTTTTAAGTAAATCTCTGTCGCTTATTGAAAGAGAGGTCATGTCATCGAATGATTGCGCACCTTTTTGATACACCCATTGCCAAATCTGCTTTGCACGAAATTTCTTCAGCCCAAGCATTTGCAGGCCGTTTTCAAGCTCTTCAAGAGATAGGTTAAAGAAATTCAGTTGCTCTTGCACTAGAAATACCTTTTTAATTTGAATAAGTTGTTAACCTCTGTTAATGGAGTAATTCTCTAGTTCTCTTAGTAGCAACATTTAAGATAATGTCAAATCAGGTTATTACATTCGGATGCAGGCTCAACACCTATGAGAGTGAGGTTATCAAAGATAATCTTATGAAGTCTGGTGTTGAAGGAGCTATTGTATTCAATACTTGCGCGGTTACTGCTGAGGCGGAAAGGCAGGCAAGGCAAGCGATACGCCGTGCTAAACGTGAAAATCCTGATGTTAAAATTATTGTAACAGGTTGCTCGGCGCAGGTTAATTCAGAGCAATACTCTAAAATGGCAGAGGTTGATCTAGTAATCGGCAATGAAGAAAAACTGAAATCTGAATCATATAATTTGCTGCATGGTGCATTAAATACCGAAAAAGCAATGGTGAACGACATTATGTCGGTTAAAGAAACGGCTTCTCATCTGGTTAGTGGGTTTGAGGGTAAGGCTCGGGCGTTTGTTCAGGTGCAAAATGGTTGCAACCATCGCTGTACTTTCTGCATTATTCCATACGGGCGCGGCAATAGTCGAAGTGTACCGATAGGGGAAATATCCAGTCAAATCAATGAATTAGTTAAAGCGGGATATTCTGAAGTCGTGATGACAGGGGTTGATATAACTGATTATGGTAAAGACTTGCCCGCTTCCCCCACACTTGGTCAAATGGTCAAAAGGGTTCTTGCCCTTAACCCAGAACTAAAGAGGCTTAGGCTTTCTTCTCTTGATCCTGTAGAAATTGATGATGATTTATATAGGCTTATTGCGGAAGAGCCACGTTTGATGCCGCATTTGCATATCAGTTTGCAGGCGGGTGATGATATGGTGTTGAAAAGAATGAAACGCCGCCACCTTAGAAAAGATATATATGAAATGTGCGAAAAAGCTAGGGATTTACGCCCTGATGTGGTTTTTGGTGCAGATATAATCGCAGGCTTTCCAACCGAAACCGATGAGATGTTTGAAAACACTCTTAATCTGGTTAAAGAGCTTGAGATAGCATATCTCCATGTTTTTCCATACTCTGAACGAGATGGAACGCCCGCCGCAAGAATGCCGCAGGTGGAAAAGAAAATCAGAAAAGAGCGAGCAAAAATTCTGATTGAGCAGGGTAAGAAAGAGCTAGTCAAATTCCTTGCAACCAGAGTTGGAAAGAATGAAAAGATATTGATTGAAAGCGCAGGAAATGGCAAAACTGAGCATTATGCACCTGTGAATATTCAAGGATTTTCTGAAAATGATATTGGAAAAATCGTTGATGCAACTATTTTAGGTGTGCAAAACGAATTGCTCATGGCATAGTCTCAAAAAAATTATAATGGTTATATGGAATTAGAAGAAAAGAAAAAAACAGGCTGGCTATCTCGTTTAAAGCAAGGGCTTTCAAAAAGCTCAAGTAAGATTGGCGAGGGAATAAGTGCGATTTTCACCCGCGTAAAACTTGATGATGAAACATTAGAGGAACTAGAAGAACTGCTTATTTCCAGTGATATGGGAATTCAGTCTTCCCATAAGTTTGCCCAGTCACTTAAAACGCATAAGTTTGATAAAGAATACTCAGCGTCAGATATTAAAGAGGCTTTAGCTGCTCAGATTGCTGATTCATTAAGGCCTTACTCTGTTCCAGTTGATATTGATTCGGCTAAAAATCCATTCGTGATTATGGTTGTTGGCGTTAATGGAAATGGCAAAACCACCACCGTTGGCAAGATGGGCGGTCTTCTTAAAAGTAACGGTTATAAAGTTATGATTGCTGCGGGAGATACCTTTCGTGCGGCGGCGGTTGAGCAGTTAGAAAAATGGTCTGAAAGGGCAGGCTGTGACTTCTTTTCGGCGGAGGATAAGGCTGATCCTGCAAGTGTTGCGTTTAGGGCGTATGAAGCGGCAAAGAAAAACGGAAATGATGTGTTACTCATTGACACGGCGGGCAGGCTACAAAATAAATCAGGGCTTATGGCAGAGCTTGAAAAAATGGTGCGAGTTATTAAAAAAATTGATGTGGATGCTCCACACTCCACAATTTTAGTTTTAGATGCTACTACAGGTCAAAATGCTCATTCGCAGGTTGAAATTTTCAAGCAAGCGGTCAACATCACAGGCTTAGTTGTAACAAAACTGGATGGAACGGCCAAAGGCGGAGTTGTGGTGGCACTGGCAGATAAGTTTAAGCTCCCCATTCACGCGATTGGAGTTGGCGAAGCGATGGAAGATTTACAGCAGTTTTCGGCGGATGATTTTGCCAAAACGCTTGTTGGTGCTAACAATTAAAATATTCAACAACAGAGACTAAGATGAGTCAAACGGTGGATCCAAAACATTTTTACGTTACCAGCCCTATATATTATGTGAACGACATTCCTCATATAGGTCATGCTTACACCTCGCTTGCCTGTGATGTAATGGTTAGGTTCGCAAGACTCATGGGAGCGGATGCAAAGTTTCTAACAGGAACAGATGAACATGGTCAGAAAGTTGAAAAATCGGCTCAAGTTGCGGGAATTGATCCAAAAGAGTTTGTGGATAGAAACTCAAGTCGTTTTCGTGAACTATGCGAGATTATGAATTTCTCTAACGATGATTTCATTCGCACAACTGAGCCTCGCCATATCAAGGCTGTTCAGCATTTGTGGAATGAGCTTTTAAAACGTGACGAAATTTATCTGGATAAATATGCAGGCTGGTATTCGGTGCGTGATGAGGCATTCTTCGCGGAATCTGAATTGGTGGATGGCAAAGCCCCAACAGGCGCACCAGTAGAATGGGTGGAAGAGCCAAGTTATTTCTTCCGCCTGTCAAAGTGGCAAGAGCCATTGCTGAAATTTTATGAGAAAAATGCAGATTTCATTTACCCAGAAAGCAGGCGAAATGAAGTTCTAAGTTTTGTGAGGGGCGGGCTAACCGATTTATCGGTGTCACGCACCAGTTTTAAATGGGGCATTCCCGTGCCAAACGATGAAAAACATGTGATGTATGTTTGGCTGGATGCTCTAACTAACTATATTACCGCGCTTGGCTATCCCGATAAAGTTGAAACATCGGAATATAAACAGATGTGGGAAAGCTCGATTCATGTGGTGGGGAAAGATATACTCCGCTTTCATGCCGTTTATTGGCCAGCGTTCTTAATGGCGGCGGGTCTTAACCCTCCAGCAAAGGTTGTGGCGCATGGATGGTGGACAAATGAGGGGCAGAAAATCTCAAAATCAATCGGTAATGTTATAAATCCGCTTGAGCTTGTTGAATCGTTTGGACTAGATCAAACCAGATATTTTTTGATGCGCGAAGTACCATTTGGTAATGACGGTAACTATTCAAGAACCAGCATGATTAACCGCATCAACTCAGAGCTTGCTAATAATATTGGCAACCTAGCGCAGCGCACGCTTTCATTTATTGCCAAAAATTGCGATGGAAAAATTCCAACTCCATCTGAATTTAAGGAGGGGGATAAAACTCTACTCAAAGAGGCAGAAGCGGCTTTTCTTCAAATCAAAAAAGCGATTGCTGAAAACAGCATGTTGCATCTTCCGCCCGAGATAATAACTATCCAGCTTGGTGGCAGTGCCAATGCTTATATTGATACTGAGGCTCCTTGGAGTCTTAGAAAAACTGACCTTGAGCGCATGAACACGGTTTTATATGTGCTGCTTGAAGCAATCAGGCATATTGGCTTATATCTACTTCCTTATATTCCAGATAGCGCAAATAAATTGCTAGATCTGCTGGCGGTCTCGGAAGACATGCGAAACTATAACTTTGTTGGTGAAAAAGGCAGACTAAAACCCCAAACCCCATTACCCACACCAACAGCAATCTTCCCCAGATTTGAGGTTTAGGGGTTTGGCTCAAAGATGCTAATTATTGCTATTTTTTGTTATTTGATATACAATGAATTGCTATAAAATAGGATATATAGATATGAACATATCGCTCACACCAGAACTAGAAAAATTCATTGAATCAAAAGTAAAAAGCGGCCTTTATAGCTCTGCCAGCGAGGTAGTTCGCGAGGGATTACGCCTATTAAATGAACAAGAAATAATGAAAAAACAACGCATTGAAATGCTCAATAAAGAGATTGACAAAGGGCTTTCTTCGCTTAAGTCGGGCAATCTGATTACTGATGTAGAATTGAAAGATCATATCAAGAATCGTCGCAAAAAATTCATGAACTAAGATGTCTAAATTTCAACTTACTGAAGATGCCAGAAATGATCTTGATGAAATTTGGCTCTACATTGCTAAAGATAACATTGATGCTGCGGATAAGTTAGAAGAAGAAATTATAAAATCATTTTATCTTTTGTCAGAACAACCGAATATTGGGCATAAAAGAGAAGATTTAACATCGCACGAGGTTCGCTTTTGGAGAATTTATTCCTATCTAATCGTCTACGATGCGGGCACAAAACCAATTTCTATTGTGCGAGTGTTGAGTGGTTATCGTGATATAACTTCGATACTGTAGTTATGCACTAACAGCAATTTTCCCCAGATTTGAGGGGCAGGTTTATTAGAGTCTGGAGTTTAGTTTTTAGTTGTACGGCTTAAGAAAAGACAACTGCTAGATATTTAGTTTGCTCTTGCCAGTTCATCAGCATAAGAAGAATCAACGAAGTGTCTGGTATGAACTCCTATAACTGTTTTTCCTGTAGCTTGTCCTATAGTCTTTTCTCCTGATTTTCCAGCTACTGCGATGTTTTTCCCAATTACATCATCAGCCATACGTTCTTCTACATCATTTCGATCAACAGCATGTTCGTGACTAACATTATCAGAACCTACCTTTAATAATGCACCAAGTAATGCTTTTTTCATGTCTGGTCTGATGTTGCGGGCATCTTCCACCAAGTCAATCATTGCCTTTTCAAGAGTTGGGTATTGATTCGTGATATTGGTGATTTTAGCAAAAACGAAATTTAAATAATCAATTGTTGTTTGATCTCTATCTTCTTTTTTTACTCCACTATAGTCTGGACCTTCGTGTAATAATTGAGCAACCTCGTTAATGCTTTTTATTAACTTATTAGTATCTCTGTTAGCTTCGTCAGGTGCACTACCACCCACTTGATACCTGTTAGATTTCTTATTGTTTTCACCAGTATTACGATAAGCAACGGCCAGCTCATAAGCTCGTTCAACACTGAATTTGTGTGGATCACCATTAAACACTGCTGCCAAACCCATGGCAACTTGTTGAGGATTTGCTTGTTTTCCTTTGTTCACAAAGATATTTTGATCGTAATATGCTTGCGTTTGTTCTGGAATACCTTTTTTAATATTGTCTAGTCTATCATTAACTTTTTGGTCTAGATTACCTGGAACAAACTCTAAAACTGTTTTGATAATTGGTGAGTTATATAAATCGTGTAAATTAGGATTACTTGTAACTATCTCATCTTTAAGAACGTTCATTGCAATCAGAGCTAAAATTGCTGCTGGTGCGAGTGGAGAATCAAGCATAGCAAGAACTTTTGGTAAAAACTGGTCGGATGCTTTTTGTGCGGCGTTGTTGACGAACCCTACTCCCTCAGTTGCTTCTGCCACTTGGCTCATCGCCATTTTTGCACTTGCCTCAATGCCAATTTTAAGTGTTTGCTTAACTGCGCCGAAGTTGGATAGTAAATTGAAGGCTTCTACCACTGTTCTGGCTTTATCGGGACCAATTTTTATTGGTTGTTCGTCAGTGCCTTTTACGCCCAGTTTTTCAAATGCCAAGTCAATGGCTGATTCTGCCTTTCTAGATGCGAACGTCATAACTTTTTCCGCCGTTTGAGTGACGAACCCTAATGCTCCATCTTCCTCAAATAATCCCCCAACGAATGGGATTCTTCTTAATCCCAAAGCGATTCCAGCAACTCTTGTTGGCAAAAAGGCGATTCCAAATAATCCTGCAATTCCACCACCACCGAAAACTAGCCCTTTGAGCCATCCCACAGGATTTTTAACGGCCTTACCAGCTTGTTCTTGAACGCGACCAACCTGCTGCTGAAAAAATGCTTTCATCTCATCAGGAGTCATATTCTCGAAATCTGGTTGTTGCCCTTTAGCCAATTTTTATTTTGCCTATATCAAAATGTATATTATACCAACCTACATAGTATAACATATATATTGCAGTTTTGTTAAATTATAAAGTATTTTTTAATTATTTTCATTATTTTGAGAAGATATTATGATTCCACGTTATTCCCGCGCTGAGATGGTAAAAATATGGGAGCCTGAAAACCGCTTCCGCATTTGGTTTGAAATTGAGGCACATGCCTGTGATGCAATGGCTGATCTTGGAGTGATTCCTAAAGCATCCGCAAAAGCGATATGGGATAAGGGCGGGTTTAATATAGAGCGCATTGATGAAATAGAACGCGAGGTTAAGCACGATGTTATCGCTTTTTTAACCTCAGTTGCTGAACATGTGGGAGAAGAGGCACGCTTCATGCATCAGGGTATGACTAGCTCTGACGTTTTAGATACATGCCTTGCGGTTCAGTTAAAACAAGCAGGAGAGTTGCTCAGAAGTGGAATCGAAAGAGTGCTTGCCGCGATTAAAAAGCGCGCATACGAACATAAATTAACCCCTACCATTGGCAGAAGTCACGGAATTCACGCCGAACCAACCACTTTTGGAATCAAACTTGCAGGTTTTTACGCCGAATTTGATAGATGTTTAGAGCGTTTGAATTATGCGATAAAAGAAATATCTACCTGTAAAATTTCTGGTGCAGTGGGAAATTTCGCCAACATTGATCCTAAAGTTGAGGAATATGTGGCGGGTAAACTTGGGCTTGTTCCTGAACCTGTGGCAACGCAGGTGATTCCGCGTGATCGTCACGCTATGTATTTCGCGGTTCTTGGGGTGATTGCAAGTTCGATTGAGCGACTTTCCGTTGAAATACGCCATTTACAACGTACTGAAGTTTTAGAGGCTGAGGAGTTCTTTTCAAAAGGGCAAAAGGGCAGCTCGGCTATGCCTCATAAGCGTAATCCCGTTTTATCTGAGAATCTTACAGGGCTTGCGCGTATAGTTCGTGGATATGTTAATCCCGCACTTGAGAATGTGGCTTTGTGGCATGAGCGCGATATTTCACACTCATCTGTTGAGCGCATGATTGCACCTGATGCAACGGTTACTCTGGATTTTGCACTTCATCGTCTTGCGGGATTAATGGAAAATCTGGTGATTTATCCAGATAATATGATTAAAAATATGAACAAGCTGGGTGGATTGCATTTCTCGCAGAGTATTCTTTTGGCACTTACTCAAAAAGGAGTAAGCCGCGAAGATTCATACAGGCTGGTTCAGCGCAACGCCATGAAGGTGTGGGAAGAGGGCAAAGATTTCTTAACAGAGCTTAAAGCCGATAGCGATGTAACAGCAAGGCTTTCTGGGTCAGAGCTTGAGGCAATCTTTGATCACAGCCGTTTTGAGCGTCATGTTGATACGATTTTTAAGCGAGTTTTTGATAAGGTGTAAATCTGCAACTATTGTATAAATGCAACTAATCAAGCAAAAAAATATTTTTTACTGTTTTTGAGTGTCGGTTGCTCTTGCTAATACATTTTGCAGTTAGTATCTAAGATGGGGTTATTAACAACATTTTATCGGGTTTTCTCCGATAAATTTAGGGGAATAAAAACATGAATATTAAGTTTCTTTCTGCTCTTGCAGCTCTTTTGCTTGTAGCTGCTTGCGAGTCTGCACCTGGTGATAAAAGTGGTGCTGGCGGCGCTGGTGGTGCTGGTGAATACGGTAACGTTGTTCCTGGTACACAATCAGATCTAGCTGCTAACGTTGGCGATCGCGTATTTTACGAACTAGATAGCTCAGTTCTAAACGAAGAAAGCAAGCGTACTCTTGAGCGTCAAGCTGCATGGCTTAAGCAATACAACAACGTAAGTGTAACCGTTGAAGGTCACTGCGATGAAAGAGGTACACGTGAGTACAACCTTGCACTAGGTGAGCGTCGTGCTGCTGCTGCGAAAAAATATCTTGTTGCACAAGGTATTGAAGCATCTCGCATTGCTACAATCTCTTACGGTAAAGAGCGTCCAGCAATTCTTGGAAGCGATGAATCAGCATGGAGCCAAAACCGTCGTGCTGTAACAGTTGTTACTGAGCAAGTAAGCAACTAATCGTTACACGATTGATTTTTAAAAACTGGCTGGGATAAATTCTCAGCCAGTTTTTTTATTAGTGCTTTTATTTTGTAAACTCTGACACCTGACCCCTGACCCCTGATGACCTATGACCTCTGATTTCAGGACTTTAGAAAAGAGCCGTTTTCTGTCCATATATCTGTGATGTATTGATACGGAGTAACATCAAATGCGGGGTTGATTGCCGTTTCATTTGGATAAATGGTTTGTCCCATCACGTTTAAAACTTCAGATGTATCGCGCTCTTCAATTTCAATAGAATCGCCGCATGGAGTTTTTAAATCAATTGAAGAAAGTGGTGCGGCAACATAGAAGGGAATGTTGTTTTCTTTGGCGCAAACTGCCTTCATGTATGTACCAATCTTATTTGCCACATCACCATTTGCAGCAACCCTATCTGTGCCAACTATGACAATATCGACCTTACCTCTATTCATTAAAATTCCAGACGCGTTATCTACAATTACAGAATGAGGAACGCCATGAGCTGATAATTCCCATGCAGTTAAAGCCCCCTGATTGCGAGGTCTTGTTTCGCTAACCCATATATGAACAGGAATTCCTGAGTCGTGTGCGGTATATATTGCGCCAAGTGCGGTTCCGTAATCTACCGTTGCAATCCACCCTGTGTTGCAATGAGTCATGATATTAATAACGCGCTTTTCTCTCTCGTAGATTTTTTTTATAACATCTGCGCCAATTTTTCCTATTTTCTTATTTATCTCAACATCTTCATCGCATATCTGTGCAGCCAGAGAAAGGGAAGTGGCAGCATCATTCTTGCAGTTATCTCTCATTCTATCGAGTGCCCATTTTAGATTAACCGCTGTTGGCCTTGTTTTAATAAGTATTTCGTAACACTCATTTGAGGCAACGCCATTTAGTATTCCTAATGCATAGCCATAAGCCGCAGTTGCGCCAATTAAAGGCGCACCCCTAACTTGCATTGAAGTGATTGCATGAGCTGCTTCATAAATGTCTTTTATAGTTAGAACTTCAAATGAATGCGGCAGTTTGGTTTGATCTATCACACTGAATGAAGAGCCGTCTGGATTAGGCCAGATACTTCTGTAATGTTTGTTTTGATATTTCATTTATTCTTTGAAGTTAATACTTTAAGTGCAGATGCTAAGAGCCTGAAGATATGATTTATAATAAATAATACCACAAGCAATATTATCACAAATACAGGAAAGGAGCTTTCATATCGATAGCCAAGCCAGTCGATCGACACATGCCCGTTTGTACTTGCAAACCATGCAGCCCCAACTGAAAGTAGTGTCACGATAATCAGAAATAATATCAGTCGCATATCATTTCTCTGAAAAACCAGTGTAGTCAATTAGGGCATTATATATGTTGCCTATGACAATGAGTGATGTCATGCGGGCTTCGGCATTTATCAACCAGTCTTTAGTGATTTCATGATATTCTTCAGGAAGTTTTTGGATTTCCTCAATTGCAAGACTCAAATCGCCATCGTGAAGATATTTTTCTGCACGGTTTATTATTGATTCAGGATCTTCACCGCCCATGCTATCTATCTTTCTGATTGTAATCACCTTCGAGATATTTGAGAGTGTTTTGCTTATGAATCCTTCATTTTCTTTTTTGCTATTTGTGAGGTGAATTACTTGCTTTACAAGTTCCCTGAATGAATATTTTAACTCATCCATAGTTTTAATGCCGTCTTCAGAGTAGGGAGCGATTTTATCGAGTTCTGATCTGATATCTTGAAATTCCTTAGTAAGTTGAGAAATTGCGCGGAACTCACTTTTGAAAGGCATTCCATTGTTTATTTGAAATTGTAATGTCCAGAGTGCATTAAGAGATGTAAATTGTTTTTCGTAATGCCCTTGTGCGCCGCTAGATAGTTTGGCTTCTAAGTTTGAAAACCTTGCTTCAACTCCGCTAACTCTAGATTTTAGTTCGTCTATCTTTACAGGAGTAACTGTATTTTGACTATCAATGTTGTTTTTAAGTTGCAATATAGATATTTCACTGTGGTCTAGCTTTTTTTGAATTTCGCTAACTGTTTCTTTTAATATGGATATTTCTTGTTCCAGATTTTCAATTTTTTCGATTTCAGAGCTACTTTTTGCACTAATTTCTGGAAGGCTTAAAGAAACCCTTTTGAGTTCATTCTGAATATTTTGGATATACAAAAAAAACAGAGTAAGGCACACAGACATAACCGCAAATATCAAAATATAAGCAGAATATTGGCCTATTCGCCTTGTTTTGATTGAATTTAGCAACGGTTTTTTATCTTTTATTTCGCTCATTTATAAGATTCGCAAGCAATTGTGCATCTGGTTTATCACATACATTGATTAAGTTCCAAAACTCTTTCTCTAGATTAGCAGCTATTTTATCGCTAAGTGCAAATGCGTTGCATTTAGATGTAAGATGATAGAGGTTATGATTTTTCATTAACTTGTTGAATATCAATGCACTATTGCTAGAGAAGAAAGCTACATCTGATATTTTGTCGCTCTTAAAAAGGTTGATTGTTTCGTTTGATAATTGCTTTTTTTCAACAGTTGAATAAACAACCTTGTTGATAACATTAATGGAAAAGCGAGCAAGTTCTTTCTGTAAATTAATGGTGATTTTATCGCCACAAAAATATATCATCTCTTTAGGAAGAAGAGATTGATTATCAAGGATTTCTTGGGCATTATTAAATATGATTTCTGGTTTAGCAAAACCGATTTCTTGTGCTTTAGATGCGGTGAAATTTCCGACAACAAATAGTTTTATTCGATTTTTATCCACAATGTTATCAAGAGTTTTAAGTGCGTGCCTACTAGTAATAACGAAATTATTGGTGGGTAAGTTCTCTAAGAAGTCTTTGGCTATAAATTCATGCTCGATTTCCATTAAAGGTTCTATGTGAAAGTCTATGCCTTTTAGCATATTCGAGAAGCGGACTGAATCTTCATATGGTCTGGTGATTAAAAGCATCTAAACATCCCTCGCAAGATATAATGATCCAGTAATGAATATATTATTGATTTCACTGTATTTATTGGCGATTAACTCTAGTGCATCTGATACACTTTCACATGCTATAATTTGATTAGGAAATTTGGAAAATGAGGCAATTTGTAAGGCATCATAACTATCTGGTTCACCATATACTTTGACTGCAATAATTGTTTTTGCCGCTTCAAAGAGTGGCTCAACAAATTCCTCAATATCCTTTCCTTTGGTTAAGCCTATGATTATTGCTGTTTCGTGGTGTTTGTAGTGTAGTTTTATATGCTCTGATATGGCATAAGCTCCATCAGGATTATGCGCTCCATCCAGCCATATGCTTACTGGATTTTTAAAGAGCGAGAGAATATTTTGATTATCTAGTTTTTCTAGTCTCGACCTCCATTTTGCAGATGTAATTCCGTTATTTATATCTGATGGCGTTAAATTATATCCGCTTTGCTGTAAGAATAATCCAACTGCTATTGCTGTTGCTGCATTATCTAGTTGGTGATTGCCGATTAATGAAGGTCTTTGAAAGTTATGCTCCTGATTATTATAGATAAAACTTAAGCTCGTGTCGTCATCATTGACTTGATATGCGTAATCATTGCCAAAAAATATTCCCGTCGATTCTTTTAGTTCAGCCTCACTATTGATAATGTCAAGCACCTCAGAATATTGCTGTTTTGCAACTATAAAGGGTGTTTTGCTCTCAATAATTCCTGCTTTGTGTGATGCAATATCTTTAATGTTAGAGCCTAGAATGTTTTGATGGTCAAATGCGATTTTGGTAATCACTGATAACAATTTATTGCTTAAGATATTAGTTGCATCGAACCTGCCGCCACATCCTGTTTCTATTAAATTAAAGTCTGACTTTCGTTCGGAAAATGCAAATATCGCTGCGGCTGTTGTGCATTCATAGAAGGTAAAATCGCACCCTTCAAACTGATGGCGGCATTCCTCCATTATTGCATATAAGTCATTTTCGCCTATGTCTGAGCCTTGAATATTAATGCGCTCATTGAAATTATGAATATGGGGTGAGGTATATGTATTGACTGAAAATCCAGCTTTTTGCAGGATGCTTCTAATAAATGCTATGGTTGAGCCTTTGCCATTTGTGCCTGCGACGTGGATAATATTTTTTAGTTTTCTCTCTGGATTTCCGAGCTTATCTAGTAGAATTTTCATTCGCCCTAAGCTGGTATCTTGCCCCATATTGCTTTTAAAAGTTTTAGGCCAATGCGGCATAAATACCATTTTAATATACCTATGCTATAACTTTAGTTTATATTCTTATTTAAAATACGCAAATAGCACGGAATCAAAATGACGTCATCTACAATTACGGCGAAAGGGCAAACCACAATCCCTAAAAATGTGAGAGAACATTTAAATTTAAATGCGGGGGATAAGGTTGATTTCATTATCGCAGGAGAGGGAAGGGTGCTAGTTGTAGCCCGCAATATCGCAATAAGTGAAGTTTCTATAAATAGTTCTGCAAAAGATCAGAAATCAAAAAAGAAACAGAAAGATAAAGCCAGAAAAGCTGAGAAGAAGAAAAAAACTAATAAAAAGCAGGATTCGCAGTGAGATTTATATCTTCAGAGTCATTACTTGAATTGATTACAGAAAAAAAGCTCTCGAATGTTGGTAAAGAAGAGGCTCTTTATCTAAATTTTTGTGAGTTAATTAGATTTATTCAGAAACTTAAATCTAAAAACATTTCAGATATTGAGCAATGTCAGATTCTTAGCTATATACTCCGAATCAAGAATTTAGAATGCGATTTTAGAGATGAAATGTGGCGAGCTATAATCATTACAGAAGATTCTATGAGTAAAACAAGCATGTTAGATGCAATATCATTTGAATTAAATCAATCTTACCCAGTGAGGTATAGATAATGGCAGATAACTCTGCACAGTCATATATTGGTGTAGGGAGCCGCCTGCGAGATGCTCGCAGAAAAGCAGGGTATTCCATAGATGATATTTCAACGAACCTTAGAATACGCTATGAATATATCGAGGCGATAGAGCAGGGGGATTTTGCGAAACTTCCAGGAATTGCCTATTTGAATGGATTTTTGAGAACTTATGCTGAATATCTCGGTTTTAACGGCGAAGAAATCATAAGAGGTTATAAATCAGAGGCTTCTGCTTGGTTTCCAAATTACAGATTTACCGCTATGCCAGATGTTCCGAAAGATTCATTGTTTCCGCAAAAATGGGTGATGATTCTTTGTTTGTTTGGGTTTGTTATAATGTATTCATACTGGCACAAAATCAATGTGACTGATGAAGTAAAAGTAAATGTAGTTGAAGAACCTTCGCATAGCAACTTGACTTACCTTGCAGATCAGGCAAGAGAAATAGAGAGCATGGCTGTAGACTATGGCTCTAAGTGGATGACTTACCAAATGTCGAAACCAAAACTTGTTTTAACGTCAGAGCAGCAACAAGATTTTTCTATTGCGAAGTGTAGTGAAATATCAATCTCAGAATCAATATCAAGCGAGTTAGAGTTAATTGCGGATTCTTGCTATTTAACTACAGAAGAGATGTATAACTACGCCAAAAATCTTGCGATGGAAAGCAAGCCCATCGTGACTAATGTTGAGCAATCTTTACCAAAACCAGAATATAAGTTTGGGAATTATAGCCGTTAGCTTTTTACCGCGAGCTATTGATATGTTAATTATTTTGCTGTATATTGATCGCAATTAATTAATGTAGGTTAAGTTAAATTGCGAAAACAAGATAGCAAAGTAAGAAGTTGTTATGTATTTCAAGATCCAAGTGATGGTTCTTTTAAGGTCTTGAGGATTGATCCTGAAAACATATTCCTAAAGAGATTTGGTGATGAATATGTTCAGTATGTTATTGATGCTTCTACATTTAAATATGAGTATAAAAATAAGGGATATGAATCAACAGGCTATACTAATGTTGGTTATGTTAGTCTTGGAGAGCTGCATAAAGATACGACTAAAAAGAATATTATTATAAAAGCCAACGAAAGAGGCTTATTAGATAATTTTGAATGTAATGCAAAGCAAGTCACATATAAAAATTCTAGTCACTATTTCACGCCAAGAGAATTAGGGCAAAGCCAAACTCGGCAAGATGTAAACCATTTACAACAAACAACGACGATTGAGCTACTTGAAAATCACCACCTATCACAGTCAGAATCATTTGTAGAGCCAAAAAGATGTCAACTTATACGGCTTTTTGAGGTAGCAATAAATTTTGCAGGCTCTATTTTTAAATAATTTCATGCCTCATCATTGAAAAAGTATTTTGTAAATACCACATAGATAACAGAGCAGATGTACTCTTAAATGAATACAAGTGAGGTTATCTATGAATTTCGAGAAATATACCGATAGGGCAAAGGGCTTTCTTCAATCAGCGCAGGGATATGCTCTAAGAGAAGGGCACCAGCAATTTCTGCCTATTCACATATTAAAGGTATTTATAGATGACTCTGAGGGAATGGCTGCAAGGCTCTTCAAAGATTCTGGTGGAGATGCGGTCTATGTAAAAGAGCTAACTGAAAGAGAGCTTTCGAAACTGCCAAAAGTCTCAGGCGGTTCTGGCCAATTATATATGCCAGCGGAGACAGCCAGATTTTTTGAAGCAGCCGAACAGGCATCCAAAAAAGTGGGAGATAGCTTCGTCACAGTTGAGATGATGTTGGTTGCACTCGCAACTCAGATAGATTCATCGGCTGGCAAGGTTTTAAAAGAAGCTGGAATTAACGCCCAGAGTCTTAATAGCGCAATTAATGCAATGCGAAAAGGAAGAGCAGCTCACAGCTCTTCAGCGGAAAATGCTTATGAGGCTTTGAAGAAATATACTCGTAATTTAACAGAAGAAGCTGAGAAGGGTAAACTTGATCCAGTTATAGGCAGAGATGAAGAAATTAGAAGAACAATGCAGGTTCTAGCGCGAAGAACCAAGAATAATCCAATCATAATCGGAGAACCCGGAGTTGGTAAAACTGCTATAGTTGAAGGTCTTGCACAGAGAATCGTCTCTCAGGATGTTCCAGAAACACTAAGAGATAAACAGTTGCTAGTTTTAGACTTGGGTTCACTTGTTGCAGGTGCGAAATTTCGCGGTGAATTTGAGGAAAGGCTAAAAGCTGTTCTATCTGAAATTACAGCAGCAAGCGGAGAAATTATAGTCTTTATCGATGAAATACACACCCTCGTTGGCGCAGGTGCGGCAGAAGGCTCGATGGATGCATCAAATCTACTCAAGCCAGCGTTAGCAAGGGGAGAGCTTCACTGTATCGGTGCAACAACCCTTGATGAATATCGCAAATATATTGAAAAAGATGCGGCACTTGCAAGACGTTTTCAGCCCGTATTCGTCGGTGAGCCAAGTGTTAGTGATACAATATCAATACTCAGGGGGCTTAAAGAAAAGTATGAACTTCATCACGGCGTTAGAATTACTGATGGTGCAATAGTTGCAGCGGCAACTTTGGCCAATAGATATATCACAGATAGATTCATGCCAGATAAGGCGATTGACTTGGTGGACGAAGCAGCAAGCCGAATTAGAATGGAAGTTGATTCAAAACCTGAAGAGCTTGATGAGCTAGATAGAAAAATAATCCAACTAAAAATTGAGCGCGAGGCTCTTAAGAAAGAAAGCGATGATGCTTCAAAAGAGAGACTTAAAAATCTTGAAAAAGAGCTTGCCTCACTTGAAGAGGAATCAAGAGATCTAACCAGCAGGTGGCAATCTGAAAAAGATAAGTTATCTGGTGTTCAGAAGTTAAAAGAAAGCCTTGAGAATGCGCGAAAAGATCTTGAGATTGCACAAAGAAATGGCGATCTTGCTAAGGCTGGTGAGCTTGCTTACGGAATTATTCCAGAACTTGAAAGAAAATTACAAAGCGGAAACGAACTGGAAGAAAACTCTTTGATAAAAGAAGAGGTTACTGATGAGGATATCGCAAGTGTAGTTTCAAGATGGACAGGCATTCCCGTTGAGCGAATGATGGCCAGCGAGCGTGATAAACTTCTGAAAATGGAAGATATACTCAAACAAAAAGTAGTTGGTCAAGAAGATGCAGTAATTGCAGTTAGTAACGCAGTAAGACGCTCACGCGCAGGTCTTCAAGACGAGGCAAAGCCAATAGGTTCCTTCTTGTTTTTAGGGCCAACTGGCGTTGGTAAAACTGAATTAACAAAGGCACTAGCAGGGTTTATTTTTGATGATGAATCGGCACTGCTAAGAGTTGATATGTCTGAATATATGGAAAAACATGCGGTCGCAAGGCTTATTGGTGCTCCACCTGGCTATGTTGGCTATGAAGAAGGCGGTGTTATTACAGAGGCAGTAAGGCGCAGGCCTTATCAGGTGATATTGTTCGATGAAGTTGAGAAGGCTCACCCTGATGTTTTTAACATCCTACTTCAGGTGTTAGATGAAGGAAGGCTAACCGATGGACAAGGCAGAACGGTTGATTTTAGAAACACCATCATCATTTTAACGTCAAATCTCGGTTCTGATGTTATTGCAAACAGCGCTGAGGATACTGAAATGAGTCTTATTCGTGATAAGGTGATGAATGTAGTAAGAGCATCTTTCAGGCCAGAGTTTCTCAATCGTTTGGATGATATTATCTTGTTCCGTAGACTTAGCAGAAAAGATATGGGTGAAATAGTTAAGATTCAGCTTGCCAGATTAATTAAGAAGCTCGAAGAAAGGCGAATCAGTGTTAACATAACTGATTCTGCACTCCAGTGGCTTGCAGATGCTGGTTATGATCCGATATATGGTGCTAGACCTCTAAAAAGGGTTATACAGCGTGAGCTTCAAAATGTTTTGGCAGAAAAGATTTTATCGGGAGAGATTAAAGACTCGTCATCAATAAATATTATTGAGAATGGTGGTGTGTTAAATATAGCAATATAAATAATTAAATATTTATTAATATTGTCATAATGCTGTAATATATTTTACTTATATTCTCGTCTGAAACTTTTTTTAGACGAGCATGGCAGACAAACCACAAACATATCTTGGCAGAAATAGCGCAATTTTAAACTCCCCTGACTTTTGGGAGAAGATTGATATTATTGCAGGCGACCCAAGAAGTAAGCTGCGCCTAGAAATCAACATGGCTATCAATGCAGTTGAGGAAGATAAAAAACCTGCTCTGGCGGATAGAGCTGTTTACGAAAGTTTTGTTGCCAAAATTAGAGAACTTATTAATGAGCAGCACTACCCCGACGACAAGGTAAGAGAACATCATCTAAAAGCATTCGATGAAGAATATATAAAAGCCGCTCATGCAATAGTGAATGGTTCATCAATTGGTGCAAAGATAAATGGCCGTGAAGATAAATCTGGGCCAAATACCTATTCAAGTGAACGAATGATGCTTTGGGCAATAGCCGCGATTCACAGAAAGTATAACGGCCATAGCATATCTTCAATAGAAGCGGAGCTTAGTAAATCTGGGGGTGCACAGCAGTTTCTCGATAACTTTGCACTAAAGGCTAAGGAAATTCACGACAAGATTGCAAAAAAGGGTGAAAAAGTTGACGACATCAGATATGGCTCTTTTGGCTCTGGCTTTTACTACGACCCAATAAATAAAATAATAAATCTTCCTCTAGACGCATTGTTCAGAGGGCAAATGTCTATGCAGACTATGGTGCATGAGTTTAATCATTTTTTATATGATCGCAATTACCCCAAAACCGTAAAAGATTTATTTGAGCAAATTGTAAAGTTACAAGAAAAGCATAAACAATCTGGCTTAACTAAAGATGAGCAAGAAGAACTTGTTAGGGCAAATTATGCAGTTAGCCTCTTTCAAAGAACTTGGAACGCAGCGGCAGATAATGTGGTTGATAATGCAACTCATACTTTAAGTTCAGGTGATCAGGCACCATTTAATGAAATATTGCTCGAAGCCTTATTGAAGAACTTTTACAGCTTTAGAGGGCAGGGTGCATCACAAACTAGGCATAAAGAAGGAAAGCCACACGAGATTAAAGATGCACAGCAAGCACTTAATCACCTGCAATGGGCTCTTGTGCAAGTTTCATCGTTTATGCATGGTCAGTTGGGGGATCCATCAAACAGAGATGAGTTTATCAAGCGTCTTCCAGAAGTTGGCATTAATGTTGATTTCTTGCACAACTATAATAACGAACAAATGTCGGGCGAAGATTGCTTCTGGGATCTTTATGAAAAATGCGTTGAGTTAACTCGTGAGCTGCCTGACCCAAGGCAATATGTTGGTAGAAGGACAGATAACAAGATATTTAATAAGGCCTGTGAGGAGCACGAAGAAAGACGCAACGAGATTCATGAAGAAATTTTTAGAGACTATGCAGCTCCGTTAATTGAACAGATATTGAGAAAGCTCGATATTCAAAAAATGCTGGATGAGCTAAATCAACAGCATGGCGAAGGTCAAGGACAAGGACAAGGACAAGGACAAGGACAAGGAAATGGAGGCTCAATCGAAATTGATACTCCAAGTGGCAAGGGTAGCGTTCCTATTCAAGATCCGAATCATCAACCAGGTTCAAAAGCTCCAAAAAATCCTAATGGTGATGCAATTGAAGGTGGGGCGGAAGGTAAAAGTATAGATGACCATGCTAATGATGCTATTGACGGTAAAAATGCTGACCCTAATTCACCAGAAGCAGGAAATGGCGGAAAAGACAAACCTAAAGTCGATCTCAAAAATATGCCAAAACCGTCTAACTCAGGCGGCAAAGGTGCAGGCACTGGCACTAGTGGTATAGCAACAATTAATCTTGGAGACGGCAGGTCAATTGAAGAATTAATGCAAGATCCACTCGCGATTTATGCAATTGAAGAAATTAAAGCTATTCTAAGAGAGTTTTATCAGAAATATAAGATTCCTGTTACCCAAATCGCAAGAGATGGAAGCGAAATGCTTCCCAGAGATAACAATATACGAGCACGCTTAGACTCTGGTGCTCTATACAATCATATAACAAGTGGGGCGCCTGGTCCTGGAAATTATTTCCGAAGTAATACAACGAAATTTATATCACCTAATGGAGATTTTGTTTTCTTAATAGATACTTCAGGGTCTATGGGTTCAGATTCAGACTCGCCTTTAGCATGGGCGGTTAGGGCTGTTGCACTACTTACTATTGCAATTTTTGAATTTAATGAAGAAATTAAAGCTAACGGAGTTAATGACGACATAGGCGTTTACGTAATGCTCTGGGGAAATAGTGAACCAACTCTCTTAGTAAAGCCATATGAATTAGAGAGTAAAGAGGCATTAATTCAACAGCTTGATTCGATTCTTGATATTCTGAAAAAAGGGCAGAGAATACAGGGATTAGGCGGCGGAACAGAATTAACTGGCGCAATTAAAGCACTTCTAGATGAATATGCAAAACATAGATTAGATTCTGGAGAAATCAACGAGCATAAAATAAGATCTGGAGTTAATGCAGTAATTCTTAGTGATGCTATGGTTCCTGATGCTGGGATAATTCCGTTTTTTGAAATACTTAATGAAATGACCGCTCTGTGTGTCGATGCCGTTGTTACAGGTAGATATGAAGAACAGTCTTTAGAATCAACATTAAAAGCATTAGGGGAAAAAGTTGAAGATCACCGAGCCCCCGTTTTCGCAAGAATAAAAGATACACAAACTATCTTTAGCAGCATAATAGATTTGATGTTAGGTCGAATTGAGAAAAATGCCTCTGCACCAGATCAAACAAAAACACTCACTGAGCAAGCGTTATCTGAGCAGGCAGAAGATGCCGAGGCAGCTATGAATATGGCAATTCAGATGCAAAATAAGAATCAGCATAAAATGATTGGTGCACCTCCTAATCTACCATCACAATCAAAAGGCGAAATTAAATAGTAATTAATAACGAGATTAAAATTTATATAATTAACAAACTGGATTAAAGATTATGAGTAGAAAAGTTCTTGAAATAACACCTGAAAGTGAATTTAGAGTCCCACTTTATCATCAAAATAGGAGAGTATATCATCCATTCTTTACTGAACAGGGAAGAGGGCTTCCATTCTATGAGGAAGAAGGCGTGGATAGTCTTCAAAGATTTTACCATGTTCTCAATACTAGATTGCCAGCCCCAGCTCTTCTCCCTGCATTGAATGTGATTTTAAGTAATATATCTGATTCATTGGATGGTGATTCAAATAATAGAGGCGCAAGAGGATTTTATTTAAGGGGTGGTCCCGGTATTGGTAAAACTGAGATTGGTATAGTTCTGGCAGAGGCATTAGGTTGGGGTTGCAAAATTATACCTTCAAATTTTGGAGGCGGCAATTTTGATGAATTAATTGCAGAAACAAGACTTAATACAAACCCTCCGCAAGTAATCTTTGAAGAGATAGAGCGTGCACTTGCTAACCCATCACAAAATCAAGGATTAATAAATGCCTTATCTTCAAGCAATTTAATTAAGAAAGGGCAGGATGGTAAATACCATATAGATTTAAATATATTAAATAACGCTGATAGTTATCAGATGTTGCTTCATGCGGCTAATCTGTTTTTAGCAAAACAAAATGGTGAAGTGTCTCCAATTTCTAAAGTACAAGGACATTTATTAGAATTACTTGTAGAGGCAATACCCGATGCTAGTTTGGAAAATCGTGATAGCGGAGATACCAGCAATTCAGAAAAGAAGCCTACTGTATTGATTATTGATGAGTTAAATAGATATCAAAAACTAGGTGGTGCAATGCAAACCCTCTTTGAGGTTATCAAAGGTACAAGAAGTGAATGCTATATTTCTAGTTTTGATAAGCATGGTCGTCCAAAGTTATATCATTTTAAGAAAGAGGATTTTCAAGATGTTATCCTAATTGGAACAGGAAACGTTCCCAATATGGTTCTTGAACCAGATGCTACAGAACTTCCTGAAGCCACTAAGTCTAGATTCATTACTATTGATGTGCCACATTTTTCCTTTCCTGATTATGCTCACAGATTGGGTCAGATTATGCTATGTATGCCTATCAATACTAGTTTACATGTAAAACCAGATCATATAGACCAAGGAGAATATATCAGCAGTATCTTAGCTATTGAACCTGCAGGCGCTCATTCAAAAGTTAAGAATCCTATAGCTCAAACATTGCTTAATAGTAATGCAGCAAATGTAGTTGCCGGTTTGGATTTGCTTGGAAATGTTTTTTATGATATTCAGAAAATACTTTTAGGTGAATATAAAGATCTTAATTCTGAGATTAGAGATTTGAAGATTAGTGCCAGTTTTTCTCCTAGAACATTAAATGATATCTATAATTATTCTCTTAGTTTACCTTCTCATCCGCTCCTGAGAAATAATGATGAAGCAAGTGCCCGCAATATAGGTACACGTTTCGTAAACGCACTTCTTTATTGGATAGATGATAATATACCAATGTTCGCAAAAGATGGTTCTCCATCAAAAATTAGAAACAAAATAGCTAATAGTTTGGTGAGAAATAGGGTTTTAAGCAAAAAAGATGCAGAAATTTTCTTTGGCCAAGTAACTTATGAATCAGAACTAGCTACACACGATGACACACAACCTCTTGTTGAAGATCTAATAAACGCTGGAAGTGGGGTAGATAGGAGTGCTGACGTTGCAGCGATGATTAACTTGATTAATGCTGCAGCAAGAGAAAAAGGGCTTGTAAACGATGATTTTAATAGTATATCACACACTGCTGTGCTGAGTTTAATGGCAGAATACGAGAGGCAGGCTCAGCAAGATAAGGGTGTTTTTAACCCAATAGCCGTTATTGGTATGGAGACCGATCAAAAGGGAAATTCGACATTCACTTTAACAGGTGCCCCAGCGGATCTAATGAAGGTTAATCTAGCTGGTGAAATGCCTCAAAGAACGGTTAGTTTGAACGAGATTCTTGCTGCTGTAATAGCTGAAGGAAGGGGTAATACCAACGCAGTTCTCGAGCAGCTATTCAGACAAGATGGGTATGGAAATCATTTTCAAGCAAAAAGTATAGTAAACGGAACGGATGAAAATGGCTTTCACGCAACCAATCTTCAGTTGAGTAATGGCAAAGGTAAAGATGCGTCATATGTAACATTATATCGCAGTCAAACTGTCGGTAGTGATGGCAAAACAAATAGTTCATATGTTATGGTTGGTGATAAAACTTTGCCAACTGAAGTGGTTAATCACTTGGAAAAATACGGCATTCAATATATCGAAAGAAAACAGCAGCAAGCTATTGCCAAAGCATTAAAGCCGATGGTTAAAAAGGCACTGGATACTGTATTTGCTGGTTTAGAAGGTGTTCGAGAAGAGGAGCATCATAAAGCATTATCTAATTATATTAAGAAAGTTAAATTAATTATTGCTCAGAACACTGATAGCCTATTTCATGTTGGCAAAAATTCTGAACTTGGAAAACTTCTTGATACAGCTACATCTCTAAGTCAGGATGATGTGGAGGCAAAACATCTGGCAGTTTGTGAAAAACTAAGAGAAATGCATACTAATTATAGTTTTAATGCAGCAGAAGTATATAATTTAGCTTTAGATCAAGGCCTTTCTATAGAAACGGCAGTGAAATATTCAAGAAAAGATCTATTGCCTAAATTTGCGCACCCTGATTATAACTTTAATGTTAATCAAGCAGGCGCTGTTTATAGTATCAATAATTCGATGGCTTCAAACGTGATTATTGATATATATGCTGAGACAATTTCTAGGGAGCTTGCAGCTACCCACGAACTTGCTATGATAAACATTGTAAGTGCAACCAATATTACTGCGGCTCAAAGGCCTCAAGCTCGTTAAATATAGTGGAGAGAATGAATGTCGATAATTTCACAAATCGAAGAAAAGTTGAAGTCTCTGCCTGAAAAAGAGCGGGCGGAGATGCAAAGCCAGTTGCTTGCAGATTATGCCCGTCACGCCGCGTTTCAAAGGCCGCTTGGCATGTCTGGTTTTTCGCGCATATATAAAATTCACTCTGGCGTTGAAGAAACAATGTTATCTGGTGATAAAGATGTGGTTGTAATAACCACAGAGGTTGAACTTGAAGAGCTTGTTAAAGCTCGTGCGAATCCACTTATTTTGGTTAAGACGGGTGCAAGCATTACTCAGGAGAGAATATTCGCACTTCTTGAGCACTGTATCTATGAAAAGGCTGTTTTTATAGCTAAACCAGAACTGGGCTAAGCTCGAATATGTTGTCTGTAACGTAAAACTCGTTTTTTACAGGCAGATCTAGTTGAGAGACGTAGGCTCTAAATATTTCGGGTAGCTTATCTGTTGGTGTGAACTTGCCGTTAATTTCTACTCCTTCAAATGAGGCGAAAGAATCGGGCTGGCGCATGATTTGGCTGGCTTTAAGTACGATATATTTATCATGATTAGCAGCCTTATTCTCAAAGGCAATACTAGATTTCTCTCCAAACTCTACTTCTGTGGCGAATTTGCTTGTTGCTGTGCTTCTCGAATCCTCGAGTACATTAGAGTATGTTTCTGGCTCTCCAATGCTAGCTTCGCGCACTTCGCTCACATAAGCGAGTTTTGAAAGAAGTCTAATATCAAAATCAGGTTTGTTAAGGTTCTGAACAATTTCGATTTTATCCGCTAGTTCAGATGGATGCATACTCCACCAGTTGCTATTTTTGATTCTGGTGGCGACTTCATCTGAAAATCGATATTTTATTACCTTTGCTGGGTTTCCCGCTACAATGGCAAAATCTGGAACATCTCTTGTGACAACTGCTTCAGCTGCAATTACTGCGCCATCACCTATGGTTATTCCAGATTTTATGAATGCGCCTTGTCCAATCAGCACGTTAGAGCCAATTTTAACCTTACCTTTTGATAAGCTCTTATGATGTGCTACTCCTCTAGCAATTGTTTTTTGGCGCAAATTTTGGAGCATGATAAGGTTGCCATTAATGACTTCAGAGTTGTTATGTTCACCACCAAGCAATATTTTGATATTGCGTGAAATATCACCATAGTTTCCAACTTCAATCGCTGCGCCATTATTTGTATTGTCACCGTAAGTTAAACAAAACCTAGCGCATGCCAAGTTGCCGTAACCAAATATGCCATATTCGCCAGTTGGGAAGATAAACTTACTTTTGTAGCCAGCAAATAAAACTTCAGCAACGCATCTTGCCAAAGGAACTTTGATAGTATTTGTAAAGTTGCCAAAAAGTTTGTTTAAGTCGTAACGATTTTTGTTAGTGTCGTTAATAAACTATCTCGAGTTAGATGCAACATTGGAATCTTTAGCTATGCTTGCAACATAAGAGTCAACAGCAGCTTTTCTTGCCTTGAATTCAGCAAGCTCTTTTCCTGAAAGTTTGTTACCAGCATCCATTTTAACTTTGAGTGGATTAACTTGTTCGCCGCCTTGAACAACTTCAAAGTGAAGGTGAGGGCCAGTTGACATGCCAGTCGTTCCCACATAGGCAATGACTTGACCTTGTTTTACTTTCGCACCGTTTCTTATGCCATCAGCAAAACGGCTAATATGTGCATATGCAGTTGAGAAATCGCTGTTATGAGCAATTTTTAGATAGTTGCCATAGCCACCTTTTCTGCCCATGAAAACAACCTTACCATCACCTGCAGCTAGTATTGGTGTTCCAGTT
The DNA here is from genome assembly GCA_964484565.1 of uncultured Rickettsiales bacterium. Classification (GTDB taxonomy): domain Bacteria; phylum Pseudomonadota; class Alphaproteobacteria; order Rickettsiales; family CAZAGG01; genus CAZAGG01. The sequence continues at coordinate 54,974 of CAZAGG010000007.1, read as the reverse complement.
GGAGCAGCAAAGTCAACACCTCTATGCATTTTAGAATAGCCAAGTACAGGGTGCCTACGCATACCAAAGCCCGATGTTATCTTTGCAGCGTTGATAGGCGTTTTTAGAAGTGCCTTCTTGATGCTATTGCCTTTTGCATCATAATATTCTCCATCACCATCAGCTGCAACGTGGTAGTATAACTCGTTGTTATCTCCACTCAAAACCAAAGATGAATATAGAATGTTACCATAGCCGACAACTTCGCCTTTAGCATTTTGCATCCTCTCAATGATAATGCTGAACTTGTCACCTGCTTTAATCTGGCGTTGAAAGTCAATGTCATAGCTATATGCCTGAACTAGATCATTCATTTTGCTAAAAGGAATGTTCATTTTTACGGCAGTTTCAAAAAGGCTGCCTTTTATGACACTGCTAGCGTAATAAAGTTCTTTTTCGACAGGAACAACATTCATTTCTGCAAGAAGATTGCCTGAGTTATCGCGCTTAATGATTAGTTCTTTGTTAGTTGCAAGTTTAACATTAAGCTCTCTAATATATGGCCTTGCAACAGGATTAAATTCAGTAACTATTTCAGCCCTTTGGCCAGATTTTAACGATGCAGAATCCATCACTTTTCTGGCAGCCTCTCCAATCTCCTTAGCTTCATCTGACTTTGCACCAGCTCTTACGAGTATTTTCTCAATGTTATCGCCTCTTTGAATTCTAATCTTCTTGCGGTTATCGCTTGGAATAGCAAAGAGTTCGCTTAGTGATCTTCTGTTGTTTAAGTCGTCTGCCTCATCGACTGAAGGGCCAGAAGATTGTTCTGTCTCAGCGTCACCAGTAATTTCGCTTAAGTCAACTTCATCGCGGGAAAACAATATGTAAGAGCCAGTAAATATGGAAAGAGCGAGAAACGCCACTAATACATAAAACCTTGCGGTAAAGGTGTAATTGTCAAAAAAATTCAAGACTTATTCCCCATATTATATCCGCCGAGAGGTGGACTTATTAACTTGTTTGAATAGACTATTTTTTATACTTGTTGCAAGATTTCTACAGTTATGAATAAAATAAGCAAGGACTTTCCGCCTTTTTTTCACAGTTTATTTAGTGCCTCTTTTTTTATCTGATAGCTTCGCATTTCATCGGTCTCACCGTGCTCACTTATTATTCATAAGCTCCGCGCGCCTCGCCTCGAAACAATTGCTCTCAAATAAAACTAGAGGCACTATATTTTAAGAGCCTAGTGATGTGGATAAAAAAAAAGGACTTCCGAAGAAGTCCTTATAATTTATAACAGGGAGGCTTTACGTCTACAGTCAGAGACTACAGACGAACTTTTCAGCGTTGCACTGAAAAGTTAAGATGCAAATCGAAACTCGCATCCGTCATAAGCGGCATAGCAGCTACTTAATAACGTGACTATAATTGCAAATAACGCATGGCATTACAAGTATTGGTATTGCAAGTTAGGTATGCGTTTAAGGAATGTCATAAATGTGTAAAGTTAATTGCTATGCACTTAAAGTTGGCTTGATATAAGGCTTGAGAACTTATCATCTTCCAAAGATGGTATTAGATGGAAATGTTTCAGAAATGTTTCAAGCATATCTTCAACAAATTTCACTTCATTTTGTGCGAAATTTCCAAGAACAAAAGGAGTAACCATATCTTTAGAATCTGGTCTGCCAATGCCCATTCTAAGTCTCATATAATCTTTGCCGATATGCGCATCAATTGAGCGAAGGCCGTTATGACCACCGTGACCTCCACCTTTTTTGAACTTCATTTTCCCTAGTGGAATATCTAGTTCATCGTGAATAACCAATATATCTGATGGGTGAATCTTAAGGAAGGTTGAAGCGGCAAGAACTGATTTGCCAGAATTATTCATATATGTTTGCGGCTTAATTATATGAATTTTGGTTTCTTCAATGCGTTTTTCACAATATTCCGAATTAAATTTATTTTTATAATCAGGAAAAGAAAATGCCCTGTAAATAGAATCAACCGCCATAAATCCAATATTATGGCGGTTTTTTTCATATTCTTTGCCTGGATTTCCAAGCCCAACGATGAGAAGATTTGAGCGAATGGCTTATGCCTTTGCTGCACCAGCCTCTTCGGATTCAGCTGCGTCATCATCTTTACCGCTCTTGCCAGCAATTGTTGCAATGGTAAAGTTTCTGTCGATTACAGGGCGAACACCAGATGGTAGTGTAACGCTTTCAATGTGAATGCTGTTTCCAATTTTGGTTCCAGTAAGATCAACAACTATGTTTGCAGGAATGTTAGATGGAAGGCAGTAAAACTCGATTTCGTGTCTAACAACGTTAAGTGCACCACCTCTTTTTAGACCTGTTGATTTATCTTGGTTGATAAAGGAAACAGGAACAAAAACTCTGATCTCTTGGTCGTCAGAAACGCGCATAAAATCAACGCTTTCAACAACATCTGTAACTGGATGAAGTTGGATATCACGAGTTAAAACTTTGTGCTTTTTACCATCAACATTAAGCTCAAACAATTTTGACTGCCAACCAGTTCTGTTAGCAATTTTATTCATCTCTTTTGCTTCAACCGCAACTTTGATTGGTTCAAAGTTTTTGCCGTAAACAACACCAGGTACTTTGCCATTTCTGCGAAGTGCTCTGGCTACGCCTGTTCCTTTTCCTTCTCTGGTTTCGGCGTTTAATTGATAAGCAGACATTTATAACTCCTGTATCTAGTATAATTAATCAAATAATGTTGAAACTGATTTCTCTTCACTTATGCGGCGTATTGCCTCAGCAATAAGAGGAGAAACAGACAGTATCCTGATGTTTTTAGTATTCCTGATTTCTTCTGAAGCGAGGATACTATCTGAAATAACTAAAGATTCAAGTTTAGAATTTGAAACTCTATTTATAGCATCTGATGATAAAATTCCATGTGTAACGTATGCGGAAACTGAAATTGCTCCCTTATCTATCAACGCTTGAGCAGCATTACATAATGTGCCTGCGGAATCAACTATATCATCAACTAATATGCAATGCCTTCCGTCAACATCGCCTATGATGTTCATAACCTCAGAAACACCTGCCTTTTCGCGTCTTTTATCCACTATTGCGAGTTCTGCATGCAGTCTTTTAGCAAAGGCTCTTGCGCGAATTACTCCGCCAACATCTGGCGATACTATAACTGGATTTTTATCTGCATATCTTTCCATAATGTCAGATACAAAAACAGGTGCAGAATAAAGATGATCTAGCGGAATATCAAAGAAGCCCTGAATTTGCCCAGCGTGAAGGTCGAGGGTTAAAACCCTGTTTACTCCCGCTGCGACTATCATGTTGGCGATAAGTTTGGCGGAAATTGGCGTTCTTGGACTTTGTTTTCTATCTTGCCTAGCATATCCATAATATGGAATAACCGCTGTAATACGCTTTGCAGATGCTCTACGAAGGGCATCGATTGTAATTAGCAGTTCCATTATATTGTCATTAGCTGGAAAAGAGGTTGACTGTATAACGAACACGTCTTCTCCTCGAACGTTTTCATGTATCTCAACGAAAACTTCCTGATCGGCAAAACGGCGAATGCTAGCATCAGTCAAAGAAACGCCAAGATGCGTTGCAACTGACTGCGCAAACGGACGGTTACTGTTACAGGCTAAAACTTTCACTCACTTACCCAGAGCCTAATTAAAATAAAAGGAAAGAGTTATTAACAGGGTGTTTTTAAAAAGTAAAGCAACTAATTCTATTTTTAAGCGGCTTTAGTTGAGTTTTTCTTCTCCATATACATCGCTGCAAAATTTATTGGCTCAAGCATCAATGGCGGAAAACCTCCATCTCTTGTGGCATCCGCAATAATTCTGCGCGCATATGGATATAAAAGGAAAGGAGCTTCAATTAGAAGTAATGGCTCAAGCCTTGCTTCTTCTAGCTCAGATGGAATCGAGAATAAGCCAGTGTAAGTAAGTTCTGCGATAAATACTGTTTTTTCAGGGGTGGTTGCTTTAACGGTCATAAGAAGATCGACTTCATATGAGTTTTCCCCAGCTTTTTGTGCCTTGACGTTTACCCCAAGATCTATTTTTGGTTTTTCAGTTATAGTAAAAATGTGTGGAGCTTCTGGGTTTTCAAATGATAGATCTTTCACATACTGAGCAATGATGCCAAACCCTGTTGTTGGTTGTTTTTTGTTTGTGCCATTCATATCAGTTGCATTTAGCTCATCTTTAGCCATAAAATTAAGTCTCCGAATATCATAAAATTTGTTTGCAGTATTGTGCTTTTTGTACCTTATCTAATATCTAATTAAATACAAGAAATAACGGTGGAAAAATTTAACTATGGGTGATTTGATTTTCTTTGCAGCGATTGCTGCTTTTGTTTGCTGGAGACTATATACAGTGCTAGGCAAAAAGGTTGATATTGATAGGCGAGATGACAGCAAAGACTCGAAGTCAAAGAGGGTGATGGGTTCGCTGATTCAACCAATAGGAATAGATGAAAGTGTCAAGTCACAGCCAAAAAAGAAAGAGCCAAAAGCTAAATCTGCTAAAACTGCGAACGAACAAAAATTACCAAAACAAGTTGCCGAAGCCCTAGAAAAGGTTGTTTCTATTGATTCAGGTTTTGAAGTTGCTAAATTTATAAGTGGTGCAAAAATGGCCTTTGAAATGATATTTGATTCAGTAAAAGATAACGATAGAGACACGCTTAAAATGTTGCTTTCTGATGATATGTATAAGGAATTTGAGCAAAATCTTGATGCGAGAATTGCTAACAAAGATGAGATTCAAGAAACAACTTTAGTTGCTGTTAAATCTGCAAATTTAGAGTCAATATCTTTAAGTGGGAGTGTTGCGCTTATAAATGTTGAGTTTTCTAGTGAGCAAATATCTGTTGTGAAGAATAAAGATGGGGCAATAATCGAGGGCGATCCTTCTCAAATTGATATAGTGGAAGAAACTTGGTCGTTTGAAAGAGATTTAAAGTCTTCAAATCCAAACTGGAAAATAGTGGAGATTGCATAATGAAATATCTAACGAAATTATTTTTAGTCTTATCTGTAAGTGTATTATCAGCGTGTGCTGCGCAAGTTGAGAAAATGCCAGACAAACTTGTTTTAAAGGAGACTTCCTTTTCAAATCTTCCTAATTGGCAAGATTCTGATGCGAAAGATAATGCACTTGAAGCGTTTTCTCGCTCATGCAAAGTGATGATGAGACGCGATGCGGATGCTGAGTTTGGAGATATGCCAGAATTCGGCAGAATATCTGATTGGGCAGAGCCATGCAGAGCTATTGAAAATGTAAATTCTTATAGTGCAAGTGATGTGAAAAAATACTTTGAAACCTATTTCACTCCATATGTTGCAATGAATAATCATGATGAAACAGGCTTGATAACAGGTTATTATGAGGCTGAAATTAGAGGCTCTCTTTCGCCGTCAAAGAAATACCCATACCCTATTTATGGAGTAAAGAAAGGTCAGAAATCTCCTTCATACTCTCGTGCTGAAATCGAATCTGGCGCATTGAGAGGTAAGGGCTACGAAATTGCTTATACCGATGATCCTGTAAAGCTATTTTTTATGCAAATTCAAGGATCAGGAAAGTTGATTTTAGATGATGGTAGGGAGATAGGAATCGGATATGCAGGACAAAATGGCCATAAGTATCATGCTATAGGCAAAACATTGCTAGAAATGGAAGAGCTTCCAAAAGGTGGGGTGTCAGCTCCTGTAATTATGCAGTGGTTATATAATAATCCAGATAGAATGCAGCAGGTTATGAATCAAAATCCTTCTTATGTGTTCTTTGAAGTTAATAACAAAAAAGATCCCGTCGGCTCGCAAGGGGTTGGTTTGATAAAAGAAAGAGCAATTGCTGTTGATAGAAAATATATTCCACTTGGAACGCCGATATGGCTGGTTACAAGGCTTCCAGAAACACCTTCTGGCAGTGGGTCAGACTATAGCAGGTTACTTATTGCTCAAGATACTGGTGGAGCAATTAAATCACCAATCAGGGGAGATATATTTTTCGGAAGGGGCGACGAAGCCATGCAAAAGGCGGGTTACATGAAGTCTGAAGGCCATTTTTACCTTCTGCTTCCAAGATCCGTTTCTTCAAGACCGTTACTTGCAAGCAACATGTAGCTATTTTGTGTAGTAAATTTTCAACATTGTGTTGAATGTTCACAATTTTTTAAGCTATATCAGGTTACAAAGTATTTTTATAAAAATTTTACCCACCCTAAAATACAGAGGTTTTACTAAAATGACCCAATTTAAAAAAATCATACTTGCATCAGCAGCAGTTCTTGCACTTGCTCCTGCAGCTGTTAAAGCTGATGGCCACAAAGATATCGTTCTTGATTTCCGTGGTGAGAGAATAACCGATTTTCGCGGTAACTGCGTTTTCACAAAGTGGGATGCTTCTACCGATGTTTGTGCTCAAAAATCAGCAAATCAACAACCTGGAACATATCTTGTGTTCTTTGATTTCAATAAATCAGAAATCACCCCAGAAGCACGCGAAGTTTTACGTATAGCTTCTATGAACTATGCGGCAAATCCAGTTACAAGAATTGAAGTAGTTGGCCACGCGGACCGTTCAGGTTCAGCAGCTTACAACAAGAAAATTTCACAACGTCGCGCTGACGCAGTGAAAAAAGTTCTTTCACAAATGGGCATCAGCCGTAAGCAAATTAAAGTATATGCGAAAGGTGAAGTTGATCCGCTAGTTCCAACTGAAGATGGCGTAAGAGAGCCACAAAATCGTCGTGTAGAAGTTATCTTCAAAGACGAGCCAGTTGCAAAAGCTGCACCTGCTAAGAAAAAAGAATCAAAAGCTAAAAAACAACAATAGTATATAGCTTATTGTCTTTTTAAAAAGGCGTCGAAAGACGCCTTTTTTATTTATATTTGCTCATTCCTAAGTAATCTCGGTAACAATAATATCCATTGGAATATCATGAGGTTGATGAAATACACTTTTCACCTTTTGGAAAGAATAGGCAACGCCAATCTTCAAAATATATTCGCCCTTAGAGCTTAGGAAGCGATCGTAATATCCCCCGCCATAACCAAGCCTGAAATTGTAGTCATCATAAGCAAGTAGGGGTATAATCATAATATCAGGAGTAAGCATTTCAGCGGAATCATGCGGCTCAAGAATATTCCACTTATTTGCAGTCAAGTTTTCAAAGCCTAAAAATCTCTTAAACTGCATTTCGCCCTTTTCATATGGTCTAATGATTCGAGGCAGTAAAACAGTTCTATTATTTAGAGCGAGATGTTGAATTAGAGGGGTAATATTAACCTCACCTTTAGTTGGCATATATGCTGCAACTAATTTTGCACGGTTTTCATCGCTGTAGATTATTGCTTTTAGTTTATCATTTATCAGGTCATCAAAGAGCGTATTGCTTTCAGATTCATTAAGCCGCTTCGATAGCATGTATTCTCTAAGTGATTTCTTATCCATACAGGCTAATTACCTAACTATAGATATTATCTGCCGAATAGAGCAGAGAGTCCACCGCGCATTATGCCTTTTTCTCCCATCTTCTTCACACGCTTCATCATGGTTTGCATGTCTTGAAACTGTTTTAAAAGGCGGTTTACATCTTGCACTGATGTTCCTGAACCACTGGCCACTCTGCGTTTACGTGATCCATTAAGTATTTTAGGATTTTTTCTTTCAAGTTTAGTCATAGAGCTAATTATAGCTTGCTGACGTGCAATTGCTTTATCGTCAACTTTGGTATTTTCCATCATGTTTTTGATTTGCCCCATCCCTGGCATCATGCCCATAACCGAGCTGATACCGCCCATCTTTTTCAGATTTTTAAGTTGAGCTGCCAAATCATCAAGATCAAATTGACCTTGCATAACTTTTTTGGCCATTTTTTCTGCTTCATCATGCTCTATAGTCTCAGCGGCTTTTTCAACTAATGAGACTATATCGCCCATTCCCAATATTCTTGAAGCGATTCGTTCGGGATGAAATTCCTCAATTTCAGATATTTTTTCGCCAACACCTATGAACTTAACAGGGCAACCTGTTACTTCACGCATACTCAGTGCTGCGCCGCCTCTGCCGTCTCCATCCATACGGGTGAGGGTGATGCCTGAAATGTCGAGTTGATCGTTGAAGTTACCTGCGATGTTCACGGCATCTTGTCCAGTTAAAGAATCGGCAACTAGCATTATTTCTGAAGGGCTTAGTATCTTTTTGACTTTCTTAAGTTCATCCATCATTTCGTCATCAATATGCAGACGCCCCGCCGTATCAATAATTAAAACGTCATAAAGTCCAAGTTTTGCAGACTCAAGTGCGCGTGCGGTAATTTTCTCAGGTTTTTCACCTGCAACAATTGGAAGAACATCAACATCAATCTGCTTGCCAAGCACAGAAAGTTGCTCTTGCGCTGCGGGACGGTAAACATCGAGCGAGGCCATCAGAACTTTTTTCTTATGCTTTGATTTTAGTCTAAGAGCAATTTTGGCTGATGTTGTTGTTTTTCCTGAACCTTGCAGGCCAACCATCATAATAATTGCAGGTGGAGTAGTTGCTAGGTTTAATTCATGTGAAGCTGCGGTTAAAAGCTCTGTAAGTTTATCATTTACCAATTTCACAACCATTTGAGCAGGAGATATGCTCTTAAAAACTTCGCTGCCAACGGCTCTTTCCTTGAGAGATGCAATAAAATCTTTAACTACAGGAAGAGCAACATCTGCCTCTAAAAGAGCAATTCTGACTTCGCGCATGGCTTCATTAAAGTCATCTTCACTGATAACGCCTTTACCGCGTAATTTTGAAAAAACTGCGTTTAGTTTATCGCCTAGTTTCTCAAACATATAAATCCTTTGTAGATTGCTCTGAAATAAGTTATAGTCATACTACCTAATATTTAGGTATTTGCAATGAATCGAATTTTGTAATCTTGGTTGTGTTATAAAAAATGAATGAGATAAAAGACCTATCCTTTGAAGAGGGAATGAAAGAGCTTGAGCAGATAGTTAGAAGGCTAGAATCTGGCCAAGTTTCACTAGAGCAATCAATCGAAGATTATAAGCGTGGCTCTGCTCTTAAAGAGCATTGTGAGAAGAAGCTCGCTAGTGCAAAATTGATAGTTGAGAAAATAGTTAAAAATCCAGACGGTTCAGTTAACAAAGAACCAATGGATGTTGCTCTTACAGAATCAAACTAAACATTTTTACGGGTATAAGAAATTGTCTAATCTCGAAGAAAAACTACTAGAAACATCAGAAGATTTGCTCAAAGTTATTAACCTTCTAATTCCGAAGCCAAGAGGTGGAGAATCAAGGGTTATCGAGGCAATGCGTTATTCATCTTTTACTAAAGGTAAAAGGCTAAGGCCGTTCTTAGTGGTTTCCACAGCGGAATTATTTGGTGTTAGTCGAACATCTTCAATGATTGCGGCTGCTGCTGTTGAATTAGTTCATACATATTCTTTGGTGCATGATGACTTGCCCGCGATGGATAATGATCCCGTCAGGCGTGGGCAACCTAGTTGTCATATCATGTTTGACGAAGCAACGGCAATTTTGGCTGGCGATGGATTGTTAACACTGGCGTTTCAGGTTCTTACAGATGATAGGGTTCATGCTGATCCGAAGGTTAGGTGTGAGTTAATTCGCGCATTATCTGAAGCGGCTGGCTGTAAGGGCATGGTTGGTGGCCAGATGATGGATTTACTCTCAGAAAACGCTGAACTAAGCAAAGATGAAGTTATAAGACTGCAAAGAATGAAAACTGGCGAGCTATTCGCAATTTCTTGCGAGTTTGGCGCAATTCTTGGCAAGGCTCCTGAAAGATTAAATCAGGCACTAAGAAATTATGCACACAATCTAGGTCTAGCATTTCAAATTACTGATGATATTCTCGATGCAGAAGGCCCATCAGCAGGCACAACCAAAAGCCCAAAAAAGCAAAATAGAGAAGCAAACAAGCCAAACCTTGTTTCTATCTTGGGCGTAGATAGAGCGCAAGAACAAGCATCAATGCTATGTGCACAGGCAAAGTCTCAGCTTGAAGTGTTTGATAAGAAAGCAGAAGTTTTAAGAGAACTCGCAGACTTTGTGGTTACAAGAAGAAGATAATTCTTCTTGCTCTTCTAGGCTCTGTAAGATGAGTAAAATTCAATATAGCTTGGGTGTTGCATTTTAGGTAAAAGTTTACTTTTCATTTTGGAATTATTTATCTTTTTATTGGCCGAATAAAAAGAGCGCATCATATCGCTGAGGCTATCTTTAATCTCTTCATATTTATGTAATTTTGGCGGGGTAATGCCCATTTTAGTTGCGGCATATAGAGCAACTTCATGTGATGGAGCTGGCATATCATCTGATATATTATAAACCTCGCCTGAACATCTTTTGTTGATAGATGAGATAACCGCCCCTGCAATATCTTCAACATGAATTCTTGAGAAATAATGATTTGGCTTATATATGATTCTTGCATTTCCATTTTTTAGATCTATCGCCACATTTTTGTCATCGCCATAAATGCCTGAAAGTCTGAATATATTGGCGTTGAATGAGTGCATCCATTTCTGCTCAGCAGATATTCTGTTTAAACTTCTTAAGTCATTACCAAGTAATTCTGAATCTTCATTTACTAACCCCCCTTGATAATCTCCGTAAACGCCAGTTGAAGAAAGATAGCAGATCCATTTATTATTATTAAGAGATGACTCTTTGAGAATTGGTATTACAACATCTTCTCTGCCAATCGGTGGAACTGTTGATAAAATGAAATCTGCATTTTCTATAACTTTGCTTTTTATTAGTTCGGAAGGTTTAAAAATAACAGGTTTTCCGCCAAGTTCAGTTATATGATGAGCTTTGCCTTCTTCTCTGGTTGTTACATAAACCTCAATATCATTTGCCAATGCGCGCCTTAAGATATAACTTGCCGTGTAGCCAAATCCAAAAATGAGTAGTTTTTGTTTCACAAGAGATAATTCGCGTTGATGTTAAGAATAATTATCAGTTTTCTATCTTTTATAATACCTTTTGCAAGCTCTGTCGATTATGCGTTTGCAAATGACCGTTATCAGAGATGTGTTAGTCTTAGCAATAGCAATCCTCAGGCAGCATTGATTGAGGCAGATGAATGGCTCAAAACAGAATCTGGAACCTCATCATTGCATTGTAAAGCTCTTGCGTTGTATGGGCTTAAAAGATTCTCAGAATCAGCGGAAACATTAGATAGAATTGCTGATATTACTAAAGGTTCTAATAATGCGCTTTGGCTTCAGGTTATGTCTCAATCTGCAACTGCTTGGGAGAAAGCAGGAAACTTTGATAAATCTGACTTGGTTCTTAAGAAGGCTATAAATTACGCATCTCTGAATAATGTTGCTGACTTTGATTATTCTGAAATGCTAATAAAACGAGCTGCCATCTTAGAAAAGCAGGGAAGAAAGCTAGATGCAATTCAACTGCTTGATCAAGCAGAACTTTCAGGTCTTGAATCTGGAAAGAATGCAGGGCAGATTAGAAGTAATCTTGTAAAAACTATCGCGCCAGCTGCTAAAGCTGCTCCAAAAGCACAAAAGAAAGCCACTGCAAAGAATAATGTAAAATCAGTTAAATCAAACCAGAAGAAACAGACTACTAAAAAGAAACAAAATCCTAAGAAGCCATCACAACAAAAGAAGCCAGTAAAGAAAAAACAACAATCTAGTCGTTAAGATAATTAACTAGCCAGATTTGATAATTTTTGCAGCTTCGGATATTCCATCAATATCGCCGACATGTAGCCACTTTCCGCCGACATACTCCACACCTCTGACCTTATCAAGTCTGTCATTTTGATAAAAATCGGATAGTGAGAATATACGTCTTGTTTCATTTTCAATGAGTGAGGTTTTTATAACCTGCATTCCTGTGAAAACATAGGGTAGTATAGAGTCTTTTTCTAAACTGTTATCTCTTCGGCTTAGTTTTCCATTCTTTTCCATCAGGAAGTCGCCTCCTGCGCGATAGCCAGTTGAATTATCAATAGCTGATAATAAAAGCAGAATATCTTGTTGATCTGGATCCCAGAATTCTCTTAAAGTCGATACCGCACAAGATGATTCATCATGAAAAATAACATCGCTATTTAGTAACAGTAACGAAGATTCACCTGCAAACAAAGGCATGGCATGCCTAAGTCCGCCGCCTGTTTCAAGAGGTTCTGGCTCTTCGGATATTAATATCTGTACGTCGTTATCATTTCGTTGTTCAAGATGATTTATGAGAATATCTGCCAGATATGCGGCGTTAATTATGATTTTCTTAAAACCCGCATTAATGAGATAATCAACCGAGTAATCTATCAGTTTTTTTCCAGCAACCTCGATTAAGGGCTTGGGAATTTTTTCGGTTAAAGGTAGCATTCGCTTTCCAAAACCTGCTGCGAAGATGAAAGCTGTTTGTGGAAAAGAGTTAGATGCCGTTATCATTTGCTGAAATTTTCCTCTACATATTTTATGAGCATACCCACGCATTCCTCAATTGAATATATACTGGTATCAAGCACTAAATCGGGGTTTTCAGGCTCTTCATAAATGTCTGAAACGCCTGTAAATTGCTTGATTTCTCCCTTTCTTGCTTTTTTATATAACCCTTTTGGATCGCGCTCTTCACATGTTTTTAGATCAGCTTTGACGTATATAGTGTGGAAATGATGGGCGGAGGCAGCCCTTGCCCGCCTTCTATCTTCTCGATATGGTGATATGAAAGCTGTTATCACTATTGAGCCAGAATCTGCGAATAATGCTGCAACTTCGCCAACCCTTCTTATATTCTCGGCTCTGTCTTCATGCGAAAAACCTAGATCAGAATTTAGGCCTGAGCGCATGTTATCACCATCAAGAACATATACCTGCATTCCTTTTGCAAATAGGCGTTGTTGCAATTCTATAGCCAGAGTTGATTTGCCTGAACCCGAAAGTCCAGTGAACCATAAAACGCCTCTTTTGTGTCCGTTTCTTGCCTCTCTTTGTTCTGGTGAAATTTTAAGATCGGTTGCAAAAATATTCTCAGATTTATTTGCCAATGCATTAACGCGTTGATTGCTAATTCCATCAAGAGAGATAATTCCTCCGCCTGCGATGTCATATCCGTCAACTATTACGAATCTTCCCGTATTTGTTATTTCGTAAAAGCAATCTACGGCGGCCATTCCCTTAACCCTGATTTCAATATCGGCAATTGCACCTTTCGGAATCTGCTTTGAGCTATTTACCTCTGACAAATTCTCAGTATCTATAATGCTTTTAATATCAGTAACTTCCGCTTGGTATTCAGCGGTTCCAATTCTAACTTTATATTTTTGATTAATTTGTAAGGGCTTATCACCTAACCAGAAAATTTTCGCTTTAAATACATTAGTTAAGAATGGAGCGTTACTGATATGACTTATTACATCACCGCGTTCAACAAATATCTGATCTTCAAGTGTTATTCCTATACACTCACCAGCGGATGCAGAGTTAACATCAGTTTTGCCATATTTCTCGATTGTTCTAACGCGATTTAGTTTGTTAGATGGGGAAAAAACAATCTCATCACCAACCTTTATTGTTCCGCTTTCGATTCTGCCTGCGATAATTCTTCGGTTATCGAATTTGTAAATATCTTGTACGGGCAGTCTTAGGGGGATGTTCTCTTCTTTTATGCCGACCTTTGATTCTAGAGCATCAAGGGCTTGAATGAGGGTTAAGCCGTCATACCACTGCATATTGTTTGAGTGGGTGACTATGTTATCTCCATCTCGCGCGGCTATGGGAATAATGCATTCTGGTTTGATTGATATATCATTCAGATATTTTGTAAACTGTTCGGATATATTGTAAAAGGCATCTTGATTATAACCAATCGCATCCATTTTATTTACGCAAACGATAACCTTCTGAACCCCAATGAGGCTTAGAAGATAGGCATGTTTCTTTGACTGTTCCATCACTCCTTCGTGACAATCAATTACTAGAACAGCCGCTTCACATGACGCTGCACCCGTAATCATATTCTTTAAGAATTCTTTATGACCAGGTGCATCAATGATGGTATAACTTCGTTTCTTGCTTTTAAAACGAACCTCTGTAACGTCTATCGTAATTCCCTGATCGCGCTCGGTTTGTAAGGAATCTAGCAAAAACGACCATTCAAACGGCATTCCTCTCTTTTCTGAGGCTTTTTTAACTTGCTCTAGCTTTCCATCTGGTAAAGAATCAGTATCGCAAAGCAACCTGCCAACTAAAGTCGATTTCCCATGATCAACGTGACCAACTATAACTATTCTCAATGATCGATCTGACACTTATTCGCCGCCGTAGTTTTTTATGTTATATATACTGAAAATTTATGATTCAGACATAGACTAAAAAGTGCTAACCATAAAGTCACCAAGAAAGTAAAGCATTTAATGATAAAAAGAGACGTAGAACTAACTTCAATATTTCTAGAAAACCTACTGGAAGGGTATAAGGGGCGAGAAAAGATAACCTTTTCAGAGATTTTAAATTCACTTCATGAACGCGGATTTGGTGTTTTATTGATGGTTTTCAATTTGCCTAATCTGTTGCCTATACCGGGTATGACTCTAATTGGCGCAATTCCTGTTATATTCTTTTCAGCTCAGATGATTGCTGGTTTTCATAGTCCTTGGCTTCCTAACTGGTTGGGGCAAAAAACTATTAGCTATGAGAATCTAAAAGCTGTTTTAGATAAATATAATCCATACATTAAAAAGTGTGAAAAATTTATCAAACCGAGATTGCTATTCTTGAGTGATAAAACCAGCGGAGAGCGATTTGTTGGATTGTGTTGCTTTATATTTGCGGTAATATTTGCAGCACCAATTCCACTAGCAAACTTTTTACCCGTGACTGGCGTTCTATTAATATCTATCGGCCTTTTTAATAAAGATGGCATGGCGATAGTAATTGGTATAATGCTTGGCATAATGGGATTCTTCGTAGCACTCTTCATGCTTATTATCGGTATAGTTGGGTTCCATAAGATAACAGAACTAATAGGATTTTAATTTATTATTTCTATTACTTCATTCTCATTCTAACTCGGTTGATTCTGCGGTTGTCTGCATCGGTGATAAGGAATGAATATCCCATTTCGTGCTCTACAACCTCGCCTTTAACTGGAACTTTGCCAGCAATGTTAAAGATTAGCCCGCCGACTGTATCGAAGTCATTGTCATCGGATGAAATCTTTTTGCCAAGAAAATCTTCAAGCTCTTCAATTTCTAGCTTCGCATCAATTTCAATATCACCATTTGATAGTTTTTTGATCTTCTGAGTTTCATCTTCATCATCGTGCTCATCTTGAATATCGCCAACAATCTCTTCGAATAAATCTTCCAGTGTCACTAGGCCATCTGTTCCGCCATATTCATCAACTACTAATGCCATGTGCACGCCTGAAAGACGCATTTTAAGAAGCAGGTCGATTACGCGCATAGATGGTGGAACTACCAATATTTGCCTGATTACATTTGAGATATTAAAGCTGGCACCATCACCAAAATATCTAATGAGATCCTTAATGTGAATAAAACCAATAACATCATCAAGATTGCCTCTATAAACTGGCATTCTGGTATGTTCATTATTTATGATAATAGTGCGAAGCTCTTCGATGCTTGCATTTTCAGGAACAGCGACAATATTGACTCTAGGGGTCATTACATCGTAAACCCTCATTTGCCCAAACGAAATGATGTTTTCGAGCATCTCTTTAGACTCGCCATCTAGAGAGATATTTTTTTCTTCGTTTTCTTCGATTAGCTCTTCAAGAGTTTCTTTAAGACCAGTATCTGAGCTTTTTCCAATAAAGCTATCTTTAAGCCAAAGGCTAATAGTTTGCAGCAAAGATTTCTGTTTGTAGGTGCCTAAGACACTACTGTCAGGGTCGCTATCTACCTCAGAGGAGGTATCAATAATTATTGCATCTTGGGTATTCATATCGGTTCATACGACTATACACTAAAAAAATTAGTTTGTATATGGATTAGTTATTTTAAATTCAGCTAGTGTTAATATTTCTATATTTTCCATTATATTAGCCTGTTCATCAGTTTTATGATCAAAGCCAAGAAGATGTAAAAAACCATGTAAACAGAGATGCAGCATGTGATTTTTAAATTCAATATTTGCGCTTTCTGCTTCACGTTTTAAAGTTTCTATTGATACGATTATATCGCCTAGATAGTCTCTCTTATTATCTTCGGAGGGAAATGCTAAAACGTTGGTTGGCTTATTTTTTCCACGAAAACGATTATTTAAGTCTTTAACTTCCAAATCATCAGTGAAAACTATTGTTAAGCTGTTACTTCCTATGTTTTTATTATCTTCAGCAATATGCTTTAAAGACGCAAAGCAAATGTTTTTGATTTCAGATTTAAGTTTTGTAGAAACCGCAATGTTGTCACGGCTTATGAAGTTAAATTTTATTGGCTTTTGCATATTCTATAGCCTTTGCTAAATCGTTTGGTGTATCCACGCTTATTGGAGTTGTTGAAACAATTTTTATTCCGATTTTCATTCCATTTTCTAGTGCTCTTAGCTGCTCTAGTTTTTCTGTCTTTTCTAAAAAAGATTGTGGAAGTTCTACAAATTTCTTTAATGCTGGTTTTTTAAATCCATAAATTCCAATATGATAATAAAACTTTTCACTGTTGTGTGGAACTTGCGCTCTGCTAAAATATAGCGCACGTGCAAAGCCTTTATCAATATCATTTAAATTGGCGATTACAGGTTTTACAATGTTTGCATCTTGAGCATCGCTTGGATTTTCTATCTCGCAGGCTAGAGTTGTTATGTCAAACTCTCCATCTGCAAGGCCGTTAAAACAATCTTGAATACTTTCAGAGTCAATAAATGGCATGTCTCCCTGAAGGTTTACAATGTTTTCATAACTTAAATTATGTTCGAGTTTATTGAGTGCCTCCCATATCCTATCTGTGCCAGAATTATGACTCTGGGAAGTCATGACGCACCTGCCACCAATTTTTTCAACAACCTCTGCAATTTTTTCTGAATCAGTGGCGACAACAACATCGGCAATTTTAGAGCGGATTGCTCTTTCATAAACCCTTAATATCATTGGTTTTCCGTTAATATCGGCAAGTGGTTTTTCTGGCAATCTTGTTGAAGATAGCCGAGATGGAATCACGATAAGATTTTTCGATTGTTGCATTTGGCCTATAAACTTTGTATTTATAACGCGTTTAATCCGTATATTATTTTGCGGGTTTGACAACAACATAATTATCACCAAAAAGAATTTTTAAACGAAAGAGTTTAAATGAAAGACTTAGAATTTAATAAGGTTGCGGCTTCCGTTTTAGTTGCAGGCATTATAGCAATGACGGCAGGTCACATTTCTAAAATCGCTTATAATAGTGGTGTTGAGAAAGATGCAAAGCGTGGTTATCAGATTGAGGGCGCGGAAGATATGGCAAGTAGCGACACTGCCTCGGCACCAAAGGAAGATAAGGCTCCAGATATTCTTGCTCTTCTTGCTACAGCAGATGTTAATTCGGGTAAAGAGCAGGCTAAAAAGTGCGTTGCGTGCCATTCTTTCGATAAGGGAGGGGCTAATAAAGTCGGCCCATATCTGTGGGGTGCAGTTGGTGGAAGTAAAGGCCACAGAGCTGAAGGCTATGCATACTCAAAAGTTTTATCGGGGATGACAGGAACTTGGGGATATGAAGAGGTGGCGGCTTTCCTATATGCTCCGCAGAAATATGCACCAGGTACGAAAATGTCTTTTGCAGGGGTAAAAAAGCCGCAGGATCTTGCTAACCTTGTTGCATATCTTAGAACGTTGAGCGATTCACCACTACCACTTCCTGCTGCAAAATGAATCCTGTATATTGGCTTGCAATTGGTTGCTTCTTAATTGTGCTTGAGGCTTTTGCTCTGCCAAGTGTTGGTTTTCTTTTCGCGGGTCTTGCCGCTGTTATTGTTGGAATCATGTCTCAGCTTGGCGTTTTAGAATCTCTAACAGCGCAACTTGCTTGGATGTTTTTGTTAACAGCAATCTGGGCAGCGGTTTTGTGGAAGCCACTTAAGAAAGTTAGAAAAGGAGAGCCTTCTTACAATAACATTTTAGGAACTCAGGCAAACGTTACCAAAGAAACTGATAACTTATCTGGGGAGGTGCGCTGGTCTGGCACTATAATGCAAGCAAGATCGGCAGATGGAAGCTCAATTCCAGTTGGTTCTGAAGTTAAAATTGTTAAAGTTGAAGGCAATATCTTTTTTGTAACGCAAATCAAATAAGGAATAAGTATATGGATTTCTTCTCTTTTCTACTTTTGGTTGTTGGTGCGTTAGTTGCGATGACCATTTTTAAGGGGGTTAAAATTGTTCCAGAGCAAGAGGCGTGGATTGTTGAAAGACTTGGCCGCTTTCAAAATAAACTTGCACCAGGTCTTAATATCCTGATTCCTTATGTAGATTCTGTTTCTTACAAGCATTCTCTGAAAGAGCAAGCGATAGATGTTCCAGAGCAGGGCGGCATTACTAGAGATAACGTTACTCTAACCCTTGATGGGGTAATTTACGTTAGAATTATTGATCCTGTTGCAGCTTCTTATGGTGTGAATGACCCTGTTTTTGCAGTTATCCAGCTTGCGCAAACAACTATGCGTTCGGAGATTGGTAAACTCACGATGGATGAAACCTTTGAAGAAAGAGAAAGGCTTAACTCTAACATAGTTAATGCAATAAATGAAGCTGCTAAAACTTGGGGTATTCAGTGTATGCGCTATGAAATTAGAAATATTAATCCGCCGTCTACCGTTTTAAAAGCAATGGAAATGCAGGTTGCAGCAGAGCGTCAGAAAAGAGCTGAGATCCTAGAATCAGAAGGTAAAAGACAAGCGCAAATTAATATGGCGGAAGGACAGAAGCAGTCTGTTGTGTTGCAGTCAGAAGCTGCAATGACTGATCAAGTAAATAGGGCAAAAGGTGAAGCTGAGGCAATAAGATCTGTTGCAGAGGCAACTGCCGCAGGTATTAAGATAGTAGCAAGCTCAATTAGTCAAAGCGGAGGTGCTGATGCAGTATCTTTAAAAATAGCACAGGAATACGTTGCGGCATTTGAGAAACTCGCCAAACAGTCAACAACCTTAATTATTCCTGCCAATGCGGCGGATGTTGGTTCTATGGTCGCTCAGGGATTAACAGTTTTTGAAAAACTTAGAACTGCAAACCCCGTTGTTATGAATGACATACCATCAACTGCAAAGAAGAAGCAGGAAACATCTTCAGTCATAGCAGATTCGCCTTCAACTTCTCTCAAGAAAACTCCACCTAAAGAACCTTGGTCTTAGGGTCTATATTTATGGCAAGGTAGAAATCTTAAAGTTTGACTTTAAGATTTCACCGTTATAAAGTGGTGGTATGTTAAAACGTCATGCCATAAAACAGATTTTACAAGACCTTGAATATTTCCCTGTGGTGGGGATTGTAGGGCCACGTCAGGCTGGAAAAACAACGCTGGCAAAGCATATAATCGCGCAGCTGGATGATGCAAAGAGCATCTATCTTGACCTTGAACTGGATTCGGATCGCAGAAAGCTCGAAGATGCGGAAACGTACCTGAAATATCATCAGGATAAATGCGTTGTTATTGACGAAGTGCAACGCATGCCAGAGCTGTTTGCTCTGCTTCGTGCAATGATTGATATGGATCGCAGACCAGCAAGATATATTCTGCTTGGCTCTGCTTCTCCACAAATGATTAAAGGCAGTTCTGAAAGTTTGGCTGGGCGCATTGCGTATAACGAGTTAACCCCGTTCTCGTGGCTGGAAGCGAAAGGAACGGTTTCACTGCATCATCACTGGTTTTTTGGAGGGTTTCCGAAAGGAATGCTTGCAGGTAATCCTGCTCATGCTCAGCGCTGGCTGAAATCATTCACCGAAACCTTTGTGCAGCGAGATTTGCAGGAGTTAGGGCATCAGATATCGCCACCGCTTGTCACGCGAATGCTAGAGATGATAGCAAGCCTGCATGGGCAGATATTAAACCAGAGCGATTTGAGCCGCGCTCTTGGTGTGAGTGTACCAACAGTTAGCCGTTATCTCGATCTGCTGGAAGGTGGGTTTATCATCACGAGGTTGCAGCCCTATTTTGTAAACATTAGTAAGCGGCTGGTGAAACAGCCGAAGCTATATTTGCGCGATACTGGCATATTGCATCACCTGCTGGGGATTCAGGATACAGAGCAGTTGCTTGGCCATGTGGCAGTTGGCGCATCATGGGAAGGTTATGTGCTAGAGCAAATCCGTAGATGTTCTGGAGGTCAGGTAAAAATCTATTTCTACCGGACGCATAAAGGTGCAGAAAGCGACGCAATACTGGTTGCCCCAAATGGCAAACGCTACTGTGTAGAAATCAAGCGCAGCCAAGGAGCTGGAATCTCGAAAGGTTTTTTTGAAGTGATTAAAGATGTGGTGTCAGATCAGAGTTTTGTTATCACTGAATCAGGCGAATCCTACCCAACGAAGGAAGGCGTCCAGATGGTAAATCTGGAAACCTTTCTTGCGGAAACCTTGCCTAAGATACTCAACAATAGACTCTAATCTATCTTTTAATGAGTTTTGCGATAACTGAGCCATATTGAGTAGCGGATGCTTTATCTATAAAGGCCTTAAAGTGCGGGGCTATCTGATCTGAAATGCTGAAACCAAGACTTAATCCTATTCCGTAAATAAGGAAGGTCGAGACGATTAGCCCAGTTATATATGCTACTTTGCAAGCAATTTCTGGCGGAGATACTGAAAGCTCAGAAGATGCAAGAAATGCCATTACTGTCACTGATAACACAGTCTTCCAGTCAAGCTCACGGGCAAATTTAGCAAAAAGCACCAGCGAGATAAGCAGAGCCGAGCTAATCAATCCAGTGTTTTCTCTGCTGCCAATTTTGGCAATAACACTTACAATTAAAGCAGATATGAAAATTGCAGAAACCGAATACAAAGTATTTTTATCAAGACATGAGGCAATAAAGCTGATTGACACGGCAATGAATATGAAGAGAGCGAGAGTTAGGGGTTCCATAAATCCATAAGAAAAGCCCGCACCAAATTCACCTAGCGGCCTGATAAAAAGTATCGGCGCACAACCAAGTGCAAATATCGCAAAGAAAATCGCTGTTAGTTTTCTACTCACATCATTAAATCAAAAGTGAATGACTGCAATATTTACATGTAATATACTTAAATTGAATATGGCAAGATAAACTTTTGTTACAGTGAGTTGATGTGAAATTGATATTAAAGCATTTAATATTGAGCCTCTTTTTGATGTTATGTCTAAGTTCAAAGACTTATGCAGAAATTAAAGAGCTACCAAGACTAACTGTTTTCGCCGATGAAAGTAGCGTTGATTTCATTAATGATAAAACAAGAGAATTTGCTAGAAAAGAAAAGGTTATAGTGAACGTTGTATATGGAAGTTCTGAGAAGTTATCTGAAAATATTATTGGCGGTGCAATTGCTGATATTTTAATAGCTGAGAATGAAGATTTCATTCAGGTTCTAAAAAACAAAGGCTTAATTGACGTATATTCAATAACTAATCTGGCTAAGAATTATATGGTTCTTGTGTGCTCCGCGTCAGATAAAGAGTGTGGAAACAACTTAGATGTTGAAATTGATAGAATTCTAAAATCTGCATCTTTATTGTTCGTTGTAAAAAGCCATAGCGAAGCTGTGACTTCGTATTTGATGCGAGTAAGTCCAGAAGTGATAAATTCAGTCGAAGAAGTCTTTTCCACCGATGAACTAATAAGAGAGGTTAATGAATATAGAAGTTACGGTGTCATAAGCGAAAGTTCCGCTTTAAAAAGCCACAACTTAAAATTGGTTGCAAGATTTCCAGAAGAAAGCCAGTCAAAAATTACCTATCAGGGGGCAGTTGTTGCGGGTGATAATATGGATGTTGCAAGAAAATTTCTTGAATATCTAAAGAAGAATGTGAACTAGCGCGACTATAGATTTGACTATGATGCTGTAAACGCATAAATATAACAATTAGCTGTATATCTAATCAAAGAATTTAGGAGTTTTTTATTATGAGGTTTATTGTTGCATTAGTTGCATTTTCTCTGCTGCCGATGTTAGCTAATGCTGCTGACTTCTCTAATAAAACTCCATTAGTTACGGTTCGTTTTAACCAATCAAATGTTTATTATGAAAAGGCTTTGTATCAGGCAGTTGTCAAGGCCGCTGAAATCAAGCCAACTGTTATGTTTGACGTTGTGGGCGTAAATACCTCATCAGAGTTAGATCATGTGCTTGCGACAATGAATAACATGGGCATTCCATCAGAAAGAATAACCGTTACAACTCTGCAAGGCCAAACTCCATCTCCTGAGGTTAGAGTTTACGTTAAGTAGTAGTGCTTGCAAATGCAAGTCTTGCGAAATCGTTATCTCCAAAGCTGAAATCATCGATATGGATTAGCTTGAGCTTTTTAGTGTGAGCGTGCATCGAGCGTTCGTTCTTCTTGTTAATAAATGTAACGCCTGCTTTAAATCGCTTAGAATGACTTGATCTAATATGGTTGAAGAGGGCTATTAATGTTTCACCTCCACGCCATTTTTCATCAATACAAATAGGGCCATATTGATAAGAGTTATCAGGCGTAATTTCCAAACCATCCATCATGAATGTTGGTAGCTCATTTTGCATATATTGGAATATTTCCCATTTGCTGAACCATTTCCAACTTGCACCCGCCACATATCCACCAATTGAGCCGTTAACCTCAATACAAAACAAGCAATCATCATCAATCAATTCTGTAAGGTACTCTGTGCTTAGTCGAGTAGTTACAAATCCTTGAGATAAGTTTTGGTTTGGCAATTGCTGCATGTTGGCAAGAAGGTTTCTTTCCTGAAGTTCTAAAATATCAGGAATATCTAGAGCTATTGCACTTCTTGTATTAATTTGTTTAGGTACTGTTATCATCTATCTATCTTCCTGAAAGAACTTCTCTTTTACCAGCATGGTTGGGGGCGGAAATGATTCCCTCACGTTCCATTTGCTCAATTAGGTTTGCGGCTCTGTTATAACCTATCTTTAAGCGGCGTTGGATGTAACTAGTTGAGGCTTTGCCTTCATTTGTTACAATCTGAACGGCTTGGCGATATAGGTCTCCACCCTCTGAGTCAGAGGATGAGTTTTCGTCAACCTCTTCATCTGCGGTTGTAACTTCTTCAACGTATTCTGGCTCACCTTGTGCTTTGAGGTGGTTTACAATATCTTCAACTTCCTTATCAGCAACGAATGGACCATGAATCCTTGTGATTCTTCCTCCGCCTGCCATATAGAGCATGTCACCTTGCCCAAGAAGCTGCTCTGCTCCTTGCTCTCCAAGAATTGTGCGGCTATCGATTTTAGATGTTACCTGAAAGCTAATTCTAGTTGGAAAGTTTGCTTTAATAACGCCAGTAATAACATCAACAGAAGGTCTTTGAGTTGCCATAATTAAGTGAATGCCTGCTGCGCGAGCCATCTGCGCTAGTCTTTGAATTGATGATTCAATATCCTTACCAGCAACGAGCATTAAATCAGCCATTTCATCAACGACAACAACAATGTAGGGTAACGGTTGCATTTCAAGCGGAATTTCCTCAACAATCGGCTTACCAGTATCGGGATCAAAACCAGTTTGAACCGAGCGAGTAATTCTTTCGCCTCGTTCAATTGCTTCTTCAATGCGCTTGTTATATCCACCAATATTGCGAACACCTAGTGTTGACATAAGGCGGTAGCGATTTTCCATCTCTTTAACCGTCCACTTAAGAGCGACTACGGCTTTTCCTGGTTCGGTAACAACAGGTGAAAGCAGATGCGGAATTCCATCATAAATTGAAAGCTCAAGCATTTTTGGATCAATCATAATGAATTTGCATTGCTCTGGAGTGAGCCTATATAGCAGTGATAAAATCATGCCATTAACGCCGACTGACTTACCTGAACCTGTCGTTCCTGCAACAAGTAGGTGAGGCATTTTGGCAAGATCAACAATCATTGATTCGCCACCAATATCTTTTCCTAACGCGAGTGCCAGTTTAGCTTCATGATTTCTATATGCTGGTGATTCGAGCAATTCTCTTAAATATACAGTTTCGCGGTTAGCATTTGGAAGCTCTATTCCCAAAGCGTTTTTACCCGGTATGACGCTAATGCGGGCAGAAATTGCACTCATCGACCTAGCAATATCATCTGCTAACCCTATAACGCGAGATGACTTAGTTCCAGGAGATGGCTCTAGCTCATATAATGTTACAACTGGGCCTGGTCTGACTTTGGTAATTTTACCGTTGACTCCAAAGTCTTCCAAAACACTTTCTAGTAAACGGGCATTTTGAGACAATGAATTTTCATTGAAAGAACTTTTTCTATCTCGCTTATTTGGAACCGACAGCAAATTCATTGGTGGAAGCTCAAAGGCGATTACATTTCTTCCCAATTTGAAAGATGTTTGCATTTGTTTTGCAATTGGCTTGATTGCAGTTTTAGGGGGAGGGGTAGTTGGCAAATCTTCACCTGAATCAGCAAGTATGACTTCTGGTTTATTTCTAGATACTTTTGCGAGTTTTTCTTTTCTAAGATCTTCTTTCTTAATTCTTTTTGCAGATGATTCAGGAATATAATCATCGTCTTCATAATCAATTTTTTCAAATAATGCGCGAAACAGCTTAGATGCCGATTTAATGATTTTTGCAAAATAATTAAATATTGTGCCGATAATTTGCTTCCATTGCCACCAAGTTAAGCCGAGTGCCATTGTAAAAAACAATATTGCGAACGTAAAAAATAGCGGCAAATAAACTGGCAAAGTGAGCGCGGAAAGTAATATCTTTTGGAGGAAGTCGCCAATGAATCCACCAAACCCTACAGGAAAAGGCCAAGACGAAGGAGCTGGAATTAAAGCAAGAATTGCAGCAATAAACGGCATTGCTAATATCATTGATGAAAATCTAAGCCAAACTCTCTTTAGCCGATGTTTTCTTAAAAGGAGAACACCCCATGTGGTGAGTGATGATATAATGACAATTGTGGCAAGACCCGTTATTTGCAGTAACAAATCTGCAAGATAAGCTCCTACAAGCCCTCCAGCATTGTTAATTCGGCCAGAACTAGCCGTATTAAATGAAGGATCAGATGTGCTGTGTGTAATTAGTGAAGTGATAACAAAAAGGCAAGCTCCAAGCATTAATAGCCCTGCTATTTCAGCAATTCTGCGCTTGGCAAACCCTCTGATATTTCCTGAAGTCGGCATTCTTTTTAAATATTAGTGTTTAGGCTCATGGATTTTATCATTTTGTCTAACAAATCAAGCATTATCTTATCAGATGATTGCTGAAATGAAACAATAATAGAATCCATTTTGTCTTCAGATGCTTTAACTTTAGATGAAACTTGAATATTTTCCATAAAACTTTCGTTGCCAGTTTTATATAGGTTGCAGCTTAAGGTTGTAATAATATCAGGTGCAGTACCCATCTCTAAATAAACAGAGTTAAAATCACGAATATCGCATGATAGAGTGTAATCAGCAGTTGCGCTTGAAGTTTCTGTATTTACAGCCGCAAATTTCCCACTTTTTTCGATTGATTCAACTATGACTGCACGAATCATTTCAGGGGTTGCAGAAGCCCATCTAGCTCCTTCATAAAAATCAAGTCGGTTGTTTTGTCTTAAGATAACTTTTTCACTTCCAAGACCTGCGTTGAAATGAGGAAGTGATACATTAACCTTAAGGTTGCGCGACGGCTGATTGATGATGATTTTTTCAGGAGAATCAATCACATAAACCGAAGTAATAACCTCTCTTTCAGGTAAAATCGAGCATGAGCTGAGAATTAATGTGATTAAAATCAATGGTAATGCTCTTATCATTTTGCAGAGTATCCTTTGCGCTCTGGTGGAAAGATAACTTCAGAAGGGTTGTCATTCACTTTTCTTGTTAAAGATTGTATCTCATTATTGGTTCTGCGAGCTTCAGAAACCAGATTATTGATATTGTTGAGTCCTGTTCCTGAGAAATTGCTAATGGCTTTTTTATTTTCTTTTATGATGCTATTGCTATTTTTCGCAAGCTCTGAGAAGTTTTTAGATGCGACTGCAACCTCATCTAAAACAACGGATAGCTTTTCCGAGTTTTGAGCAAGACTTGTCATTGCGGAATCTATATTTTCTTGATTTTTAACTATAATATCTGTGAACTGAGAGATATTTTTCATTGCATCGCTGAATGACTTTATATTGTCTTCGCTTAGAACATCGCTTGCTCTTTCTGTGAGAATGCTAAGATTTGCAGCTAATTGTGACGCGCTATCGACAACCTTTTGAAAGTCAGATGGTACAGATTCAATTACTGGATATTCTTCCCCCTCTAAAACTTCTATAGGTGGAAAATCTTTAGTTGAGCTGGTAAGTTCGATGTAGGCAAGGCCAGTAACTCCCTGAAACTTTAGGCTTGCTCTTGTTCCTTTGTTTATAGGTGCTGAGTTTGAAATGCTCGCAATAACTTTGATGCGTTCCATATTTGAAGTATCAATAGTGATTTTTTGCACTTGACCAACTTGAACACCTCTGTAACGAATGCTTCCGCCTTTGTTTAGGCCTGTAATAGATTCAGAAAAATAAATGATAAACTTGCTGCTATCGGCGTTATCTTGAGATTTTGAAAGCCACATCGTAAACCCCAGTATTCCTGTGAACACTGCTAGAACAAAGCATCCAACCAAAAAATAATTAGCTTTCGTTTCCATATTTTCCGTTTGTAATTAATGCAGCTCGAGAGCGGGGGCCATGAAAATACTCTTTTATCCAAGGATGGGGGTTTTGTAATAATCCATCCAGTGTATCTACGATTATCTTTTTATCAACAAGAACTGCGATTTTATCGCATATTGTAAAAATAGTATCCAGATCATGTGTTATTATAACAACCGTTAGGCCAAGATTATCTTTTAGATTTAATATTAAATCATCAAAAGCAGCGGCAGCAATCGGATCAAGCCCAGCAGTTGGTTCATCAAGAAATAATATTTTTGGGTCAAGCGCAAGAGCGCGGGCAAGGCTTGCGCGTTTTTTCATTCCCCCAGATAATTCAGATGGATATTTATCAGCCGAATGTTCAGGCAGGCCAGAAAGTGTGAGTTTAAGGCGTGCAATATTGTGAATATCATCTTTATCAAGTTTGGTATGCTCGCGTATTGGCAGCATGATATTTTCTAATACAGTTAGATTAGAAAAAAGCGCACCGTTTTGAAATAACATTCCAAAGTTATTGCCATAGTTCATTTCTATATGGCCTGACTCTGGAGAATGCAGGCCAGTAATTGTTTTTAACATTACTGATTTTCCGCTTCCTGAGCCACCAACTAGAGCCATTATTTCTTTTGCGGCAATATCAAAGCTAATGTTATCGTGAACGACCAAATCACCGAATCTATTAGTAATGTTAGAGATTGAAATTGCTGGTTTTTTATCCTCAACTCGAAATAAGGAGCTATCCATTACGCGCTCCCCCATAAAGAGGGAGCGTATTTATCACTCTTATCCCGAGTTAAAGTTAATTTAGTTTGCATAGGTCCATCTAAAAAATCCATATAAACAAAAACCCCACAGAAGCGGGGTTTTATATTTTTCAGTCTTAATATCTTAACAAAGAAGCCTAAGCCTGTTTGCTAACCTTAAATCCAATTTTACCGAGCAATGTTTTAACTGGTGAGGTTCCAGTAACAGAGCGAACAATAAGGTTTAGGCCAGCCACAATTGCAAGAACGCAAAGCGCATGAGCTTCATAGAAGTGTGAAAAAGCAACGTAAAACACTATAAACGCGCCTGATACGAAATCTGACAATTTGTCAAACATGTGTGAATCTCCAAAAAACTATTTTTGATATTAAATTATCAACTTCCAGTTACCTTAGTTTAGGTTAATTTGCAAGCTCATAATTTCTATTTTTGTGGAGGATATTAAAAAACCCCTAGCTGATTTTCAGCCAAGGGTTTGGTTTTGCTATGCCTGTTGGCTAATTAGCCAGAAGTCTGATATTCTTGCTTTTTAATCTTGAAAGTAAGTCTGTTGATTAAGTCCTTTGT
The DNA here is from genome assembly GCA_964484565.1 of uncultured Rickettsiales bacterium. Lineage (GTDB taxonomy): Bacteria > Pseudomonadota > Alphaproteobacteria > Rickettsiales > CAZAGG01 > CAZAGG01. The sequence continues at coordinate 26,817 of CAZAGG010000007.1, read as the reverse complement.
CCGCAGTTTTTGTTTTTTGAGATTTGTAATCAAGTTGAAGTTGGGAAGTGGCCTAGTCATTTCTTGCTTTATATCATCCTCTAGCTGATCGTGTTTAGTGCGAAGATTGCTGAGGTATTTAGTCAGTGACATAAGTAGTCTCCTCTGTATTATTAGCTTGGACACTTATGTAGAATAAAAAACTTTGCAGTATTTTTCAACTAAAAATATATGTCAAGTTAAATTTATTTTAAAATGACGATTTTTTACTTGATTTTTGGAAAAAACTTTATGTCAGTTGCTATTTTGCAACCAAATGTTTGAACACATCCTCTAAATCTGGTTCTGATATTGCTATATCCTGTATTTGAAGTCCTGATGTGGTGATGACATCTAGTATATTAGAAACTGATTCGGTACTTGGTTTATAGCTCACGTTTAGAGCGCCTTCTTTGTCAATTACTGCATCAAAGCCATTGATTTTCTGAGGAATATGATCAAGGGATTGCTTGAATTTAATTCTAAGTGTTTTCTTATCAAAAATTTTCATCAAGTTTTTCGTGCTATCTTTTGCGACAAGCTCTCCACGATTTATGATTGCAATGTTGTCGCAAAGCTCTTGGGCTTCTTCAAGATAATGTGTTGTGAGTAAAATTGTTGTGCCTTCATTGTTTAATTTGCGGACATAATCCCAGAGTTGCTCTCTAAGTTCTACATCAACACCTGCGGTTGGTTCATCTAATATTAAAATGGGAGGGTTATGCACAAGTGCCTTGCCAACAAGCAGCCTTCTTTTCATTCCACCAGATAGTCTGCGCGAGCTTATATCGGCTTGTTCGGTTAGTTTAACTGCTTCTATGATTTCATTGGTGCGTCGGTTATTTTTGCTGACTCCGTAATATCCTGCATAGAATTCAAGTGCTTCTCTCACTGTGAAGAATGTATCAACAACTAATTCCTGCGGCACAACGCCGATTGATTTTCTGACTGAGCGAGGATCTATATCAAGATCGTGCCCCCACACATTTACTTTGCCTGATGTTTTGTTTACAAGCCCTGCGAGTATGTTAATCATAGTTGATTTTCCCGCACCATTAGGCCCTAGAAGTCCGAATATAGAGCCTCTAGGAATGTCTATTGAAAGACCTTTCAAAGCATGTTTAGGATTTTCTGATTTTTCGTTATAGGTTTTTTTAAGGTCATTAATGCTGATTGCAAATTCAGTTTTCATAAGCTCTTTCATGCAAATATTAATCTTCAATTGGTTGTATTAATCATAAAAAAAATATATACTAAGTCTATTAGTAATATTTAGTAGATAGTTGATTGGTGATTGGTGATGTTGAAGTCGATTGATGTGGTTGATTCTGGTTTTGTTGGGTCTGTAAGAGGTTTTAAGTGGGAAGAAGCTCGCTATGATGAAAGGCTCTACGAGGCTTTGTTGCAAAGATTTCCTGAGCTTCCAGAAATAGTATCCAGATTATTATCTGGCATTGGAATTGAACCTGAGAATGTTGAAAACTATCTAAACCCTAGTATTCGTAATTTCCTGCCTGATCCGTTTTGTTTAATGGATATGGAGATAGCTGCAAATAGAATTTCAGATGCGGTTATAAACGGCGAAAAAATCGGTATATTTGGAGATTATGATGTTGATGGCGCAACTTCTAGTGCTGTGCTAAAGAAGTTTTTTAATATGCTTTCGGCATCTTCGGAAATTCATATTCCAGATAGAATAACGGAAGGTTACGGTCCCAACATCAAGGCACTTCTTGCGTTAAAAGAAAGAGGTGCAAATGTAGTTATAACTGTAGATTGTGGAACTGTTGCGTTTGAGCCAATTGCAGAGGCAACCAAAGCTGGTATTGATATGATTATTATAGATCATCATATCGGTGAAGCTGAAAAACCTAATGCCCTTGCGATTGTTAATCCGAATCGATTTGATGAAACATCAGAGCATGGGCAGTTGGCTGCTTGTGGCGTTGCTTTTCTTCTGGCGGTGGCAGTTTCAAATAAGCTCCGCGCGAAGGGTTGGTTTAAGAATCATAAAGAGCCTAACCTCCTTGATTTACTTGATCTTGTAGCCTTGGGAAGTGTCTGCGATGTAGTTAGTCTTACTGGTATTAATAGGGCATATGTCGCGCAAGGATTAAAGGTTATTGCTGCGAGGAGAAATGTAGGCCTTTCTGCTCTTATTGATAGAGTTGGAATTGATATTAAGCCATCTGTTTTCCATTTAGGATTTGTAATTGGCCCAAGAATTAATGCAGGTGGAAGGGTAGGGGAATCATCTCTAGGAGCAAGACTTTTATCTTGCGATAATCCAGATGAAGCGGTGGAAATAGCTGCAAAACTTGATCAATTTAATTCTGAGCGCAAAACATTAGAAGCATTGGTTCTAGAAGAGGCAACCACTCAAATAGAAGCGATGGGAAATAACCTTCCGCCAATTATATTCTTGCATAGCGATACGTGGCATCCAGGGGTGGTGGGAATCGTCGCAAGCAGAATGAAAGATTTATATCACCGTCCAGTTGCTGTAATTTCAGTTAATAACGGTGTTGGCAAGGCTTCGTGCCGCTCCATAACGGGAGTAAATTTCGGCAACATAGTTTCTATGGCAAAAGATAGAGGCCTTTTACTTGCAGGTGGCGGGCATGCAATGGCTGCTGGTTTTAGTCTTGATATGAGCAGGATTGATGAGGTTCATGCATTCATGTGCGATAGGGTGGGAGATGATTTTGAAGAATTATCCTCCACAAGAAAACTAATTTATAGTGGTGTATTAAGTGTATCAGGTGTTTCTGTCGAAAATGGACACGCAATAGAAAAACTAGGGCCTTTTGGGGCGGGCAATCCTCAGCCGCGTTTCGTTTTTCATAAGTTCAGAATTAGTTATGCAGAGTTAGTATCTGGAACTCATGTAAAGTGTATATTCTCAGATCCTGAAGTTTCGACATCAAAACCCAGACGCATAAGAGGAATGGCCTTTAGAAGTGCGGATACTGAGCTTGGCAATTTTTTACTATCTTCCATAGGTAAAACGGTTAATTTAATTGGAATGCTCAATATTAATCAGTGGCAAGGTAATGAAACCGCCGAACTGATTATAGAAGATGCTGCACTTTGTGAATAAAAAGGTTCAAGTGATAAAGTTAATCAAGATTTTGTTTAAGTTATTTGTAATATTTGCGGTAATGATGGCAATTCTAGTGAGTATTGCTTTATTGAGTATCTTTGATATTTCCTTTAATGATGAAGAGTCTCAGCAGAAAAGCTGTTCGAAACATGCTCTTGAAAAGGTTGATAGCTGTAAAACTGATTCATCTGTTGCATCTTGGCAAAACTCTGGATGGTGGTATAGCGACGCCATAGGGGAACTTAATCACGATATTTGTAATTCGGCAAAGAGTAGCGCAAGTCTGTTGCGAGTAAAACTTGATAACAACGAATCTGTTATGCTAAAAAAGGCAGCGTGCAGCTTATTCGGAGAATACGATGAGTCAAAGCATTGCTACGCAGTTCAGTTTTTATCATCTAATTTCAATACAAGATATTTCTATGTTCTGATTATTGATGAAACTTGCAAACAATCGAGATATTTTCACGGCTCTAAAGTAATTCTAAAAAATGGAGTTCCTTTAGTGATTGATTCAATAGATAAAATAGATGGAATTCCAGAATTATAAAGGTTCTATGATATGTCTAAACATTCGATTATAAAAAGAAAAAGCGTAAAAGATATATTTTCTGCAAAAGGTTCTGAGCCTGTTGTGTGTCTAACGGCTTACACTGCGCCTGTAGCGGCTATTCTTGATGATTATGTTGATTTGTTGATGGTTGGCGATTCGTTGGGAATGGTGGTTTACGGAATGCCAAATACCCTTTCCGTAACAGTAGATATGATGATTAATCATGGAAGAGCCGTTGTTAATTCGTCATCAAAGGCAATGGTTGTGGTGGATATGCCCTTTGGGTCTTATCAGGAATCAAAAGAGCAGGCGTTTAAAAATGCTGCAAGAATAATATCTGAAACGGGTTGTGGAGCGGTTAAAATAGAAGGTGGCGTTGAAATGGCCGAGACCATCAGCTTCTTGGTGGAAAGGGGAATTCCCGTAATGGGGCATATCGGGTTGCAGCCACAAAAGGTTAATGTGTATGGAGGATATGGCTATCACGGAAGAAATGATATTGAGAAGTCACGCATTATGCGAGATGCTATCGCAATAGATGAATCTGGTGCATTTTCAATGGTAATTGAGGGTGTTGCCGAGAATCTCGCAACGGAAATCACCTCAAAGGTTGCATCTGTAACAATAGGGATTGGAGCATCTTCAAGCTGTGATGGTCAGGTTTTAGTTGTTGATGATATGCTTGGTTTAAGCAACTTCACGCCAAAATTTGTTAAGAAATATGCTAACCTTCGTGACGTGATAGCAAAATCAGCCGAATCATATGCTCATGAGGTGAGAAGCAGAAAATTCCCATCCACCGAGTATTGTTATGGTGCAGCGGCAAACAAGAAAGTTACTCAACAGTAACTGATTTTGCTAGATTTCTTGGCTGATCTACGTCGGTTCCTTTTAATACAGCAACATGATATGCGAGTAGCTGAATCGGAATTGCATAAACAATAGCTGATAGGAAATCGCACACTTCAGGCATTTCAACACAGTCAGCGGAAATATCTTTAAGAGTTTCAATTCCTGCTTTATTACTAAACAGCACTATCTTGCCGTTTCGGGCTGCCACTTCTTGAATATTTGAAGCAGTTTTTTCAAACAACTTGTCATGCGGTGCAATTGCCACAACGGGAATATTTTCATCAATAAGCGCAATAGGTCCATGTTTTAGCTCTCCAGCCGCAAAGCCTTCAGCATGAATATAAGAGATTTCTTTAAGTTTTAATGCGCCTTCAAGAGCAATGGGATAGCTCGTTCCCCTTCCAATATAAACAGCATTTGTTGCAGTTGCCATTTTGAGGGCAATCCTATGAATTTCATCTTCTTTCTCAAGTACTTCTGCGGTTTTTGCAGGTATTTCAAGAAGTTTTCTAAGATATTCGTCAGATTCACTTTTGCTGATATACTCTCGTTCGATGCCAAGATAAATCGCAAGACATGCGAGCGTTACAAGTTGCGTTGTGAATGCCTTAGTTGAGGCTACACCAATTTCTGGGCCTGCATAGGTTCTAATCGCTAGATCGGCCTCATGAGCCATAGAGCTCTCAGGGGAGTTAACCAAAGCGATTGTATATTGTTTTTTCTCTTTTGCCATTCGCATTGCAGCTAGAGTATCTGCCGTTTCGCCCGATTGAGAAATAAACAAAGCAAGACCGCCCTCAAGCATTGGCATATCTCGATAGCGGAATTCAGAGGCAATATTTATTTCTGTTGGAATTCCTGAAATGCGTTCGAACCAATATGATGCAACGCTTCCAGCGTAATAAGAAGTTCCGCAGGCTACAATCGTCATGCGATTTATCTTTTTAAGTGGAAGATTATGTTCTGGAAGAATTATAGAATGATTTTCATTATTAAGATAAGCCTGAATATTCTCTCCAATAACAGTAGGTTGCTCATATATTTCTTTGAGCATGTAGTGACGGTATCCATCTTTATCAATCGCTCCACTAGAAATAGAGCTGATTTTTACTTCACGACTTACTGAATTACCTGTTTTATCAAAGAATGCTGCTGAGTTACGGCTTAAAATGACCCAGTCTCCCTCTTCCAGATATGATATCTTTGAAGTGAGAGGTGCAAGGGCAATGGCATCAGAGCCAAGATACATCTCGCCATCTCCATATCCAACAGCTAGTGGAGAGCCTTTACGCGCCCCGATAAGTAAATCAGGATTTTGTTTGAATATAATTCCTAGTGCGTAAGCTCCATGAAGTCTTTGCAAGGTTTTTGCAACTGCATCTGCTTCGCTGAGTCCCTCATCGAGAAGGCTTGTTATTAGTACGGGAACAACTTCAGTGTCGGTTTCACTGGTAAATTTGTAACCCTTTTTAATCAGTTCGGCTTTCAGTTCGGCAAAGTTTTCGATAATACCATTATGAACAACTGCAACTTTATCTGTTGCGTGAGGATGTGCGTTATCTGTGCTTGGAACGCCGTGAGTTGCCCATCTTGTATGTCCGATTCCAGTTTTTCCAACAACTGGGCTTTCGTATAGCTTTCGCTCAAGGTTGCTAAGTTTACCCTCAGCTCTTAGGCGAATTATTTCTTTATTACTAATTGTTGCAATTCCTGCTGAGTCATATCCACGATATTCAAGCCTTCTAAGAGCTTCAACCATGTTTTGAGCTACATCACTTTTGCCGATTATTCCGATTATTCCACACATATTTTCTTACGCACTTGTTAAATGTATTTCTTTATTAGTAAAATGATCATGATTACACAAGTTACATTAAATTTAGAAATATAGTTTTTCGAGGAAGATTATTATTACTAATATATCTCAGTTTGCAGTTACGGATGGAATTTACGAAAGAATCGTCTTTTGTGACTTTGACGGAACTATCACTGAAGATGAAACATTTGTTGCTATTTTGAAAGAATTCTCTCCGAAACTTGCCTCAGAAATTATTCCACAGATGTATGACATGAAAATCTCGTTACGCGAAGGAGTGAGGGCGATTGCTGAAGATATTCGTTCGGAGCTTTTTCCAGATATTTTGGATTTTGTGAGTTCAAAGAAAATCCGCAAAGGATTTGAGGATTTCTTATTTTATCTTCAAGAGATGGAAATTCCGTTTGTAATAATATCAGGTGGGTTCAAGCCAGTCATAGAGCTTTTAACCGAGCCATTTCGGGAGAAAATTACAGCAATTTATGGGCTAGATGTTGATTTAACGGCTGAGAAAATCAAGATAAAATCTGCATATGAAGATGGTGATGAAATGGTTGCAAAAACTAATGTCATGTCGCTTTATAATGTCAAAGAGGTTATTGCAATTGGTGATTCACTAACCGATATAAACATGGCAATCAATTCAGATATAGTATTTGCCCGCGATAGACTTGCAAAATATCTTGAAGAGCGCAATGTTCGCTTTAAAGAGTGGAAAAACTTTATTGATATTCGAAATGAACTTGGCTTCAGGCTGCGCGCTTCTCAATAATAACCTTTGCAATCAGGGTGATGAGTGCGAGCATTGCAAGAATTGATGCTACTGCGAAGGATGCAGCAAAATTATATTCATTATATAAAATCTCAACATGTAGCGGAATAGTGTTGGTCATTCCCCTGATATGTCCTGATACTACAGATACTGCGCCAAACTCGCCCATTGCCCTTGCATTACAAAGAAGGATTCCATAAAGAAGACCCCATTTTATGTTTGGAAGGGTAATTCGACAAAAAGTCTTGAATCCAGATGCACCAAGTAAAATTGCAGCTTCTTCTTCATCACTACCCTGACTTTGCATAAGTGGAATTAGTTCTCTAGCAACAAACGGGAAAGTTACGAATATTGTGGCAATTACAAGTCCGGGAACTGCAAATATAATCTCAATGTCATTTTGTAAAAGCCAATCGCCCAACAAGCTATGAGAGCCGAACATGAGAACATATATCAGCCCTGATATAACTGGAGATACAGAAAAAGGAATATCGATAAGGGTGATTAGAATATTCTTGCCTCGAAATTGGTGTTTAGCAATCGCCCAAGACGCACATAATCCAAATATGGCATTAGCTGGAACAGCAATTGCCGCAACAATTAGCGTAAGTTTGATTGCAGAAAAAGCGTTGTAATCGGTTACTGAATCGATATAGACATCTATCCCTTGTTTGAAGGCTTCACCAAAAACTACCAGTAATGGAATCACCAACAATACTGTAACAAAAAACAGGCCAAGCGATATTAACGTTGCCCTAACCCAAAATGGCTCTGAAATTGGATTATGCATTGCTATTCTTTCTATGAAGTTTTTGTATCTGAGTTATCGAAAGAAGTAAAATGAACGATATTATAAGCATTGTAACCGCAATTGCTGATGCTTCAGCATATTGATATTGCTCAAGTTTTATAATTATAATCAGCGGCACAATCTCTGAAACCATAGGAATATTTCCCGCAATGAATATGACTGAGCCATATTCGCCAAGCCCTCTAGCGAAAGCCATTGCAAACCCTGCAAGTAAGGCGGGTTTTATTGATGGAAATATAACCATCCAAAAGGTTTTTAGCCTGCTTGCCCCTAAACTTGCGGCGGCTTCTTCAACTTCGCGGTTCATATCTTGCAAGACTGGTTCAACGCTTCTTACGACAAAAGGAAGTCCAATAAAAGTAAGAGCAATGATGATTCCCGTCTGGTTATAGGCCATTTGAATGCCAATTTCATTTGCGTATTTTCCAATTAATCCATTTGGGGAATATATCGCAGCTAAGGCAATTCCTGCAACTGCTGTTGGCAGTGCAAAAGGAAAATCAATCATCGAATCAATAACTTTTTTGCCATAAAAATCATATCTAACCAATATCCAAGCAATTAAAAGGCCAATAAACGCATCAAGTATGGCAGCAATAAGGGCAGATGAAAAGGTGATAACAAAGGCCGACTTCACTCTTTCATCGCGCAGCATATCAAGAAAATCACCAAATTCTATCTGAAAACTCTTGATAACAAGAAGCGCAAGCGGAATAAGCACAACAATGCCAAGATAAAACATTGTAAATCCAAAGGTTGGAATAAATCCTGGTATGATACTTTTCTTTCTAAACTGCAAAATAACCCTATTTATTTAGATAATTTGTTCAATCAGAGCATATTTATCTTGCAGATATAAATTATTTTTTTATTTATGTGTACCTATAATGTTTTATTAAGAGCTTTTTTGCTTTAATAAGACTTTATGGCGGATGTAGCTCAGTTGGTTAGAGCGCCAGTTTGTGGTACTGGATGTCGCCGGTTCGAATCCGGTCATTCGCCCCATTTTGTTTTGAGTTGTTTTGTTTGTGTGCCCGTAGCTCAGCCGGATAGAGCATCAGCCTTCTAAGCTGAGGGTCAGGGGTTCGAATCCCTTCGGGCACGCCATCTAACATAAATATCCTTTAGGATATTTATGTTAGATGTTGAGTTGAATGCATGAGAACCCAAGGGTTCGACAATTTGCAAAGCAAATTGCAACTCGTTTCAATTAAATATAATGAACTTGATTAGTAATCCTCTCTTCCATTATTACAAAATACAACTGCATAAATTTATATGATTTTAGATCTCCAAGATTACTATAAGAATCACTACTTATATGAAATCTATATGCTTGGTGATGCTTTTAAAGCTCACAATATGCTTCCGAATTTAAAAGAACTTAAATCTTATCCATGTCTTCTTCCAGTTTTAAAGAATGCGACACTAGAAAGCTTTTTGATGCATTGTCGATGCCTAATAGAGTTTTTCTATATTGATGAGTTAGGTGGAGATAAATATAAAGATAAAAAGAATAAACAATTCTCTTTAGAAAAGGTAAGCTCAGACTATGTAGCACAACACTATATTCCTGAATGGCAACAAATTAGAAATAGCATTAAAACCAGAAGAAATAACTGGAATGAACGATTTGATGAGATTTCAAAACAATTAAGTCACTTATCCCGCAAAAGAAAGAAAGATTCCAAATATCCTCACGACGATATACATCATGATATTATGCTTTTGCACAAAGCATTCATTAAAAACTTACCAGAAGAGTATGAAGCAATTAAATTAGACACGATTTAACTTTTGTACATCATTAAATCTTCGAAAGATGATGCTCTATGTTCATTTTATCATGGTATAATGTAATAATTTCTGTGATATTTTCTGATTTTCGGTAAATGATATAGTGGCGGTTAGCGTGATAATATTTCAGATTATTTTGCTGTGATATTAGCTTGCTGCAATCTTTCCCAACAATTTCACCATTGGCTATTTTTTGCATGTAAGCATCCATTTCGTGCAGATACTTATCTGCCTGATTTAAACCCCATTTATTTGCGGTATATATAAAAATATCTTTTAAATCATTCTCAGCAAGAGAAGTTAGAAAATACTTAGCCATTATTTATTTGGGCTTTCGCATCAGCAATTATCTGATCAATAGTTTTGTTTGAGAATTGTTTATTATTCGCTTGTTCAATTCCTAAATTCACTTTGTGACGAAGTAATTCAAGCTCAAGTTTTTCTCTTTCATCGCGAGCCTTTAAAACGCGTAATGCTTCACGAAATATTTCACTCGCATTATTATAATCACCAGAGGCAACCTTACTATTAATCCAGCTATTCAGCTCGTCTGTTATATTAACACTTGTTGTTGGCATATAAATCCTTTCAATACCTAACGGTTATTGTATAACAAGGATTATTAATCTTCAATATAATTTAAGTGCCCACATCAAGACATCATGCGGCGACGATGTTAATCACCTTGCCTGCGACTACTATCACTTTTTTAATCGACTTTCCTTCAACGGCGGCTTTAACCTGAGATAGAGACATGGCTTTATTCTCAGCTTCTTTTGAATCAATATTTTTAGGAAGTTCAATAGTGGCCTTCAGCTTACCGTTTATCTGTATTGCGAAATTAACCGTATCATCAGTTATAAGTGTATCATCGTGTTTTGGCCAACTTGCATTTGATATGAAGCCTTCTTTGCCTGCTTCTTGCCAAATTTCCTCAGCTAAATGAGGCATGATTGGTGAAAAGATGTGCAGCGAGGCAATCAAGCCTTCAGCAAAAATTGCTTTGGAATTGTCATCATCAATCGTCATTTCCGATAACGCATTAATAAGCTCACGAATTCGGGCAACTGCTTTGTTGAAGTGGTATCCCTCAATATCGTTTGCAACATTATAAATTGCTTTATGAGTGATTTTACGAATCTTGATTAACTTTTCTGGCAAATCTGAGTTAATTGCTGGAGGATTTTTAATTAACTCTATATTCGTAATCATCATACGGTATAGACGGTTTAGAAAACGCCATGCACCGTCGATTCCTTCATCGCTCCATATTATATCGCGCTCAGGTGGGCTATCGGAAAGCATAAATAATCTTGCCGCGTCAGCACCATAGTTTTTTATGATGCTATCAGTATCAACGAGATTCTTTTTTGATTTACTCATCTTTTCTACGCCACCAACAAAGACCTTTTCTTTGGTTTTGGCATGTTCGTAGTTGCCGTTTTCAGTTTTGATAATTTCATCGGGATAAAGCCAGTTGCCGCTAGAATCCTTATAAGTTTCGTGGCAGACCATCCCTTGAGTTAAGAGATTTGAAAATGGCTCAGACGGAATATCATATCCGCACTTCTGAAGCGCGCGAGTGAAAAACCTTGAATATAAAAGATGCAATATAGCGTGTTCAATTCCACCGATGTATGTGTCAACGGCCATCCAGTATTTTGCGGCTTTGGCATCAAATGGATCGCTAGATTGAGCAGAGCAAAAGCGCAAGAAATACCATGAAGATTCAAAGAATGTGTCAAAGGTATCGGTTTCACGTCTGGCAGGTTTTCCGCATGATGGGCAGGGCACATTCTTCCAAGTTGGATGGTGTTCTAGTGGATTTCCAGCTTTTTCAAATGAAACATCTTCAGGGAGTTTGACAGGCAAATCTTTCTCTGGAACAGGTATAACTCCACAATCTTCGCAGTGAATCATTGGAATAGGGCAACCCCAGTAACGCTGACGAGAAACACCCCAGTCGCGCAATCGGTAATTTACTATGCGTTTTGCAACACCTCGTTCTTCGAGAATCTCTGCAACCTTTGTTTTGGCTTCATCTATGGTTAATCCATTGAGGAAATCGGAGTTTATAATTACTCCATCGTCAACATATGCTTCTTTTAACTCTGACCCCTGATCCCTGACCCCTGACCCCTCGACTACCAGAATAATCTCTAATCCATATTTAACCGCAAAATCGAAATCTCGTTGATCGTGAGCAGGGCAGCCAAAAATTGCGCCTGTTCCATATTCCATTAGCACGAAATTAGCGATGTAAACTGGCAACATTTTGCCATCTATAAATGGATGATGAGCTTTTAAACCCGTATCAAACCCTAGCTTCTCGCCCTTTTCAATTTCAAGTTCGGAAGTGGCTGATCGATTGCATTCTTCAATAAAACTGGCAACTGACGACTGAACACTTGCTACTCTCTTTGCAAGCGGATGATTAGGCGAGATAGCAATGAAAGATGCTCCAAATATAGTATCAGGGCGGGTCGTGAATACGGTAATGCCATCATCAACACCATCCACTTTAAAAGTTAGGCGAAGTCCTTCGGATTTGCCAATCCAATTTTTTTGCATTAGGCGAACTTTTTCTGGCCATCCAGTAATAGTGTCAAGGCTTGTTAATAAATCTTCTGAGTAATCGCTGATTTTTAAAAACCACTGTGTGAGTTCTTTTCTTTCAACTGTTGCACCAGATCTCCAGCCCTTGCCATCCACCACTTGTTCATTGGCAAGCACAGTGTTATCAACGGGATCCCAATTAACCATAGAAGATTTTCGGTAAGCAAGACCGCTTTTGTAAAACTCGATGAACATTCTTTGTTCGTGTTTATAGTAATCGGCGTCACAGGTTGCAATCTCTCTGCTCCAATCGCAGGAAAGACCAATGCTTTTAAGCTGTGAGCGCATGTATGCTATATTCTCATAAGTCCATTTGGCGGGATGAACTTTATTTTGAATCGCCGCATTTTCAGCGGGAAGGCCGAATGCATCCCATCCCATAGGGTGAAGAACATTAAAACCCTTAGCTTTCTTATATCGCGCTATAACATCGCCAATGGTATAGTTACGCATATGCCCCATGTGAATCTTCCCAGAAGGATAGGGGAACATCTCAAGAACATAGGCTTTGGGTTTGTTTTCATCTTCCTGAACTTTATATATCCCTGCTTCATCCCATAGCTTTTGAAACTTGGATTCTGTTTCCTGAAAATTATAGCGAATCGTAGATGTCTCGTTCATTTTTGCCTGATATCCGATAATATTACCTTAAAGTTTATCTTTTATACTGTAGGATTAAACAGTTCAAGGCTTATCAACGAGATTTGCCTTGTGGCTTTAGTTGCTCAATAACTCGAGGAATTATGCCAAGATAAAGATGTGGAATCATCTGGGTATTTGGATCTATGAGATCAAAGAATACTTCTCTTAAGCTCTCATTTTTTAGTGTTCCATATAAGTTTTGATATATATAGGTGTTATCTAGCATAGAGTTTAAGGATTCAGGATTTTTCTGAATTACTGAAATATCAATTGCTATTTCTGGATTAGTTAGATTTTTTGTGATGGTTAATAACTTGGCAATAGAATTTCTAACGATGTGATAAGCCTCTTCTGAAGTTTTCATTCGAGAATGAGATTTTTGAAGATTTTCTAGCATATCCGCAAAATGTTCTATTGTGGGTGCTTTATCATTGATAGGTTTATCTGGAAGAATAAAGCCATTATCTCTTAGAATATCATAAAGACTGGTTGTTTCTTCGTTATACTTAATATTTGAAGTAAAGCGAATTGGAATTTCTCTCAAAGCCTGAATATCAAACTTTCCATCTTCATCTGGTGATAGCTCTGCAATTCTGATGCGCGCGTTAAAGTCTATAAACCCTAATATGTTAATTAATCTTGCACTGTTAAAGTCGATATAAGAATTTAGGCTGTCTGGCTTTTTTGCAGGTAATCGTTTGTTAGATGAAAAATCGCTACTCGCGCCTATTGAGCCATCACGTTCAGCAAGTTTTTGGTAATGCTCTCTTGCCGCATTCTTATCTTCATATGGTTCGTAAAGTCGAAAGTCTGGAGCTTTTTTCTGTGATTTTTTAGTCATTTAAATTCTTGGCCATTTTAATATTTAAGAATAACGTCAACCAAATATAATGATTAGAAACACGCTCCTCCTTTATGGGGGAGCTATGATGAGCAAAGCAAAGCTGCAGCTCGATTTGGTGGGGGTGCTACATGCTTTCAAAATCTTCATCAGTTGCTTTGAAAGGAATGCGAAACCCCCACAGAATCGCTTTCGATTGCTTTGCAATCTTAGCTCTTCTGCTCCCCCATGAAGGGGGAGCGATTAAAGTTCTATTTTTTATCCCTAGTTGAAGTTAACGCAAAATCTATAATTTATATTAACAAAAATCAACTATTCTCAGAGCTATCTTTAGAAGAACTTTTCTTTTTAGTTGTTTGGAACGAAGACTTCCTTATGGTTGACTTGGGTTTATCATCAACTTTTCGCTCAAACTTTCCTTCTTTTAGGAGGGTGGATATTTCTTCTCCCGATAAAGTTTCATGCTCTAGAAGGCCATGCGCTAAAAGATCAAGCTCGTTTCTATGGTCAGTTAAAATCTTTTTGGCGCGCTCATATGAGCTATCGATAATTTTTTTAACTTCCGCATCTATTGTTTTAGCAGTCTCTGAAGAAATGTTTTTTCCCTGATTCATGGAGTGGCCAAGATATACATCTTGCCCTTCATCGCCAAAAAATTGAGGGCCTAGAACATCGCTCATTCCCCACTGCGTAACCATTGCCCGCGCCATCTTTGTCGCATATTGAATATCGGAGGATGCACCGCTTGTAACCTTGTCGTAGCCAAAGACCAATTCTTCTGCCACTCTTCCGCCCATTGCGACGGCTAAGTCTGCATACATTTTCTCACGCGTAACTGAGTATTTATCAGCTTCGGGAAGGCGCATAACCATACCAAGTGCACGACCTCTCGGAATTATAGTAGCTTTATGTATTGGATCAGATGCAGGGCAGTGTATAGCAACTATAGCATGTCCAGATTCGTGAAACGCCGTGAGCTTCTTTTCTTCTTCGCTCATGACTAGAGATTTTCTCTCCACACCCATCATGACTTTATCTTTAGCATTTTCAAGTTCGGCCATTGTAACGACTTTTTTACCTCTTCGTGCAGCAAGAAGAGCGGCTTCATTAACTAGATTTGCAAGATCAGCACCAGAAAAACCCGGAGTTCCTTTCGCAATAACGCGTGCATCAACATCAGGGGCTTGAGGAACTTTTTTAAGATGAACGGATAGAATTTTTTCTCTGCCGTTTAAGTCTGGATTAGGCACAACAATCTGGCGGTCAAATCTTCCTGGTCTTAAAAGTGCAGGATCAAGAACATCGGGGCGGTTAGTTGCGGCAATAATTATAACGCCTTCATTCGCCTCAAATCCATCCATTTCAACTAATAACTGGTTAAGCGTTTGTTCTCTTTCATCATTTCCACCGCCAAGACCGAATCCGCGATGTCTTCCGACTGCATCGATTTCGTCAATGAAAACTATGCAGGGAGCATTCTTCTTAGCCTGCTCAAACATATCTCTAACGCGGCTCGCACCAACGCCCACAAACATCTCGACAAAGTCAGAACCTGATATTGTGAAGAATGGAACGTCTGCCTCGCCTGCAATTGATCTAGCAAGAAGTGTTTTACCAGTACCTGGAGGGCCAACAAGCAAGCATCCACGAGGAATTTTTCCACCAAGTTTCTGGAATTTTTGAGGATCACGAAGGAAATCAACAAGTTCAGATAGTTCATCCTTTGCTTCATCTATACCTGCAACATCATCGAAGGTAATCTTCTCAGTTTTTTCGGTTAGAAGTTTAGCTCGAGACTTGCCGAATCCCATTGCTTTGCCGCTTCCACCTTGCATTTGGCGCATAAAAAATATCCACACACCGATTAAAAGCAAAATAGGAAACCATGAGATAAGCACTCCCATCAAAGAAGGGGCTTCATTTTCGCTAGGAAGTGCGCTTATTTGAATGTTTTTCGCTCTGAGTTTATCTATTAAATCAGGGTAGTTAGGTGCAAATGTAACGAAACCAGTTCCATTGCCAGTGAAATTTCCCGATATGCTTGAGCCTTGAATTGTAACGTTTGAGACTTCTCCAGATTCTACTTTATTTAGGAAGTCAGAAAACGAGACTTTTGAGCGTGCGACAGAGTTGAACCCGCCCTGAAACATACTAAAAAGTGCGCTTAACAGAATTATGAGCACGACCCATATTAGTAAGTTTCTTCCAATGTTATTCACTATTCCTCAGCCTTTTTTATTTCGAAATAATATATTTAGTTTTATTTGATAATCAAACCATCAGTTTATATGTGTGCAATTTTTCTACAGTTTTTTTGCAGCAATAAATTTCAGGTTATCTAGCGGAAAGTTAGGCTCGAAATGTATTCGCATATCTTTGCCTTCATATTCCTTATTTATATATCCAATATGGTTCACCGAAGCCAGAGTTTCAAGTTCATATATTGCCGGAAGTGTATAAATTAATTGTATATCAACAGCCCAATCGGGTTTTTGAGAGTATTGTTTGATTTTTCCCCAGTTGTTTCTTCCTAGTGATTTGATATGGAAATCATTTTTTAAATTAGATGATATTCTGTGATTCTTAAATCGTACTTTTTCTTCTTTTGCCATGAAGTATTTGTATGGATTATTTTTTGAGCGATTTATCATGACACCACTAAGGCATGCAGCTTTGTTTTGTAAGAAAGCGGCTTCGTAGCACTCTGATATTTCGCGAGTTCTTGCGGGGTGTTCATTGCCGCTTACATACCTCAGTAAATATCCAAACAACATTAATGATGGCTTATCTTTAAGGAGAACGAAACCAGAATTGTGAGTGTGACATAAATCTGCAACTTCGCTTTGCATCGAGATGCCGTTTTCTTCGCGTTTTCTTCCATATTCATATATTTTATTAACAATACTTTCTTTCTCTGCTGGCGGCATTAGAAGAATTTCTTGTCTTACTCGGTTGCGTTCATATTTTGCAGATGCGTTAGTTGAATCTTCAAACCACTTGAGATTATTTGAAATTGCAAAGTCTATTATTGTTTTCTTATCTATAGACAGGAGCGGTCTTATTAAGTCTATATTTTTATAGCGACGTATAGCTGGCATACAGGCTAGGCCGTGATTACCGCTATTTCTTTTTGATCTCATTATGAAGGTTTCAATTTGATCATCTAGATGGTGAGCTGTAAGTAGTTTTGATATTTTGTTTGAATGACAGTAATTTATCATTAGTTCATAGCGTTTTTCACGGGCTAATTCTTGAACTTTATTATTGGGCTTTTTGCCTTCCCAAGCGATTATTTTGCATTCTAGGCCGAGCTTGTTAAGTTCATTTTTAACATCTTCTGCTTCTTTAGATGATTCAGCTCTTAGATTGTGATTAATAATAATTGCATGAGGTTTTTTATTGAAATATTTAGACGCGATATAAGCCAAACTCATGCTGTCAACGCCTCCAGACACGGCGATTGCAACGCTTTCATCTGGCGAAAAATTCAGGTTCTCGAATATTAAATTAAAATTATTCATTATTTTTGTGCATTTTTTAACTTAGGCTTAAATATTTCAAACTAGTATTGGGAATGATTTAAAAAACTATATTAATCCTAATTACCTCAGGGGACAAGAAAATGGCTATAGATAAAAATATGAACGTTTTAATTGTTGATGATTACAAAACAATGCTTCGTATCATTCACAACCTTTTAAACCAGATTGGCTTTACAAATGTTGATGAAGCAACCGATGGCAGTATGGCAATTGAAAAGCTAAAAGCAAAGAAATATGGCCTAGTAATATCAGACTGGAACATGGAGCCAATGTCTGGAATGGAGCTACTAAAGCACGTTAGATCATCTGCTGAGCTTAAATCGCTTCCATTCATAATGATTACAGCGGAAAGCAAAACAGAAAATGTTGTAGCAGCAAAACAAGCAGGGGTATCAAATTATATTGTTAAACCGTTTAATGCTGAAACATTACGCACAAAAATTGAAAGTGTTTTTGCAGAAGCGGCGGCTTAATAAACAATAGCTTACTAATAAATATAACAGGGAGCCAAAAAATGGCGCAGGCTATAAGATATGACGAACTTGGGCAAAATATGCTTAATCACCTTCTGGAATTAAAAGCAGATAAAAGTGGTTCTGCAACCGTTACAGAATGTGCAGATAAGATTATAACCAAAGTTATCACTGGTTTAGAGGCTACTGCCCCAAAATCTGACGAGTTGGTTCAGAAAGAAATTAGAGATATACTCCGTCTTTTGCGTGAAACTAAAGAGGAAATATCAAGAGCTTCAAATGCAGCCATATCAAAAGATAAGATATTTGATGCTAATATAAGTCTTGATGAAGTAATCAAAGAAACTGAAGAAGCTACAAACTCGATAATGGATAATGTAGATTCAATATTTGAAGTTTCAGCGAATATGCCTGCGGCAATTGCAGACAGGTTGAATGCTGCTGGTATTAAGATAATGGAAGCATGTAACTTCCAAGATCTTACAGGGCAAAGAATCCGTAAAGTTATCAAGACCTTATCATATATCGATGATAAGATAACTATGCTTGCAAGAACATTTGGCATCAAAGAGTTCGAGCATGAGGAAGTAAGCTATGAGCAAAGCCTTATGAACGGCCCTCAACACCAAAACAGCATTCCAACTCAAGACGATATAGACAAGCTATTTGGCGATTGATTATAGTATTTCTATTTTTATCTGATAGAGTCGTATTTCATCGATCTTACAGTGCTCATGCATTACTCATACGCACCGTGCACTTCGCCTCGAAATGCTTGCTCTCAAATAAAACTAGAAACACTATACAAACCCTACTTTATAGCGGTTCTGGCAAGTTCGTCGGCGCGGTCGTTTTCGGGATGGTTTGAATGACCCTTAACCCAAAACCAATTTATGTTGTGTTTTTTTGCTTCAATATCTAGCAATTCCCACAAATCTTTATTTTTGACTGGCGATTTGGATGCGGTTTTCCATCCATTCGCCTTCCAACCTTCTAGCCAATTATTTAGGCCGTCCATAACATATTTACTATCGGTATATAACTCGATATCGCAACTTTTTTTAAGACACTTTAAGGCTTCAATTGCTGCTGTAAGTTCCATTCGATTATTGGTTGTTTCATTTTCAGAGCCAGATATTTCTTTTAATTTATCACCGTAACGAAGTATTGCACCCCATCCCCCCTTACCAGGATTGCCACTACATGCACCATCGGTATAGATTATGACTTTCATAAAGAGAAAAATTCTAACTTATTGATATATTCAACTGGATCTTTTGGAGTCACAAAACTACCTGCTGGATGAAAAATCAAGTCATGCGCTCTGGAGAGTAAAAACCTAAGAGATGCAGCTCTTAACATAATTCTCATAAAATCTAGCTCGCAAGGCTCAAATTTTCTAACATTTTGATAGCCGCTTAGCAGAGCATTAAATCTATCTGGAATATACCTCCCGTTTTCATCAAAACACCACGCAACGGCGCATATCGCGAAGTCGTATATGAGATAATCATAGCAGGCAAAATAAAAATCTATAACAGCGCATACCTCTCCTTTTTCATCATAAAATACGTTATCTGGAAATAAATCAGCATGAATATTTGCCATAGGAAGTGATGAAAAGTCTTGCTTATCAAGAAATGCTAGCTCTGTTTCAATCAGATTGCTAAGACCAGCTTTAACATTATCGGCTTTGCTTGCAAAAGAATTATATAAATCCCTAAATGAATCTATGCCGATTAGGTTTTTTCGCTTTTGTGTAAAATCCATTGCGGCTAGATGCATTTTGGCAAGATAGCCACCTAAAGAAAGGCAGTGGCTTGGTTCTATGCCTTTCATAACCTGAGAGCCATTCAGAAAAGAAATCAGTGCAGCTTTTTTATTGCGAACTTCAATAATGTTTAGTTCATCTTTGCTATTAATAGCTTTTGGGCAATTAATGCCTCTGCTTACAAGATGTTTTTTAAAGTTCATGAAGTATGGCAGATCTTCTTCGCGCACTCTTTTTTCAAATAGAGTGAGAATGAACTTATCTTGCGTAGTGTTTATAATATAATTAGTGTTCTCAACGCCTTGCATAATAGGGGAGTAGCCAACCAAAGAGCCTACATTATATTTTTCTAAAACGCGCTCAATATCGTCATTTGAAAGCTCTGTATATACTGCCATGACAAATTCTGCTTATATAAGGCCGAGTTTTGTCATTTGAGCTTTCACAATTGCTTTGTTTGCATCGGATATTTCGACTAGAGGTAATCTTACACTTCCATCGCCGAATCCTAGTAATGAGGCAGCATATTTCACAGGTGACGGATTAGTTTCGATAAACATTGAGTTGCTTAGACTATAAAGTTGTTGCGATAATTCATATGCTTCTTTTGCTTTTCCAGCGTGCCATAAATTCTGCATGGTGGCGCACATTTCAGGTGCAATATTCGATGTGACAGAGATGCAACCAACACCGCCATGTGCATTAAAGGCGACCGCAGTTATATCTTCGCCAGACATCTGATAAAACTGTTTATCTCCCAGTGCATTTCTAAGAGAAATTGGCCTGACTAAGTCGCCAGTTGCATCTTTAATTCCAGCAATATTTGGAAGTTTTGCAAGTCTTGCGATTGTTTCATCGGTCATATTCACAACAGACCTTGCGGGAATGTTATAAATAAAGACTGGAATTCCCACTTTCGATATTTGCTCGAAGTGTTGATACATACCTTCTTGAGTTGGCTTGTTATAATATGGAACAACGCTTAAAACTGCATCTGCCCCAACTTTCTTTGCGTGGTTTGCAAGCTCAACTGCTTCTAGTGTCGAATTTGATCCCGCACCAGCCATAACGGGAACTCGACCTTTTGCAACTGATATGCAAACTTCAACAACTTTTTTATGCTCATCATGGGTTAGAGTAGGGGATTCGCCTGTAGTTCCACAAGGCACAAGTCCGTGAACTCCTTTGCTTATTTGCCATTCCACAAATTTTTCAAAGCTGTTTATATCAAATTCACCGTTTTTAAATGGTGTAATTAGTGCAGTGTAAATTCCTTTAAACATAAAAACGACTACCTTCTAAAAATTGTCAGTATCCACAGATTTTGTGAAAATATATTATTGCTAAAATGAATTCCATCTTTATCTATATTGAATCATGGGAAAAACACTAAAAATTCTTGTCGTTCTAGTCGCATTCATAGTTGTTGGATGTATAGCTCACTCTGCAAAAGCTGACGGGCTTTCATCTGTTGGTAAAACATGGGCTGTGAAAGCACTTAGAGCCGCCGATAAGCAAGATTGGAAAGAGGCTTTCTATGCAGCAGAACAATCAGGTTCTCCACTTTTTAAGAAAATAATTAAGTGGACATATTACACAAGAAAAGGCAACTCGGCTTCATATTCTGAGATATATAAGTTCATTCAAGATAACCCCAAGTGGCCAATGATGGAACAGCTTGAAACCAGAGCTGAAGAAGCTATGAACAAGTCATACTCACTATCTGAGGCATATAAGTGGTTTTCTAAGCACCCTCCGCAAACAGGAAATGGCAAGCTATTTTACGCAATGGCAATGCTTGAAAAATCAGAGTCTTATGAAGGTGCGGTGAGGTTGCTCAAAGAAGGATGGGTGGAATCTAATATTTCAGGAGAAGACTTCGAAGATTTTTCTGCGCGTTATGGGAAGTATATTGATCAGAAAGATTATATTCAGAAGATAGATAGACTTCTATGGGATAGGGAAACCAGAAGAGCAGAGAGTATTATGTCCCGTGTTCCTGCTAGTTATCAGCAACTTTTTAGGGCAAGAATTGCAGTTATAGATAATTCCAAAAATGCTGAAACGCTTATAAATCAGGTTAGTAAAGAGCTGCAAAATGATGCTGGTTTGCTTTACGACCGCATTAAGTATCGTGCTGAAAGAGGCCAAGAAGCAGGCGTGAGGGAGTTACTTGCCCGAATGAGTGGTAAGATGCAATATCCTGAAAGACTCTTTAGTATCCGTCAGGAAGTAATTATAGATCTTATCAGAGCAAAAAATTACAAGATGGCCTATGAAATTCAAAGAAGGCATGGCTTAGAACAAGGCGAGAAATTCGCATTGGCAGAGTGGCAATCTGGTTGGTTAGCTCTTAGATATCTAAAGAATCCACGAGTGGCATATGAGCATTTTTATAAACTTTATCAGGGCGTTAAATATCCCGTAAGTCAGTCGAGAGCTGCCTATTGGGCGGGTCTTGCGGCAAAAGCTGCTGGAAATAAAGATATTGCGGCAAACTGGTTTAAGATTGCGGCTTCCCATCCCACAACTTTTTATGGGCAGCTCGCCCTAGATGAAACAGGAGGAAAGATTAGTCTTCCTAAATATCCAAAACCGTCAACTGCAAAGTTTCAGGAATTCAAACAAACGGAACTTGCAAAAGCAGCTTTAATGCTTGGCTCAATTGGCTACGAGAGCGTGGCAAAGCACTTTTTATATGAAATAGGTAATCATTCGAAAGATCCAGAAATTCATGAAATGACAGCAATGCTAGGCGATGAACTGGGTATGAAATCATTAACTGTTAAATCTGCAAAGAACTCTCTTAAAAATAACATTATTCTTGTGCGTTCTGGATACCCAATTCTTCCATATAAAGGTGTGGAAGGTATTGAAAACGCCTTAACGCACGCCATCACAAGACAGGAAAGCGAATTTGATCCAGATGCTGAGAGTTCTGCTGGTGCACTTGGCCTCATGCAATTATTGCCATCTACGGCAAGAAATATGGCAAAGCAGGTTGGAATGCCGTTTAACGAATCATCGCTAACAGATGGTAAGTATAATCTAAAACTTGGAACTGCTTATATTAAGCACTTGATAGATAACTATGATGGTTCTTATGTTATGGCAATTGCGGCATATAATGCAGGACCCGGAAGAGTTAGGCAGTGGGTTCAGGATTATGGAGATCCAAGAAAGGGTCAGGTATCTGAAATTGACTGGATGGAATCTATTCCCTTCAGTGAGACAAGAAATTATGTTCAGCGTGTGTTAGAAAATCTTGAGATATATAGACATCTTGGAGTTTGAGCTGTCAGGGGGCAGAGAGAGGGTTTACTATATTTAACAACAGAGCTTAATGCGAAAACTACGTTGGTTATATGTTGATTTTAATAGCTATTTTGCAAGCGTTGAGCAGCAGATAGATCCATTCCTGCGTAATAAGCCAATTGCAGTTGTGCCTGTAATGACTGATTCGACATGCGCGATTGCTGCAAGCTATGAGGCAAAAGCATTCGGCATTAAAACAGGAACACCAATTTTTGAGGCAAAAAAGCTCTGCAAAGATATAATATGCGTTCCAGCTCGCCACGAGGCTTATGTTGAATATCATAACAAACTATGCGACGAGATTAATAATCATATTCCTATAACGGCTGTTTGCTCTATTGATGAAATGGCATCACGACTTATGGATAACGAAACAGGCTTAGACAAAGCCCTATCAATTGCTTCATCAATCAAGGCAGGAATTTCTAAAAATGTCGGAGAATATATCAAGTGCTCGATTGGAATCTCAACCAATAAATATTTGGCCAAAGTTGCAACGGATATTCAAAAGCCAGATGGGCTTACAGTGATTCAACATGATGAGATATATGAAAAACTATCTCATCTGAGCCTTCAAGACTTTCCTGGTATTGGCAGAAATATGCAACTTAGGCTCTACAAAGCAGGAATTTATGACTTTAACTCTTTATGGAAATTAGATCCAAAACATATGCGAAAAATTTGGGGAGGAGTTTGGGGCGAAAGAATGTGGTATCTAATGAGAGGACATGAAATTCCAGACCCTGAAACAGAGCGTTCCACTGTAGGACATAGTCATATTCTAGCCCCTAATCTTAGACCTGCAAAAGAGGCTTTAACAGTTGCCAAACGTCTAGTAACAAAAGCAGCAAGCCGCCTTAGAAGATATGGCTTTTACGCATCTAAAATGTTTCTTTCAATACGCCTAGAAAGCGCAGAAAGAAGATTTATAGAACTAAGCTGCATTAACTCTCAAGATAACTTTACCTTTCTTAATATGCTCGATGAGGGGTGGCAGAAGTTAGTTCAAGACCCCACAAAAACCAGAATAAAGAAAATATCTGTAACCCTATATAACTTAACGGAATCTAATCACATTCAGCCAGAATTATTTGACCCTTTGCCAGAACCTGTTATGAAGGTTAGAAAGCGCAATGAGAAAGTTTCACATACAATGGATGAGCTTAATCAAAGATTCGGTAAAGATACCATTACAATTGGAATGCTTCCATCAGCAGGCAAGGGTTTTACAGGAACTAAGATTGCATTTTCTCGAATTCCAGAATCTGAGGAATTTAAAGAATGAGTGAAAATAACAGAAGAGCATATAGCAGAACTCTTTCTGATATAATTCCAAAAATTGCTGCAACGAGCATCAAAAAACGTGGATTCATCGAAGCAAGAATCATTACAGATTGGCGCATGATAGTGGGAAGTGCAATCGCGTCGGTTAGCTTACCTTTCAAAATGATATATCCAAAAAATCAAAATAAACACGCCACACTTCACATAAAGGTTGCAGGCGCATGGGCTTTAGAGCTGTCTCACATGGAACCAATAATTATCGATAAAATATCGACATATATAGGATATAAAGCCGTTGATAAGATAAGGCTTATCCAAGCTCCTTTAATGGCTGATTATGAATCTATGAACTGGAAAACGCCAGAAGTGCCAATTCTAAACGAATTGATGAACATAAAACTACAACGAACACTGCAAAATGAAAATAATGAAGAGCTTAAATCTGTTTTAACAAGACTTGGTGCTTGGATATTATCTAAACAATAGACTTATCTCCAAACTCTACTTCTGTGGCGAATTTGCTTGTTGCTCAGCTGCAATCAGCTATCCAGAATAGGCTGGGATAGAATAAGCCGCAGTAAGGAAGAGTATAGTATTTCTATTTTCATCTGATAGCGTCGTATTTCATCGGTCTCACCGTGCTCACTTATTATTTATAAGCTCCGCGCGCCTCGCCTCGAAATACTTGCTCTCAAATAAAACTAGAAACACTATATTTTCTAACTTCTCTTGCTGAGAATGATTTAAAAGATATTTTTATATATACCGCAAATAAATGGGGTTTAAATCAGGCAGATAAGTATCTGCACGAAATGGATGCTTACATGCAAAAAATAGCCAATGGTGAAATTGTTGGGAAAGATTGCAGCAAGCTAATATCACAGCAAAATAATCTGAAATATTATCACGCTAACCGCCACTATATCATTTACCGAAAATCAGAAAATATCACAGAAATTATTACATTATACCATGATAAAATGAACATAGAGCATCATCTTTCGAAGATTTAATCAAAAAAAGCCTTCCACTCTTCAAGTCGTTTATAAATACTCCTAAAATATGATTCTCTAGGTATGTCGCCCCAATTATTACCATTAGCGTATCTACTAAGTTGGTGTATTATTTCTGAATCAGTTACATTTTCTTTACTTTGATTATAACAGTCATTATACACGTGTACGGTTTGTAATTCATTCTCTTTATCGTTTTTCCGAAGATTAAAGGCTAATGCAATATTTATTAAATATCGGATATCTATAGTTTCGTAAGTATCTATATTAGAAAGAACCATTGGTCTAAGATAATCATATAACTCAGAATTCATTAAATTATCAGTACCAATTCTGTGGTAATAATCTGGTTTGTTAATCATAATTGCAATTAATAATATTGATGCAGTAAGCATATTAATATTATTATATTCTTGTTTTTCTATTGCGATAAGATGTGTAAATATACGAAAGAGATATTCAATTTGACGAGGAGTAAAATTGAATATCTTACTGATTAAACAGAGGTTAGTTATAATGTTTTCACTTGTATTATGGTTTAATGCAAGTTTTGCATTTTTATGAGTGATATTATTAAATAACTGAGTTATGAAATCATTCAATTCGATGTTATTGGAAATATTAAGTGAACATTCTCGAGTTATAAATCTTCGATAATAATTATCAAAATCTAAGTTGCCATATAATTGTTTGACAGAGCATTCTAACTGCTCTCTATCAACTGCAATCACAAAGCAAATACTTGGAATTGAAAATATATGTTTTATAGCTTCTAGAAATTTTACGCTATAATCAGGGCGCACTCTATCGAGTTCATCAACTAATATTATTAAAGGTTTTTTCTGCAGCCCTTCAACATATTTTGTGAGAGTTTTTTTTAGCTCTCGATATGCATTTAATTTATAAATATATGTTTTGTATAGTTCTTCGCCGATTTCCTTCAAATCACTTTCTTTAAGGTCTTTTTCCGTTTCTTTAATGGTGGCGTAGACATCAATGCCTGTTGCTTGCTCAAGAAATTTATTACCAATCAACGCTGTGGCACCAAGAACACCTCTGAGGGCATTCTTTGTCTTTTCAAAATTGTTACCAGTTTTTATGTTTTCCAATAAGCATGCGGTAAGAGGAATGATAGGATCTTCATCAAAATCTGTTTCCCATGCATTCAGATAAATTACTTCGTATTTTTCTGATATTAAATATTGTTCCCACATTTTCAGAAATGTAGTCTTGCCGCTGCCAAATTTAGCATTAAGGCTTAAAACATATGCACCGTCTGTAAAACAGTAAAAGGCGGAAATAGCTTTTGTAAGTCTTTTTGCTAGAGGCTTTCGTTGAAATTTATCAAATTCCTCAAAAGTAATTTTCATTATAAGTAACACACTTAAAGTATTTAAACTTAAACAAAATAATACTATTAATTTGTCTAAGGTCAAACAGTGTAGTTTACATATTGGATAGATTTAAGTATGCGTCATTTGTCGAACCCTTGGGTTCTCATCCACCAGAATCAGCATTATATAAAAATAGAGATGAACTCTATTTTTTGTACTTCCTGACACATAATATCCAATTTATACCGGAGAGATAGTATACAC
>CAZAGG010000006.1:253-156871 GCA_964484565.1 uncultured Rickettsiales bacterium | reverse complement strand
CAGCCATTATACATAAATATGCCGTAGGTGTATTTATGTATGATGCTAGATGGATGGTTGATGAGAACCTCATATTTCAAGCGTAAAAGTTAATCTGAATAATGACGATATGAAGGGTAAGGCTTTTCAGAACAATAAAGCCATTGTTTACAGCTAACAGAATGTACCGTTTTATAATGGAGCGGGCGAAGGGATTCGAACCCTCGACATCAACCTTGGCAAGGTTGCACTCTACCCCTGAGCTACGCCCGCTTAGACAATTTTTTGCTGTGAATTTGCAAAATGGAGTGGTATTAATAACAACAATTATGCACATTGCAAGTTTTTTGTAAGGAATCTCTAAAAAATGCTAGTTGGAATAGAAAAAGAGGATAGCAACAAAGGCTCATCTGGCGGTGTTCACGTCATAGATGTGGGGATGGATAACTTCATGAAAGAAGTTGTTGAGCGATCGCTTAAAACCCCTGTCATAATTGACTTTTGGGCTTCTTGGTGTGAGCCATGCAAAAAGTTTACTCCCGTTTTAGAAAAACTTGCGAATATGGCAAAAGGCGCATTTTTGCTTGCTAAAGTTGACACAGATAAAAATCCAGAAATAACGGCGCAGTTTGGGGTTCAGTCACTTCCTACGGTTGTGATATTTAAGAATGGCCAACCGTTGGATGGATTCTCTGGGGTGATTCCTGAAAGCCAACTGAAGATGATTATATCGCGCCTTACAGGATTTGACTTTGATGCAACGCTTGATTCTGACTCTATGGCGAAAGCCTCCGAGCTTTTTGATAATGGAAGTTATCAAGAGGCAATAGAGCTATATCAGTCTATTCTTGAGAAAGATGAAAATGCTACCGCTGCAATAGGTGGAATGGCAAAATGTTACGCGATGCTAGATGACTTTGAAACAGCAAACGAGATTATTAATTCGGGGGAAGCCCCCAAGAATGATTCTGGAATTATCGCAGCAAAGGCTATTATTGATTTGAAGCAAAAATCGCAACAAAGCACGCTATCAGATGATATGGCAAAAATTTACAACCAAAGCCTATCTAAGTTTTTCTCAAACCAGCAAGAGCAAGCGATGGATGATTTACTTGGCATAATCGAAAAAAATCAGGAATGGGATTTAGGAGCTGCAAAAGCAAGGCTGATAATGTTTTTTGACGTACTTGGAAATGCGAATCCTGTAACTTTAAAATATCGCAGAAAACTATCATCAATTTTATTTGCATAGGAGTTTAAGATTTTATGGCCACAAGTAACACCGTTGATAGTAAGCTGCTTGAAATTCTTGTTTGCCCTGTAACAAAAGAAACACTCGAATATGATAGAGAAAATAATGAATTAATAAGTCGTGGTGCTGGTCTTGCTTATCCCATCCGTGATGGTATTCCGATAATGCTTGTAGATGAAGCAAGGAAGATTTCCCCATAGTTCATTATATATTACTTATGCACCTTCTTAAACTCTCGTTTTACAATTTGGGAGGGATTCCATATCAGTAATGATTCAAGAAACTCTAGAGGGTATTTGTAGCATTTACTGATAAATCGTTTGATCGGTTTTTTCTTTCGATAGTTTGCTTTCGCAACCTCTTTTGACATCAAATGAAGCAGGCGTTTATAGTTTTCTGGCATGGTAATAACTCGCTTAGGATCTGGCTTACCAGTTTTTCTTGCAAAAAGGGTTGTACCCTGAAAATCTGGGTGATTTTCAACTGTAAATCCTGCTTTTTCGAGTATTGCCTTTAAAGTATCGTGATTAAAATTATAAATATGAGCGTAATGAAAACGGTTTACAGGGGAGTGTTGTGTATTTTCTATATTTGGCACTTCTACAGCCAATAGCCCTCCTAGTTTAAGCCATTTGTTTAACCGAATTAAAGAAGTTAGAGGATAGTGAAGATGTTCGAGAACGTGATTAAGGGTAATTACGTCATAACTTTCTGGAGCAATATCTGCTTTTTCGAGGGGGGTGGTAATCACAGGAACGCCAAAAGTTTTTCGCGTATAATCAGAATATCCCTCGTGAGGCTCCAAACCATTGGCATCAAATCCAGAAAGAGAAGCCATGTATAAGAACTCTCCGCTTCCACTTCCAACATCTAGCAGTTTTTGTCCTATCTTCGCAAATAAGAGAAGTTGCTTTATTCGCTCTACTGAGCTGCGTGAGTAACGCAAAATATGCTTACGTTGTGGAGTAAATGCACCTTTATAATCAGTGCGATATTGTTTGCTGTAATAATCATCCAGCTCTTCTTTGCTAGGAATTGGATAGCTGTGAATGAGTCCGCATCCCGTACAAATTGTAGTGGTAAGTTTTTGGAAGTGCCTTCCTTCTGTGCCTATAACTTGAAGTTTGTGCCCGTCACATATTTTACATGGTAGTTCTGATTGAATCATTTGATGCAAAATATGTTTCACAAATAGCCTATCCAATGGGTGATTTTAGAGATATAACAGAGGTCAGAAAATATAGATAATTACGAGTATTTCAATAATGCATTTTCTAAAATCAGAAATTTGATTCAAAGAACTCTACTTCCTGGAAGGATTACTTTTACGGTGGTTCCTTGACCTACTCTGCTTTCAAGAATCAATTTGCCATTGTGAAGCTCAGTGAACATTCGACAGAGCGGAAGTCCAAGACCAGTTCCTTCGTGGCTCATGTGGCGGTGAACTTGCCCGAATACGGATAATGCCTTTGGAATATCTTCTTCAGGAATGCCTATACCTGTATCGCTCACAGTTAAGACAAAATTTCGGTTTCCGTCTAAATGAGATGATATAGTTATCTTGCCATTTCTTGGGGTGAATTTAATTGAGTTAGAAAGCAGATTTAAAATCACCTGTCTTAGTTTTCGTTTATCTGCATAAATATTAGAGTGCGACAAATCCATAGCAACTTCGAGGGTGATGTCATTGCTGCGCGCTTTCTCGTTCATTATTCTGCGGCTTTCTTCAACTATTTCAACTATGTTGATAGCCTCTTCCTGAAGCTCCAATTTTCCAGCTTCGCCTTTTGAAAACTCAAGAATATCATTGATAAGTTGCAATAAATGATTCCCGCAAAGGTTTATATCATGCACTCGCTCTTTTTGCTTTGTGTTAAGATTGCCGAAATATCCTGAATCAAGCATCTCAGAAAAACCAATAATAGCGTTGAGAGGGGTTCGCAGTTCATGACTCATATTAGCAAGAAATTCAGACTTAGCCTGACTTGCTAGAACGGCTGATGATTCTGATTCTTCCACCCGCTTTATCTGCTTTGCCATAGTTAATGCAAAGAAAGATAAAACCGAACCAAATATCGCAAATATTGCCAGAAATCCTATATCTTTAACTCGGTCGGTGCTCCAGTCTTTTAGAAAATCTTCTTCATCAATTATAACGCTTGCAAGTAGCGGAAAGTTATTCAAAAACCTATGAGAATATATCTTTATTGATTCACCTGAATTTACAACTTCAGAGATTTCTGAATGAACAACATCGCGCTGAATCATTTTAGTTAAAAGCTCTCGGTTATTAGAGCTAATTGCAGGGCCTTCAACCATTATCTCGCCACTGTTAAGGGCAAGTGCCATGTAACTTCTTCTGCCTGTTTCTACGGATTTAAAGAACTCAAGAAAATACATTGGATCAATTGCGGCAATAACCATTCCCCCAAAGCTGCTATCAAGATTAACGACTTTGCGAGCTAAAAAAACCATATTGCGGTTTATCTTTTCATTAAACTCTGACCATACGAAAACACTAGTATCTGAGCCATCCCTAACATCCGAGAAGAATTTTTCAGAGCGTAAAGAATTAGGTTTTGAAAGAAGATTTGCATATCCATCGCGGGCAGATGCATATTCGATTTCGCCATTCGATGAAACCATATACATCCCAGCAATTTGGGGTGTTTGATGCACCCAGAGACGGAAGTTATTTTCCATATCTTTAGGTAACTTGCCACCAAAAAGTTCATTGAAATATTGTCGTTCGACGGCTCTTCTGACATTGATGTCAACGGTATTAAAAGTTAGCTCAATATGATCAGCAACCGAGTGTGATAGCTGTTTCGCGCGTGTCTCACCTTTATTTACAGACTCTTCATAGGCCTTAGATGCCTGAAATGCCACGATAACACTAAACAGTATCATGATAAGCGCACTGAAGGCTATCAGGTTTCTTGCCTGAGGTTTGCTGGCCGAATTCGTACTCTGCTTCATATTCATCAATATATTCAGCTTTTGTGCTTTTCTTGTAGGCAATTCCGCGATTTCAGTTCTTACAAGCATCAAATATGTTTAATAAAGATATATACAACTTTTAATATAATTGTGTGAAGATTTAATTACACTTAGGAAATTAATTTGAACAACGTAATTTCCAAGAGACACTATACTTGAAAGTATGTTAATTTCGTGTGAATCTTTGACAAAAAAAGGGGCTTTTTTGGTATCAAGAGTAACATCTTTCGCATTTAACGGTGTAGAAACAGCTGAAGTTGATGTTCAGGTGAAAATATCAAGCGGGCTGCCTGCATTTAATATGGTGGGGCTTCCTGACAAGGCGGTTAGTGAATCGAGAGAGAGGGTTAGAGCCGCGATAACCTCATTGGGAATTGCTTTTCCTGCCAAGCGAATAACGGTTAATCTCGCGCCAGCCGATCTTTTGAAAGAGGGAAGCCACTTTGATCTACCCGTTGCAATAGGGCTTTTGATGGAGATGGGCGTCATACCTGCGTTTAGTGCTGATAAATATTCGGCTTTAGGTGAACTGGCTTTAGATGGCCGAATTTCTTCGGTATCTGGAATTCTTCCCGCCTCTATTGCCTCAATAGAGATAAGTAAGGGGATAATATGCCCATTTGAAAATGGAAGTGAAGCCGCGTGGGCAGGTGATGAAATTGAAATAGTAGCAGCAAAAACCTTGCAAGAGCTTATTAATCATGTAACTGGCAGACAACAAATACCAATTCCCAGAAAAACTACTAGCAGCTCGTTTGGACGTCCAAAAGTTGATATGAAAACTATCAAGGGTCAGGATTCTGCAAAAAGAGCCTTAGAAATTGCTGCAAGCGGTGGACACAACCTGCTAATGTCTGGCCCCCCTGGTTCGGGAAAGTCGATGTTAGCATCAGCACTTGCGGGGATTTTGCCTCCCATGACAGCAAGGGAAATGCTTGAGACAAGCGTTATTCATAGTGTGTCGGGTGGTCTTGGCAACTCAGGAATATTATCTTCGCGCCCATTTCGTGATCCACACCATTCAGCTTCAATGGCTGCGATGGTAGGCGGAGGAAGGAATCCCAAACCAGGAGAAATATCTCTAGCCCATAATGGAATTTTGTTCTTAGATGAACTTCCAGAATTTCCTAGAGCCGTATTAGAATCTCTAAGGCAACCACTAGAAAATGGTACAGTATCAGTTGCGAGGGTTAGCAGTCACGTTACATATCCTGCCAATTTTCAGTTGATTGCTGCTATGAACCCATGCAAATGCGGATTTCTAGGAGATCCAGCCAGAGAGTGTGGCAAAGCTCCCAAATGCGCGATGGATTATCAGGCAAAGCTCTCTGGGCCACTTTTAGATAGAATAGACATTCATATAGATGTTCCAATGCTTGGAATTCAAGAAATCATAAATCTTAAAGAGGCGGAATCTTCAGAAGTTATTGCAGAACGTGTTTCAAAAGCCAGAATACTTCAATATGAACGCTATAATAAAATTGGCTTGAATGTTCTAACCAACAGTCGAGCGCCCGCAGAAGTCATAAGTGAAATATGTGAACTCGATTTACCCAGCAAAGAGCTTATGCAGCAAGCGATAGAAAAAAGAGCTATTTCAATGCGCGGATATACTAGAATTTTAAGAATCGCAAGAACCATTGCAGACATGGAATCCACCCAAAATATCACAAGAGCGCATATCGCAGAAGCAATAGCCTACAAACTCCCACAGTATTAGTTTTATCTTTTACAGTATAGGTTGCTTGTGTTGCAAAGGTTTCATAAACAGTTGCTTCCAACTACTCTACTAAGTAGTAGTATATTTTTATTTTATTTGTATAATGGCATATCACTGGGAATAATAATGAAAAAGGCAGCGACAAAATACAAAGTATATAATAAACCGCCAATTATCGAAGCGGTTATAGAAGTTCGCTTTGCTGATTCAATAAATGACCAACAGCTTGAAAAGCTAGTTTCTAAGCAAAAATCTAAATTTAGCATACGAAAGATTGAAGAAGTTGAGCTTAAAATCTCTGCACAAGTGGAAGCAAGTGCGCAGGCGGAAACAAAAACTAACTTTGTTGGTTATGCACTAACTAGCAATGCCGATACTTCAAATATTGTTCAGGTCAAAAATAATGCAATTTCAGTTTCAAGGTTGCCGCCATATGAGGGTTGGTCTGCCCTATTAGATGACTTTAAAAAATACTATAGTTGGTATACAAATAAGAAATTTAAGCCCCTGAATAGAATTGGAGTAAGGTATATCAATAGGATAGACATACCTGCTAAAGAAGGAAAAATTGAAATAGAAGATTATTTTAAAATCTTTCCACATGTTCCTAAAACTAGGTTTCCTGATTTGAATCGTTTTATGTTGCAAACAGCAGCCGCAATAGATGATGATAAACTATTGACAGTCAATCTTCATAGCGAACCGCCTCCGTTATTAAAACATGTATCAGTGGTTTTTGATCTCGATGTTGCACAACAAAAAAATCTTCCTGTTAATGAAGCTAAATTGTTTGAGTTGCTAGGGGTAATAAGAGATAAAAAAGATGCATTCTTTGAAGATCTGCTAACCACAAAATGCAAGAGGTTATTTAGCTGATGAGTGCATTAGGAAAGATAATTGATTTTCAAACCACAAGTAATTCTGTTGTGGCGCAAAACTCTGATAAACTTATCGCAGCAAGTTTTAATGATAATGCCTTAATTTCTGAGGGCGTCATTGCTAAAAAAGTTGATGAGCCGCGATCTATTGAAGAGCTTTTATTTGATAATCGCGCGTCTCTTAAAACAATTGCTGTTCGGTATGGATTATCGCATCTTGATGAAACCCTAAGATTGCAATTATTTCAGCAAATTGATTGGATTTTAGATGAGCAAGAATGGGAAGATTTAGATAGTTTTGCTGATCAAGAATCTTTTAAAACACTAATAAGATTTATTCTCAATGCTAATCCTGTAAAAGCACCGTATTTAAATATATCCGATGACGGCCATTTAATAGCAACCTGGATTTCTGGTGAGAATAAGTTGCGCTTAGAATGTTTCAGCAATGACCGCACTAAATGGTTTGTTTCATGTAAAATTGATGGCGAATCAGAACGAGCGGAGGGAAATTCTTCTTCCTTGCAACGCTTACTAGATCATCTAACTCCATTTAAGAAAGCTGGATGGTTTAAGTTATAATGGCTAAAATTACAAACATTCCTGATTCAGATCATGTACTGCGCTTTGCTCGCCCCAAAAAACATTTATTGTGTGATGGAAACGGTCGAGTGCTTGGAGTTGAGCATACATTATTTAAACTCAGAATGGATGAAGAATTTATAGCAAAGCATGGAAGCCCTGAGAAAAATTTATCAGTTAATTATGTTGAATACTTCAATGGAACAGATAAGGAAAAGCTCACGCAAACGGTCTTAGATTACTGCAATGGCTCTGGAGCTTCTCGTAAAACCTTGAAAAAAAACTATTTCTCTAAACTAAATGTAGGGACATTCAAAGATATATGTAAGCAGCATGGTGCAAAAGTGCGGATAATTCACGATGCTTCCCCCAATGCTCGAATTAAAAGTCACGGTAGCATCAATCAATTGCCTCAGGATAACAGCTTTTTATTAGAGGATTTGTGTACACTAGCTTTTCAAAATATTTTTAGGGCAGAAGAGTTTATTAAACTCTGAAGATTGTAAAAAGTAGAATCTAGACTTTATACTCGCCTTCGTTAAGCCAAGAGCGATAGTTAAGGGCTTTTGCGAAATAGTGGCCTTGCATATAATCGATGCCTAGTTCCATTAAAACTTTGGCGCATTCCCCTGTTTCAACGCATTCGGCTACTGAGCTGATGCCCAAGCCATTTGTAAAATCGAGCAAGGTTTTAACAAAGAAGCGGTTATCAGCATTCTCAGCAACATCTTTTACGAATGACCCATCAATTTTTAGCATGTCAACTGAAAGTGATTTTAGCTGCCTAAATGATGTGTAGCCAGAGCCAAAGTCATCTAATGCTACTAGACAGCCTAACTCTTGAACTGAGGCTATAAAATATGCGGTTTCGCGCAAATCTTTTTGTGCGGCGGTTTCGGTGATTTCTATTATCATCCTAGAGGTAATTTCAGGGTGTGACCTTGCAAGTTTTGCGAGTTTCTCAAACCATCTGGTATCTTCAGTTGTCATATTAGAGATATTGAACGCAAGCCTTACATCATTTGAGCGAATTAGCTCTTCCCCGACCATATCAAGTACAACTTGATCGATGATTTCAATCATTCCCATTTTCTCCGCAATGGGAATTAGTGCCCCTGCAGAGTTAATCTTGCCATCTTTATCTATGTGTCTGAGCAGGGCTTCATAATGAACAATTTCTCCATTTTTTGCACTAATAACTGGCTGATATGCGAGCCTTAGATTTCCCTTTTTGATAGATTGATTAAGATAGCTTGCAAGTTCCATTTGAGATAGTGAGTTCTTCTGACTCTGGCTTCCACTCTCATATGGTGCGTAGTTTAGAGTAGATCGATTCTTTAGTGCGATAAATGCTCTATCAAATGCCTCAGTTACGTTGCCGCAATTTTTAGGAAAATCTATACTGCCTATCGAGCTGATTACATGGATGCTATCTTTCCATTCATTGCCAAAATTTTGAACGAGTGTGTTGATTCGATTTGCTACGCTTTGAATATTTTCTACAGGTAGAGATGGAATAATTATACCAATAATATCTCGTTGAATTCGTTGAACAAATGCATTGCTATCAGTGTCAACAGAGCATTTTATCCTATCAATTAGGGAAGATACGGCCATTTCAGATTTCTCATGCCCATGAGCGTCAAGAATCATTGCAAGATTATCGAGCATAACCATAAGCATCGCACCAGACTTAGCGGAATTCTGAGATTTTACAATGCTCTCATCAAGAAATTGCACGAATTCCTCAGGATAAAAATATTGATGGTTCTTAGCAGATAAAATCCCTTTTCTGGTCATAGACTTCCTGCTAGAACTCGTTGGCTCGTTGTTTAGATTCATAAAAAGACGCAATACCGATAAAATTTTATGTATATCTATTCTTGCACTAAATAAGTTAAAAATGATTAAATAACTATGCCAGAATTACCAGAAGTTGAAACTGTTTGTCGTGGACTTGCCCAAACTATAATTGGCGATAAATTTTTGTCAGTTACTCAGAAAAGAGAGGGTTTAAGAACGCCGTTTCCTGAAAACATGGCGGCAATACTTGAAGGTAGAAAAATAAAATCTGTAGCTCGCAGAGCAAAATATATTTTAATTGGCTTGGATAGCGATGTTTCACTGATTGTTCATCTCGGAATGTCAGGAAAGTTGGTAGTCTCAGAAGATAACACGATCTATCAGGAAAAAAAGCACGATCATGTCATTTTTAAAACTTCGACAGGCAAAACAATTACTTATAATGATCCGCGCCGCTTTGGATTAATAGACATAGTAAAAAATTCAGACATTAATCACCACAAATTATTTAGTCATTTAGGCGTAGAACCGCTTTCTGAAGACTTTACCTCAGAATATTTTTGCTCATATATCAAAAATAAAAATCAAAACATCAAAGTCTTGATTATGGATCAATCTTTCGTGGTCGGTGTTGGCAATATTTACGCAAGTGAGTCGCTTTTTAGCTCAAAAATATGCCCCAAACGTCCCGCTAACTCGATAAATCAAGTGGAAGCAAAGCTACTGATTAAAGAAATTAGAAACGTATTAAATGCAGCAATCGAATCAGGCGGTTCAACACTCAGAGATTATGTCAGGTCAAGCGGTGATGCGGGATATTTTCAGCATTACTTTAATGTTTATAACAAGGAAGGAAAGCCCTGTTCAAAATGTGCAACCGAAATAGTAAAAATCAAACAAGCTGGTCGCGCAACATACTATTGCCCATCTTGTCAGAAATAATTATAGTGTTTCCAAAATTCAAACCCTATAACTAAGCGGATATTTTGGTCATTATTTCATCAGAGACTTCAAGGTTGGTATATACCGCCTGAACGTCGTCGTTATCTTCCAAAATATCTATAAGTTTAAACATGCTAACGGCTTGTTCTTCAGAAACAGGGGTTGTGGTGGAAGCAATCCATGCGATTTTAGCACTTTCAGGATCGCCAAACTTCGTAATAAGTCCATCTCGTACCTCATTGAAATTTTCAATCTGGCAAGTGATTTCGTGCGAGTCAGAATCGCTTTCACAGTTATCTGCGCCAAGTTCTATTGCGGCCTCTAATATTGCATTCTCATCAGCTTTATCTGATGGATATATTATTTGCCCTAGTCTGTTGAACATAAAGCTAACACTGCCTGTTTCGCCTAAATTTCCACCAACTTTTGTGAAAGCAGAGCGAATTTCTGCGGCGGTTCTATTTCTATTGTCTGTAAGCGCCTCAACAATAACTGCAACACCGCTTACGCCATATCCCTCATAACGGATTTCTTCATAGTTATCAGCATCTCCCGCACCTGTTGCCTTTTTTATAGCGGCGTCAACGCGATCTTTGGGCATGTTTGCCGCCCTTGCCGCTATAAGTGCCGACCTTAAACGAGGGTTCATATTAGGATCAGCAATACCTGTTTTTGCCGCAACGGTTATTTCACGAACAATTTTAGTAAACTGCTTGGCGCGCTTTGCATCTTGCGCGCCTTTACGGTGCATAATATTTTTAAACTTTGAATGCCCAGCCACAGAAATTACTCCTTAACGTCTGCCGCAACCTGAACTTTAACGATTTTATCTGGATTATCTACCGAGCCATTATCGTTAGAGTCGCCTTTTTTGATTTTATCAACAAATTCCATACCGCTTTTTACTTTTCCCCAAACGGTGTATTGGCGATCAAGGAAGTTAGAGTCAGCAAGAACTATGAAAAACTGGCTATCTGCACTGTTAACATCCATAGCGCGAGCCATAGAAACGGCTCCTCTTGAATGTGGTTCTTTGCTAAATTCTGCTTTTAGTTTTTGACCAGATCCACCCATGCCCGTACCAGTTGGATCGCCTGTTTGAGCCATGAATCCATCAATCACACGGTGAAATACCACGCCATCATAAAAGCCCTGTCTTACAAGCTCTTTAATGCGTTTAACGTGTTTTGGCGCAAGGTCTGGGCGCATTTCAATCACCACTCTTCCATCTTTTAAATCAAGATAAAGAGTATTTTCCATCGGGTTTTCAGCTTTTGCAGGTTTTGCCATTATCAAAATTCCTATAGTTAATATTGCGATAACGCTTTTAATGTATTTCATAAATTTTCCCAAGAATATAATTAGTTTAGAAACAATTTTTTAGCCCTTAAATCTTTCCATATATAACGGAACGATGCTTTCAAGCGGTGTTGGAGCGATTCCCATTTCTTTAAAACCGCGTGCGGTTTCGCTGACTACGTTGTCATATTTTAACAAGGCAACCTGATCTCGAGTAAGAAGAGGTTTGGGGGCAAACTCACTGAATGCACCAATTAGATTGGCTATTCCGTAAGGAACGTCAATCAACAACTTTTTTGGCTTGTTGATCTGAACGAGAAGATAGGCCATCAAGTCTTTGAAGCTATATTTTTTGGGCCCTCCCAGTTCAAAAACTTTTGCAGATGATTCGTCGTTTTCAAGTGACCAAACAACAGCTTTAGCAACATCCACCACATAAACGGGTTGGAATATGGTTTTTCCACCCCCGATTAATGGCAAAATAGGTGAGCAGCTTGCAATTTTTGCAAACATATTAAAAAAGTTATCTTCCGCACCAAACACTACGCTTGGCCTGAGAATTGTAGCACTAGGAAAAGCTGATACAACGGCTTTTTCGCCTGTAATTTTTGTTCTGGCATACTTCGATTTTACAGCTTTATCTACACCAAGTGCTGATATGTGAATTAGTCGCTTAACTCCTGCATTTTTTGCAGCTTTAGCAATTTTTTCTGCACCTTGAGCATGAACTGCCTGAAAACTCTGTCTGCCTTTTTCGTATAGAACTCCAACTAAGTTTACGACTGCCCACGAATCTCTTAGGCAATTAGCGATAGATTTTTCATCTCTTATGTTGCAATGCTCAAGAGTTACCTGACCAACCATCGCGCCAGTTTTTACCTCTATATTGCGTTCTGGATTTCTTGAGGCGACTCTAACTAAATATCCTTGCTTTACAAGCTCTTGAACGATATTTTTGCCTAAAAAGCCGCTTCCACCGAATACTGTGACTATTTTATTTTTCATGTTAAATTAGATATATATTTACACCACATACTTGATACTTTCTTTGAGTGCGTCATGCAAACATGATTTTTGAAATTTCTTCTATTGCCAAGTCAATTTTATCTTCGACAAGACCCCTAACCACGATTGTGACACTGATTTTACCAATAGTAAACTGCGGATAACTGCCTATATCAAGTTCTGGATATTTGTCTTGAATCTGGGAAAGTGCATCGGCAATTTCGCTTTCAGGGCGATTTCCTGTGACGCTCTTGCTAATTATTGGCTTTCCATGTTTGAGAGTGGGCAATACGGAATCAAACATAGAGCGCATAATATCAGGAACACCAGCCATTACATACACGTTTTCCACAAAAAAACCCGGTGCAGACGTAACATTATTTTCTATAAGCTCCGCACCTTTTGGCATTAATGCCATTCTTAATCTTGTAGGGGTTAGTTTGTCAGCCGTGTAAAAAGATTCTAAGATTTCAACTGCCCGTTTGTTACTAACAAGATCGACGGCAAAAGCCTTTGCAATGCTCTTTGCGGTTATGTCATCATGAGTTGCGCCAATTCCACCTGTTGTGAAAACATAATCATATTTGACGCGCATTTCATTAACAGTATCTATTATCAAATCTTCTATATCGGCAATAATCCTTGCCTCTATCATAACAATACCTGAATCACTGAGCTTTTTTGCAATATAGTTAAGGTTCAGATCTTGAGTTCTGCCAGATAAAAGCTCATTGCCTATCAATATTACTGAAGCGGTGGGTTGTTTTTCTTTCATGGTTTTTGTAAAG
This sequence comes from uncultured Rickettsiales bacterium, assembly GCA_964484565.1. Taxonomy (GTDB): domain Bacteria; phylum Pseudomonadota; class Alphaproteobacteria; order Rickettsiales; family CAZAGG01; genus CAZAGG01. The sequence continues at coordinate 143,623 of CAZAGG010000006.1, read as the reverse complement.
TGCAATCTTATGAAATTTGATAAACCACTTATAGTCGGTCGATTTGTTAAGCGCTACAAAAGATTCTTTGTAGATGCAGAACTTTCAGACGGAACTATTGTAACGGCGCACTGTGCAAACCCTGGTGCGATGACGGGTCTTTTAAATGTTGGCAGCAAAGTTTTCCTTTTAGCAAACGATAATCCTGCAAGGAAATTAAAATATACCCTCGAAATTATCTCTGAAAACGAAACCCTAGTCGGTGCGAACACTAATAATCCCAATAAAATAATCTATCAGGCTCTTAAAGCTGGCGAGATTCCAGAGTTTACTAAATACACCGAAGTTAACCCAGAAGTGAAATATGGCAGCAACTCAAGAATAGACTTTCTGCTTTCTGGTAAAAACCTGAAATCCCATTACCTAGAAATCAAAAATGTGCATTGGAAGCGTGGTCATACCGCATATTTTCCTGATTGCGTGACGGCGAGAGGCGCAAAACATATGGATGAGCTTGAAAAAGTTTGCCAAAATGGATTTTCTGCTACGGTTTTGTTTTTGATTCAAAGAAATGATTGTATTGATTTTAAAATAGCATCTGATATTGACATTAGTTATATGCAAAGTTTTCATAATGCGATTGAATCTGGTGTAAACGTATTAGCTTATGACTGTAAGCTAGGTGATGAGTCTATTTGCATTAATAAAAAGATTCCTGTGGTATTGTGATGAAAGATTCTCGCGCAGTAAAAATCCATAGCTCCGCAGACTTTGAAGGAATGCGTAAGGCTGGAAGGCTTGCCGCAGAAGTGCTTGATCTTATCGCAGATTTTGTTGTTCCAGGTGTGCCAACGGTTGAGCTAAATGATATTTGCCATGAAATGATAATCAAAAATGGAGCAACTCCTGCACCTCTTAATTATAGGGGTTTTCCCAAGTCAATATGCACGTCAGTTAACCATGTGGTTTGTCATGGAATTCCTAACGAGAAAAAGCTACAGCACGGCGACATAGTAAACATAGATGTCACCGTTATAGTGGATGGATGGCATGGTGACACTAGCAGAATGTTTTTCGTGGGTGATGTGCCAATTCGTGCAAAAAGACTAACGCAAGTTACCTATGAGGCAATGATGCGTGGTATAGAGCAGGTTAAACCCGGTGCAACTACTGGTGATATTGGTCATGCCATACAGAGCTATGCACAAAAGAACAACTACTCTATAGTGAAAGATTATTGCGGTCATGGAATAGGAAAGGTTTTTCACGATGCCCCGAATATATTGCATTTTGGGCAAGCTGGAAAGGGAATAGTCTTGCAGGAAGGGATGTTTTTCACAGTTGAACCAATGCTCAATATAGGCAAGGAAGACACTCTAATCTTAAAGGATGGATGGACGGTTATAACTCGCGATAGATCGCTTTCCGCCCAGTTTGAGCATACCATAGCAGTAACTAAGGATGGCTATGAGATTTTTACAAAATCTCCTAAAAATCTGGATTATCCACCATATAAAACCGATAACAAAAGTGTTTAAGGCAGGTAAATAATGAGCTTTCTCAGTGCATATATAGCCAGTAAAGAAGAAAAACTTCACCCTATAAAGCTACTTTCGCTTATTGGTGCACCGATAATATTTACGTTAATGCTCATGAGCGAACCGCCAGAAGGCCTAAGCGTATTGGGTTGGAAGGTGCTTGCCATCACCACGCTAATGGTAATATGGTGGATTACAGAGGCTCTTCCATTCGCAATTACTGCTTTGATTCCGCTTGCAGCACTACCTCTATTAGATGTCTATGCAATCAAATATGCGGCTGGGCCTTATGCAAGCCCTGTTATATTTTTGTTTATCGGCGCATATCTAATTGCAATAGCTGTTGAGAAGTGGAATCTGCATAAAAGAATTTCTCTCAATATGATAAGGGCTTTCGGGCTTGGATCGGGTAGAATTATCGCAGCATTTATGTTTACCACTGCTTTTATTAGCCTCTGGGTAAGCAATATGACTGCTGTAGTGATGTTGCTTCCTATTGCAATGTCAGTAATAAATATATTGATGAACCAAAGCACAGATTCTGTATCATATACAAATGCTTGTCGGAATTTTGGTACGGCACTTATGCTTGGAATTGCGGCTTCTGCAACAATTGGTGGAGTTGGAACTCTGGTTGGAACCCCAACTAATATGGTTATGAAAGGGTATTTAGAGCAAAGTTTCGGCATTAAAATCGGCTTTGTTGATTGGATGTATGTCGGCATACCGTTCGTTTTGATTATGCTTCCTATAACTTGGTTGCTTTTAGTTAAAGTATTTTTCAGATGCAGCGAAGTTAAAACTTTAGAGATCGCAAAAACGATAAGAGAAGAAGCGCGCAACTTAGGAAAAATATCTAGAGAAGAGTTAATAGTTGCATCAGTCTTTATTATTTCTGCCGCTGGTTGGATATTTGCAGATTATCTTGAAGGATTATTTGGAATTTTACTAGAACCTGCTGAAGTTGCTATTCTTGCGGCAATAATAATGTTTTTGATTCCAGTGAATTTAAAATCAGATAAGTTCCTGCTCTCTATGGAGGATATAGAGAAAATACCGTTTAGCGTTGTTTTGCTTTTTGGAGGGGGCTTAAGTCTAGCTGGTGCAATCAGTGAAACGGGAGTTGCAACATGGATAGGCCTTAAGATTGAAGAAATTGCAACCGTAAACATAATGCTCATAATGGCGATAATTGTAGTAACAATCATTATCATTACCGAAGTTTTAAGCAATCTGGCTACTGCTGCCGCGTTCCTTCCAGTTATCGGGGCAATTGCAATCGGTGCGGGAGTAAACCCATTGCTATTTGCTATTCCAGCAACAATTGCGGCAAGTTGTGGATTTATGATGCCATTTGGAACGCCGTCAAGCACAGCCGTTTTTGCAAGTGGTTATGTGAAAATCTCACATATGGTAAAGATTGGCTTATGGCTCAATGTAGCCTCTGCCGTTGCAATTATAATAGTTAGCTATTATATCGCTCCTGCTGTGTTTGGATTTTCTATAAAATAGCCTTCTCATAAAAAATTCATAATAAAACAATTGACCTGCGCTCAATTCATGGTACTAACGCCTTCCAAACAAAGGAAATTTATATGGATTTACGCAATATAGCTATTATCGCACACGTTGATCACGGCAAAACAACATTGATTGATCAAATGTTAAGACAAAGCGGTATTTTTAGAGAAAATCAACAGGTTGCAGAAAGAATCATGGATTCTAACGACCTAGAAAAAGAGCGTGGAATTACAATTCTTGCTAAGTGTACGGCGGTTAATTGGGGAGATTATAAAATCAATATTGTGGATACCCCTGGTCACGCAGATTTTGGTGGTGAAGTTGAGCGTGTTCTATCTATGGTAGACGGTGTATTGCTTCTAGTAGATGCAGCGGAAGGGCCAATGCCCCAAACTAAATTTGTTCTTGGCAAGGCGTTAGGACTAGGTTTAAGGCCAATCGTAGTAATCAATAAAGTTGATAGACCAGATGCACGTATAGATGAGGTGCATAACGAGGTTTTTGACTTGTTTGCGGCACTTGACGCATCTGATGAACAGCTTGATTTTCCAACAGTTTATGCCTCTGGCCGTAATGGTTGGGCGGTGATGGATCTAAATGATAATAGGGAGCATTTAAACTGCTTATTTGACTTGGTTATCAAGCATGTTCCAGCCCCAAATGTTGATAAAACCGCTCCTTTTTCGATGCTTGCAACAATTCTGGAATCTGACAATTTTCTTGGTCGAATCCTCACAGGTAAGGTTTACTCAGGTACAGCAAAGATAAACAACCGTGTTAAAGCATTAAAGACAGATGGTAAAGAGGTTGAGCAGGCAAGGCTTACAAAGCTCATGACATTTAACGGTGTTGAGCGTATCGTTGTTGATGAGGTAATCGCAGGGGATATTATCGCAATTGCGGGTATGATTGACGCGACCGTTTCAGACACCATTGCCGATATGGAGGTTGCAGAACCGATTAAATCAAATCCGATTGATCCACCAACTATGGCGATTACATTTAGTGTAAATGACTCTCCATTAGCTGGAACAGAAGGCACTAAAGTTACATCTCGCCTTATTCGCGACAGGCTTATGAAAGAAGCTGAGGGTAATGTCGCAATCTCGGTAAAAGAAACTGAAGAAAAAGATGCTTTTGAAGTCGGTGGAAGAGGAGAGTTGCAACTAGGCGTTTTAATCGAGACCATGCGCCGCGAAGGCTTTGAGCTTTCCGTTTCAAGGCCTCGCGTTCTTTACAAGAAAGATGATGCAGGAAACTTATTAGAGCCTATTGAAGAAGTAGTCATTGATGTTGATGACGAATATAGCGGAGTGGTAGTTGAGAAACTAGCGCAACGTAAAGGTGAAATGACCGAAATGCGCCCATCAGGTGGTGGAAAAACCAGAATCATTTTCCATGTTCCATCAAGAGGTTTAATTGGTTATCAGGGTGAATTCTTAACCGACACACGCGGAACAGGCGTTATGAGTAGATTATTTCACTCTTACGCACCTTACAAAGGCGATGTTGCTGGCAGAAGAAATGGCGTATTAATCTCTAATGGTCAGGGTGAAGCCGTTGCTTATGCTCTATGGAATCTCGAAGATAGAGGCTTTATGTTCTCCTCACCGGGTGATAGGTTATATGAAGGCATGATTATCGGCGAACATAGCCGCGATAATGACTTGGAAGTAAACGCACTTCGCGCAAAGCAGCTTACAAACGTCAGAGCTTCAGGCAAAGATGAGGCTATTAAACTTACTCCTCCAAAGGCTTTAACTCTTGAGTATGCAATATCATATATTGATGATGATGAGTTGGTGGAAGTTACTCCGAAGTCTATTCGTCTGCGTAAAAAGATTTTAGATCCTAATATGCGTAAGCGTTCTGAGAAATCAAAAGTAGCAAGCTAGCAAAATTTATGAGTGATGATTATTCCGATAAATAGTGCTGCGATAGAGAGGAAAACTGAAGCAAAAATGTAGATTAATGCTTCGTTATATAATCCTTCTTTTATCAGATTGATTGAATCAAGAGAGAATGCTGAAAAGGTAGTGAAAGAGCCAAGAAAGCCAATCATGGCGAGGTTTTTCAGCTCTTGATTTCCAGCCATTTTAGTTGCAAGCAGGGCGGATAAAACGCCCATAACAAACGAGCCAGAAACGTTGATAAGCAATGTTGCATAGGGAAAGCTAGAAGTTGATATTTTCCCAATATAAAGTGTAGTGAAATAGCGTGACAGTGTGCCTAGCACTGCACCAACAGATATTGCAATTATCGAATTCATTATGACTTATATTTTGAGGTTAGGTATTCTTTAAATGCGTCAGTTGAGATTTTGTAACCTGTTGAGCTTATTGCAATAGCATCTGAGCTTAGTAAAGATGAGCCTTTAGCGTGGAAATTCTTGCGAAGCCATTCAAACATAGGCTTAAAGTTTCCTGATTCTATTTGCGATGTTAAATTTGGTATATCCTTCGTAATCTTACTTTTTAACTGTGCGGCAAGTAGTGCGCCCATAGTATAAGATGGGAAATAGCCAAATGCGCCATCTGGCCAATGAATATCTTGCATTATACCTTTTGAATAGTCTGGCACTTCCATTCCAAATAACTTTTTAAACTCTTCGTTCCATATTTCAGGAAGCTCATCAACGCTTACACCTTCATTTATTATCATTTTTTCTAACTTATATCGTAAAATGATATGCAGCGGATAAGTCACCTCGTCGGCGTCAACTCTAATAAAACCTTTTTCAACAGCCGTATAGCTTCTGTAAAGATTTGATTCTTCAAATAATGGATTATTACCAAAATATTTTTCTAATATAGGTTTCAGGAATTTTATAAATTCAGTAGTGCGTGATATTTGCATCTCAAGAAATAGCGATTGGCTTTCGTGCATTGTCATATTGTTGCACTGCCCGACGGGCTGATAGCGATATTCTTCAGGGAGGCCAGCCTCATACATGGCATGTCCAGTTTCGTGGATGACGCCCATAAGTGCACTGGCAAATTCATCTTGCTTATAGCGGGTTGTGATTCTTATATCAGATGGAACGCCACCACAAAAGGGGTGAGAGCTTTCATCAAGCCTGCCCTTCTTAAAATCAAAACCGATTTTTTCTATCACGTCGTGGAACAGCTGTTTCTGAATTTCTATCGGAAAATCACCTTTAACAGCAGAAAATGGTTTCTGGTTATCGATAACTTCGTTTGTAAATGAGGGAAGAAAATCCTCAAGATCCGCGAAAATTATATCCAACTCGGCGGAAGTTCTGCCCATGTCATACATATCAAGCATAGTATCATATGGGCTTAAGGATAGTATATCGCTTTTAATATCAGCAACTTGCTTGCTGAGTTCTATAACTTTACTGAAATAAGGTTTAAATCCAGCATAGTCATTATTACGCTTTGCAGTACGCCAGAAAAATTCGCTCTCGCTACACGCTAATGACAGCTTTTCAACCAATTCGGCAGGAACGGCGTTAGAGTGAATGTATCTATTTTCTATCAGTTTTAAATTGGCGATTTGCCAACTATTCAATAAATCTTGTTTATCTTTCGCGGCTTTAATAAGCTCGCCAACTTTTTTATCTGTAATAATTTCGTGAATTACTATTCCAAGCTCAGATATTTGCTCGGCTCTTGCCTGTGCTGCACCATCTGGCATTGTGGTCGCGCTATCCCAGCCGATTATTGCTGATACCTCTGATAGTTTTGATATTCTGGAAAAGATTTTCTCAAGGGTAAAATATTCCACCGCAAAGCCTAAGTGTTTTAAATTGATTCAAGAAGATGGTTTGCATCATGTAGCATAAAATTATTATACTTTTCTATCTCAGAAATGCTTTTAGCTAAACTTTGCTGAAATAGGCCAAGCTCATCGATTAACTCGCCTAGTCCCATTGTTTTATTACTAATGCGCGAAGAATCAACTTTGCCCATAACCCTTATTACTTCAAGGCTAGTAACACATCGCTTCATAGTATTACAATTCTCGCTGAAGTTTGATATGTTGCTTTTAATCTGATTTAGGCTTGAAATTGTTCTTTCGTAATATTCCTTGCGCTGCATTTCTAACTTCTTCATCTCTGCAACGTTATCTTGAGTTTCATCATAACCATTTGAGGATTCATTCTTAAATGAGTCAGCAACTTCTTGCTGCATCTTGGCGGTGCATATTAGAAATTGTCCTTCATAAATTTTGTTGAACATCTGTTTTGCAGATTCGTAAAATGTGCTTATTTCGTTCTGTATTTCAGCGGATACAACACTAAAGTTAGAAGATATAACGCTTATTGCTTTTCCTTCTTCACCAAGTCGAGATGATTTTATCTTTAAGTTCATAGGAACATATTTATTGCTCTCATAAGAAGATAAAATATTTGTCGTTTCTTTCATTACTGAGTTCACTCTGGAAGTCAGCTCCTCAAAACGCTCATTAAATTCATCTCTAATTTGGCCTAGTTTTTCGCTTCTTGAGTCAATCTCTTTTCTTATTGCAATCGCCATAAACTCATCGTAACTACCAAAACCAAGATTTTGGAGCATTCCCAGAAGATGCTCACAGCTTTCTTTTGGAGTAACCTTATTTTGTTTCTCATAATCAAGCAGGGCTTTATAGGCATCATTCACGATAGGAAAGAATTCACTGCTAGGCTTAAGTCTGACTGATAAATATCCATCCTCTATTGGTGTGACGATTGCAAAAACCCAATAATATCTTCCATCTTTTGCGCGATTTTTGACATAAGCGCCAATTGGCTTGCCTTGCTTAATAAAGTCCCATAACAGATAGAAAACAGCTTTGGGCATGTCATAATGCCTGATAATATTGTGGGGCTTCATAAGCAGTTCACCCCACTCATATTGACTTATACGCTGGAAAATTATGTTACCAGCCTGAATAATCCCCCGCTTATCTGTTCTTGAAAAGAACAGCTCATCAATGCTAAACGGGGCTTCTTCAGAATCGATAGACATTCTATGCCACATTACCTTTTGCAGAAAGTGTTGTGCGAAGTTTTTTAGTCGCTGCAACCATTTTCTCTAGAGCTGCTCTGGTTTCCTTCCATCCACGAGTTTTTAGACCGCAGTCTGGGTTAACCCAAATTTGCTCAGGGGCAAGAACTTTGAGTGCTTTTTCGAGCAGATCTTCCATCTCTTTTTGATCTGGAACTCTTGGAGAGTGTATGTCGTAAACACCTGGGCCAATCTGGTTGGGATATTTAAAATCAACAAACGCGTCTAAAAGCTCCATGTGAGAGCGTGATGTTTCTATCGAGATAACGTCAGCATCCATTTCAGCAACTTCAGCAATAATATCGTTAAACTCAGAATAGCACATGTGAGTGTGTATCTGGGTTTCATCTCTAACCACCGCCGCAGATAACCTGAATGAGTCAACAGCCCATCTTAAATATGATTTCCAGTCAGCTTTTCTAAGGGGAAGTCCTTCTCGAATGGCGGGTTCGTCAATCTGTATGACGTTAATGCCAGCTTTTTCTAGGTCGGCAACTTCATCGCGAATAGCAAGCGCAATTTGTTTGCAGGTTGCTTCGCGTGGTTGATCATCGCGCACGAAAGACCATTGTAAGATTGTAACTGGGCCTGTAAGCATTCCTTTAACTGGCAGAGAAGTTTTGCTTTGCGCAAACTCAGACCAGAAAACAGTCATTGGGCTAGGGCGAGATACATCTCCAAAAATTACAGGCGGCTTAACGTATCTAGAGCCATAACTTTGCACCCATCCATTTTGAGTAAATAAAAAGCCTGAGAGTTGCTCACCGAAATATTCAACCATGTCGTTACGCTCAAATTCACCGTGAACAAGAACATCGATACCCATTTCTTCTTGTGCTTTTATACAGTTCTCAGTTTCTTTAGCTATGAATGCATCATATGCTTTTGCATCGATTTTAGATGCTTTAAACTCAGCCCTTGCCGCTCTAACTTCAGCAGTTTGCGGAAAAGAGCCAATTGTAGTTGTAGGAAGCATTGGGAGCTTCAGTTTTGCTTGCTGCAAGCCAATTCTTTTTGGGAATGGGCTTTTACGAGAAAGCATATCTGAACTGATTTTGCTATATCTATCCTTAACCGCAGGATTGTGAATTCTAGATGATGACGCTCTCGATTCATTAGATTTCTTGCTATCAGCTAAAATGCTTGCAACTTTACTTTCATTACCGCTTACAACTTGCTTGATTGCATTGATTTCTAAAAGTTTTTGGGTGGCAAAGGCGAGCCAGCTTTTTAGTTCTGAATCAAGTTTTGTTTCGTTATTTAAATCAACAGGAGAATGCATCAAAGAGCATGAGGAAGAAATAATAACTCGTTCATGACCAATTGAGTCTGCAACTTTTTTTGCAGTTATGGATAGTTTTTCAAGATTACTTTTCCATATGTTTCTGCCGTCAACTAGTCCAAGAGATAAGCTCATATTTTTAGGCAAGGCTTTTAAAGTGCTATCGAGTTGCTCAGGCTTTCTCGCAAGATCTATGTGAAGAATATCTGCACCAAGTTCGATTGCTAAAGGAAGGTTTTCAGCGATAGAATCAAAATATGTCGCAAGGAATATTTTAGCTTTGCGACCCTTCATAAGTGTTGCGTAAGCTGTTTTGTAAGCCTTCTTTGCCGCTTCATTTAAATCCAGAACCAAACATGGTTCGTCAATCTGAACGTACTCTGCGCCTGCTGCTTCCAGTTCTTCCAAGACTTTTTGATAAACGGGCAAAAGCGCATCTAAAAGCGAAAGTGTGCTGCCACCTGAAGGCATTTTAGAAAGCATTAAAAAGGTGATTGGACCAATTAAAACTGGCTTGGTTATAACGCCTAGTTTTTGAGCTTCTTTAAAGTCATCAACAGCCTTTGTTGATAAGTATGAAAATTTTTGCCCATCTCTGAGTTCAGGAACGATGTAATGATAGTTGGTATCAAACCACTTGGTCATCTCCATAGCGGTTGCTTTTTCATTGCCTCTAGCCATTGCAAAGTAGGTTTTGACATCAATTTTATTGCCAGAGAATGCGAATCTTTCAGGGATAGCACCAACCATACATGCAGTATCAAGCATTTGATCATAATATGAAAAATCATTGGATGGTATCAGGTCTATTCCAGATTCAGCTTGTAATTTCCAGTTATGGGCTTTGATTTTGCTGCCTTCTTCAAGAAGTTGCCTCTCATCTATTTCGCCTTTCCAAAAGCTCTCTAAAGCCTTTTTCAACTCTCTTTTAGCACCTATTCTAGGAAATCCCAAGCAAGTAGATTGCACCATTTTAAAAACTCCTGTTAACGTAAAGTTTATAATATCTTGGGTTCGGTATGGCTTAAAATAATTAAAAAAGAGGAAATATTGTTGATATTAGTTATGCCGTTTGGTACTTAGGATGGTCGAAAATGAAAAATAAAGTCTATTAACAAGACGGGGAATGGCAGTAAAGCAATGAATATAAAGAGTTATTTTGTCAAAAAATCTATTAGTCAAATTCAGTCAGAAGGCGAATCGTCGCATCTGAAAAGAACTTTAGGCCCACTCAATCTTATTAGTCTTGGTATAGGCTGTATTATCGGTGCGGGTATATTTGTGATGACTGGAACGGCGGCAGCGCAGCATGCAGGTCCTGCAATTACTCTTTCTTTCGTTTTGGCGGGCATAGCATGTGCTTTCGCGGGTTTATGTTACGCAGAGCTTGCATCGGTTCTACCAGTGTCAGGGAGTGCATATACCTATTCCTATGCGACTTTGGGTGAGGTCTTTGCTTGGGTGATGGGTTGGCTTTTGATACTCGAATATGGGCTTTCTTCTGCAACTGTAGCGGTGGGTTGGTCTGGATATTTGGTTAGTTTTTTAAGGGATTTTGGCATAGTCATTCCCCCCATATTGACGGCGCCTTACGGTGCTGAAGTTACCTTGATGGATGGAACGGTTACAACTGCACTTTTCAACCTTCCTGCATTTCTGGGCATTTTAGCCGTTACAACTCTTTTGATAGTTGGTGTGAATGAATCGGCTAACGTAAATAATTTCATAGTTATAGTTAAGCTGGTTGTGATTATTGCCTTCGTTTTATTTGGAGTTGGCTTCATCAATATGGAAAACTGGACTCCTTACATTCCAGAAAACACGGGAGTTGAAGGCGAGTATGGGTATAGCGGTATTTTACGCGCAGCGGGCATAATTTTCTTTGCATATATCGGATTTGAAGCGGTTTCAACGGCCGCGCAAGAGGCGAAAAACCCTAAAAGAGATATGCCTATAGGTATTCTTGGCTCGCTTGTTATATGCACAATAATTTATATGCTAGTTTCAGCGGTTCTTACAGGTGTTGTGCATTACAGCAAGTTGAATGTTCCTGATCCGATGGCTGTTGGTGTTGATGCGATGAATATGCCTTGGTTTTCTTTCATAATTAAAATTGGTGCGATTACTGGCTTAAGTTCTGTGATGTTGGTGACTCTTTATGGCCAAACTAGAATATTCTTTGTGATGTCACGCGATGGACTACTTCCACCAATGTTTAGCAAGGTTCATAAAAAGTATATGACCCCACATATCAATACTATGGTGGTTGGATTGATTATTGCTTTTGCCTCAGCCTTAACCCCTATTCAGGTTTTGGGCGAACTTTGCAGTATCGGAACTTTAAGTGCATTTTCTGTGGTGTGTTTCAGCGTGCTTTACCTATATTATAAAGAGCCGAATTTAGAAAGGCCGTTTAAGACTCCGTTTATGCCATTTACCCCGATTCTAGGAATCCTTGCTTGTGGTTATTTGATTTCTGGAATGCCATGGGAGACATTTGTTAGGCTGAAATTGTGGTTCTTGGCGGGTGTGTTGCTATATGTATTCTATGGACAGTTCAATAGTAAGTTGAGAAATCAAAAATGAGGATAACCTTATCCAAACTGCTAAAGTTTAAGCCAGACTTCCCGCTTAGTCAGGATGATGCTAATCGCATGATGCCATGGATAATTGCATTCATGGTTTATCTGGCGTGCACAGCAATGATTGTTGCAATCAACCTTAATCATTATGTTGCAGCTAAAAGTACAGGTTTTTCAGAGAGTATAACGATTCAAATTCCAGGCGACTCCTCAACTAGAGATGCAGATAGTGCAAGCGTAGTTTCATATTTGAAGACCCAAGAGTTTGTTAATGAAGTCAATATCCTGAGTGATGCAGAAGTTAAAGAAATGGTTGAGCCATGGCTCGGTAAGGGTAACGTTATTGATTCTCTACCTCTTCCAATAATAATTGAAGCGGGAATTACTGAGGGATTTTCAATTAACACCGCGCAACTTGCTAAGAAAATGTCTGAAATAAACTCCAGAATAGAAGTTGGTAGCAATGAGGAGTGGATGGCAAGCCTTAACCGTATAGCGAGAGGAACTCAGGCAGTTGCCATAGGTGTAGTTGTTTTGGTTTCAGTCGTTGTGGTTAGCATAGTTATTTTAGTTGCAAGAACAAGCCTTAAGCTACATTCGGGTTCGGTCGAGATTCTTAGCTTCATCGGCGCGACAGATGATTATGTTGCAAATCAGTTTCAGAAGAATGCAATGATTATAACTCTCAAAGGAACTATTACTGGAATTTTAGCCGCGTTTTTAACTTTATTTCCGTTAGGCCTGTTTGCAAGCGGCATGGACTGGCTAGATTTTCCAATGTTTAGAATATCTTTTATTCATATATTTGCGATGTTTATGGTTCTAGCATTTACGGCCTTTGTTGCATATTTTGCAGCAAGAACAACTGTTGTTAAGATGCTATCTTCTCAAACCTGATTTTTAATTGTTTCATGTATTGGCTATTTCGCAAGCTAATTTCTATTTTGGTAATCTCAGTAATTATCTGGGGAGCAGGTTTTGTTTACTATCTGATTAGTATTCCACTGCAAGTCCACGATGATTCAACCAAAACCGATGCAATAGTTGTTCTAACTGGAGGAAGTGACAGAGTCACAACAGGAATTGGCTTATATGTTAGGGGAATGGCTCCCGATCTTTTCATCTCTGGAGTAGGAAAAGGCGTTACCGTAGACGAATTACTTTTAAGTATCGGCTATCCCCTAAATAAGATTGATAAATCAAGAATATCATTGGGTAGAGAGGCAGGCGATACGGTTGGTAATGCAAGAGAAACGGCAATTTGGGTAAGAAGACAAAATGTAAAATCAGTAAGGGTTGTAACTGCAAGTTATCACATGCCAAGAAGTCTGGTTGAATTCAACCAAGCAATGCCCGAAATCAATATAATTCCCCACCCTGTATTTCCTGAGAATATAAAAATTTCAGAGTGGTGGAAGTATAAGGGAACTACGGAATTACTTGTAAATGAATATCATAAGTATATTCTCAGCAATCTTTATTCATTTACCAGATATATATGAAAACTGCGAATAGGCTTATAAAATCAATCCCCGTTGGATTGATTACAATGCTTCTTAGAATGGCAACATTGGGTGGAAAGTTTGTTCTGCTCATAATTTTATCACGCTATCTGCCAGTAGAAGATGTTGGTGCATACGGACTCATGGTCAGTATAACAGCTCTTGCACAGTTTGCATTTGGCTATGAGTTATACCATTACACCACTAGAGAGATAGTAACTGCAACGCCAGTAAATCAAGTTAGAATGATAAAATGGCAAGGGCTTTGCCACCTATTCGCAGTAATGGTTTTTGCACCATTCTTTTTGCTTTGTTTCGCACTCGGTTTTGCACCTTGGCAATACTTAGGATGGTTCATTGCCCTTGCAATATTAGAACTATTAGCCCAAGAAACATATAGATTTCTGATCTGTTCTAAGAAGCCTTTATCTGCTGCCATTGCTTTATTTATAAGGGGTGGATTGTGGTCTTATATAGTTGCGGCGTTGTTTTTAGCTGGCGTTATTACTCCCTCAATAGAATATGTTTGGATTGCATGGATTTCTGGAGTTCTGCTAAGTATATCATTTGCATTTTTTGGGTTTCGAAAGTTGCCATGGGCTAAGGGTAAGATTGCCCCGATAGATAGGTTATGGATCAAGAACGGCGCAAAAACATCCTCCTTCTTTTTCCTAAGTGGAATCTGCACCCTCCTCATTCAAAATGCAGATATATTCATTCTGAATAAGCTACACGGACTTTCAGATGTTGGTGTATATGTATTCTTCGCAACTCTTGCCAAGTCTATACAGTCGCTGGTTTATAGTGCAACAACAATGATATATCTGCCAGATTTAACCAGAAGCTACAAAGAGGGCAATATGGTGGAATACCAAATTTTTAAGAAGAGGCATTCAAAATCGGTAATTATAATTTCTATTGCAGTTAGCATTGTTGCGGTTGCTGCGATTAATCCTCTTTTATGGCTTACGGGTAAGGATGACTATATAAAAAACATTCATCTTTTTTGGCTGCTAGTGCCTGCGGTTGCAATGTATAGTATTTCCGATATACCTCATTTATCGCTTTATGTTGCAGGTAAGGATAAATTACTCTTGCTCTCAACAGCCATAACGCTAATATTCTGCATTGTTTTGGATATAATTCTTATCCATCTGTTTTCTTTCACGGGTGCCGCAATAGCCTTGCTATCCAGCTTTATTTTTATGTTTCTTTTCAAATATTATTTATCAAAAAAGCCTATATGAACATTTTATTTACAACAAGTTTCCGTCGTACAATGGTTTTTCATGGAATCGCAACCCGATTGGAAAAAAGCGGAGAACACAAGGTTTTCTGGCTATCAACTGGCAAAAGATGGACAAAATGGCTTCTAGAAAATGGAGTCTCTCAACAAAGAATCCTTGATATTACTAATTATGCGAAAGAGTGGCAGAATGATAGACCGCTCTATAGTAATGAAGTTGAAAACTTGAAAGCAATAGAGCTGTTTTCTCAAACAACAATCAACCGTATAATTTTATCGGATAGGTTGATCAGAAATAAACCTGAAGATTATGCAATTCGCTATCTTTCAGTTTCAGCCAGAGAGATTGAAAAGTTTATTTCCGCAAATAAGATTGAAATATACTTTGGTGAGAGAACATGGGCAATTGATTTAATCGCGGATTTTGTATGCCGCAAGACGGGCGTAAAGAGTTATGCACCCCACACAATAAGGATTCCATCCACAAGATTTACCTTTTTTGATGGTATAGATAACAACCTGATAGCCTCATCTGGAGATTTCTCGGATGATGCCAGAAAATGGGCTTCTGATTTCCTAGACGAATTTAAGCAAAAAAAGCTCAAGCCATTTTATTTTTATAGTTTAAGGCGAATTCCACTTCCCAGATTAGAGTGGTTCAAAAGGCTTATTAAAAGAATCAGTGAATATGATCTTGATAATCATGATGAAACGGCATTTCCAATTTCCGAGCTGATAAAGATACGCATTAAAGAGGTGTTTAATTATCAAATATCTAAGCGGTTTAATTTCTTTGAAAATCCAGAAGAATATACAAATTCACCATATATACTGCTTTTGCTTCACGTTCAGCCAGAAGCATCGGTTGATGTTTTGGGTGAATACCATACGAATCAATTAGAGCTTGCGGTTAATTTGGCAAGAAATGCCCCATCGGGCTATAAAGTGCTAGTTAAAGAGCACAGTAACGCGCTAGGAAATCGAGGAATTTCGTTTTATAAAGCATTAAAGAAAATTCCGTCAGTGAGACTTGTTGACCCATTTTATGACACATTTAAATTACTGGATAAAGCAGTTCTTACAGTATCAGTTTCTGGAACGGCTTGTTTTGAAGCTGGTTTGTTAGGCAAGCACGCCGCCTGTGTATCGCCGATGTTTTTTAAGAATCTTCTATCTCTTTCGCCGTTTAATCCTGCGAGTGATGAAATTGCCAACCTTATATCGCGCATAGAAAGAGGCGAGGTAAAGGCTCCAGATAGGGAGGAAGCCGTCAACTTTATGGCTTGGCTTTATACGCATAGTCATGAAGCAAATCTTAGTGACCCTGCCTTCACAAAAGAAATTTTATCAGAAGAAAATCTAGATAGAGCGGCAAATGGATTTCTCAAAATTATAGAAAAACTTAGCAAATCCGCTCAACTTAAGATAGGCAATTAATGATTATCCACAACTGAGCCATCTTTAGGGATTTACCTTTCTTTAAACAGTTTGTTCTATTAAGGTTTAGTTGCGTACCAAACCTTTTTTGTTGTGTTGTGATGCTTGAGCTAGACAAAGTTTTAGATATTAAAGTTGCAACTTCTCTCTTACAAAAATTTAGAGAAGAAGAAGGTGCATATAGCTCTATTGATGCTTCAAAAGTTGAATATGCAACAACGCCTTGCTTGCAGATTATAGCATCAGTGATGCAGAAAAACCCAGATTTGAGGTTAGTAAGTCCTTCTGAACCATTTATCCAGATTATAAAAGATATGGGGCTTGAAACCGTTTTATTAGAACAAAAATCTGAAGAAGTAGAGCAAGGTGATTCATCTCAAAAAATAACTAAGTCAAAACAAGGCAGGAAAGGTAAGTAATGAGCAAGAAGATCTTAACGGTAGATGATTCAAAAACAATGCGTGATATGGTTACGTTTACCCTTAAAAATGCAGGATTCGAACTAAGAGAGGCGGTGGATGGAAAAGATGCCCTGAGTGTAATCTCTGGATTCAAGCCTGATGTGGTAATTACCGATCTTAACATGCCAAATATGAACGGTTTTGAGTTGATAAGGGCTTTGAGAGCTGATCCCGCGCACAAATTTACTCCGATTCTGATGTTAACCACAGAGGGAGATGAGAGTAAAAAAGCGGAAGGAAAATCAGCAGGCGCAACAGGGTGGATAGTAAAGCCATTCAGTCCAGAGAAATTAGTTCAAGTCGTCAATAAAGTATGTGGTTTATGAGATAGTATATGGATGATCTCCAACGATTTAAAGAGACATATATATCTGAATGCTTCGAGCTTCTCGAAGATATGGAAGAAAAGTTAGTTGGTCTTGATGGAGATTCTGCAAATCTTGATGATTTAAATGCAATATTTAGATGTGCTCATTCAATAAAAGGTGGTGCGGGTGCATTTGGTTTGACCCAAATAGCAAAATTCACTCATATATTAGAGGCTTTATTAGATAAAGTAAGAGAAGGCCAAATTGCGGTATCACCAGAAGTCGTAAGTGCTCTGCTACAAGCGCGTGATGTGGTTTATAAAATGGTGGTGGCAGCGCAGAATAATACTTCAACTCCAGAAGGATTCGGTGATGATGTAAAGACCGAGCTAGAACGTTTATGCGGAATGCAGCCTTCTGCTGGTGGCTCTGCAAAAATAGGGGTGGATTTGAAAGGCTCTCAGATTGCCTCTTCGGGAATCAAGCATTTCAACGTAAAGTTTAAGCCGCATTCAAATATGTTGCTAACTGGCAGTGAGCCGCTATTGATGCTCCGCGAACTTAAAAAAGTTGGTGAATGCGAAGTAAGCGTTGATATGTCATCTCTTCCAGCTCTTGATAAGATAGACGCCGAAACCTGTTATCTAAGTTGGCAAGTAATTGTAAAAACCGACAAAGGCATAGACGCTCTTAAAGAAGTTTTTGAGTTTGTCGAAGATGAGTGCGATTTAGAAATTCAGGAATTAGAAAATTCGCAGGAAAGCAAACAACAAGAAGTATCAAGATTAGAGGCTGAAGCAGTAGCAGAAGCGAAGCCGCAAGCCGCTAAAGCTCAGTCACAGGCAGGTGGAGGGCTTACAGGGCAGTCGGCTAACGCGCAAGCGCAGTCTGGTGCTGCCGCAGCGGCAACTTCAATCAGGGTTGATATTGATAAAGTAGATAGGCTTATCAATATGGTGGGTGAAATCGTAATCGTTCAGGCTATGCTTAGAATGCAGACCGCGAGCCTTCCTTCTAATCAATATGCGGGCATTATGACGGGTGTTGAAGAACTAAGTCAACACACGAGAGAGCTTCAAGAAGCCGTTATGGCAATCAGAATGCAGCCAGTAAAATCAATATTCTCGAGAATGCCAAGACTCGTTCGTGATCTCTCTGGCCAATTAGGCAAAAATATCAAGCTGGAAATTGATGGAGAATCAACGGAAGTCGATAAAACCATTATAGAACAGTTATCAGACCCGTTGACTCACATGATTAGAAACTCGGTAGATCATGGAGTCGAAAAACCAGATGTAAGAGCAGCAGCAGGCAAGCCCGAGCAAGGGACGATATTCTTGGCGGCAATGCACAGAGGCGGCCGAGTTGTAATAGAAGTAAGCGATGACGGCAATGGAATCAACCGCGAGAAGGTTCTCAAAAAAGCAATCGAAAAGGGCGTAGTTGCTGAGAATGCTAACTTATCTGACAATGAAATAGATCAGCTTATTTTTGCACCAGGGTTTTCAACGGCCGATAGCGTAACCGACGTTTCAGGCAGAGGCGTTGGAATGGATGTTGTAAGAAGAAACATCGAAAGCATAGGTGGTGTAGTGTTGGTTACTAATACTCCAGGGCAGGGCTCAAAATTTACAATCTCATTACCACTTACGCTTGCTATTCTTGATGGCATGATAGTAAGAGTTGCAAATGAGCACTACATAATTCCGATAGGCAATATTGTTGAAACAATGCGCCCCAAGCCAAATGAAGTTAAAGGAATCGCAGATGGCAGTTCGGTAATAAGTGTTCGGGGAGATTTTATCCCTGTTCATTATTTATATAAATTTTTTAATATCAAAAATGCAGTAGCTGATGCCTCTCAGGCGTTGGTGGTGTTAGTTGAAGCAGGTAATAAGCAAATCGGCCTAGTGGTTGATGAGTTGGTTGGGCAGCAGCAAGTTGTTATCAAATCGCTGGAAGAAAATTCAGATCCAATCAAGGGAATTTCAGGGGCAACAATATTAGGAGACGGCAAAGTTTCACTGATATTAGATGTTGCTGGGCTTGCAGAAATTGCAACCAATAAGAATATGGGGGGGCAGATACTCGAAGCGGCGTAATTTTCACTAGAATAAATTTTAAAAAATAACAGAATCAATGGAGTGCTTAAAATGTCAGAAGCGGCGATGCAAGTAGCAGAAAACCAGCCAGATAAGGCAAGGGTTGATGCCGTCGGCTCATCATCTCAGCAGTTCTTAACATACACGGTTGGGGACGAAGAGTATGGCGTAGATATAATGAAAGTAAGAGAGGTTAAAGGCTGGACAGAAACAACCAGATTGCCAAGCTCTCCTGAGTATATGCGCGGAGTTTTGAATCTGCGCGGAGTCGTAATTCCAATATTTGATCTGAGGGCACGCTTTGGCGGCGGTTTGACAGAGGCCACAGATAAGCACGTTGTTGTTATTCTCGCGGTGGGAGATAGAACAATCGGCCTCTTGGTAGATACGGTCTCAGATATTCTAACGGTTGAAACAGAAGAGATAAAAGATGCACCCGACAGAGAAGGTAGTCTGGATAAGCAATTTATAACAGGCCTGATAGCGGTTGAAGATAGAATGGTGGTTCTATTGGATGTGGAAAAACTGGTGGATGTCGCGTCGATACAAGCTCAAGTAAATAATCAATAATAATGTAGCAGGAGTAAAAATAATGAAACTTTCAGTAAAACTTCCCCTAATAATCACGGGCTTTTCGTTGGTATGTGGCGGCGCAATAGCGACATATTCAACTTATGAGTTAAAAGCTACAGCCCAGCTATCTACAAAAAATATGATGGTATCAAAGTTAGAAGATAAAGAAACAGAGCTTGAAATTTTCATGAATGATATTGCAGGGGATCTACATGCCCTAGCTGATAACCCATTCATTATTGATGCTGCAAAAAGTTTCGAATCATCATGGCAGGAAATTCAGGGGGATAAAACAAGAATACTTCAAAGTTTATATATCTCTCAGAACCCTAACTCGGCAGGTAAAAAGCATCTTCTTGATGCAGCAAGTGACGGGTCAAGTTATAGTCTAGCTCACGCTAAATATCACCCATATATTCGCGAGTTTTTACTAGAAAATGATTATTATGACATATTCATAATAGATAAAGCGGGTAATATTGTTTACTCAGCGTATAAAGAGTTGGATTTTGCAACCAACTTAAAGGCTGGTGAATATAGCGATTCAGGACTTGCCAAAGTTTACAATAAGATCATGGCGCAGAAAGATGCTGAGAAAGTTTCATTCGTTGATTTTGAAGCATATGCACCAAGCAATGGTGCACCAGCTTCATTCATTGGCCGTCCAATCGAAGATGCAAATGGTGAGTATATCGGTGCTTTGATATACCAAATGCCTATCAAGCGTATGAACGATATGTTCAATAAATCTGAAGGGTTAGGCGAAACAGGCAAGTTATTGCTAGTTGGAGAAGATGGCCTAATGAGAAATGACCACCGCTTCTCAAAAGAATCGACAATATTAAAACAAAAAATAGATACTGAAGAAGTAAAACAGGCCCTTGCAGAAAATGAAGGTATAAATACCGATGCCAGAGATTTTAATGGAAATCATGTTGTTACGGCATACGAAGATTTTAAGTTTGATGATGTTAAGTATGCTCTGCTCTATGAAATGAATTACGACGAAGTTATGGCACCTGTATCTCATGCAACTCGTAACTTTATAATGATTGCAACAGGCATTGTGCTTCTAATTAGTGTATTCGGAACATTTTTTGCGAGAAGAATAATCAAAAGAATCCATGCAACTAGTGAGACAATGGCTCTTTTATCTGATGGCCAGAATGCGAGTGTTAGATACACATCAGACAAAGATGAAATTGGCGATATGTCAAGAACGCTTGAGGAGTTTCGTAAAGGCGTGATGGATAACGCAAGACTTAAGCTCGCCATAAATAGCGTCACAAGTAATGTTATGATGGCAGATGAGAATTTTAATATAACTTATATGAACCCCTCCGTTACAACTTTTCTTAAAGAATACGAGAAGGATATACAAAAAGAGCTACCCCAGTTTAATGTAAACAACTTGGTTGGTGCAAATATTGATATATTTCATAAAAATCCAGCCCATCAAAGATCTATGCTTGAGAAGCTGCAAGATACTTATAAAACTTCAATATTTGTTGGGGGGCGTTCTTTTAACTTAATTGCTAACCCAATCTTTGGTAAATCTGGAGAAAGGCTTGGTGCAGTTGTTGAGTGGCAAGATGGAACTGCAGCAGGAATTATTCAATCAATGAATAAAGCTCAGGCAATAATAGAGTTTTACATTGACGGCACAATAGCAACAGCAAATCAGAACTTCTTAGATGTAATGGGTTATTCATTAGACGAAATAATTGGAAAGCATCATAGTATTTTCTGCGAAAAAGACTACGCATCAAGTACAGAATACAAGACTTTCTGGGAAAGTCTTCGTAAAGGCGAGTCACAAATTGGCGAATTTAGACGTTTTGGCAAAAACAGCAAAGAAGTATGGATTCAAGCAAATTATAGCCCAATTTTAGACCTTGTTGGTCGCCCAGTTAGGGTTGTTAAGACCGCAATGGATATAACTAATGAAATGGAAAGAAGACGCGAAGTAAGACTTCTTTCACTTGTGGCGAATGAAACAGATAACTCAGTTATCATAACTGATGCAGATGAAAGAATAGAATATGTTAACCCAGGATTTACCAAAATGACAGGTTATACATATGAAGAAGTTAAAGGCAAAAAACCGGGTGAGATATTGCAAGGTAAAGGAACAAGCGCAGAAACAAAACGCGAAATTCGCGAGAAGTTAAACGCAAGGCAGCCATTCTATAATGAGATTCTTAACTATCATAAAAATGGCGAGCCTTACTGGATTTCTCTAGCCATCAACCCAGTTATGGGCGCAGATGGAAAAGTTGAGAGATTCATATCTATTCAGGCAAATGTGACTGATACAAAAGAAAGAGCATTAGAGGCTTCAACAAAAATGGATGCTATAATGCAATCAAATGCTGTTATAGAATGGGGAATAGAAGGAAATGCAATATTTGGAAACAACGTATTTGCAAGAGCAATAGGCGAAGCTAAGGGGTTTGCAGAAAAGGAGATAGGCCATCACTATCCGCTTGCAGCTTTTGTGGATGATCGTGAAATGGTGATTTTAAAATCTGGCAAATCTGTTCAGAAAGAGGTTTCATTAAAAACGCATCATGGCAAAATGGCTTACTTCCAAGCAAATATTCAACCAATCAATGACTCTTTGGGTGAGTTGCAGAAATTTGTTATGTATGCAACTGATACAACAGAACAAGTTGTAACTAGAATCGAGAATGAACAGGGCATGAAAGAATGTACAACTGTTCTCAATGCTCTGGCCGATGGTGATTTAACAAATAAAATGACAGGTGATTATTTGGGATCATTCTCAGCAATTAAGGATTCTCTAAATCAAACAATCGATAGGCTTGTATCAGTCGTGCAAAATGTTAAAGAGGCAGCAGATGCAGTTCAAAGCGCATCGGATGAGATTGCTTCGGGTAGCACAGATCTATCACAAAGAACTGAAGAGCAGGCGTCTTCACTGGAAGAAACGGCAGCTTCGATGGAGCAAATTACAGGCACGGTTAGAAATAACTCTGAAAATGCTAAAAATGCTAATGTCCTTGCGTCAGAGGCAAGAGATGTTGCGGAAAATGGCGGAAGGGTTGTTGATGATGCGGTATCTGCAATGGGAACAATCGAAAAATCATCGCAGAAAATATCTGATATTATCAGTGTGATAGATGAGATTGCATTCCAAACTAACTTACTTGCTCTTAACGCGGCTGTTGAAGCGGCAAGAGCGGGTGAAGCTGGTAAGGGCTTTGCGGTTGTGGCATCAGAAGTTAGAACGCTTGCGGGTCGTTCGGCTTCAGCATCAAAAGAGATTAAGGCTCTAATCAGCGAATCTAGCCAGCAGGTTAAGAACGGCTCAGAGCTTGTTAATCAGGCAGGTGAAACACTGAAAGAGATAGTTGGCTCAGTTAAGAAAGTTGCGGATATTATCTCAGAAATTGCAGCAGCAAGCCAAGAGCAGGCCACTGGAATTGATGAAGTAAACTCGGCAATTTCTCAGATGGATGAAGTAACCCAGCAAAACGCAGCATTAGTTGAAGAAAATACAGCAGCAGCTCAGTCATTGCTTCAACAGGCCGCAGACTTAGATAAAATGATGAAGTTCTTTAAAATGAATGACAATGATGCAGAAGCAAATTCTTTTGACTCAGCTTCATCTCATTCAAATTTAAGAGTCGTATCGGGCAATAAGCCAGAGAAAACCTCAAAACAGCCTGCCAAAACTGTAAACGTTGCAAGCAAGCCTAAAGCAGTCAAGAAGGTTGCTTCAAGTTCATCTGAGGGATTCGACGATAACTGGGAAGAGTTTTGATAGGATACTCAAATGAAAGCAGCGGCAGTCACTGAAAAAGAAAGGGAGTTTTTATTCACCGATGATGATTTTAGATTCGTTGTTGCAACTGTCTATGAACATACAGGTATTCAGCTTAGCGATAGCAAGCGCGATATGGTATATTCGAGGCTTGCAAGAAGGCTAAGAAAACTTCATCTAACAAAATTCAGTGACTATTGCCGCCTTGTTCAAAGTCCTAACAGTCCTGAGATTGGTGAGTTTATTAATGCACTTACAACTAACCTCACCAGTTTCTTTAGGGAATCTCATCACTTTGATCATCTCGAAAAAACTGTGTTACAGGGCATTGTTAATTCAAAACCTGCCGACAAAAAGATAAGGATATGGTCAGCAGGCTGTTCTGCGGGAATGGAGCCATATACTATTGCCATGGTGGTGCACAAGTTTTTTTCAGCGGCTGGCTCTTCGGGTTGGGATATTAAAATACTCGCAACAGATATTGATACGAATATGCTAAAAACTGGCAAAGAGGGGGTTTATTCTATGACTCAGCTCGAGAAAATACCTCAAGTTTACAGAAAATATTTGAGTATTGATGAGGCAGATGAATCTATCCACATGAATGACGAACTTAAGAAATATATTACTTTTAATCGGCTTAACCTTCTTGAATCTTGGCCAATAAATGGCCACTTCGATGTAATTTTTTGCAGAAATGTAGCGATTTATTTCGATAAAGAGACTCAACTTAATCTCTTCAAAAGGCTTGCAGATAGATTGAAACCTAAAAGCTGGTTTTACATCGGGCACTCTGAGAATCTTCTCGATGTGGCAAAAAGATTTAAAAGTGCAGGCAAAACAACATTTCAGCGAATAGATTAATGGCATTACCAAACGAAGATAAGAACACAGGATTCAAGCAACGTAAGGGCGATACTTGGAGCGCATTTGATGGTGAACCATCGCGCTCTGATAAGAGATATTATGACGAAAAGCGAGGGCTTACTGTTGTTAAGATATACTCAGGTGACTTCTATGTTACCAATAAGCCAAACGAAGTTATTATGACTATTTTAGGCTCATGCGTTGCGGCTTGTATCAGAGACCCAGCACTAGGGATTGGCGGAATGAACCACTTTCTTCTTCCCAAAGCGCAAGATGAAGTCGCAAGAGATGCATCATACGCCGCGCGTTATGGCGCATACGCTATGGAAGAATTAATAAACGGAATTCTGAGGCTAGGCGGCAGAAAAGATAGACTAGAAGTCAAGGTTTTTGGTGGAGGAAATGTAATCAATAACTCTGCAATGATTGGCGATAAAAACGTTCAGTTCGTTTTGCAATTCCTAAAAGACGAAGGCCTTAAAGTTGCGGGCTCCGATTTAGGTGGAGCACACGCTCGAAGAATAAATTACTATCCCGATACAGGAAAAGTAATGCTTAGAAGGCTAACTCGTGAAACAGACGAGGCACTGATTAAGAAACAAGAAGCACAATTTTCTAAAACTATTGTTCAAAAACCTGTTGAGGGTGACATTGAGTTGTTTGATTGAGGCATGATGTAATGAAGATAAAAGTTTTAATAGTCGATGATTCAAAGCTGATTCGCTCGATATTTAGCGATATACTGTCATCTGACCCAGAGATAGAAGTTGTTGGTGTTGCTGAGGATCCTTTTGATGCCAGAGATAAAATAAAGCAACTCAACCCAGATGTTATTACTCTTGATATTGAAATGCCGAAAATGGACGGTATTAACTTTCTAAAAAGAATAATGGCACTTCGCCCAATGCCCGTAGTAATGGTATCGACACTTACTAAGAAAGGAGCGGATGTTACGATTGAGGCACTTGAGATTGGAGCAGTTGATTACATGACAAAGCCATCCGCCAGTGATTCAAACGCAATAGCTGGAATGAAAGAAGAGCTTATACGAAAAGTAAAAACTGCCGCTAGAGCCAGAGTCAAGCAGCCATCTGATACTGCGGGAATGAAGAAGCTCGCATTCGCGGGCAAGACTAATATTGATTTTATAGCCATAGGTGCATCAACAGGTGGTGTTGAAGCAATAAGAGATGTTTTAATGGTTATGCCTATCAGCCTTCCGCCAGTTGTAATAACTCA
Source organism: uncultured Rickettsiales bacterium (assembly GCA_964484565.1). Classification (GTDB taxonomy): domain Bacteria; phylum Pseudomonadota; class Alphaproteobacteria; order Rickettsiales; family CAZAGG01; genus CAZAGG01. The sequence goes on along the minus strand of CAZAGG010000006.1, from coordinate 118,190 downwards.
GCATATGCCAGAACATTTCACGGCATCTTTTGCAGCAAGATTAGATAAGATATGCAACTTAAAGGTTCAGGAGGCAAGGAATATGCAGCCTCTTAATTCAGGAAACGCGTATATTGCACCTGGTGGGTTGCATATGGAAGTTAAAAAGGCACCTAATAACATTGGTTATGTATGTCATCTTTATGATGGCGAATTGGTTTCTGGTCATAAACCATCAGTTGACGCTTTGTTTTCATCGGTCGCTAAAATTGCGAATAAAAACGTTTTAGGAGTTATACTAACAGGCATGGGTAAAGATGGCGCAAAAGGTCTTCTTGAAATGCGAAGAGCTGGCTCAAAAACACTAGGGCAAGATGAAAAGTCTTGTGTGGTTTATGGAATGCCAAAAGCGGCGAAACTTCTTGATGCAGTTGAAGAAGAGCTTCCCCTTAAGGATATTCCCAAAAGAATAGTAGAAATATGCACATCAGCATAGAAAGGTAAAACTTATGGATAAAGCAGCATTGAAACTTGTAAAAGAAACAAGCGAACCTAAAGAAATCAGTTCCGTAGATAGCTTTGAAACAGATGGAATATGTGCAAATGCACTTGAAACAATTGTCGATATGTTGGCAAAAACGGCGAAAGAGATTGAAGAAAGCGCAAATGAGCTAAGCAAGAAGTTCCAGACATTGGCAGAAGGTGCAGATTCGCAAGGCACACAAGTAAGACAGATAGTTGATATGGCAAGCTCATTAGAGCTAAACGGAGAAAAAGTAACACTACTTGAATTTACAGACCTTTTTCAGAATACATTAAATCAGTCAGTAAAAAGAATAGTAGATTTTGCAGAAACATCAATGAATCTGGTTTTTAATATAAGCGAGGCTATGAATCATATAAAAGACCTTAATCAATGCGTTGATCATATCCAGAAAATTAATCGTCAAACCAATATGTTGGCTCTAAATGCAATTATAGAATCCACAAGAGCAGGAGAAGCAGGTAAAGGATTTGGCGTGGTCGCAAACGAGGTCAAATCAATCTCTTCGGAAATCAATGATTTATCTTATGAAATGCGTGATAAAATCGGTAAGGTCGGCCACAGTATCACACATAGCTATGAGCATCTAAGAATTGTTGCCGCAGTTGATATGACAGAACAAGTTCTTGCAAAGGATAAGCTGAATTTGCTTATAGAATGTCTTTTAAAACAGAATGAAGATTTTTCTAAGTTGCTAAATAATGCGGCTGATGTTTCAGCGGGAATCTCGAAGTCGATAAGCGGTCTTACAATAAACATGCAGTTTCAAGATAGAAGCTGTCAACATATAGATAACTCACTTAAGATTATATCTGAGATAGTTAAATATCTGCGCAACCAAGATAATTTGCACGACCTAGATGCAGTTTCATTAATGAATGACATCGAAAATTGTTGCACATTAAGTGAGTTTAAAAATGCTTTCCTAGTTAAAAGTGGCAAAATAAATGAAGAGCAGGCAAGCGCAAAAACTGATGATGATGACATAGAGTTTTTTTAGTAAACTATAAAAATATTACAGAGGGAAAATGGAATACAATCTTTCAATAACAGGGACTTCTGCCGACTTGACAATAAGTGGCAAGATAACATTTGCTGATCATGCCTCATTTCAAAGCATTCTAAAAGAACTGAACCAATCTTCATGTAAGAATCTAGGGATACATGTATCTAACGTTGAGTATCTTGACTCAGCAGGAATTGGTATGTTCTTATTAGTCCACAGGCAGTTTGGAGATGGAGCCGTATCTATTCATGGCGCAAAAGGAACAGTTAAGAAGGTGCTAGAGTTATCAAACTTTGATAGAATGTTTAAAATAATAGATTGATTTCCACAAATTTCGTCTGGAGTAATCAATTATTAATTATCCCGCGTTATCTTGTAGTTCATGAAATGCAACGTTTACTAAAGACTTTGAGATAATGGGAAAGAAAATACTAATAGTTGAAGATAACGATCTTAATCTAAAGTTATTCAGAGATTTGCTCGATGCGCACGGTTATGAAACAATAGAAACCAAAGATGGCATCGAGGCAATAAGATTTGCAAGCACGCAAAGGCCAGATCTTATTTTGATGGATATTCAACTTCCAGAAATTTCTGGTCTTGATATTACCAGAAAAATAAAGAGCGACCCTGCCATTCAGCATATTCCTATTATAGCCGTAACAGCATTTGCAATGAAAGATGATGAGCAGAAAATCATGTCTGCTGGCTGTGAGGCATATATCTCTAAACCAATATCAATTGTGCCATTTATGAAAACAGTGAAGAAATTTCTTGGCGAAGAAGTTGTAGGATAAACCAAATGACTGCTCAAGTTCTTGTTGTAGACGATAATGAGCGCAATCTAAAGCTGCTAGAGGCTTTGCTTACAAATGAGTATTATGATGTAATCTTGGCGCATGACGGTTTTGAAGCATTAGAAATTACTAAGACAAAAAAGCCAGATATAATCCTTCTTGATGTTATGATGCCGGGAATGGATGGCTTTGAGACATGTAAGAAGCTCAAAGAAAATCCTGCTACAGCGCATATTCCTGTCGTAATGGTAACAGCACTATCAGATAGAAGTGATAGAGTAAAAGGGCTTGAATCAGGCGCTGATGATTTCCTAACAAAACCCGTAAAAGAAGTTCCTCTTCTGGCAAGAGTTAGGTCTTTAGTGCGTTTCAAGGTTATATTAGATGAATTAAGGCTTCGTGATAAGACAGGCTCATCAATGGAACTTGATGGCAATGGCGGGTTTGATTTTGATATTGATCTAAGTGATTCAAGAATATTAGTTGTTGATGATGATGTTGTAGAGGCAAAACAAGTTCAAGATCAACTGAGCAAACTCTACAGAATAGATCTATGTTCAGAACCCGAAAAAGCACAGGAAATGTCTCTGGCAGTAGATTATGATTTAATCATAATCAGCACGCAGCTTTACGATGCAGATGGCCTTAGAATATGTTCTCAAATAAGAAGTAATGAGAAAACTAGGTCAACAGCAATTATCATTATGGTTGATAATGATGACGAACGGTCACTAGTTAAAGGTCTTGAGATTGGTGTTAATGATTATGTGATCGCGCCTATTGATCATAGCGAAATGCTCGCAAGGGTTAAAACGCAAGTAAAGCGCAAAAAATATCAAGATGCAATTAAGACAAATTATAAGCAAAAGTTCTCAATGGCCGTAACTGACAGTCTAACAGGCCTTCATAACCGCCATTTTCTTAATGCGCACTTGGAAAATCTTGTCTCAAAATCTAACCAAGATGTAAAGCCGCTTTCATTAATGATACTTGATATGGATCATTTTAAGATGGTTAATGATACATACGGTCATGATGTGGGAGATCAGGTTTTAGTAGAGCTTGCCAAGCGCATAACCAATGGGATAAGAACCTCAGATTTAGCCGCAAGAGTCGGTGGAGAAGAGTTCGTTATAGTAATGCCAAACGCTTCTCTTGAAGCCGCAATGGTGGTGGCAGAAAGAATAAGAAAATCTATCGAAGAAAAACCCTTTTTAATTACTCATAGTTCAGCTTCAGAACTTTATAAAACGGTGAGTATAGGGCTTTCAATACTGAATCAAGAAAGCGACGATGTTGCCTCACTAATGAAAAGAGCAGATGACGCCCTCTATATGGCTAAAAATAATGGTAGAAATCAGGTAAGAGTCATTTCTTAGGTGAATTAACTATCAGTGCCTAATTATAACTGTATGGACGAGCGTATGCTAGGACTAGCGACCAAAGAGAGTGCAGGCAGCGTGCCGCTTGAACGCTAAATAAAAATATAGCGCGTGGTTTTATGCCATGAAAATATCTCTAATTAATCGGTACGCGCTATAAATTTTTATTGTTTTAGGCATAGAATTCTTTCATATTCTGCTGTAAAGAATTAGAAAAATAATGAAATAAAAAGTGGATGAAAAATCAAAATGCTAGCTAACTTCTTAGGCCTGATGTCTTCAGATATGGCAATTGACCTTGGTACGGCCAATACTCTTGTATATGTAAAGGGAAGGGGAATTGTACTAAACGAGCCTTCTGTTGTTGCCTACATCAATGATAAGGGAACTATAGTTCCTTACGCGTTTGGTAACGAGGCTAAACTTATGCTTGGAAGAACGCCAGCAAAGATTGAGGCAAAAAGGCCGTTAATGGATGGTGTTATAGCCGACTTCAAACTTGCAGAAGAGATGATAAAACACTTCATCCGCAGAGTTCATAACCGCAGAACATTTACAGGGCCTTTAGTAATTGTATGCGTTCCATCTGGTTCAACTCCTGTTGAAAGAAGAGCGATTCAAGACGCAGCGGAAAGTGCAGGTGCGCGCGAGGTTTTCTTAATCGAAGAACCAATGGCCGCAGCAATTGGTGCTAATCTTCCCGTTACAGAGCCGACGGGTTCTATGATTGTTGATATTGGTGGGGGAACAACCGAAGTTGCTGTTATATCATTGGGTGGAATAGTTTATTCTCGCTCTGTGAGGGTGGGAGGCGACAAAATGGATGAAGCAATCATCTCATACATCCGCCGTTATCATAACCTTCTTATTGGTGAAACAACGGCTGAGAGAATCAAGAAAGAAATTGGTGCGGCTTGCCCTCCTCCTGATGGAGATGGTAAGTTGATTGAGATTAAAGGACGCGATCTTATGAACGGTGTTCCTAAAGAGATAGTTCTCAGTGAAGCACAAATTTCAGAAGCTCTTATAGAGCCTGTAAATCAAATAGTTGAAGCAGTTAAAGTTGCGCTTGAGTGTACGCCTCCTGAGCTTTCATCAGATATCGTAGATAAAGGCATAGTTATGACGGGTGGTGGATCTTTGCTGAAAAATCTCGACCTTGTTTTAAGGATGTCTACTGGTTTGCCAGTATTCCTTGCGGATGATCCACTTTCTTGCGTTGCGCTTGGAACGGGGCATGTTCTTGAAAACCCAAGCCTTTTAAAGCACGTTTTATTTAAACAAGATTAAATCTTTTGGGTTTGTGTGTCTTTGTACGATAAAAATAATATTTTTGCCAAAATTATCAGGGGCGAAATTCCAGCAGATAAAGTTTATGAGGATGATAAAGTTCTTGCATTTCATGATATAGCTAAGGCCGCGCCAGTTCATGTTTTGGTGATTCCGAAGGGTGAATATGTATCATTTGCAGACTTTTCTATCAATGCCACAGCGGATGAATCGGCAAATTTTTTCAAAAAAGTATCTGAAATCGCCAAAAGTCTCAAATTGGAAGATGGCTATAGAATCATAACTAATACTGGCAAGAATGCATCACAAACAGTTCACCACTTCCACATCCATATCCTAGGTGGCAAATTTCTTGGTGACTTACTTCCTTAATCGCTAACTATATAATCTAGCTTTTGCTATTTCTACGGCGGCTCTGGTTTCGATTTCTCCGAGTATTTCGGATAAGGCTGGGTCGGCTACAAACTCTTTTTGGCTTTTAATGCGTTGCTCGATTTCTGCAAGTCGTGCGTGAGATATTTCGCCCATTAGAATATCATTCTTTAGGTTAGAGAGAGAATCTAACAGGTCATTTGCATACTTTGCGCCTTTAGATCTTCCCAACTCTTCATCTGAAATTTGCTGCAAGGCAATCATTGCATCCAGCGGAGCCATTGGCGAAGAGGCGGTTGCACCATGAGTTTCACTTGCAGAATCTTCTATCATGCTTGCAAAATCTGATGATGATGTACCATCTACTCGTTTCTTGCGGTTGACATCGGATGGCTTATTGATTCCGTAAGGGTTATTAATTTTCATATGGTTTTTCTCCAGCCTTTATATTTAACAATAGAGCCTAACCTAAACTCGAAATAAGGATTATAGTATTTCTATTTTTATCTGATAGCGTCGTATTTCATCGGTCTCACCGTGCTCACGTATTATAAATACGCTCCGCGCGCCTCGCCTCGAAACACTTGCTCTCAAATAAAACTAGAAGCACTATAGAAACACGCTCCCCCATAAAGGGGGAGCGAGAATAATCCTCTAATTGTTACTCCAAGTTGATGTTATACTATGGAGGCTACTATGCCAGAATCATACCAAATTATTTTGAAGATAGAAAAAAAATTAAAAATTCTCAGCAAACCACTTAAAAATAGACTTTACACCCTTTGGGGCTGTTTCATATGACGCTATATAGTTTATTCGGCTTTCTGTTGCAGCGAAAGTAAGTAGTCCTGCACAAGTAGTGAAGGGTGCGGTTCCAACCGATTCAGCAAGTCCTTTGATGAATTTTGGGCGGCCGATTCTTACGTTAGCTTCAAAGTACCGAGCGGCGAACTCATCAATCCCTGTAAGTTGGCTAGTGCCACCTGTAAGCACAATTCTTGGAGGAAGGTTAGAAACAAAACCTGCTGTTTCAAGTTCTTCACAGATCATTTCAAATATTTCTTCGATTCTTGGTTTAATGATTTCAGAAAGCATTGCCCTTGATATATATCTTGCGCCATCTTCTGCTGAATCTTCATTTGGCGTAACTTCAATATTTTCTCGTGTATCACCATTGCCAGTAATCAACGATCCATGCATTACTTTTAGTCGTTCAGCCGATTGATATGGCGTTGAAAGAACTTTGGCTATATCGCTTGTAATTGTTATTCCACCAATCGGAAGGGTTCTGGTAAATAGCATATTGCCATTGTTAAACACGGCAAATGAAGTAAGTGCGCCGCCTATCTCGATTAAAACTACACCACTTTCCATTTCATTTTCTGTTAATGCAGAAAGCCCAGAGGCATAGGAGGATGCAACCATGTTTTCAATATCAAGATGACACTCTGAAACGCAGCTTACAACATTCTTCAGTGGATTTTTTGCACATGTAACAATGTGCATTGATGCTTCGAGGTTTCCACCATACATGCCTCTGGGGTCGGTGATTCCGGCAGCACCATCTAATGAGTAGCCAGTTGGAAGGCAATGGATCATCTGGTGTTGATTATCCTGAAAGTTTTCTTTTGCAGTTTCTATCATTCTCACCAAAGTTTTTTCTGAAATAGAATCAATTCCAAGTTGTTGCTCAATAACAACCTGAGTTGAGCCGATATGAGTTCCTGAAACGCTTATAATAATCTTTTCGACGGTTTCTCCCGCCATTTCCTCTGCCGCACTGACCGCAAGTAATATTGAGGTTTCAAGTAACTTAACATCCGTTACAATTCCACCTCTATATCCTTGCGCGAGCTGATGGCCTATGCCCTTTATAGATAGTTGCCCGTTCTCATGCCTTGCAATAAAGCAGGCAATCTTCGAGCTTCCAATATCTAATGCGGCGATAGTGCCATTCTTTTTCATCAGAAAAGAGCCTTAAACTAGTTCTTATCCTGATCAACCAGCTTGTTCTTGCCTATCCAAGGCATCATTTTTCTAAGCCTTGCACCAACTTCTTCGATTGGATGGCTGGCCTCTATTCTTCTTGTGGCTTTAAATGAAGGTGCGCCTGCTTTGTTTTCTAAAACCCAGTCGCGTGCAAACTTTCCAGTTTGAATATCAGTTAAAACGGCTCTCATTTCTTCTTTTGTATAGTCATCTACAACGCGAGGCCCTGTGACGTATGCGCCATATTCTGCTGTGTTTGAAACTGAGTAGAACATGTTTGAAATGCCACCTTCATATATTAGATCAACAATCAGTTTAACTTCGTGTAAGCACTCGAAATAGGCCATTTCAGGAGCGTATCCCGCTTCTACGAGTGTTTCATATCCAGCTTGAATGAGCTTTACCAATCCACCGCATAAAACTGCCTGTTCACCGAAAAGATCAGTTTCGCACTCTTCTTTAAAGCTCGTCTCAATAATTCCTGAGCGACCGCCACCAACTCCAGAAGCATAAGATAATGCAAGTTTTAATGCGCTGCCAGAGGCATCTTGATAAACTGCTACTAAACAGGGAACTCCTCCGCCTTTTTGGTATTCACCGCGAACAGTATGGCCTGGCCCTTTTGGCGCAACCATGAAAACATCTAGGTCTTTTCTTGGTTCAATTAGCTGAAAGTGCACAGCAAAACCATGCGCAAACATTAATGCCGCACCCTGCTTTAGGTTCGGCTCAATTTCATTTTTATATACATCAGCTTGAAGTTCATCTGGAATCAATATCATTACAATATCAGCTTTCTTGGCTGCATCTGCTGGTGATAGAACCTCAAATCCTGCATCTTTTGCTTTTTTCGCGCTTACTCCATTCGGTCTTAGGCCAATGATTATATCTTTAACACCTGAATCACGAAGGTTAAGAGCGTGAGCATGCCCTTGACTTCCATAACCTATGATTGCAACTTTTTTTGATTTGATTAAATTTTGATCAGCATCTTTATCGTAAAAAACTTTCATTATATTTCCTTCCTTTGGGGTCTCATTCAATAATATTTTAAGCGCACTATAAACTGCAACAGATATTCTTTCAAGGGTGTTATGCTTTGCTGGAGTTCTTGTAAAGCAGAAGTATGCTGAATATTTTAGGCGACAAATAGACTTTTTTCTGATAAAAATCAACCATTGGTTAATATAAGAGGTGGTAAACATGAGAGGTTTATTAGCAAAGATAATGCGCGATGAAAGGGGAGATCTACTTTCACCATTTGTTGCGGCAGCTGCGATCATAGCTGCTTTGTATATTGTTGGAAGCGTGGCTACAATGTATGGCTCAAGATATTATCGTGATTATGAATCTGGCCTAGAGCAAGAAGAAGAGATTTATATGGAGAAGAAGAAAAACCGCGAAAAGCAAGAAGAAGAGCAAAATAAAGAACAGAAGAAATCTCAGGAAAACCGAAGCTAGAACTAATGAAAAGCATTATAGATATTTTATTAGAATCGCAAAAGCGTTACAATGGAATCATCGAGGGTTTTCCAAATTACGGAATTGGCAAGGCTTCTACAGTAATGAGCGAGCCTCCGAGGATAGATAGCTCTTTACCAGTAGTTTTGATAAAGTTAAGTTCGTGGTATCGCCCTGAATCAACCCTTCGAGACTCTGAATTTACACGAAAACCTCTTGCTCTTACTGATTATGATTCGGCTCAAGTACGCTCACTTTTAGCAAGAGATGATATAATAGAGCTTGATTGGTTTAGGATTGATAACAAGCGAAATACTGTTACAAATGGCATAAAGAAGGCAGGGTATATGGTTGGCGCTGTTCCTCTGGCTTCTTCTAACATATTGTTTTATGATGATATGTTGGAGACTGGTGCGAGTCTAACTGATGCAATTGCCCATCTTCTTGCTAATTCAAGGGGTGCAAGACATAACGTCGTTGGCGGCGTAATAAATAGCAAAAATGGAATTTCCGCTTTTCCAACCTCCTATATAGATTTAGATGATTTTTTTTCTGACAACAATCTCTTGCAAGCGATAGGCGTAGCTTTAAAATCGCACGGCGAGGAAATAACACAAGATGCGATTGTAGATTTTATTTCAGATAGGTTCAGTAAAAGCGCAGGCAAGTTGATTTCGCATATAACAGAAGCCGAGCTTAACTTTGCAAGCATTACGGGAAACGGGGTTAACAAGATAGACTATTCATTCAAGGTCTCAAACTTTGTGAGAGACTATTTAACTCATGGTTCGGTTTCAAATAGATTTATTCTAACCGATGAAAATCTTGCAATAAATCCGTGGATTAAAAACACAAATGAACTAGAAGCACTATATAACCAACAAGCTGAGAACCTAGCACGGAATAACTTGCTCACAAGCTACGGCAAAAGCTCATCGAGATTTCACTGATATGTTTTAACAGAGACTAGCTAACCGCTTGATATGCAGGGATTGTTAGAAATTCTGTGAAGTTATCTCTAGTTACTAAGTTATCGAAGAGTTCTTTTGCTTTAGCGTATTGATTGCCTGAAGTTTGACTTATTTTATTAAGCTCTTCATCTATTATCTGGCGAACAAGTTCTTTGGTTATCTCTCTTCCATCAGATAGTTTGCTTTGGTGTTTTATCCACTGCCAAACTTGAGAACGCGATATTTCGGCTGTTGCAGCATCTTCCATCAAGTTAAAAATTGGAACGCACCCAACGCCTCTAAGCCATGATTCTATATATTGCAGTGAAACACTGATGTTATTTCTTAAGCCCGCTTCTGTGATGTCTCCACTGGGAAGTTGTAAGAGGTCAGCGGCTGAAACGTTCACATTAAGCATTTTATCAAGCTGATTAGGTTTTGTGCCTAAATGCTTATTGAAAACCTCAATGGCAACCTCAACAAGGGCAGGGTGGGCAACCCATGTTCCATCGTGTCCATCTGATGCTTCGCGCTCTTTATCTGCTGTAACTGCCGCAATTGCCTTCTCATTAATTTCTGGATTGTTTTTGACAGGAATAAATGCAGACATGCCACCCATAGCAAAAGCTCCACGTTTATGACAGGTTTGAATTAATAACAAAGAATAATGACGAAGGAAATGTGTTGTCATTGTAACTTGCGCGCGGTCGGGCAAAACAGCATTTTTATCTTGATTGAATTTCTTGATGTAGCTGTAAATATAATCCCATCTGCCGCAGTTAAGGCCAACGATATGGTCTTTCATTTCGTATAGGATTTCTTCCATTTCAAATGCAGCTGTAATTACTTCAATCAAAACAGTTGCTTTAATTGTTCCTATCTCAAGGCCAAGAGCTTTTTGAGCATAGACGAAAACATCGTTCCACAGGCGTGCTTCAAGATGATTTTCAAGTTTGGGAATGTAAAAATATGGGCCAGACTTACGCGAAATAAGCTCTTTTGCATTGTGAAAGAGATATAGTCCAAAGTCAAACAAGGAGCCAGATACAGGCTTTCCTGCAAACTCGACATGCTTTTCATCGAGATGCCAGCCGCGTGGGCGAACGATTAAAACTGCTGTTTTATCATTTAGTTTATAGTTTTTGCCCTCTTCATTAGTGTAGGTGATTGTGCGGCGCACAGCATCCATTAAGTTAATTTGCCCTTCTATCGCGTTATCCCAAGTTGGGGTAAGGGAATCTTCAAAATCAGCCATGAAAACCTTCGCGCCAGAGTTAAGCGCGTTGATTATCATTTTCCTTTCTACTGGCCCTGTAATCTCTGTTCTTCTATCTAGCAAATCGGTAGGGATTGGCCTCACCTTCCAATCGCTTTTTCTGATACTTTCCGTTTCTGGCAAGAAATTTGGCTTTGCGCCTGAGTCAAAATCTTTTTGTCTTTTAATGCGTGCTGCTAGTATTTCTTGTCTTCTTGATTCAAAATTTGCAAATAATCCAGCTAAAAAATCTAATGCTTCTGAGGTTAATATCTTGTCATAACCATCTTTAAATGAACCTTTTAGAGTGATTTCGTTATTCATATTGGTAGCGGCATTTTGCATCTTTTATCTCACCTGTTTTTCTAGTTTACTGGATAAAAGAATAGCCCCTAATGGGGCTATAATCAAATACTTTTAGACTGAAACAGTGCTTAAGGAATTGCGATTCTGAGTGCGCAATTAGCTGTTGTAGCTGCACCGTTATATGTAGTTGCGGTAGCTGCACAATCGGAAGCCGCAGTTCCATAAGTAGGATCTGTTGAGGCAATCGCATCTGCAACTGATGAGTAAACGCGAACTGCCCCTGTTGAAGGTTCGCCGTTATCTAATTTGAAGTCGATTTCAGCAGCTTTTGCAGGAGTAAACGCATTTCCAAAAGTGAAGTCAGCAGTTGTCGATGTTGTTACGCCCATGAAATAATGGTTTCTTCCTGTGGTATCTGAAAGGATTCCAATTCCAGTTCCTTGTGCGGCAACTGCACCGATTAAAGGATATGCTGATGTTGCACCGACATCTGCAACGCCTGCGCCTGTTCCATTTGGCCCAACTGGAACAAGATTTTGACCCGCGAGTTGACTCCAGAATAATTGTCTTTCGCCATCACCCGTTCCAGTATCGCCCTCTAAAATGCCGTTGCCATTTGCTGTAGCAACTGGAGCAGGAGTAATGCCCAGCGAAGTTCCTCTTGCAGTTGGCACGTCACCTGGAAGATAGCCAACTTTACCACGAAATACATTTATTGCAGCGTTAGTTTGATCTATGCGCGATGTAAAATTACGCATCTCAGCGGCTTTAATCATCTCTTGACCAACTAAAACACCGCCAATAATAAGTCCGATGATTACAAGAACTATAGAAAGCTCAACTAATGTAAAACCAGAATTGCGTGAAAATTGTTTGCTGTCGCTCATAAAAACCCCAATATAATTGAATCTCGTCAGATTAAATCATCTGTGGTTAAAAAAGCATTAACTATAGGCACTATATATATGCCGAATCTAGTCTGCTGTGAATATCTTCCCGTTATCATTAAACTCTGGGCTGGCAAGTTTTATAAAAATATCGCTAACGTCATCAGGGTTTGCCAAAGAATCTTTATTCTCACCTGGAAAGGCTTGTGCTCGCATAGCGGTATTAACAATCCCCGGACTAACAAGGTTCACCCTCACTTTAGTAAACTCAACTTCACTGGCATAGGTTTTTGCCATCATTTCAAGAGCCGCCTTACTTGCAGCGTACGCACCCCAATACGCTTCACTTCTAGCTGTAATTCCAGATGTTACAAAAATCGCCCTGCCAGCATCTGAAAGGCGCAGCAGCGAATCAAATGCCCTAATGAGCCTATAATTTGCTGTAAGATTTAGAGATATAACATTATTCCATGCTTCTGGCTTTATATGTGCAATAGGGCTTAAACCACCAAGCATTCCAGCATTTCCGACCAATACATCTAGCCTTCCGTATTTCTCATAAATAGATGCGGCAAGGGAATCTATCATGTCGTGCTTCATTAAATCTAGCGGCACAATTGTTGCGCTTCCACCAACTGAGTTTATTATGTCATCAGTTTCTTCTAGATCTTTAACGCTTCTTGCAACTAAAACGCAGTGCAAGCCATTTTCGGCATACTTTTTTGCAATCGCCCTGCCGATTCCGCGTGATGCACCTGTGATTAAAGCGATTCTCATGTTATGCTTTTACAAGTAAGAGTCTATGCATTGCAATCAATAAAAACTATAATAAAATAATTTAATCTGCTCTTTGGTTTATTATACCAAGCAAGTCTTTCTCAAAGGTGTTTTTTGCACCAGAATCCGAAGACTTTTTTGCACTGCTGATTGCTTTAGACGCACAAGAATCTAATTCCCAGTTTTTAACTTCAACATTGAGGTTTACTTCTTTCCATTTTGGATGTCCGCTTTTTGCAAGTTCAGGCATGCCATTCCTGATTGAATTTGCGAGCTTTCCTATATTTTCACAGCGATTTTTGCCGAATTTACTTTCTGCTTTTGAGAAATCGTGACTTACAAGCATTGATGCCACTGAAATGGTTGGAACTGTGCCGCTTACAAAAGAATAGTCACTCTTATTTATCTCGGCTTTAGAGTATTCTTCAAGCATCTTGCTATCATTTAGTGGTATAAAATGAATGTTTTCTAGAATCTTTCCACCTTCTTTTTCTAAAGAAGCAACTTTTTCTAGGTTTTTAAAAAGCTGTACAGGTTTACCACTAACAAATATTACGGCATCTGCGTTTTGTTGGATTACCGCTGCTACACCTTCAGCAGGCGTTATGCGCAAAACTTCAGCGGGTTTAATTCCAGTAATTGCAAACAGATTCATTGCGGTTAGCCAGCTACCGCTGCCTTCTTCTCCTACTGCAACTTTTTTGCCATCTAAGTCTTTGAAGTTAGATATATTCCTCTTAGCCAGAACGTGCACTTCTTCGTTATAGAATGGGAAGATAACCCTTAAATCTTCAAGGATTTTTGAATATTGTTTGCCGTCAAGCCTTTTTAAATAGCCCAAAACGTCGCTTTGCACTATTCCAAGTGACACGTTTTCTGAGCTGTTAATTCTTTTTATATTATCAATAGTTCCCTTTGATTCTTTTACGCTCACAACTAGACCATTCTTGCTTGCAATTCTTGAAATATCATTGCCAAACTTAATGTAAGTTCCAGTTCCTGGACCCGTCACAATTCCTAGATCAGCAGAAGATTTATTTTTTGCAGCATTTGCAGAATTGGAAAACGAAAAAACAAATAACGATAGAATGCTTAGTGCAATGGCAATTTTGTTTATCAAGTTATTTTTCATTCAAATATTTCCTAGTTTGTTTTATTTAAAATATCCATCAATTGATTTTTAGGCTCTTTTTTCTGCTGATTGCTATTGTTTGGTAGATTTGAGCTTCCTTGTTCTAAAATGCTTTTTACCTCAAGAACGTCAGCCGCATTATTGTTGCTCGCATTTGCTGAGGCTTTATCATCTCCAAGAGCTTCCTTTAAGTTGCGTTCGCTAATTTCTGATTTGGGTTGAGACTCATCTTTAAAAGACTCTAAAAACAATGCAAAGAACAGATGCATTGCAACTACCAAAACGACAACAGCGGTGAATATTAGTCCGCCATAAGATTTTTCTGTTGCAGGAGTCGGAAACAACTCAAGCTGAGATTCTAAAGGAATTCCACTTTCTTGCTTAGTGTTTTCAAAACTTGACTGAGCAAACTTGTCTGAAATGTCGGAATAGTTGCTCCCCTTAAGCTCAACGTTAGGAGAGTCCTTAATTACATTCTCTGGTTTATCATAAGTAAAAGCAAGCATACATCTAGCTTCTTCGCTTTGGTTTTAAAATCAAAGGACTTATCTAGCGTAAAGTTAAGTATTTGTAAATAAAAACATACTACTCTAACTGGTTTTTCCTAAATATTGCGCTCCTTAGTCGAAGATATTAAAGCGTTTTGCTACTAGAAATCTGGTTTGCTTGTAGAGTCTTCGTAATGCTGCTTCTCTATTATACTATGCCCTAATGCTTTTTCTATGAGATAATTGATTTCTGCTCCATAGATAAAAATAATGTTGAGAACGTAAAAGAATAGCAATGTTGCGATAATTCCCTCAAGGCTTCCATATATAAGATTAACTTGGCGAAAGTTAGCAAGATAACTTGAAAATAGTGACGCAAACCCTAGCCATAAAAGCATTACTAAAAATGCACCGGGCATAACGTTTATGAATCTTTGCTTGATATTAGGAAGCATATAATAGAGCGAACATATTCCTAAGAATATCAACATACCACTGAAAGAGACTGTAATTCTTGAAATTAGAAGTGTACTCTCAACCGATAGGTTTAATACATCCACCATTTTATCAAGGATGATGGGAGTAAAAATCAGGGTTATCATTGCAATCATTGAAACCATAGTAAACAATATGAACTGAAAGACGCTAAGAGTTCTGCGCCATATATAAGCTGGCGGAGATGTGACTCGATAAGCTCTGTTTAAAACAGTTCTAAGCCCTTCTACAGCGGATGAAGATGTCCATATTGCGCCAAGAATTGAGATGGTAAGCAAGCTCGGAGTTGGGCCTAATATTATTTCTGTTATGCGAGGTTCGATAGCATGAATGACATGAGATGGTAAATTGCTTTCCATAAACTCCATTAGTGCCATTCCAAGTTCGGCTTCGCCCAAATATCCTGCAAGGGCTACAAAAAAAACCATGAATGGAAAAATCGAGAGCAACGCAAGAAATGAAAGATAGCCCGCGAACTCTATGCCATCATGCATAACCATATGATAACCCGCGTAATATAATATTTTGGGCGACTGGGTAATTATTCTTGGCGTGATTTTTTTTCTCATAAACTTTATTTCATTCATAAACTATGCTATGTCAATCTTTGAACATATATATTTGAGGCTAACTATGGATATTTCAAGCGCATACCTTTGGCTTAAAGCTCTGCATCTTATTTCGGTAATCGCATGGATGGCTGGCCTTTTATACCTTCCGCGACTATATGTTTATCATGCGGAAAATGCATCTGATGCATCGTGTAACGCGATGCTCAAGGTTATGGAGAAGAAATTGCTCCGATATATAATGAATCCCGCAATGATTGCCAGCTTTATATTCGGATTTTTACTGCTCAAAATAGTCGGATTTGACTCACTCAGAGGATCTGGATGGATGCACGCTAAGATAACTCTGGTTCTTGTAATGGCTGGATTTCATGGAATGCTTGCAAAATGGCGAAAAGATTTTGAATCTGACCAAAACCAGAAATCATCTAAGTTTTTCAGATATGCCAATGAAGTTCCAACCGTTTTAATGATTTTGATAGTGATTCTGGTCGTCATAAAACCATTCTAAATGTCTGAAGTTTTTAATTAAAAAATGACTAGAGGAATGTCTTTTTTTAGAAATGAGAAAAAATGTAACTATTGCGACCTAGAGAAATTTCTCTGTTTTACTTATGACGCGTAACCTATTGAAAAGATTGGTTGCGGGGGCTGGATTTGAACCAACGACCTTCAGGTTATGAGCCTGACGAGCTACCGGGCTGCTCTACCCCGCGATAAGAATGGTGCCAATGTGCAAAATCTTGATAACCGCTAAAATTAGTTCTCTAATTCCAGCAGGGGAGACCTTATATCAATTATAGAATAAGCTCGCAAGCACTAATTGCTGTTAGCTTGCAATAAAGAGCCAGATGAAAGAACGGAACCTTGCATTGATTCGATGTTCTCACGCATCCAGCAGATGCATTTTCCACATTGAGGAGAGCAACCCAGCTGTTTGAAAACGCCAGAAACGCTGCCTCCAGAGTTGCACTCGCGGATGTCTTGTTCTCTAATTCCGTTACATATACATACAAGCATTTGGGAATGATAATGCAAATCATTATCATTTGCAAGAAAAATATACCTTTGCTGTTCCGTCTAATTCTCATTTGCATTTTCAATTGCTGGAAAGAGAATAATAGCTTCAGTTCTGGTGATTTCTCTTAGGCTTAGCATTAAATAAACCACCAGCAAATAAGCTGGTGGACTGGGAGTTTACAAATCGTACAGAGACGATCGTACTGTCCTTTACCCTTCGGCTGGACATACGACAGTACCTCCCAGACCGTGAGTCAAGGGAGGCATTTAATAACGACCAATGCCAGCCGCTCTGTATGAGGTTGTAAAGCCCCGAAGTTGAAAACCTTCAACTCTGCCCATAATTTAGCATATGGGGCAATACTAAGCAACCATTCTACAACGAAGTAAGCATTAAGCTGAAAGGAGTAGTCGGGCTGCGGCGGCTCGGGCTTCTGGTGTTATTTCTGACCCAGAGAGCATTCTTGCAAGTTCTTCTTGCTGCTTGTCTGAACCTAGAACTTCAACTGAAGTTATTGCTGAATCTGCATTCATTTTCTTAGAAATTAGCAGATGGTGCTTTGCTCTTGCGGCAACTTGGGGCTGGTGGGTTACAACAAGAACCTGAATAATATTGCCAAGTTTAGCAAGTCTTGCACCAACAGCGTCTGCAACTGCGCCGCCAATTCCTGTATCAATTTCATCGAAAATAACTGTGGGAACAGATTTTACTTCTGATAAGGCAACCTTGAGAGCAAGCATAAATCTTGATAACTCGCCGCCAGATGCAATTTTTGCAATTGAAGAAGGATTAGCTCCCGGATTTGTTGCTGCAAGAAAGGCAATATCGTCGATTCCGTTTTCTGTCCATTCGGATTCATCCTTTTTTACAATAGCCACTTCAAAAACAGTTCTGCCAAGTTTTAGAGGTTCGAGTTCATCCATAACTTTCTTTTCAAGTTTTACAGCAAAATTTCTGCGTTGTTCCGAGAGTTCAAATGCCTTTTTGATATATAAATCGCGTGCCTTTTTTACTTGTTCATTAAGTGCTGCTTGATTCGATTCGGAGGTTTCGATTAACCCAATTTGTTCTCTGATTTTGTCGCCATAGTCTTTAAGCTCATCTACACTTATTCCATATTTCCGTGCAATTGCTCTTAGGGTAAAGAGCCTATCTTCAATTTTTTCGAGTCTTTGCTCGCTTATATTATTTATATTATCATCATTCATGGCCTCAAGCTCGGCTATAGCCTCGTTAAGTTCGATGGAGCTTTTTTCTAAATGTTCTAATATTTTTGAGAACTGTTCGGGATTAGTTTTCGAAGATCCTCTAATGAGTTCTCTTTCTGCCTGCGAGATTAGATCTAAAACGGATTTATTCGGAGATAATATTTTAAGTGTCGAATCTATTACCTCCGCTGATTTCATGGCGTTTTGAATTTCGATTCGTTCTTCGGCAAGGCTATTTTCCTCACCTTTTTCTGGTGCCAGATCTTCTATCTCTTTAGCGACGTATCGAAGATATTCTTCATCTCGTTTCGCTTTTTCGAGTGCTTCAATTTCATCTTGCAGTTTTTTCTCAAAACTCTTCCATTCACGCCAAAGTTTTCTAACCTCTTTTGAATGCTCGGAAAGTGAGCCGAATTCATCTAGCATGTGGATGTGAGTTTGTTGATTCAGCAATCCCTTTTGATCGTGTTGGCCGTGAATTTCCACTAGCATTGAGCCAATATCTTTGAGTGTATTAACGCTGACGGCTTCATCGTTTATAAATGCTCTGCTTTTGCCATCGGAGTTAATTATTCTTTTTAAAATCAGTGGATTGTTTTTAGTAATACCGAATTCATCTAATCGCTCTTGGATATTTTGTAGCTTTGATATATCAAACTCAGCAACCACAGAGCCTTGCGACTGCCCGCCGCGAACTAGTCCGCTCTCGCTTCGCTCACCAAGAGCAAGGCCTAAGCAGTCTAGTAATATTGATTTTCCTGCTCCCGTTTCGCCAGTTAGCACACAAAGACCTTTTGCAAAATCTATGCTGAGTTTCTCAATCAAAACAATATTGCTAACTGTTAGAGATAGTATAGTCATGCTACCCTATATTATTTTAAAAAGCCTTTGAGATTCCTTTCGAACCAACCTTTTTCAGGCTCGCCACTTTGCCCTGTAAGAAGATTGTAACTTCTTTGATACCACTTATTACCCGGATAATTATGGCCTAAAACTGCCGCGTATTTCTTAGCCTGATCTTCAACACCTAGAATCAGATAGCACTCTGTTAGCCTATGCAAAGCCTCTGGTGTGTGAGATGTTGTCTGAAATGAGTCAACCACATATTTAAATCTATTGACTGCTGCAACCAGTTCATTTCTTTGAAGGTAATATCTGCCTATCTCCATTTCTTTACCTGCAAGGTGATCTATTACCAAATCCTTTTTGATTTTTGCATCTCTTGCATAGTCTGAGTCTGGGAATCTTCCTATTACATCTTCAAGAGCGAGAAGGGTGTTTTCGGTGATTTCCTGATCTCTCGCAACATCAGATATTTGATTGTAATAAGATAATGCTATCAGATAATAAGCGTATGGTGTGCTTGTGTTGGCAGGGTGCATTTTGACAAAATTTTCAAGCGCAGGAATTGCTTTGTCGTAATCTTCATCTTTATAAGCTGCGTAAGCATACATAATCTTTGCTCGCGTTGCCCATTCTGAATATGGATATTGCCGTTCAACCTCTTCAAAAGCAGTCATTGCCTTTTTATATTTATTGGAAGCTAGAGAGTTCCAAGCCTCCTCATAAAGCTCATGAATAGGTCTTTCCGCAAGTTTTGCCAACTCAGCTTCGTCATCTGAAGATGAGCAAGAAGCTAGCATGAGATGCATAACTAAAATCAGGGGTAAAGTCTTTTTGCCCATTAAATCTTTTAACATATTATCCTCTTATCTCGATAAGAGCGGATTTTCTCATGTTTCTCATGAATTTACGAACCTCAAGATCCATCTTTCTTGCAAACATCTGTTCTCTAATCTGTTGCTGTTCGGCAATTTCGTTAATATCTTCGTTGCCGTTAACAGATGAACTTCTCTTATCTTCAACTCGCACAATATGAAAACCAATATTCGTTTTAATTAATTCGGTTCGAGATGGTAGTGTTGTCGATGATTGCAGCATTACGAATTTTTTTATTTCTTCATCTAAAATTTCAGGGCTTACCCACCTAACCACCTCGTTGGTGGAAGGAGTCGTTGCAACCATAGCAACTTCTTCAGCGAGAGTTGCAAAGGCAACCCCCCCATTAATATCGTTTTTGATTCTGTTTGCCAGATCAGATGCTATTTTTTCCATATCAGGTGAATCAACAGGTATAACGATTTCTGAAATTTGATATTCAGTAACAACACTCTGCTTAACGACTGTTTCCATTGCCTGATTTACTTCTTCATCACTTACTCTAACGCGGGGTCTGATTTTCTGCATGACGATTTTATTCCAAGCAATTTGCGCTTTTAATTGTTCGGTCATTGCTTTTGGTGACGCACCTTTTTCTGCAATGAACCTCATTAGGCCGCCTGCTTCTGTGCCATTACGTTTTTCAAGAGTGGCTATTGCGTTTTCTATTTCCTGAGGGGTTATGTTAATGCCCATTTTCTCAGCTTCTTTGAGTTGCAGAGTTTCATCTATCATTGCGCGCAAAACTTGAGGCTTAACCCTCTTTTCTACGTCAACACCCTGCGGAATATTTGATGTAGCAATAACCAGCTTTATTCTTTCCTCAAGATCATAAGAGGTGATGGCTTTATTATCAACTACTGCAATTATCGACTGGTTAGCTGCCAGTGATGAAGATGCAGTAAAAGTGATGATGCATACTAAAAATAATCTAAAAAAGCTCAAAAACTTTCCCCATTATCAACCATATAAAATATGGGGGTATTATAGGCATCCATCAATCAATTCTGCAATATAAAAGAGTTAGTCTTCTTTGTTTTCTATAGTACATCTATTTTCATCTGATAGCGGCGGATTTAATTATCTAGCGGTGCCTAGTCTTTCATATTAATACGCTCCGCGCGCACGCGCGCCTCGCCTCGAAACACCTGCTCTCAAATAAAACTAGAAGCACTATAATAGTGGGTTAGATATGCACTTGCTAATCATTTGGGAGTTTGTACCGTTTCGGTGACGACATACACATTAGAGCGACAAGTATTTGATTGTAATGTATTATTAAGTGAGATATTTTTACAGATACCCCCAAAAGTACCCCCAATTAGGTTTTTCTTTTACTTTTTTTGCTTTTCTTTTCAAGTAATGGGGCGGTGTATTCTTGATAGAGAGCAAATAGGAATTCTATGCGTTCACGTTCATCTTTAAAGTTGGTTTTGCCATAAGCGGTATCAACTGCTTTATCAAGTTCATTATGTGCTTTTACAAGCTCTGGCGGCATGGTGAGGGGGTTATATAAATCTGCCAAACTGCTAGTGGGGTATTTCGCCCTTGCATCCAACACGCCTTGCGCCTTTTCCTCAATAGCTTTGGTTTGCTTGTCCGTAGGGTTTTTGGGGAATGGGAAGTTGTTGTAGACGAGCTTGTTGGAATATCTGTAATCACTTTTCAACCTGCCTGCAGTATAGCGCATCCAGTCATTATGCATTAGTGAAGTCAAAATGCCGAAATGGTAAAGGGTGGCGTTGGGGATGCAAAGGCAAGTGTCGCCAACTATGTTTTCTGGGCTAAAAATACCGAGAGGTATGTACTTTCTGTTTTCAGAAGAAACTCTCGGAATTACTATGTAATCTTTTTCTGGCTGCCTAATTTCACCAAATAAACTCGGTGTGTCTGCCAATTTCTTTGTAGAAGCTCTATCACTTTGTAACCTGTATTCTTTTACTTCAGCGACGATTTCTTTTAGCTCTGCTATTTCTGATATTTCACTTGGATTTGCACCCTTCAGCCAAATACAAAACTTTTCTTCTGAGTTCAAAAACTCCCTTGCTCCAATAAGTGGTTTTATAAACTTAGAAATTTTTGAGTTTTTAGCAATCAGAGAAGCTTTTTGCAGTGGTTCTAGTAGAAAATTTCCGCCATCATTAGGCATGCTACCAAATCTAATATCTGGAACTTTACTAATAGGTTTAGTTGCTGATAAAATTACAATGTCATTACCTTCAACCAAATAAGGGTTTATGTTTTTTGCTTTAACTTCATGAGGTTCAGATTTTGGTGTATCGTATTCATAAATATATTTTTTATCATTATCAAACGCCGCAAATCCAATAATTACGCAGAATACTGCTGCTTTGCCCTTTGCCTCATTATTCCAAGCAAAAGTGCGGTGGGCAAAATGGATTTTTATTCCGTAGTTATTGAACAACTCATTCCACAAAATGCCTACTTGCTCGCCTTGGCTGATTGAGTTAGTCGAAACAAAGGCAACTTTGATTTTGGTATTTTGAATATACTTTGCTGCCTTAATATACCAAGCTGCTACAAAATCTAATACTCCTGCGCCTTTAACCCCTGCAAAAACTTTTTCCATATCTTGCTTTTGCTCTTTATCTTGCATTTGTTTGCCCAAAAACGGTGGGTTGCCCAGAATATAGTTTAGCTCGGTTGGTTTAACCAAATCTTCCCAATTCATACGCAGGGCGTTGGCATTAATAATATTTGCGTGGTTGGTTAGTGGTATGTTTGCAACCCATTTACCAAACTCTTCGCCTAGCTTGGTGTTCATTTGGTGTTCTATTAACCACATGGCAACTTCGGCAATTTTGCTTGGCAGTTCTTCAATTTCAATGCCATAAAACTGGTTTATGCTCACCTTCACATATTTAGAAACATCAAGCTCTAACTGCTCGGTTTTTACCAGCTTCTTGATAATTTGCAGTTCAAGCTCTCTAAGCTCCCTGTATGCAATTATTAAAAAGTTGCCGCATCCGCAGGCAGGGTCTAGGAATTTAAGTTTTGCAATCTGCTCTTGCAGTTCTTTTAGCTTTGCAGGCTGGTTAATGCTATTAAAACGCTCATATAATTCATCAAGAAATAGGGGCTTGATGATTTTCATTATATTCTGCTCGCTGGTATAGTGCGCGCCTAAATTGCGGCGTTTTGTTTGGTCGGTTGCTGATTGAAACATTGCACCAAATATGGCTGGTGAAATTTTACCCCAATTAAAATTGCAGCATTTAATTAGCTGCTCACGCATTTTGCTATTAAAGCTGGTTATAGGTAAATAACCTTTATATAAATTGCCGTTGATGTATTCAAAGCGGGCTAAATCTTCATCTAGGTTTTTCTGGCGTTTTTCTTTTGGCTGGTTAAGCACTTGGAAAAGCTCTTCTAACTTTGCACCCAAATCACTGCCATCTTCGGCGGTTCTTTCTTCGATATAGGATTTAAAAATATCTTTCTGAAAAATACCTGTATCATCGGCAAACAGGCAGAATAAAAGGCGTATAAGAAATTGCTCTAATTCAATGCCAGTGTAACCATTTTCAACTAAGCGGTCATGCAGTTCACCAATTAGCTCACCTGCCTGTATATTTACAGGTAATTGGTCTTCAAATTTGCGCTTGGTATAACCTGCAATAAAGCCGAAATGATGAACATATTTATGCAGTTCAGCTAGATGGAATTTAACTTCTATATTGTCTTCAAGGTCATATAGCTCGAAATTCCTAAAATCAGAAACCATAATGTATTTAGGAAAATCCTTTTTAGGGATAAACTCTAAATAATCATAGGCTTGTTGTTTCGCTTTTGATAAATCACTACCTGCTGATTTTTGCTCAACTAATAACTGCCCACGCCAAAACAAGTCAATTCGTCCCCGCTTGTCGCCTAATCTCTTTGCAGGTTCTTCAAAAGAGGCTTTTACCCTTTTTCTATCAATGCCAAATATATTGAAAAAGTCATTATAGAAACTTTGCGTTTCTGCATTTTCTTTGATTGCGCCCTCATAGGTTTTGGAAAACTCTAATGCTCGCTTTTTAATTTCATTCCAACTTAATGCCATGCTTTACAACATAACCAACAATTAGATTTTTTGAAGCTAATTTTTATTACCAGAATCAAAGTTAAGGCTTGAAATTCTGTTGCGCTGTTCATCGGTTGAAAGCTGCCCATAACTTTGAAAAGTTGTGTTAATTGAGCTATGCCCTAATGATTGTCTTACGGCATTTAAAAATTCAGGGCTTTGCCTTTCTGCAAATCTTACCAATGTATGTCTGAATGAATGAGGGCGGTTATGTCTTTAATTGGTCGTTTACCTATGAAAGGGAATAAATTAGCCTCCATTCGCTTCTTAGTGGCTTTTATGTGCTTTTCTGTCCATCTATCGTCTTGCTTGCCCAACCATTCTAAGGCTATAGCCTCAAAGTTATTTTCAGAATTGAGTATAGCTTGTTGCTTTTGATTTTTCCTCTCGGATGTTGGGTCTATATTGTTTCTGAGCTTAATTCGTATTTCGTCTTTTAATTCTCTTGCCTTTTTTAAACTTGTTTCAGGATATACTCCCAGCGCGTATATTTTTTCTTTCCCTGCATATCTGTATTTTAATCGCCAATATTTGCCGCCGTTGGGTTTTATCAGCAAATACATGCCGTCTGAATCAGATAGCTTATATTGCTTATCCTTAACTTGCGCATTCCTTGCACTAATTTCAGTTAAAGCCATTTTGGGGGTACTTTTTAATAGCTTGAATTAAGTACCCCCAATAGTACCCCCAAGTACCCCCAGATGTCAATAGACATAGCAAGACGACTTAAGACTGCAAACTTTATGCAAGCCTTGATTTTCTTAGTGTTTTATGATTATTTTGGATGTTTTAAGATGATAAATTGGCGGGAGTGACGGGACTCGAACCCGCGGCCTTTGCCGTGACAGGGCAACGCTCTAACCAACTGAGCTACACCCCCGCAATAAAAAGAGAGAAGAGAGTTATCTGTATTTTTGGGGTTAAAGTCAAGATGTAAATTGGCTTTTCCAATAAAAAATGTTCAACAATAGAGCCAAGCTGAATATTTAAATTTTACATACCCAAACACAGTCACGCGGAACTGTTGTGGTATCCTTAAGAATAACGCTATAACCTATTTCAGAAAGGAATTTTTCCATAATGGAGTCGGTCATAACTGAAAACGCACCACCGCTTCTGTTGCCCATTAGATTCTCTTTATACTCGCTTAGAAATTTTTTGAATCCAAGTTCAGACAAAACATTACTATGATGGAAGATGCATAGTCTTTTTCCATCCTGTTTCATTAATGTGGGAATTTGCACAAGGTAATTATAAATATCGCGTGGCTCAATGTGCACCATGCTATCATAACTGAAAAATACATCGGCTGAGTTTTTGGCGATACCTGAAAGGTTGCCATTTTCTATTTTATAAAAGTCAATTGGCTTTCCCATAAGTCTATCGCGGGTTGCGTTTATCATTTCAGAAGATATATCGCAGCAAAGTAATTTCTTGCAGTATTTTAGAAGGATCTCGGCTGTTCTGCCCCCACCAATTCCAAGTTCTATAACGCTATCTTGTGAGGTTATATATGGCTTGATGAAAGAGTTTTCAATTATGCCCTTATATTCATCAATTGACTTTGCAGCACCTGCATTTACGCCTGCCCACTCATCGCCTATATACTTTTGATCGCTTTGAAACGGTGCCCATCTTTTTGCATATCCATCCCAAAAGCCTTCATAGTCTATACCTGATTTGTCAGATTTAGAATCACTTGCGCCTAAAAACTTCTTGAGAATCTGGCTAACCACCTTAAATTCCACTAATCTTGGTTTGATTGACGCCTTAAAAATGCGGGAACCTCAAGGTAATCTTCATCACTTGGACGCATCTTAACAGCAGTATCTCCAGTCTGAGAAATGCGAGGATCACGAGCTTTGCCCTCTGATTTCTGAGGAGAAACAGGTTTGGTAAGGCCAATCTTTTGGAAGAAGCTCATCGCACTATTTCCTTGCTGAGATTGATTTGGAACAGGTCGTTCAGGTCTTAGCGGAGCATTTGCTCTTTCTTCTTTTCTAGGCTGTGGCTGTGAGTTTCTAGCTTCCATTCCTGAAGAATCAAGAGCCGAATTCATTGAAAACTGCGACTCAGCTTTCGCATTTGTAAAAGATGGATCTTCAATAGACAATTGAACCTTTTGGCCTGACGCTGCAACACTTTGTGTAGCTGCCTGCCCTTGAGGTTGATTGACTGGTTGAGTCTGAGCATTCATATCACCATTCATTGATGATGCAACACTTGCAGTTGCTGCCGTTTGGGCGGCTGAAGGCTGCTTAGGAGCTGTAGATGAAAATATTCCAATTCCTCTTTTTTCAGGGGAAGCGGTGTTATTTGCAGCATTATTCATCGCTTTCATATTGGCTGCTGCCATTTGCTCTTTAAATTTTTGAGATTCTATTCCAGTTGCAACAACTGAAACTCTCAGCTTTCCTGTCATATCTTTGTTGAACGTTGAACCAAAAATGATGTTTGCATCAGGATCAACTTCTTCGCGAATTCTATTTGCAGCTTCATCAACCTCAAACAAGGTCAAGTCTGGGCCACCTGTAATGTTAATTAAAACGCCTCTCGCACCCTTCATTGATATTTCGTCTAAGAGTGGATTTGAAATTGCAGCTTCCGCAGCATCTATCGAGCGACGATCGCCCTCTGCCTCACCCGTACCCATCATTGCTTTGCCCATCTCGCTCATTACGGTTCTAATATCCGCAAAGTCGAGATTGATAAGCCCTGGCATTATCATAAGATCGGTAATTCCACGCACACCAGCATGAAGAACATCATCGGCCATTTTGAAAGCATCTGCAAATGTTGTGCGCTCATTTGCGATTCTGAATAGGTTTTGATTAGGTATAACTATGAGAGTATCTACATATTTTTGAAGTTCGGCTATTCCAGAGTCTGCAAGGCGCATACGGTGATGGCCTTCGAAATGGAATGGCTTTGTAACAACACCAACAGTTAAAATTCCATTATCTTTAGCGAGTTTAGCAATAACAGGTGCGGCACCCGTTCCTGTTCCACCGCCCATTCCCGCTGTGATGAAGAGCATATTGCTGCCAAGAACGCAGCCCTCAAGTTCATCCATTGATTCTTCAGCGGAAATTCTGCCAACGTCAGGGGCAGCTCCAGCACCAAGACCTTGAGTGGTTGCAGCACCTAGCTGAACTCTTTTATCGCACAAAGAATGCTCTAAGGCTTGGGCATCTGTATTGGCAACAACGAAATTAACGCCTTCAAGATTTGAGGCAATCATATTGTTCACCGCATTTCCGCCTGCGCCGCCGACTCCCACAACTGTAATTACAGGACGCAAATTTTGCATTTTTCCAGGAAGATGAATGTTAAGTGTCATGAATGCCCCCGCTTTGCTTTTTTCTATCGATTAAATCACCTCACACCAAATTACAACACTTGGAATTAAACGACAAGCGGCAATCCATAAAATAGTTAAATTTTTCTCTATTTGGTGTACAAATATAGAAGTTATGAACAATTGCCATCTACAGAGCAGGGATTAGTCACATGACCGATATTGACGAAAAAGACTTGAAATCGCACCTCGACCCTTTGCAATATGCCGTATGCTGGAACAAAGCAACCGAACCTGCCTTCTCTGGCAAATATAATAGTCATTATGAAAATGGCATCTATACTTGCGTTGCATGTGATGCACCACTATTTGAATCAAGCAGTAAATATGATTCTGGCAGTGGATGGCCGAGTTTTTTCAGTCCCGTTAATGATAAGGCTATTACAGAATTAAATGATATATCTCATGGCATGGTTAGAGTAGAAGTGGTTTGCTCAAGCTGCAAAGCGCATTTAGGCCACGTTTTTGAAGATGGTCCAAAGCCAACAGGTTTAAGGTATTGTATAAATTCTGCCTCTCTAAATTTTTATAAGAGTTAGAAGGTATTCGTGAAATTTCTTTTATGTGGCGATGTAGTAGGAAGAAGCGGCAGAGATGCAGTAAAGAAGCATCTTGCAAATATCAAAAGAGATATGGATATAGATATTGCGATTGTAAACAGTGATAATTCTGCGGCGGGGTGGGGTTCTAGTTCAAGCTCGGTTAAAGACCTGTTTGATTATGGTGCAGATGTATTAACTGGCGGAGACCACGTATGGGATCAGAAAGAAGCAAAACAACTTTTAGAAAATGAAAAACGTCTGCTTAGACCAATAAATTACCCAACATCTAATGCAGGAAATGGCTCAATTATATTAGATACCACAAAGGGAAGTGTATTGATAATTCATGCTCTAGGGCAGGTTTTTATAAAAGATAATGTAGATGATCCATTCGCGGCAATTACAAACGAAATTGCCCGACACAAGCAAGCCTCACTTAAAGCCATAATCGTTGATTTTCATGCAGAAGCAACTTCTGAAAAAACGGCAATGGGCGTCTATCTTGATGGAAAAGTCTCGGCTGTTTTTGGCACTCATACTCACATTCCAACGGCGGATGCGAAAATCCTAAGAGCGGGCACAGGATATATCACCGATGTAGGGATGTGTGGAGATTACGACAACACAATAATCGGTTGGGATTACAAAATACCCCTAGCTCAGTTTACGGAAAAATCAAAACAATCAGAGAGAATGAAGCCATCCGAAGGTGAGGGGACATTTTCAGCTCTTTATCTAGAAACAGATGATTCATCAGGCCTCGCAAAAGATGTTAGACATATTTTCGTCAAATAATATTGTAATAAGCATTTTTTGGCTGATATAACACTTATTATCAAAACATAATTAAATTAAAGCATATGAATGACAATTTGGTAAAAGGCTCCACAGGAATGTGGGAGGTGGTTATAGGACTTGAAGTACACGCACAGGTTTCTTCAAATTCTAAGTTATTTTCAGGCGCATCTACAGAGTTTGGTGGAGAACCGAATTCGCAAGTTTCATTGGTAGATGCTGCATTACCAGGCGTGCTGCCTGTAATTAATAAGTTCTGCGTTCAGCAAGCCGTTAAAACAGGCTTGGGATTAAACGCCGAGATTAACAAAACATCTATTTTTGATAGGAAGAATTATTTTTATCCTGATTTGCCGCAAGGTTATCAGATATCACAGTTATACGAACCAATCGTTGGAAATGGTGTCATTGAAATAGACCTTGCGGGGGGGGTGACTAAAGAAATCAAAATTACTCGCCTTCATCTAGAGCAAGATGCAGGAAAAAGCCTTCACGAACATAGTCCAAAATATACATTCATAGACTTAAATCGTTCTGGAATTGCCCTTATGGAGATTGTTTCAGAGCCAGATATAAGAAGTGCGGAAGAGGCCGCAGCTTATATAAGAAAGTTACGCTCAATCCTTCGCTATTTAGGAACATGCGATGGAGATATGGAGAAAGGATCTCTAAGGTGTGATGCTAACGTTTCTGTCAGAAGGCCAAATGAACCATTCGGAACAAGGGTTGAAATTAAAAACCTGAACTCTGTTCGCTTTATGACTAAAGCAATCGAATTTGAAGTTGAAAGACAAATATCAGTTATTGAAAGCGGCGGAACGATTGATCAGGAAACACGACTGTTTGATACTTCAAAAGGCGAAACTCGAACCATGCGAAGCAAAGAAGATGCGCATGACTATCGTTATTTTCCCGATCCAGATCTACTGCCACTAGTGTTAACCGATGAGTTTATCGACGGAATTAGAAAGACGCTCCCAGAGCTGCCAGATCAAAAGAAGAAGCGTTACATCGAAAACATGGGGCTTTCCGCTTACGATGCAAGTGTAATAGTTTCAGAGCAAGAAATTGCAGAATATTTTGATGTAGTTGCAGCAAAGCACGATGCAAAACTAGCGTCTAACTGGATTACTGGCGAGCTATTTGCGTATCTCAACAAAGCCGGGCTTGATATAAATAGCTCTCCGATTTCACCACAGAAAATGGTTGGCCTGCTTGATTTAATCAAAGATAATACAATTTCAGGTAAAATTGCGAAGCAGGTTTTTGAATTGATGATTGAGTCTGGCAAAGAGGCATCATCAATAGTTGAAGAGCAAGGGCTAAAACAGGTAACAGACTCATCTGCAATCGAAAAAGCAATTGATGAAGTTCTTGCAGCTAATGCAGATAAAGTTGCTGAATATAGGTCGGGTAAAGACAAGCTATTTGGCTTCTTTGTCGGTCAGGTTATGAAAGCAACTGGCGGCAAAGTAAATCCTGCAACCCTCAACGACCTACTAAAGAAGAAGCTCTCATAAGGCACTATACTTTTTTAGATTCGCATGCATTGAATTCAATATGAACTTCAAGGCCTTGCGGTTTTGAATCTTTTAATAAGATAATACCGTTATGTCGCTCAACGATTGCTTTTGCGAGGCTTAGGCCAAGACCATATCCATCTTTGGTGCGGCTTTTATCTGTGCGGTAAAAGTGCTTAAATACTGCTTCTTTTTCATTATCAGGAATGCCGATTCCGTTATCATTGATAACAATTAATACTCTGCCATTATTTGATATTGCTCTTATATTTATTTGTGATTTTTTGTCTGAAAATTTGATGGCGTTATCAATAATATTAGCAAACAATTGAAAAAGCAGATTTGCCTCTCCTATTATGTGTATCTCGTTTTCTATTTCTGCCAATAAATTAATCTCTGCCTCTTCCGCAAGAGGATCGTATAACTCAATAACATCATTTAATATTCTTGCCAAATCAACAACTTGAAATGAGCTTGCTATTGCTCCTTTTTCTATATTTGCTATACGAAGGAGGGATTGAAACATTGCGAGCAATCTATCGGCTTCCAGAAGAATTTTATCTATATCTTCATTGTTAAGCGACTTTTCTTTAAGGCTTTCAATATCATTACGCAAAGATGTGAGAGGTGTTCTAAGGTCATGTGCGATGTTATTGCTCACTTCCTTGATTCCAAGCATCAGATTTTCGATCTGCTCTAAGAAAGTGTTTAAAGTCTGCGCGAGATTGCTTAAATCATCCCAAGTTGTATCTACAGAAATTCGCTTTGATAAGTCGCCTGTATTCACAATATTTTGTGCGGTATTTGCAATTTGGTTGATTCTGCTAACTACAAAATAGCTAATTCCATAACTTACAAATATGACAATTAGCATAAGCACCATAATCAGAACGCTCAGATATTGTAAACGCTGATAGCTTGCCTTTAGAATATTTATTTCACGAGCCACTACGATTTTTGAGCCATCCGAGAAAGTTTTGATTTTAGCGGCTAACTGTTTGCTAGTTCCGTTGTGATCTAAGTTGAAGAGCAGAATGCCCTCTTTGAGGGTTTTTATATCTTCGGGCAGTTTCTTAATATTTCCAGCTTTCCATTTTCCATCTTCTGACTCAAAGCGATAAAATATAGCGCTATCTTGGATGTTGCGTTGCCCAATATAATTATCAATTTCATTTGTGTTAGCTATATTAAGAGCATTTAGAACATTAATTTCAGCATCAATTGCGGCTTCTGTTTCTCTTAAAAAATCTTGCCTGCCAAAATCATACAATAGATAGCCCAAAATTCCTGCTGATATGCCAAGCATAAAGGTAAACAGCATTGCCATTTTGAAGCTAGAACTTTCTGTGTATTTTCTAGGCATTACTATCAACTATATATCCAGATCCACGAACTGTTTTGATAATCCTGCCGTTGTTGTCGCCTAGTTTTTTTCGAAGCCTGCTAATATGAACATCAATCACACTGGTTTGTGGATCGAAATGATATTCCCAAACTGCCTCTAAAAGCATTGTGCGGGTTACTAATTGGCCTTTAAATTTGAGAAGATATTCTAATAATTTGAATTCTCTGCTTTGCAGCTCAATTATATTATTTGAGCGAGTTACTCTTCTTGCTAAAAGATCCATCTCAATATCGGCTGCGCGCAAAATAGTATTTGCAGAAGACGAACTAACTGAATTTATCACCGATCTCTTGCCAAGTGCCTCAACCCTTGCCAGAAGTTCTACAAATGCAAATGGTTTGATGAGATAATCATCGCCTCCAGCGCGGAAGCCTTTCACCCTTTCATCTACATCAGATAGAGAGCTTAAAATCAGAATTCCGAGTGAGCTTCCTCTTCCTCTTAGCTCCTCAATAACCGATATACCATCTAGTTTGGGAAGCATTCTGTCTATTATCAAAACATCATACTTCTCGCTCGCAGCTAGATGAAGGCCGTCTTCTCCATTATTTGCAACATCTACTGAGTGGCCAGATTCTTTAAGCCCTTTTTGGATGTATTCTAAAATTCTGACGTCATCTTCAACTAGCAATATTCTCATGCAGGGCTTATGCTGCCTTGCGTGTGATTATGTTATTTACAACATACTGCAAAATGCCACCGCTGACGAAATATTCCACTTCATCGAGGGTATCAATTCGGCATGTGAGATTGGTTTCTGTTTTCGAGCCATCGGTTCTGCTGATTACAAGTTTAACCTGCATTCTTGGCTTGATGCCAGAATCTAAACCTAGCAAACTGATTGTTTCGCTGCCATCCAGATTCAGGGTTTTTCTGGTTTCACTGCCATTAAATACAAGAGGTAAAACACCCATTCCAACAAGGTTTGAACGGTGAATGCGCTCAAAGCTCTCGGCTATAACTGCGCGTACCCCAAGTAATCTTGTGCCTTTTGCAGCCCAGTCTCTTGATGAGCCAGTACCGTATTCTTTACCAGCGAATATTACTAGTGGTGTTCCAGCTGATTGATACTTCATCGCCGCATCATAAATCGACATTTGTTCACCGCTTGGAATGTGCTTAGTTTGTCCGCCTTCAACGCCGTTCAGCATCTCGTTTTTGATACGAATATTGGCAAATGTACCGCGCATCATAACTTCATGATTACCACGTCTTGCGCCATAAGAGTTAAAGTCTGCGTATGAAACTCCTTTTTCCATAAGGTATTTAGCAGCAGGACTTGATTTAGAAATATTGCCTGCGGGAGAGATATGATCTGTTGTGATACTGTCACCCAAAACAGCAAGTATTGCAGCATTCTTAATATCACCGTCAAGTTTTACTGAGGCAACCTCTGGTGCAAAATATGGAGGATTTTTAACATAAGTGCTATCTCCCAGCCATGAATAAGTTAGGCCGCTCGTGTTGCCACCAACTTTCTTCCATAGATCATCACCGCTGAATACATCTGCATATTTGGTTCTAAACATTTCAGGTGTAACACATGTTGCCACCACTTCCTGAATTTCTTTGTTGGTTGGCCATATATCTTTCAGATATACAGGATTTCCATCGCTTCCAGTGCCTAATGCATCTGTAGCAAGATTTATGTTAACATTGCCCGCGATTGCATAAGCAACAACTAATGGGGGAGAAGCTAGATAATTAGCCTTTACTAATGGGTGAACCCTGCCTTCGAAGTTTCTGTTACCAGATAAAACTGCTGCAACGGCTAAGTCATTTTCGCTAATTGCTGCTGATATATTATCAGGAAGAGGCCCAGAGTTACCAATGCAGGTTGTGCAGCCATATCCAACGAGGTGGAAGTTCATCTTTTCAAGCTCACTCATCAAGCCTGATTTGTTGAGATATTCAGTTACCACCTGCGAACCAGGTGCAAGAGAAGTTTTAACCCAAGGCTTTACTTTCAGACCCTTCTTTGCCGCATTTCTTGCAACTAATCCTGCTGCTAACATTACACTTGGATTAGAGGTATTTGTGCAGCTTGTGATTGCTGCGATTGCAACATCGCCATTGCTGATTGAGAAATCCGTTCCAGAAACTTTGACTGACTTGTTTGAATCGGTATCTGCTTTAACCATAGTTGGTAGTGCATCTTGAAACGACTTTGCAACTTGAGAAAGTGTCACTCTATCTTGTGGACGCTTAGGCCCAGCTAGAGAAGGCTCAACAGTTGAAAGATCTAGTTCTAGTATATCTGTAAATACTGGATCTTTTGAAGAAGCATCTCTCCATAATCCTTGTTCTTTGGCATAGGCTTCAACAAGTGAGATAATTTGCGGGTTGCGCCCAGAGAGTTTTAAGTATTCGATAGTTTCTTTATCAATTGGGAAGAAACCACAAGTTGCACCATATTCGGGAGCCATATTGGCAATAGTTGCCCTGTCTGCAAGTTGTAGATTGTTTAAACCTTCACCATAAAATTCAACGAATTTACCCACTACGCCCTTTTTGCGAAGCATTTGTGTAACGGTTAAAACCAAGTCTGTTGCTGTTGCCCCTTCTTTTAAAGAGCCTTTTAGTTTAAAGCCGATGACTTCAGGAATTAGCATAGAAATTGGCTGACCTAACATTGCGGCTTCTGCCTCAATGCCTCCGACGCCCCAACCTAAAACAGCTAAACCATTTACCATTGTTGTGTGACTATCTGTTCCGACCAATGTGTCAGGATAAGCATATACTTCACCATTTATATGATTTGTCCATACTACTTCAGATAAATACTCTAGGTTCACCTGATGGCAAATTCCTGTTCCTGGTGGAACTACACGGAAGTTGCTGAATGCTTGCTGTCCCCATCTTAGGAATTCGTATCTTTCTGAGTTTCTTTCAAATTCTAGCTCGACATTTTCCATGAAAGACTTGCCGTTGCCGAAGCTATCAACTTGAACTGAGTGGTCAATGACTAGATCGACTTGTGAAAGTGGGTTGATTTTTCTTGGATCTCCGCCTCTTTTTGCAACCGCATCACGCATTGCAGCGAGGTCAACAACCGCAGGAACTCCAGTAAAGTCTTGCATCAAAACGCGAGCGGGAAGAAAGGCAATCTCTCTATCGGATGATTTATTGTCAAGCCAAGCAGCTATAGATTTAATATCGTCTGTGGTTACGGTTCGTCCATTTTCATAGCGCAGCAAGTTCTCAAGTAAAACTTTCATACTATATGGCAGCGAAGATAAATCCCTGCCGATTGCTTTTTCAGCAGCTTTTAGACTGTAATAGCTATATTTCTTATCATTTACAGTTAGTTGCTTTTTAACGCCTAGACTATCTATTCCCACATTGCTCACTTTTTCGGCTCCTGTATCATTGGTTTTTAGTTATATGTTGCTTCCTGCAACTCATAGCTGTTATTTATAAGACTGTTAGTTTTAACAAAAAATTATAAACAAATGCTTACTTTATCAAATATATCTTTAAATCGTGCTGGCAGAGCTATTTTTTCTGACGTTGGTATAACATTTGGCGCAGGAATTTTCACGATTAAAGGTGAAAACGGGTCAGGAAAAACCACGCTCCTAGAAATCATAGCAGGAATCTTAGAGCCTTCATCTGGGTCAATTGAGCTTGAAGAAGGTGAGTCTTTATCTTACATTCCGCATGTTCCATGCGTTAAGCCAGAAGTTAGCGTTTATGATAATATTAGTCATTGGGCGAATCTTTCTGGCAATCAGATATTAATCCCAACCGCTATTAGCTATTTTGAGCTAGAAAGTTATATTGATATAGAGTGCAGAAAGCTATCTGCTGGGCTTATGAAAAGGGTTGATCTGGCTAGATTAATTGTTGAAAACAATAAAATATGGTTGCTAGATGAGCCAAGCATTAACCTTGATTCGAAAATCACTGAAAAACTCAGAAACCTAATCGCAACCCGTGCCGACCAACAAGGCACTATAATCGTCGCAACGCATGACAATGATTTCCTCAAAGTAGCAACTGAAATAGGAATAAATGACTTCAGCCGTGATTCATAAAGATTAAGGCAGATTTCTACTTATTATACTTTCTGATGACGGGGTTAGAGATAAAGGTTGAGCTTGGCATTCAATATCAATCTCAAACCCTTCAGAATCATATATTATTCCATCAAATGGGTTTTCCAACTCTAATAATATTATCACCTCTGGAATTGGTTCTTTCAATTGACAAGAGTCTTTATAATTTCCTCTTTGAGTAACATCTTGAAAATGAGGCATTATAGTATTTGTTTGATCTGTAATATCTTGTTCTATGGTTAGTTGCATTTCTGGCACCGCGTCATAAACATCTTCATCTGAAGAGCCATCACTGATAAGTTGAATGCTCCTATCATTCTGATAATCAGAAATAATCTGTCTGGTCGCTTCAATATCATTTTGAGAGAAAAGCATATTTATTTTCCAAGACCAAATATCTCCAGAATGCAATAGCTCATGCACTAATACATGCTCAAAACTTAATGGTATAAATCTCGTAGTTTGATCACCTATTAACGTTCCAACAAATCCCGAGTTCATGATCTGCCAAGTGTCAATATTAATTGTTGGGTTGCCATACTTGTACAATGTAAAATTAGATTCTGAGCCACCAATATTTGTAATGTTTAGATTGGTTTCATTACTTGGATCAATCTCTTTTAATCTGAGATAAATATTGTTAAGCATTTCTCTGCCTTCAGGAAATGTCATAAGGTGATCTAGTGTTCTTTCTACAGCTTCATAAAACTGATTGCTTTCTAACATCATTGATTTTCGCGCTTGCTCAATCGATTCATATCCTAAAGTTTCGAGATGTGGGAGTAAAACATCATCAGATATTGATACTTCATTAATTACTATAAAATCTTGCCATGAATCCCACTCATAATCAGGCATTCGCTATTTTCCTTTTGATAACAATAATTAAAGCCACTATCTATATTAATTATGGCCGTTAATAGATAATAAATTATTAATCTCGCCTAGCCCTTGTGGCGTTTTATTAACACATCTAACATTCAATTAGCTATTATATAGCCTCTAGCAATAGGCTACTTACTCCCCTACATTTTATTCGGAATAAGGCATTTATATTTTCAAAACTGGTTATAAATCATTTGATGATTAGGAAATGCTCTCGCCCTCTACCTTCTCCACAGTCATACTGGTGCCTAACAGGCGTTATTGCGCGAAACGCAAAACGTAGGCATAATAAAAGTATTGCAACGTAGCCGATCCAGAAAGCTAGAGTTTTTCTGGATTTCTTCACCATCGGTTCGCAATTATAGTGTTTCTAATTTTATTTGAGAGCAAGTATTTCGAGGTGAGGCGCGCGGAGCGTATGAATAATGCGTGAGCACGGTGAGATCAATGAAAGAAGGTGCCATTATAAAAATAGAAGCACTGCTATATATAGGCGACATAAATGTATTTCATATAAGTCTAAACTCTCGATATGCGCTATATATTTTTTAAAAGAAGCCTTTTTTAGCGATTGACAATGCCAATATTACTGCGCCTGAAATTATATCGCTTACATCATAGTGTTCTATAAGATAGCTCCAATCTAAAAAGAGAGAAAGCAGAATTGCTGGAACCGAAAGAACAAATGCAGCGAATATAATCGCCATGCTGGAAAACTTTATAGTCATAAAACCCTCCCTCTTCTTATATATGCACTATACATTGCATATTCTATGCCAAAAGATAATCGCATATAAATCAATGAGTTGGAGTTGTTGCGGAGGCTCAATCTTACTGAATACGTTCTATAATAGGAAATTTATTCTCATAATGACACGCATTATGAGTTCTCTGCGCGGATTTTGAGTTGTCGTGCCTTTGTAAGAATTGCATCCTCAATATCTGTAGATACTTTCTTATCAACAGGGGCATCTCGCCAATTACCGTTGGCATCTTTTGTTTGCTTGAATACATTTACAGAAACTGCATCTGCTCGGAGTTCGGTATCTTTAATTAGTACGTTGAGTTTGTATCTCTCTCCTTGACTTTCGGCATTCTCATACCAATCAGTGATTAGGACTCCACCAACTGGGTCACTAGAAGTAATTGGCATGAATGATATGGTATCTAGCGTTGCGCGCCACAAATATGCGTTTACTCCTAAACCTCCACCTGTAGCTGTAGAGCCTTTTTTATCAAATATGCTGCCTTTGCCAAATAAAACCAATCCGTCTTCGCCACTTAGTTTTCCTCTTTTTGCTCTTCTGGCGTCATCGGGATCCATTGGGTAATTCTCAGAATCAACATTCTTGCCACTACAGGCAGAAAGTAGAGCTGTTGAGATTAAACAAAGAGTGATTGTTTTTAAAATTTTGACTGTCACTTATATCTCCCTAACTGTAAACCAGCTTCATATTTCGTTATAATAATCTCTCGATTGTGTGGTTTTTTTTCATGCCTTTCAATAGTTTTATTCAGGTTATTT
This sequence comes from uncultured Rickettsiales bacterium, assembly GCA_964484565.1. Classification (GTDB taxonomy): domain Bacteria; phylum Pseudomonadota; class Alphaproteobacteria; order Rickettsiales; family CAZAGG01; genus CAZAGG01. Next base: position 80,388 of record CAZAGG010000006.1, on the reverse strand, counting down.
TGAAAGGAATGTAAAACCCTCACAGAATCGCTTTCGGTTGCGACGCTATCAGATAAAAATAGAAGCGCTATAATTCTTATTTCAAATAATATTATTTCTAATTTCGCTAGAGAGCAATACATAAAAAAAGTGGCGTAGAATTTCTACGCCACTCTTAATAACTAACTTTCTTTTAAATTAGAAAGTAAGTTCGGTACCAAGAATGAATACTGTTCCGTCGTTGTCGAAACCAGCACCAACGCCGCCACGATCAAGTTCGAAGAAGTTGATTTCAGCATATGGAACCAAACCTGGTGCTAGTTTATAGTCTGCACCAATTGAAAGGTTGTGGAAATCGTTGTTAGCATAATCGCTGTCGATGTATCCGATGCTTGCACCGAAAGGACCGAAGTCATAAGCTAAACCAAGTGTCCAGTAGTCTGCATCATCGCTACCAGCAGCAGCTTGTAGGCTGTCGCCCCAATCGCCATAAGAACCGCCGAAGCTCCATCCCATGTAGGTGAAGTTAGCACCAAGAGCATAAGCAGCTAGATCTTCTTGACCAAGAGCTTCTGCATCTCCGATTTCACCAGTTGCACTAAGTACAACGCCTACGTTTTGGAATTTACCTGTGTAGTTAATACCTAGGTTGAATACATTTTCTGCATCACCGTTGTTTTCTGCTGTGAAGCCTGAAGCTGTACCAACGTTACCTGAATCTGGAGCATAGCTTAGACCAAGTTGGAAGCCTGAGAAACGTGGTGAGTAGTATGTGATTTTGTTAGCATCTTCGCTAGCACCGAAGGCACCATCAATACCAGCACTTGTCGCTGCACCGTGTGCAACTGGAAGATCTGGTGAAAGGATGAATGGAGTAGCAACGCCACCTAAGCCACCAGCGGTGTTTAGGTTAACGAAATCATACCAATCGCCGTCGATACCACCTGTTGCGCGAGCAAAGGTAGAAGCATCAACTTTAAGAGCAGCAGCAGCATCTGTGTTTGAACCAAGTTCTACACGACCCCAGCTACCTTGTAAGTATAAGTATGTTTTATCTGCATTGAAGCCTTCGCCATCTGCATCAGCAGTAGCATCTGCTTCAAGCTCAACAACAGCACCATAACCTAGGCCGTTGTCTGCTTTTCCGTCTACGCGAACATGAATTTCAGTATCGTTTTGGAATTTGAAATCACGCACGTTTGTATCGTTATCTTGATCAGTATAGCCAGCTTGGAAATCCAAAAAGCCACCAACTGAAACTTTCGGTCCCTCAGCAGCCGCAGCGGCACCAGCAAATAGGCCAGCAGCACCGATAAGAGCTGTAGTTCCAAGAAGAATTTTTTTCATTGTATTTTTCCCAACTTAAGTTTTCAAAAATTTAAGTAATTAATGGAGCAGTCAAAGCTAAACACCATAATTCAAATATAATTACGCAATTGAATAAGCCATATCAACTTTAATCAACTGCACATGAGGCTAAATAGAGTCTTTTGAATTACTATGTTGCCGTTATGCAACAAGAGTTAATGCCTTTTTAATCTTTAGGCTTGCTTTGCAAACTTGCAGAAACCTTATTTATGCAAGTCTCTAGCCTTGTAAATTCATCTTTTACTACAGGTACTTCTATTCTATGTGTATATATGCCGCGTCTTATTTGGCTTAAAATGAAGTTGATTCTTACAATTCTGCGCCTGCATTCATATGTAGAAAGTATAATCAAGATAACGCAAAAAAGGCTTATTAAAACGGGTAGCGAGATTAGAAAGGTTGCATCATGTGCCTTCAAAATTAATACCTGAATAAAATTCATCAAGGCTATAAAGAGGGCGATTATCCTAAACCTTCTTAACATCAGCTGATTTCTAGAACTTTCGCAACTAGCTTTTCTATTCCTTGGGCAATATCTTTTAGTTCGTCATTTCGCATATAAGCCGAACATGTAACTATTTTATTTTGAGTGTCGTAAATAATGTCATTTGTTTTGCAATTTTGGTGTTTTGCGCCTGCTTTTTCTATCTCCGCTGCCACGCCTTCATCATCACCGATTGTTAGTAAAGGTGAATATTCTTGTCCTAAAATCACAGCTAAAACGGCGGGCGCTATACAAATAGCACCAATTGGCTTTTTTGAAGATGCAAATGCTTTTACAACCCTTTTAAAATCGACATTCACATCGGCTGCTGCGCCTTTTTCTGCAAAATTAGATAGATTTTTGGCAACACCAAAACCACCTGGAATAATCAAAGCATCAAAATTTTCATGAGAAAGCTCTTCTAACTTTGCTATATCGCCCCTTGCAATACGGGCAGATTCTTCAAATACATTTCTTGCGCTTGTTTCGGAAGCACCATTTGCATGATTTACAACATCTTTTTGCTTAATATCTGGAGCGAATATAGATACCTTCGCACCCATTTTGGATAATGCGAGCAATGTTAAAACTGATTCTCTGATCTCTGCGCCATCCATGTGTCCGCAACCTGAAAGTATAACCGCAACCTGTTTTGTCATTATCCTATGACTCCTCTATATTTTTGTTGTCGTTCTCATCTGGAATATCCTGATTAACTTCCGCTATATCTTGTTTATCAATAATAGATGTATCAATCATCGGGCTAACATCCACAATATTATTTGGGATTGAAGAAGCACTAGAAGAATCTTCATCAATATCTTGAAGTTCATCTAAAACTGAGGTTGGAATAGCCGTTTCATTGAGTTTGGAATACTTAACTACCTTAAAGGGGGTAGTAATTTCACTCTTTCGAATAGCTTCTAGAGCGGTGTTAGCTTCCACGAGGATAAAGTCTTTTTTGTTTTTATATATCCTATAGGTGGTTGCTTCGTTTTTTTCTTTAAAGCCTCTTTTGGGATATTTCAATTCGCCAAACTCTTTTTCTTTCATAGCCCTCTCTCCTAGCAATAGAGCCTAAAACGCACGCCAGCGAATGCCGCCGAAGATATAATTAATGCCCTCATCATCGCTTTCTGCAAGCGGTAACATACAAACCCTATATTTAATTAGCATATTTCTATCATTGAGAAAATCAGACTCAACGCTTAGAGGTTGTTTTGCGGTTACTATATCTTCCATTAGTTCGCGCATTTTTATCCCCAGTTTTCCCTCAACCTGTGTATAAATATCTGCGCCAGTGAAATCTTGATTATATGCTTCTATTAGTTCGTCACCTAGATATGAATATCTAAAAGATGGTTTATCAGGTCGTTCAAAAACCTTTATCAGAAAGCATGAATCCCATATATCCTCTATTTCTTCCCTGTTAATGTCAGATTCTTTAGGAAACTTACGATTGCCCTTAAGCTCTTGCCAGTATTTAACAAGTCTTCTGTTAACCCTGCGCTCTATCTCTTTTAACATGTCGATTCAGAGTAAGATTGTTTGGCGCATTCGCGGCATCTGCCATAAATCATGAAGCCATCTTGCAATCTATCTTTGGTATAGAGATGTTTGCCGCATTCTCTGCAACTCATAGGGCTGTCGGTTGGCTTTAGTCCATATCCAACACCGATTCGCTCGTCAAAAACGTAGCAATCACCCTCCCAACTTCCTTTTTCTTGGGGGATTTTCTCAAGATATTTCAAGATTCCACCTTTTAGGTGATAAACATTTTCGTAGCCAAGTTCTACTAGGTAAGATGAAAACTTCTCACATCTTATTCCGCCAGTGCAAAACATCGCAATCTTACGATGTTTTTTAGGATCAAGATTCTTTGCAACATATTCAGGAAGCTCATTAAACTTATTGGTATCTGGATTAACCGCTCCCTTAAAAGTGCCAAGCTCCACTTCATATTTATTTCTTGTATCTATAACGATTGTTTCTGGGTCTTCAATTAGTGAGTCCCACTCTTCTGGCTCAACATATATACCCACAGCTTTAGAGGGATTCACTGGCGCACCTAGTGGAATAACTTCCTTTTTCACTTTCACTTTGGTTCGCTCAAAGGGATATTCATTATTATAGCTGATTTTATCTTCAAGGTCGGCAAATCTCTCATCGCTTCTGATAAAGCTCATTACTCTGGCAAGTGCATCCGCTCTTCCAGATATTGTACCGTTAATTCCTTCGGGGGAAACTATGATTGTTCCTTTAACTTCATTGGCCAGCATTACATCTTTCAGCGATGCCTGTAGAGATTTGCAGTCTTTTATCTCAACAAATTTATAAAAGGCCGATATTGCAACTTCATTTTGATACATATTAATGCGCCTAGCCAAGCCACCAATCATTTACTTTTCTTTTAGGGCCGCATGGGCTTCCTTCATTTCCAGCGCATGGGCTTTTTAATTCTGGTGTTTGCTTCGAGCAAGCCCCAGCAGATAGTGCAATTAATACAATAAGTGAAAGAGTTAGTATTATTCTCATTTGGTTTAACTCCGAAAACATACAGATATAAATTATGAATTACAGAGACTATATACAGTATTTCAAAAGATTCAACTGCCTAGAACTTATGTTATGAATTCTTATCAGAAGATTTAGATTTTGAAGTTTTTTCTTTTGCCGCATGGGTTATCAATGCTGGTTCTTTGCCCTCTTCGACAACTTTTCTGGTTATTACCACCTCTTCAACATCCTCTGTTCCAGGAATAGAGAACATCTGCTCCATCAAGATAGATTCAAGAATTGCTCTCAAGCCCCTTGCGCCAGTCTTGCGCTTTATAGCCTTTTCGGCAATTGCGCTAAGTGCATCTTGCTCGAAAGTTAGCTTGACATTTTCCATCTCAAAAAGTTTCTGATACTGCTTGATCAGGGCGTTTTTAGGTTTGGTTAAAATCTCGATCAACGCTTCTTCATCAAGATCATGAAGAGTTGCAATTACAGGAAGCCTGCCAATAAACTCTGGAATCAAACCAAATTTTAATAAATCTTCTGGCTCAACTGTTTTAAGAAGGTCGCCTATGCGTCTGTTTTCTTCGCTGACAACGTTCGCACCGAAGCCAATTGACGTACCCTTACTTCTTGATGCGATAATTTTCTCAAGGCCAACAAAAGCACCGCCGCAGATAAATAATATGTTAGAAGTGTCAACATGCAAAAACTCCTGTTGTGGATGTTTTCTTCCCCCTTGAGGTGGCACTGATGCAACTGTGCCTTCCATAATCTTGAGAAGGGCTTGCTGCACACCTTCCCCAGATACATCACGGGTAATCGAAGGATTATCTGATTTGCGAGAAATCTTATCGACTTCATCAATATAAACTATACCTCTTTGGGCGCGCTCAACATTGTAATCAGCGGCTTGAAGTAATCGAAGAATTATGTTTTCCACATCTTCACCAACATATCCAGCCTCTGTTAGTGTTGTGGCATCGGCCATTGTGAACGGAACATCAAGAATTCTTGCGAGAGTTTGAGCAAGCAAAGTTTTACCGCAACCAGTTGGGCCAATTATCATGATATTTGATTTTGCAATCTCAATATCTGAACCTTTTTCTGCCTGTGCTATACGCTTATAATGATTGTGCACAGCAACAGAAAGAACCTTTTTCGCTGTAAACTGCCCAATAACATACTCATCAAGTATCTTACATATCTCTTTTGGCTTTGGAATACCATCACCAGTTCTTGAGATTGTTGTTTTTGTTTCTTCTTTGATGATGTCGTTACAAAGCTCAACACACTCATCGCAGATAAATACGGTTGGGCCAGCAATTAGCTTCTTAACCTCGTGTTGGCTTTTGCCGCAAAAGGAACAATAAAGTGTGCTTTTAGTATCTCTGGTCGAACCGTTTTTTGTCATTATCTTACATTACGCAGTAATTTGTATCATATGTTTAATATAACTACGAATAGTTAATTTTTTGCACAATATAATACAAATTACCCACAAATAAATTTTGTTATTTTTTTTGCTCTGCAATATCAGATCTACTATTCACAATATGATCTATCAATCCGAACTCTTTTGCTTTTTCTGGAGACATAAAATTATCGCGCTCCATATTCACCTGAACAGTTTCAAGATTTTGTCCAGTTAGCTTAACATACATATTATTAAGTTTAGATTTTAGATCTAATATCTCTTTTGCGTGAATCTCGATATCGGTTGCCTGACCCCTAAATCCGCCAGATGGCTGGTGAATCATGATTCTGGAGTTAGGTAAAGAATAACGCTTTCCTTTCTCTCCTGCTGCAAGTAGTAGCGAACCCATAGAGCAAGCCTGACCCATGCAAAGCGTTGCAACATTTGGTTTTATGTAGTTCATCGTATCATATATCGCAAGGCCAGATGTCACAACTCCACCTGGTGAATTGATATACATCGCTATATCTTTATCTGGGTTTTCAGACTCAAGAAAAAGTAGCTGCGCCACTATCAGTGAAGACATTCCGTCATGAACTTGGCCATTAACGAATATGATTCGCTCTTTTAACAAACGGGAGAAAATATCAAAAGCTCTCTCGCCTCTGCTGGTTTGCTCAACAACCATAGGAACTAGGTCGTTGTATATTTCCATCATTCTGTCTTCATATAGTTCTTTGTTCATTTAAGCCACCTGATATTTGATTAAGTTATTACTATTGTTCACTTTTCTTGCTTTTTGCGGTCTTGCCAGAAGAAGATTTCTCTTTTTTCTCTTTCTTATCTTTTCTGCCTGAGCTTTCTTCAAAATAAATATCTTCAAGAGATTCAGAATCAACCTTTTTGTCGTCGTAAGAAATTTTCTCACGAATAAAATCAACGGTTTTATCTTCATAAAGAGGTGCTCTTATATCTTCAAGATATTCAGGGTTCTGGTTGTAAAACTCAAAAATCTTCTGAACCTGACCAGGGTAACGCTTCGCTTGATTAAAGATAGCATCACGAAGTTCATCGTTAGTTACTTTAATATCGTTCTTGCGCCCAACTTCAGATAAAAACAAGCCGAGTCTAACACGACGAAGAGCAACTTTTGTATATTCCTCTTTTAAATCGTCATCGCTGCGACCAATAAGAGTAGGGTCTCCATTAGCCTGCGCTTTTTTTAGATTTTCCCAAATAGAGTCAAATTCAAGTTGCAGCATTGATTGCGGAATTTCAAACTCCAGAGTTTTTTCAAGCTCGTCAAAAAGCCTGCGCTTAACTATTGCGCGAGACATTTCATTATAGTCATTTTCAACCTGCTCTTTCACGCTTTTACGAAGCTCTTCAACGCTTTCAAAGCGTAGTTTTTCTGCAAATTCGGCATTTAGTTCTGGCAAAATCACATCGCTAATATCAATTAACTTAACATCAAAAGTTGCCTTCTTGCCTTCGAGATGCTCAACTCCGTAATCATCAGGGAATGTTACTTCAAAAGATTTTTCATCATTTGGCTTGAGGCCAATAAGTTCATCTTCAAAGCCTGGTATCATCTGACCTGCGCCAATTTCAACCTTAAAACCATCAGCCGCACCGCCTTCAAACTCTTTGCCATCAATTTTTCCTACAAAATTGATAGTAAGAACATCACCCTTTTTTGCGGCTCTCGGTTTTTCTACAACCTTCAAATCTCTGAAACGTGCTCTAAGGCGTTCCATAGCACCCTCAACATCGGAATCTTTCACTTCTGATAGAGGGCGTTCTATTTTGATTTTCGCAAAATCAAGCTCTGGAATTTCAGGAAATAAATCTACTGTAAGGGTAAATTTGAGGTCTTCACCCTCGTTATATTTGAATTCCGAAACTTTAGGAGTCATTGCTGGACGAATATCTTTTTCCTTCATCAAATCGCGACTTGAATTCTGAGTTAGTTGCTCAATAGTTTCAGCAGTTGCGCTGTCTCCATATCTCTTTTTAAGCACCTGCGCTGGAACTTTTCCTTGTCTGAAACCTGGAATTTTAGCTGTCTTTGCTATATCAGCCAGTTTTTTATCTATTTGCTCAGCTACAACTTTAGCTTCAACAACTACTTCATATTGTCTGTTTAATCCGTTGGCGGATAGTTCTTTAAACTGCATTTTAACCCAAAACTTTATTTTTGATTCTATATAACCAGCAAGAAATAATCACATTATTATTGTAAGGGCAAGATTCTTTAATGCGCTTCATCCCAATTTGTTGAATATCCTGTTTCTACGGTTAGAGGAACTGACAAGTGCGCGGAAGATTCCATCGCTGGTTTTATTAAGGCAACTACCTTTTCGATGTTGTCGTGTGGAAGCTCAAATAACAACTCATCATGCACTTGTAATATCATTTGGCATTTGAGATCTTGATGTTCATTTAGTTTGTGACTTACCTTTATCATTGCCCTTTTGATTATATCTGCGGCTGAACCCTGTAGCGGTGCATTGATAGCGGCGCGTTCTGAGAAACTGCGAATTGCGCCATTCTTATCATTAATACCTTTGATGTAACATTTTCTGCCGAATATTGTCTCTACATAGCCATTTTGCCTGCATGAAGTAATTGTTGCATCCATATAACGTTTTATGCCCGCATATTTCTTGAAATATTCAGCAATATATTCCGATGCTTCAGTTCTTGAAATCCCAAGTCTTGCGGCAAGCCCAAATGCACTAATTCCATAGATTATGCCGAAGTTGATGGTTTTTGCCTTCCTTCTTAGCTCTGAATTTACATTTTGTAACGACACCCCAAACATTTCGCTTGCCGTGATTGAGTGTATATCTTGATTATTTTGAAATGCTTTTCTTAAGCTATCAACTTCGGCTATGTGGGCGAGTAATCTTAGCTCTATCTGCGAATAATCTGCTGATAATATAACATTATCTTGCTTTGCTATGAATGCTTTTCGTATCTTTCTTCCTTCTTCAGTGCGAATCGGGATATTTTGGAGGTTTGGATCGTTAGAACTTAACCTTCCCGTATTTGTTGTAGCCATAGAAAATGAGGTATGAACTCTTCCTGTTCGGCTATTAATCTGATTGATTAGAGCCTCTGAGTAGGTGCTTTTTAATTTTGCTATTTGTCGCCAATCCAGAATTTTTCTAGGCATTTCATGCCCTTCATCAGCAAGAGATTCTAAAACTGCCACACCTGTTTCGTAAGCTCCCATTTTAGTTTTCTTAGGTGCAGGAAGTTTGAGTTCGTCAAACAGAATTTCTCCCAATTGTTTGGGAGATGCAATATTAAATGACTTTCCTGCAATTGAGTATATTTCCTTTTCCAATTCGGCAAGTCTTAATGAAAACGACTCAGATAACCTTGCAAGCATTGATTTATCAACCGCTATGCCGATTTGCTCCATATTGGCAATTATATCAATTAAAGGCCTCTCAATAGTCTGATAAAGAGTTGCAAAGCCCTCGTTAGCGATTCTTCTAGAAAATATATTCCATAATCTGAGGGTAATATCTGCATCTTCAGCCGCGTAATTCAACGCCTGTTCTGGAGTAATTTCGCTAAAGTTTTTCTTATCTTTTCCCTTGCCAGTAACATCTTCATATTTAATTGTATTATGCCCAAGATACAGTTCCGCAAGTTCATCTAGGTTGTGGTTGTGCAGCCCTGTTGCCAAAATATATGACATAAGCATTGTATCATCGGTAGTTTGGATGGAAATGCCATATTTCAACATAATTCCAATGTCATATTTGATGTTGTGACCAATCTTTAGAATATAGTCGCTTTCCAAAACTTCCCGAATAACATCTAGTGCTGCATTGAGATTTATTTGCTTTACTGATTCAATTTGATTGGCATTTGATTCTAATAATGAAATTTGATTATCAGTCCCCTTGCCGTGACCTAAGGGGATATAAAAACCCTCATGTTCTTTAACAGAGATTGCAATGCCAACCAACTCTGCAAGGCCAATATTTAGCGAAGTTGTTTCGGTATCGAATGCAAAAAAGCCGTTTTGCTTAATTATGCCTACAAGTTTTTTTAGCTCATCTATATCCTGAATTAGTTTGTAACTTGCTTGTTTTGCAGGTGAAATATTTTTTGCTGGCAAATCAAAATTAGTGCTAGCCTCAGGATTTGCAGCAAACTCAAACTTCTCTTTCTCAGAAATTTTACTGACAATAGATTTAAAGCCTTGTTTTTCTAAGAAATTCTTTAGGCTTAAATAATCTGGTTTTTTGATTGTGAGTTCATCAATGTTTGGGATATTTTCAACATCGCATTTAAGCTCGACAAGTCTTTTTGAGATTCGTGCAATATCTGAATATTCGATTAGTTTTTCTCTGCGTGACTTTTGCGGAATATTAGCAGCATTGGCAAGAATTGACTCTAAATCACCGTATTGATTTATCAACTCTGCGGCCGTTTTGGGGCCTATTCCCGCTACACCTGGAACGTTATCACTGCTATCGCCTGCAAGTGCTAAAACATCAACTACTTTATCTGGAAGAACTCCAAATTTTGCCATAACCCCATCAATACCAATATCAATCGAGCGGATAGGGTCGTGCATAATAACATCTTCATCTACAAGCTGCATTAGATCTTTATCTGAAGAGACAATAACAACTTTCATGCCTTGAGATACGGCTTGTTTTGCGTATGTTGCGATTATATCATCGGCCTCAAATCCAGCACTTTCGATTGCGGGAAGTCCCATTTCGATAGTTGCCTCTCTCACAATTGCAAATTGGGGAATCAAATCTTCAGGTGGAGGGGGTCTGTGAGCCTTATATTCTGAGTATATATCGTTACGGAAGGTTTTTCTTCCTGCATCGAAAATGACGGCGATATGGCTTGCGCGCATCTTGTCTGTTAATTTGAGGAGCATGTTTACAAAGCCGTAAACCGCTCCAACGGGAGTTCCATCAGGCCTTGTCAGAGGGGGCAACGAATGATACGCCCTGAAAATAAACCCTGAACCATCTACCAAATATAGGGTTTCGTTACCCACAACAACCTCATTAAATGTCTTTTCAAGAAGATAGTTGACAAAATTGACGGCGGACTTCAAGTTTATTCTAATAAATTTGGAGGCGGTTTAATGAATATCATCAAAATTACATCATTATTTAGCGTGCTCGCATTAACTGCTGGATGTGTTCCTGTAGTTGTTGGTGGGGCAGCAGTTGGTGGCACTGCGGTTGCACAAGAAAGAACTGTCGGAACTGCAATAGATGATGCGGGAATTCAAACTAAGTTAAAATCAAAATTCTTTCAGTCAAATGTTGATGATATGTTTGTTGATATTGATACAGAGGTTGTAGAAGGCCGAGTTTTCCTATTTGGAAAGGTGAAAACCCAAAGAACCTATGAAGAAGCACAAAAAATGGCTTGGGATGTTTCTGGGGTTAGAGAAGTTATCAATGAACTAATAGTTACAGATGCTGGAAAACCTCTAGATTATTCAAAAGATGCGTGGATAACTGCCCAAATTAAAAGCAGATTATTGCTTGAAAAAGGCATTCGCTCAGTAAATTATGGTATCAATACTGTGGCAACAACAGTTTACATCACAGGAATTGCAGACTCTCAAACCGAGATGGATAAAGTAATCTATATCGCTCGCAATACTAAATATGTTCAAAAAGTTGTAAACCACTCAAGGTTAAAAACCAGCGAATATAGAAGGTAAGGGTATATCAACCAGCTCTTACTGTTCCGTTCCCTGACACTAGGTATTTATAAGTGGTTAGGTGTTTTGCGCCAACGGGTCCGCGTGCGTGGATTCTGCCTGTAGAGATTCCTATTTCCGCACCAAAGCCAAACTCGCCACCATCGGCAAACTGAGTTGAGGCATTATGCAAAACTATAGAGCTATCAATTCGCTTTAAGAAATATTCGGCAACTTCTTTATCATCTGCAATAATTGCTTCTGTATGGTGCGAGCTATATTTGTTTATATGATTGATTGCCTCATCAACATCATCAACTGTTTTGACAGAGATAATTTTATCAAGATATTCCGTAGACCAATCTTCTTCAGATGCAGGCTTTATTGCAGGGTTAATAGCTCTAGATGCTTCATCTGCCCTTATTTCACAGCCCATACTAACAAGTGTATTTGCTATCTTGGGAAAAATGCTATGCAAAGCCTCTCTATCTATTACTAGAGATTCTGTTGCCCCACAAATTCCTGTACGCCTTAGTTTGCCGTTTACCACAACCTTTAAAGCCATTTCTGGATTTGCACTCTTGTGGATGTATATATGGCAGTTGCCATCTAAATGTTGCAAGGTTGGAACTCTCGACTCTTCAGCAATGCGCTTGGTTAGCTCTTTTCCACCTCGTGGAATTATAAGATCTAAATATCCTTGCGCGGAGAGCATTTCACCAACAATAGAGCGTTCTGTTGACTCAATTGCAATTACCGAATCTTCAGGAAGCCCTGCTTCTTTGATACCGTTTCTAATGCAATTTGCGATTGCAAGAGATGAATTAATCGAGTCAGAGCCAGAACGAAGTATCACGCAGTTTCCAGATTTTAAACATAACGCCGCCGCATCAGCCGTAACATTAGGTCTTGCTTCATATATCATACCAATAACACCAATTGGGCAAGAGACTTTTTTAAAGTAAAGGCCGTTTGGCTGATTCCATTCGTCTAAAACAATGCCTAGTGGATCTTCTTGATCCGCAACAGAACTAATGCCTTCAACTATTGCCCTTATTCTATCGCTAGTAAGCAATAATCTATCAAGCATTGCATTGCTCAAGCCTTTTTGTTTTGCAACCTCCATATCTTTTGCATTTGCCTTTAAGATAAAATCTTCTGCCGCTAAAATCTTTTGAGCAGCCATTAAGATGGCATCTCTTCTAAGCCTTGAGTCTGAGATAGATAGAATTTTGAAGGCTTCTTTTGCCCGTTCTGCTAAGTTCTGAAAGGTTGTCATGCTATTTCGACCGCAAATGCACGTTGATATAACTCTTTAATAATCTCTATTTCAGATTCATCAGAGCGATTTAGGAATGATAGCTCAAAGGCTAACTCAACATTTTTAAATATTTGATAATTTTCTGCCCATGTAATCACTGTTCTAGGAGACATCACGGTTGAAATATCACCGTTTATAAATGCCGAACGAGTCAGATCTGCCATTGCCACCATTGATTTTAGTATATCCTCATCAACTCCTTTAACCTTTGCAGAGATAATGCCAAGCTCTTGTTCAAATGGAAGGTAATTGAGTTTGGTCACAATGCTCCATCTATCCATTTGTCCTTGGTTGATTGCCTGCGTTCCGTGATACATTCCTGAAGTGTCACCAAGCCCTACAGTGTTCGCAGTCGCAAATATGCGGAAAGATTGATGCGGAGTTAAAACGCGGTTTTGCTCAAGCAACGTCAGTTTTCCTTCTGATTCCAAAACGCGCTGGATGACAAACATAACATCTGGTCTGCCTGCGTCATATTCATCAAAAACCAGAGCTACAGGATTTTGCAAAGCAAATGGAAGCAAACCTTGTTTAAATTCAGTAACTTGCTTTCCATCGCGAATTACGATAGATTCTTTGCCTAATAAATCTATACGGCTTACATGGCTATCAAGATTGATGCGAATGCAAGGCCAGCCGAGCCTTGCAGCGATTTGCTCAATATGAGAAGATTTTCCAGTACCGTGATAACCTTGCACCATTACTTTGCGGTTAAACATAAAGCCTGCAAGAATTGCTATTGTTGTGTCTTTATCAAATAAATAGTTTCTGTCTATTTGCGGAACATAAGGCGAAACTTTATGAAATTTGAATACCTCGAAGCCGACATCAAAGCCAAACACCTTCTGGCAGTCAACCTGCAAGTCTGGTTTATCAGGATAATCTCTTAAATCTTCCATTATATATTTTTGCTTTCAAATAATATTTTATACGCTTCAGTAACCTGTTTAAAACGCTCTTCTGAGTGTTTATTATCTTTATTTACATCAGGATGATACTTTTTGACTAGCTCTTTATATCGTTTTTTGATGGCTTTTTTATCAGAATTAATGTCAAGCTCTAAAACAGCGAAAGACTTTTTCTCTTTTTGAGTGAGTTTCCGAACCTCTTTTTCTTCAGAAGAGTTTGGTATTTTATCTGAGAAACTACCGTTCATGAATTGCCTGAAAGCTGTTTTGAGTGCATCGGTGCTTTTATTGCCAAGCCCAAATTGCCACGTTGGACGGTGCCCCAACATTGCATCGTATCGGAAATCTTCTATCTCTTTTTCGGCAGAGTTTTCAAAGTAATTCCAGCTTTTGTTGTATTCCCTGACATGCTCTAGACAAAACCAATAGTATTCATTGATATTATTTCTCGACTTTGGTGCTCTATAAAGCCCTTCAAATTCGCACGAGGGATTGTCGCAAACTCTGAAAACTCCGCTTGCGTTCATCTCGTCTCTTAATATATCTTCAAAGTTTCTTTTCTTAGGCATAGGTTCTTGTAACCTCAGAGACTATCGAAGTGATAATATCTGGATTGGTTAGAGATGATGTATCGCCAAATTCTTTAAACTCTCCCTCAGCGATTTTGCGAAGTATTCTTCTTATAATTTTGCCAGATCTAGTTTTAGGAAGTCCCTCGACAAAGTAGAGTTTATCTATTGTTGCTATCGCGCCAATACTTTTTCTCACCTGATTTATAAGCCCTTTCTTTAGTTCCTCTGATGGAATAATATCCTTTTTAAGAATGACATAGGCAAAGATTCCCTGACCTTTAAGTTCGTGCGGAAACCCTACCACCGCTGATTCTGCAACAGATTGGTTTTCAATGAGAGCATTTTCTATTTCTGCTGTTCCGAATCTATGTCCCGATACGTTTATGACATCGTCAACTCTTCCTGTTATCCAGTAGTATCCGTCTTTATCTCGTCTTGCACCGTCTCCTGTGCAGTAAAATCCTTTTAACTGGCTGAAGTAAGTCTCTTCAAATCGCTGATGATTCTTATAAACCGTGACCGCCTGACTTGGCCATGACTTCTTGATATATAGATGCCCTTCTGCTTCCTTTTCAGAAATCACGTTACCCTTATCATCAACCAAGACTGGCTCTATGCCATAAAAAGGAAGGGTTGCAGAGCCTGCTTTAAGCGGAGTAACTCCTGCAATCGGTGTAATCATATGGCCGCCCGTTTCAGTTTGCCACCATGTATCAACTATCTCACATTTAGATTTTCCAACTACATCATGATACCACTGCCAAGCCTCTGGATTTATTGGCTCCCCAACACTTCCAAGAAGTCTTAGTGAATCTCGTGATGTATCAGCAAGTGGCTCATCGCCTAACCTCATTAACGCTCTAATCGCAGTTGGTGCAGTATAAAATATATTGACACTATGCTTATCAATAACCTTCCAAAAACGCGAGGCATCAGGATAATCAGGAACACCCTCAAACATCAGTGTAGTTGCGCCATTTGCTAACGCACCATATAGGGTATAGGTGTGACCTGTAATCCATCCAACATCGGCTGTGCACCAAAAGATTTCTGAATCTTGATAGGCAAAAACTTCTCTAAAAGTATACGCCGCATAGGTGATGTATCCACCAGAGGCATGAACAACCCCCTTCGGTTTTCCAGTCGAACCAGACGTATAAAGAATGAAAAGCGCGTCTTCAGAATCCATCGCGACTGGCGGAACTTCTGAACCTTCTAAAGACTTGACCTCGTCATGATACCAAAAATCCCTACCCTCCGTCATTTGTATGGCTGAATCTGAATGCCTGAACACGATAGATTTTACATCTTTCATTCCAGCAATCGCCGAATCAACATTATCCTTCAATCGAGTGACCTTGCCACCTCTAATGGCTTCATCGGCTGTGATGATGATTCGACTCTCGCAATCTTCCATCCGATTCTTAAGAGATTCCGCTGAAAACCCTGCGAATACAACTGAGTGAATTGCGCCAATACGCGCACAGGCAAGCATCGCATACGCCGCTTCAGGAATCATCGGTAGATATATAGTTACCCTATCGCCTTTTTTTACGCCATGCTTCAAAAGCGCCGCTGCAAACAGGTTTACTTGGCTATAAAGCTCTTGATAGCTTATTGCTCTACTAAGTTCGGGATTATCAGATTCCCAAATTATTGCTATCTTATCTGGATTACTCTTTGCGTGCCTATCAACACAGTTATAGGAGACATTAAGTTTTCCACCTAAAAACCAGCGTACCTTAACAGGACTCTCAAAGCTACAATCTGATACTTTTTTAAATGGCTCAAACCATTCAATTATATCCGCCTTACCTTTCCAGAATTCATCGTTGTCATCAATAGATGATTTATATAACGCCTGATATTCCTTTAAAGCGGAATTATCCATCCTGCCCTAACTAGCTTTTTGCTCAGTTTTCGCTGCGGATATTTTTGTTTTAGCTATCTCATGCTCAAGATCGGTTTGCGTACAAAGACCTAGCAAAACAGGATCTTTAGGCTTAATTCCCGTCATGTTCCAGTGAGTGCGGTTTTTAACTGAAGCAATCGTATTCTTTGTTGTTCCAATAAGCCTTACAATTTGTGCGTCAGTCATGTCTGGATAATTTTTGATTATCCATGAAATGGCATCTGGCTTATCTTGCCTTCTTGCAACTGGAGTATATTTTCCGCCCTTTGACTTACTCACCAAGTGTTTACGAGCTTCTGGATTCATCGCAAGTTTAGCTTTAGGATCTGCCTCACAACGCTTTATTTCATCTCGGCTAACCTGACCACTCATTATCGGATCAACGCCAGTAATACTTGTTGAAACTTCGCCATCCGCTATACCCTGAACTTCGAGAGGGTGCATTCCGCAAAAATCTGCAATCTGCTCAAATGTCAATGTTGTATTCTCAACCAACCAAACAGCCGTTGCTTTAGGCATTAATGGTAAAGCCATTATATTTATTCCTCAAAAATTATTAAAATCTAATACTAGGTTAGTTTTTAAGCACTATTTTACCAAAATTCAAATTATTTCGCATTCTTTCATGCGCGGAATTTGCATCTTCAAAAGAAAAGATGCTATCGATTACAGGTTTTATCTGCCCAGATTCAACCAGTGGCATTACCTTCTGTTTTATCTCTGCACATATTTCTGCTTTCACATGGGTTGTTTGTGAGCGCAGTGTTGACCCCATTATTGTGAGATTTTTTTTATGTATAGTTGCAATATCAATTTCAGATTTCCTACCTCCCAGCATTGAAAGTATAACAAGTCTGCCGTTTTGCTTTAGGCAATTTATATTCTGCTGAAAATATGATGCTCCTGCTATATCTAGAATGACATCAGCTTGAACCTCGTTCGCAAAGTCAGAGGTTTTATAATTAATTGCTTTATCTGCTCCAACCTCAAGACATCGTTTGCATTTTTCGTCACTTCCAGCCGTTACAACCACCTCACATTCAAAAGCCTTTGCAAGCATAATTGCTGTTGTACCAATCCCACTCCCTCCACCATGCACTAAGAGAGTTTCTCCCTTTTTTAGACGTGCTTTCATAAAGATATTAAACCAGCAGGTAAAAAATGCTTCTGGAAGAGCCGCCGCCATTTCAAATGAAAAATTATCTGGAATTTCGATTAATTGCAAAATTGGTGCACTGCAATATTCGGCATATGCCCCACCATCAACAAGCCCCATCACCCTTTGTTGATTGTCTTGCCTGATGCCTGAGAATTCCATTCCTAAAATCATAGATGCACCTTCTGGAGGCGGATATTTCCCTATGGCCTGAAAAATATCTGCACGGTTTACCCCAGCCGATTTGACTTCAATTAACACCTCTCCTTGCTTTACTGTAGGCTCTTTGCAGCTATCTAAAAACAGTAAGCCATTATTATCATGATTTATAAATTTCATTGCTTGCATCTCTAAAAAATATTTACCTAGATTATTAATAGATTTTTTTACAAATTTGAATTATAATAGTTGTGTTGCACTGCAAAATAATTGGGAGGATGATGTCAATGGCTAAGAATTCTGATGAGAAAACTAAATTACCTCCTGTTTCTGTTTCACTTGCATTGCAGGGCGGGGGAACCCACTCAGCTTTTAATTGGGGCGTAATCGACTATCTTTTGGAAAAAGAAGAAGTGAATATATCCGCAATCAGCGCAACAAGCATTGGCGCGTTAGTGGCAAGCGTTGTCGCATCTGCTATGGAAGACGGCAATAGAAGCAAAGCTCGTGGAATGCTTGAATCTTTCTGGAAGAAGATTGCACTAGCTGCGAGGCTATCTCCATTTCAGCCAACAATGGTAGATAAGTTTTTGGGCAATTCCAGCCTAGCTTTTTCTCCATCATTTGTAGCGTTAGATTTCATCACCAAAATATTCTCGCCCTATCAGTTCAATATGTTCGATATTAACCCTCTTAAGGAAATTATCAACGAAACGATCAACTCAGATTCATTGAGAAAGAAGGATGCTCCACGCCTTTTTATCGGGGCAACAAATGTGCAAACTGGAGAATACACAGTATTTGGCAATGACAAAATCAATCAGGATGTTTTACTTGCAAGCACCTGCCTGCCATTTGTTTTTAAAACCGTTACAATAGATGGAAATGCGTATTGGGAGGGTGGGTTCACAGGCAATCCATCAATTAAGCCACTAATGTCACCCGAACTTGCCAAAGATATTATCATCGTTCAGAGCATACCATTTTACGATCCTGAAGTTCCAACCAAAGCCTCTGATATTCTCGACAGGGCAAATGAAATAAGTTTCAACTCTAGTTTAATGAAAGAGCTTGAGCATATTGAGTTCGTCAACAAGCTAATTGATGAAGGCAAGATTGGAGAGCCAGAATATCAAAGAAGCTATATCCATCACATTCAAGCGGGCGATATTCTCGCGCCACTTGGCAAGGCAAGCAAACTCAATGCAGATATGGATTTCTTGCACTATCTTCGCGATACTGGAAGGCAGGCGGCAGAAGATTGGTACAAGAACAATGCAAAGAACATAGCTGCAAGAACTGCCGCAAAAAATGGTGGACAGGTAAAACTAGCCACCAAGTAAACCTTACGAATAATTTAGAATCAGGAAATGACAAGGCAAGAGAACTTGTCTATAGAACCTATCTAGCTAATATTTATGGATGCGTTGTTCATCAAATTTTCTTTAATACTAGGAGAAAATTGAATGTCTGTAGCGGGGTCTACAGACGAGATTTTCGACAAAGTAGTAATGAAAATTTGATACAACCCCAAAAGTTGGCTTGCCAACTTTGTATCATTAAAGATAGCCATTTTGTAAACAAAATGGCGGGGACAAGCTGCTTTTTGCACACTACGTCGTTGAAAAACTCGAGAATATTTATAATATTCACATCGTTTTTCGCCTAGTATTGTATCAAAAATCAGCATTGTCGCATTCCTTAAATATTAGTGAGATAGGTTCTACTGAAAGCATGGAAAATCGAAATAAAAAAATAGCCATAATTGGCGGTGGAATATCAGGGCTTGCAACGGCTTATATGCTTGCGCCACATCATAACATAAGTTTATATGAGAAGAATGATTACATTGGTGGTCATAGCAGAACTGTAGAAGTTAAAACCAAAGATGGCTCGATTCCCGTTGATACAGGCTTTATAGTATTTAACTATAAGAATTATCCGCTTCTTACATCACTATTTGAGCATTTGAATGTGCCAGTTGTAAAAAGCAATATGTCATTTGGAGTTAGCATAAATGATGGTTGGCTAGAATATAGCACACAAACTATGGCAAGTTTATTTGCACAAAATAAAAACATCTTCCGCCCAAAATTTTTAGGCATGATTAAAGACATACTGTCTTTTTATAAAGAAGCGCCACATTATCTGGAGGACAAAGAAGGCCTAACAATAGAAAAATGCCTAGATGAACTCAAAATGGGCGAATGGTTTCGGAAATATTTCCTACTTGCAATGGGTGGAGCAATATGGAGCACACCACTAAAACAAATGAATGATTTTCCAGCAAGAACATTAATTCGCTTTTTTGATAATCATGGGTTGTTATCTGTAAGCAATCAACCTCAGTGGTATACTGTGGATGGCGGAAGCAGAGAATACGTTAAAAGACTAACCTCATCATTCCAAGACAAAATATATACCAATTCGCCAGTTCAAAAGGTGGTGCGCGATGATAATGGCGTCAACTTGCATTTTAAAAATGGTAAAATTGATGCATTTGATGAGGTTATCTTTGCATGTCATTCAGATCAAGCACTAAGAATGATTGATAATCCTCTAAAAGATGAATCTGAAATATTAGGCGCAATAAGGTATCATAAAAATAGAATGATTCTGCATAGCGATATTTCATTCATGCCAAAACGCAAGAAGGCTTGGGCAAGCTGGGTTTATCTATCAGAAGCACAAAGCGATGATAGCGCAAATGTTTCTCTAAGTTACTGGATGAATAATTTACAGCCTCTTAAAACAAGCGAACCAATTATAGTTACTTTAAATCCTGCGCGTGAACCTAAAAAAGAATTGGTGCACGATGAATATATATTTGAGCACCCAGTTTTTGATGAACCAGCGGTTCATGCACAATCTAAAATAGATGCAATTCAGGGTAAAAATCGCCTTTGGTTTTGTGGTGCATATCAACGCTATGGCTTCCATGAAGATGGGCTTTTAAGTGCAGTTAATATGACTGAGAAAATGGGAATTAGCAGACAGTGGAAATAACTCCGCAAATCTTCAAAGCTAAGGTAATGCACAAAAGGTTTTTTCCTAAAGTAAATAGCTTTTCTTATGGAGTGTATTATCTAGCTTTGCCTTTACCTGCCGATAGGGTCTCGAGTTTGTTTGGAAGTTTTAACCCAAAAGATGTCGGCTTTCGTGATGGCAGCGACCCAATTCATTGGGTGAAAAAGATTCTTAGCGACTACGAAATTGAAACAAAAATAGAGCATGTCGTTTTAATCACAATGCCCTCAGTTTTGGGATATGTTTTTAACCCAGTCAGTTTTTATCTTTGTTTCAATTCAAATAAAGCCCTGATTTCAGTTATTGCAGAGGTTCATAACACTTATGGCGAACAACATTCATATATATGCATGAATCAAGATAATTCTGAGATAAAAAATAATGATTGGTTTGAAGCGGAAAAGGTCTTTCACGTTTCTCCATTTTTAGAGAGAAATGGAAGTTATAAGTTTCGATTCAATCTCAATGGAGACTCCATAGGCATCTGGATTGACTATTATGATAAAGATAATAACAAGCAACTGATTACATCGCTTTTAGGGAAGTTATCTCCACTAAATCGCAAATCGCTTATGAAAGCATTCTTTGAGCATCCTCTCGTAACCACTAAAGCGATAGCTTTAATTCATTATCAGGCTATGAAATTATTGTCTAAGTGGATTAAATTTATAAAAAAACCAGTTCAGAATGAAATAAATATCAGTAAAGTAAAATGAACTCGGAATAAGTATAGAATACGCTCCTCCTTTATGGGGGAGCTATGATGAGCAAAGCGAAGCTGTCGCTCGATTTGGTGGGGGTACTGCATGCTTTCCAACAATTCCTTTCAAATGTTTTGAAAGGAATGCGAAAACCCCCACAGAATCGCTTTCGATTGTTACGCAATCTTAGCTCTTCCGCTCCCCCATAAAGGGGGAGCGAGTAGTGATTCAATTCTTTTTCTAAGTTGAGTTTAAAGTAAAATCAATTTTTAGGCACTGTTAGTTAATTATTTGTAGAATGCGTTTGAATCAAAATTGCGGAGAAATTTACAAGAAATATGCGCCAGATAGTTACTCTTATCTGCAAGTATTTCTTGTAAATTTATACCAATTTTCATTCAAACCCTCTGGGCTGCTGTCAATTTTTCCAATTAACTTCGTAAAAATGTTTGGCAATAGAACAAGCTATTACACGCACATTTTTACTTGTTACTTGGAAAAATTGACAACGCAGCGCATCTCAAATAATTAGCTAACAGTGCCTAATCTTACCAATTTGTAAGATTCAAGAAATGATTGGTTTAGCTCTCATATACTAAGTTACATTCAAATATAGGTGAATTTATGTTTCAAAATCAGATTATCAAAAGTTTTCTCAAAACATTCGATTATATTAGTCACGGCACAATATCGATTAAAATGCCTGATGGAAAATCATACAGCTTTTCAGGCGCGAGTTCTGGAGTCGATGCTGATATAACCATATATAATCTCAAAGCTATTACCCTATTTATTCAAAAAGGCGATATAGGATTTGCAGAAAGCTATAAGGATGGATTGTGGGATACGAATGATTTGTCAAAACTTCTACTATTCGGCCTGCAAAATGAAGAATCTCTCGACAAATATATATATGGAAATTTCTTTACCAGAATAGCATCTAGGTTTGCTTATCTATTTACGCGCAACACTGTTAAGGGTAGTAAGAAAAATATTCATGCTCATTATGATATCGGTAACGACTTTTACAAGCTATGGCTTGACCCCAGCATGACATATTCTTCAGCTATTTTTGCTGATGAATCTGAAAATCTAACAAACGCACAATACAGAAAATATGATCGAATAATTGAGCGAATAAATAACTCAGGAAAACTTCTCGAAATAGGTTGTGGATGGGGTGGATTCGCTGAAAGAGCCTTAGCAAAAGGAGATTATGAAATCAAAGGACTTACAATCTCCAAAGCTCAATATGAATATGCCACGAATAGACTTGCAAGCAATAACAACGCTGTTGTTTCTCTCGAAGATTACAGAATTCAAAAAGGAAAATATGATCAGATAGTTTCCATTGAAATGTTTGAAGCTGTGGGAGAGGCATTCTGGCCATCATATTTCTCGCAAGTAAAATCACTACTTGCAAACAAAGGGAAAGCAGTCATTCAAACAATAACGATTCAGGAAAAATATTTTGAAAGATACAGAAGGGGGTGCGACCCTATCAGAACTTATATTTTCCCAGGCGGAATGCTGCCATCGCCAGAACGATTTGCACAAGAAAGCGAGAGAGCTGGAATGATAGTAACAGATAAGTTTGCATTCGGTAAAGATTACGCACTAACCCTAAAGCACTGGCTTGAGAAATTTGAACAAAAACTAGATCAGATTAGAGCCATCGGGCTAGATGAACCATTTATTCGTATGTGGAGATTTTACCTTGCATCTTGTATCGCAAGTTTTTCCTCAGGAAGAATTGATGTAATGCAGATGGAGCTTCAACATGCCGCTTAACAAACGACCAAAATTTCTTGCAAAGTTTTTGATAGCTGCCTTTCTATTGGTGCCTAACGATACTCTATTTGCCGCCAATTCTGTAATTAAACAGAGGATTCCAAATATTGATATTGTTGGCAGTGGCAGGCTTACTAAATTTGTATGGGATGTTTATGATGCAACACTTTACGCCCCCGAAGGAGAGTGGTCAGAGCGCAAACCCTTCATACTTTCTATACAGTATCTTAGAGAAATAGATGGGCTAGATATAGCAGATAGATCGGTTCAAGAAATAAGGCAGCAAGGCTTTAATGATGAAGTTATTCTCGCGGCATGGCATGAACAGATGCGTAATATATTCCCAGATGTTCAAAACGGCACTGTTTTAACCGCACTTTTCATTCCAAAATATGGAACAGAATTCTTCAAAGATAATAAGCCAATTGGCAAAATTAAAGGAGATGATTTTCTCTATTGGTTCTCATCTATTTGGCTAAGCGAAAAAACCTCAGAGCCCGCTTTAAGGCAGAGGCTTTTAGGCATGTCAACCTATGAGTAAGGATAATCCAAGCCCAATTTCTCTTTTGCAATATAGCTTATTTGCAGCTCCTGTAGCATTTGCAGGATTTCCGCTATACGTTCTTGCACCAGACTTTTATGCAACAAATTACAATATATCACTTACATATCTTGGGATTATACTTTTATTGCTTCGTTTATTTGACGCATTCCAAGATCCCTTTATTGGCTTTATGAGCGATAGATTTCGCAAGCATTCAAAATATTATATTTCAGCTTCAGCCATCATTCTTTGCGCAAGTATTTATGGCCTCTTTAACATAATGTATATTTCACCCATCTTTTGGTTTCTTCTTTGCATGGGACTTGCGATAACGGCTTATAGCGTTCTAAGCATTAATCTTAATGCACTCGGCGCATTGTGGACAGATAATAAAAACGCACAAACCCAAATTGCATCTTATCGAGAAGCATTTGCTCTTTTAGGCCTTGTTTTAGCTGTTTCATTGCCAAGCATACTTTCAAAAAGCTACTCAAAAGAGCAAGTATATATAGTTTTTGCACTGCTACTTACTATTTTGATGTTTTTCGCATTAGTTTTGTTTGTTAGATGGATTGGTCTTGCAAGAATCTCAAATCAGAAAAGTAAATCTGAAACCTATTCTTTCTTTACAGTTTTTAGATCACTTTCAAGTGATTCTAAGAGACTGCTCACTGTTTATTTAATCAGCATGATTGCATCAAGCATTCCAGCAGTTTTGGTATTGTTTTTTGTTCGCGATAGATTGCTTGCAGAGCAATATACTGGTCTGTTTCTAATGCTTTATTTCGTTTCAGGTGCTTTATTTATTCCAATGTGGAAGCGTTTAAGCACTTACTACGGCAAGCATAAAACTTGGTTTTATTCGATGATTTTAGCCATAGTAAGTTTTATTTGGGCATTCTTTTTAGGCGAAGGTGATATAATTCAATATGCAATTATTTGCATCGCTTCAGGAGCCGCATTGGGGGCGGATTTGATATTCCCTCCCTCTATTCTTGCTGATGAACTTCACATAAATCATTCTGAAGATAATGCATCTTCGCATTATTCACTTTTAACATTGATTGCAAAAAGTTCTCTAGCAATCGCATCTGTTATTGCGCTTCCAGCGATAGAATTATTTGGCTTTGTGCCAGAGTCTGTCAATGATTACACGGCTCTAACGGCTCTTAATGCTATGTATGCGATGGTTCCATGTTTTTTAAAAGCAATATCAGCGGCAATGATTTTCTATTTCTACATTAATCAACCTAAACTTGAGAGTTACAATGAGAAAAATAAAACTAATAGCAATGATTGGAGTGTTAATGATGTTTAGTGGATGCAGTTCTAACTCTTTGGAATATTATCAAGATACTACTCCAAAGGCTGATATTAAAGAATACTTTAACGGAAACATAAAGGCGTGGGGTGTTGTGCAAGACTGGCGCGGCAGAGTTATTCAGCGTTTCGATGTCGTAATGGTTGGCAAATGGGATGGCGATACAGGAACGCTAACCGAACACTTTGAGTATTACGATGGCAAGAAACAAGAAAGAGTTTGGACAATCAAAAAACTTTCTGATGGCAGTTATGAAGGCACAGCCTCCGACATTATCGACAAAGCAACTGGAAACACTAGCGGCAGTGCTATGCGCTGGAATTATGTAATGGATCTTCCCGTAGATGGAAATGTATATCGAATTCGCTTTGATGACTGGATGTGGGTTATGAATGATGGCGTTCTTATCAATCGTTCTTATCTGAAAAAGTTTGGTATTACAGTTTCTGAACTTACAATTTTCATGCAAAAACAATGATTGATAAACAAAGCTATCATAACGAGATTGTGTGGGTTATTGGTGCAAGCACTGGCATAGGTGCTGCACTTGCTAAGGAGATTAGCAAACGTGGCGGCAAGCTAATTCTTTCAGCTCGACGCATTGAAGAGCTAAATAAGCTAAAAGAATCCTTATCAAATAGCCTTGAGCACAAAGTTTATAAGCTGGATATTACTGACGAAGTCGCATTGCGGGATGTTGCAAATGCCATATACTCAGAGTTTGGAAGTATTGATAGAGTAATTTTCATGGCAGCAGCTTACACACCAATGAAGCTAGCAAACTTTGATATAGAAGTTACAAAACAGATTATAGAAGTTAATCTGCTTGGAGCTTTTAACGTGATAAATGCAATACTTCCAATATTAGAAAAGCAGAGTTATTCTCAAATTGCGCTTTGTGGAAGCGTTGCAGGATATTTCGGTCTGCCAAATGCTCAACCATATGGTGCAACAAAAGCGGCAATCATAAATCTAGCTGAGAGCCTCAGAAGCGAATTACCTCCAAAAATTGATGTCAAGTTAATCAATCCAGGATTTGTCAAAACAGAGCTTACTGACAAAAATAATTTTGATATGCCCATGATTATTAGTGCCGATAAAGCTGCAAAATATATAGCAGATGGATTACTTGATTCAAAATTTGAGATACACTTTCCAAAGCGTTTTACAGTTTGGCTCAAATTACTTAAACTACTACCTTATTTCCTGTCTTTAAAAATATCAAAAAGAATAATAGGTTAGGTTCTGCGCTATGAAAAAAATAATATATGGAGTTTTGATAATTATGCTTTCAATATTCAAATCAGCAAATGCCTCAGAAAACAAAATAAAAGATGTTTATGCGTTTGAGTTTAAAACCCTGCGAGGGGAAGAGCCAATGCCATTATCTAACTTTAAAGGCAAGGTTTTGCTTATAGTAAATACTGCTTCTAAATGTGGCTTAACAGGTCAATATGCAGGGCTAGAAGCACTTTATAAGAAATATCAAGAGCAAGGATTGGTGGTTTTGGGTGTTCCCAGCAATGACTTCGGTGGTCAAGAACCAGCACCTAATAACGAGATAGCAAGTTTTTGCCAGTTGAATTATGGAGTCACCTTCCCGATGGCTGCAAAAGAAGTTGTATCAGGGCAAGAAGCTCATCCATTTTACAAATGGGCGAAGCAAGAGCTTGGCTTTGGAACAGCACCAAAATGGAACTTCCACAAATATCTGATAAACAGAGAGGGAAAGCTAATTGATTATTTCAATTCTACCACCTCACCAGATTCTGAAAGAATCGCAAAGGCTATAGAGAAAGAACTAGCAGATTCATCTAGGTAAAAATCCAGATTCCACAACAATTTCTTTTTTCTGATATTTTGCCTCAAGCAACTTATATGATGCTGGTGAACTACCTATTCCATATTCTTCATGAGCTGCTTGCCTGTGAACTATTCCAGCCTCAAACTCATAAGGAAAATTACAATAAGCTGTTGAATCGCCATTATTCTTTTGGACAACGTGGTTTTCTGGGTTAGATTCCGCGATTCTATATATCTCTTTGAATGTTTCGGGATCGTGAAGATATTGTTTGTGATGGAAAGTTTCTTCAACCCCTGCAATGAAACAATATTGAGCTATTGTTAGTTTTAAATCTGGGTTACGAGGGTCTGTAAGGCGAAATTGCTCTACATTTCTTAAACCGTTAATTAAACGCTCTAAATCGCCATCGTTAAGCAAAGTTTTGCTTTTTTTTTCTCTACCTTTATTCAAGAACTCAAATAAACTTTTTAATACCGCAACAAAATCATTGTCATCAAAATTTTCAATTTCCAACGCCTTATTTCTTATTGTTTCACTGACAATGTCTTTCATTATATCAGAAAACGCAGACCCTGAAGATATACTGATTAAGCCTCTATCCAATTCCAATGCTAAATCTGTAGAACTTGGGTCATTTTCGATTATTCTTTTTGATATATTTACCAAAGATGAACTGCCAGGATAAAGATACACCCCAAACCCAGAACCTGCTGATCGAAAACCAGTAACTATTGGGCGTTCTTCCTCAGAGATACTAAATCTGTCATATGTCCATTTCAGACCATTATTAAAAGCATTTGAGCATTCAGTTACTTTTTTTTGATATTGCTCTCTTAAATCATCTTCATCTAAATACATGCATATATCACTTAGTAAGTGTATAAGCTCGTTTTCATCTAGTCCCTGTATATCTTGAACAATTTTCTCTATAAATTCACGAGTAATATCTCTAATAATATTGGGAAAATCTATAATTATAGAATTTAAAGATTCTTCTAAATTTGGTAATTTTGTCGCACTCATTTGCACAATCCCTTAACACTTGGTTAAGAAATTTGTAGCACTTATCTATTGCAGTTTTATGACATCTATATAAATCTTATTTTGCAGAAGCAGGTTTTGCAGATGTAGTTGTTCTAATCACACCCTCAGCAGGTGCAAGAGATTCCGAAGTCTCCCTTATAGCTTTTATAGCATTTGAAGCTGAATCTGGATTAGATTTACTTGAAACATTTCTATGCCCTATCATTTCTCTAGGATCTGCTATCATTACACCTAGATTATTTCTAGTCGAGCAACCAAAATCTGGAGAGGTTGCGCCCATAAAATTTCCAAAAGTTTCATATCCAATTTGGTTTTTGCAATCTGGTCTGGTAATTTCGAGGTGATTTACTTTTAGAATTATATTATCCGCTTTTGTAACGTCACTTTCATTAGAATATTTGATTGCAATTCGCTTTTTATCAATTCCTCTTGCGATTAGATAAGAGTTAATCCACGCAGTTCTTGCTCTAGCAATTTCAGAGGCTTTTAACGCATACTTTGATGTTATAGAGTTTGGAATATTAATCACCACATCTTCTATATTAGTTACACCACCTGCTGCGTTTATCATCTCATCTATTGGGTTGTAATTTCCTTCAGAATAAGGAATTTTTGCAGATTTTGCGTAACTTAGAACTACCGTCTTTTGAGATTCATTGACTATATTAACATTGTGATTTTCAGGCAGGTTATTACCTCTATAGTCCGCCGCACATCCAGATATTGCAAGCATTACCAATGCCGCAAAACTTAATCTAGAAATATTTCTCATATTATTTTACTCCAATATATAACCAATTTTTCCAGTCTTTTTCATATTGCCTACTGCTGCAATTGGATCACTGGAATAAGATGATGTAGATGGTTTTTTATGGCTAAAGAGTTTTCCTAAAAATATCCGCTCAAAGTCACTAGGCTGAATATGATTTTCACCTGGTATCGCAAGGTCTTTCTCATTCACAGGACTTACGATATAAGGAGTGACTATTATAACCAACTCTGTTTCATCTTTTTGAAATCTTGACGAGCTAAACAAAGAACCTAGTATTGGAACATCGCCCAACCATGGAAATTTATCTATATCATTTGTAATATCATTTTGTAAAAGTCCAGCAATTGCAAGACTTTGACCGCTGCCCAATTCTACAGTAGTGTTTGCACGCCTTACAGAAAACGCAGGCACGCTGAATCCTGAAAACGATAATGCTCCAACCTGAGACAAGCTACTAACTTCAGGAGCAACCGAAAGACTGATTCTATCTTTCGATAAAACGGTTGGAACAAAATTCAAAGAAACACCAAAGGGTCTGTATTCTATCGTAACAGTTCCATCATCTCCTGGAACAGGAATTGGAATCTCGCCGCCTGCAAGAAAACTTGCCGCTCTTCCAGAAATTGCAGTGAGGTTTGGTTCTGCTAGAACCTTTGCATATCCGTCACGGTGCAGGGCATCTATTAAGGCATCTACCCCAAATGAGCCACGATTTCCAATAATTCTCGCATTATTCTGATCAGGAAGTCTGATTAATGACTCATCGCCGCTTACTAGCAAGTCACCTGGATCAATAAAGGTTCTGCCTGTAATTAACCCAAAAGCAAAGCTACCCTTTCCCACCGCTAGATTACCAAGATTGATTCCCAATGTTTTAAGATTAGTTTTTGAAACTTCAGCAATTCTTACTTTTAAAGTTACTTGATCTGAACCTTGAACATTGAGCAAATTAATAACTGGTTCTTCAGCAGTTAAATAGGTTGAGGCAATTCTCGACACTTTATCAGATGCTTCAGGAGATGGAACAGAGCCTTCTATCACAAGGCCTCTATCGGTTGAACGGAAAGTTGCATTACCTTCAGGAATAGATTCTCTAACGGTTCTCTCCAAAGAACTTATATTATGTGTGACTTTTATTGTTGCAGATAAAACCTCATTCTCATTTTCATCATAAGCATATATTGATGTTTCGCCTAAAGCCTTACCGTATACGAAAATTTGCTTTGGGGATCGCGCTTCAACATCCGCAATATCAGTATTTGCAACTAAAACAGATGATGCAGGCTTGGTTAGTTTTATAACCATACCTTTACGAAGCTCAACTTTGATATGCCCTTTATTATGCTTTTCAGATGACTTTTGAGCAGTCTGCGCTTGCCCCACTGGCATTGAATATCCCGCTTCAAAGAATGCCAGAACTCCAAGAAATCCAGCAACAAATGCAACTAATCTAATATATGATTTTACGTTATTTTTAATCATGGCTTTGCTTCAGAAAAAATTCCTTCTCGGCAGTTTCGCTACCTCTGGTTATTGACATTTTAAATGGTAAAGATAGGGTTGATTCTATTGGTTTATCAGATACTTCTGAATTATTATCACTCTCCTTAGAATTACTTCTTAGGCTTAGTGATATTTTCCCAATTTCAGCCGCAAGAGTTAATATCTCCGCCTGCTTAGGCGAAACCTCAAGTGTTGCAGTTCTTGCCACAACAATTTCGTTTGTTTCGTTAGTATATTTCTGATCAACGGCCATAACCCGAATATCTCTAATTACCGTCTCACTGAAGTTTTGTGCTGTGCCACTTTCTTTCGTGTATGCTCTAGTTACGATAACATCAACTCTATCACCTGGGAATATGAACCCTGCATTCCCAGAAGTTGGAGTCACCGCAACGGTAACTGCTCGCATTCCCGCAGAAAGAACCGCCGATAAGAATCCACCGTCATCGGATTTTACAACATTTGCGTTAGTTATTGGCTCACCTGTAGTAATTCTACTTCTGCTAATTGCACCCGCGAAGGATGCAGGATTTTGAGATCCTTCAACAATATAACCCGGCATTATTGTTTCTTTAGCTCTGGGAGAAAAATCGAGATGCATCTCTGGCTTTATAAACGTTCCAGGCGGAATATCAGTCTTCGCAACCAATATATTCAATGTCGCCTTAACGCTCTCAACGGGCTTTTTATCGACTTCTCCAGACATTTTGCCCTTGATTGCGAAAGCCACTACTATTGCAATTACTGCTGCGGCAATTAGAAGAACTGAACGGCGCATTTTTTATATTGCTCTTAATTAATTTTTGTATGGTTAATTCCCCAAACTCCAGATATTAGCTCTAACAGGTTAAACAAACGTAAAGAGTGTATCCTGTTCGCAAATTATCACTAGACTCTTTCGCCTAGCTGATTTATAGAGACGGTGAATTGATGGCGGTGGATATGTCTTACTCTCAAAACAAAATTTTTTCCGAAGATAAATTTAACGATGAATGCGCCGTTTTTGGTGTGCATAATCATAACGATGCAGCAGCGCATACCGCACTTGGTTTGCACGCCCTTCAGCATAGGGGGCAAGAGGCTTCTGGCATTGTTTCACGAGATGAATCCGCAAGATTTTATTCGCATAGGGCACTCGGCTTGGTTGGCGATAACTTTAGCTCCGAATCAGTTATTGAAAGACTCAAAGGCTCGTGTGCAATCGGCCACAATCGCTATTCAACAACTGGTGAAACTCAAGTTAGAAACATACAGCCAATATTTGCAGATCTAAGTTTTGGTGGAATCGCAATAGCGCATAATGGCAATCTCACAAATGCTGTCAGACTCAGAAAGCAACTTGTTGAGAGAGGGTGCATCTTCCAATCTACGATGGATACCGAAGTTATAATCCACTTAATAGCCGTCAGCACAAAGAAAGACATAATTGAAAGAATAAACGAAGCACTAAGCCAGATTCAGGGCGCATATTCCCTAGTGATGCTCACCCCTGATGCGCTTATAGGAGTGCGTGATCCAAACGGTGTAAGGCCGTTAGTTCTTGGAAAGCTAGGCGAATCTTACATTTTATCTTCAGAAACATGCGGCCTTGATATTATAGGCGCAGATTTCGTGCGCGATATAGAGGCTGGGGAAATGGTGATCATCAACGGCTCTGGCGTAAAATCGATTAAAATGCCTAACCCTCAAGAGAATCGCTTTTGCATTTTTGAATACGTATACTTCGCAAGGCCAGATAGCTTTGTTGAAGGCTCAAGTGTATATGAAGCACGCAAGAGAATCGGCGGAGAACTCGCCAGAGAAAGCGGAGTAGATGCTGATGTGATTGTTCCCGTTCCAGATTCTGGTGTTCCCGCCGCAATAGGATACGCGATGGAGGCAGCAATTCCTTTCGAGTTAGGCATTATTCGCAATCATTATGTTGGCAGAACCTTTATTGAACCAACTGATCAAATTCGCCATTTGGGGGTAAAACTAAAACACAACGCCAATCTTGCTACAATTAAGGGAAAGCGCGTAATTCTCGTTGATGATAGCATAGTCAGAGGCACAACCTCAAAGAAGATTGTGCAAATGGTTCGCGATGCGGGAGCCAAAGAAGTTCATATGCGCATTGCAAGCCCTCCAACAACCAACCCCTGCTTTTATGGTGTAGATACTCCAGAAAAATCAAAACTGATGGCGGCACAACATACAACAGAGGAGATGGCAAAGATAATAGGAGTTGATAGCCTTGCATTTCTTTCAATAGATGGGCTTTACCGCGCAATGGGTAAAACAGGACGCAACAATCAATCTCCACAATATTGCGACGCTTGCTTTAGCGGTGATTATCCGATTGAATTAACTGATTTTAATCCGATTAGAGATTATTGAACTTCTTGTTTGGTGAAGCGGCCAACGTTGCCAACAAGCTGTTGGATTAAACTGAAGCGGTTTCCTTCTGTTTTGGTTTTATCTTCAGAAAGTGCAATCTGACGAGAATCTTTCTCTGAAAAGTTTGCGATGTTTTTTACATTTTCGAACTCATCAAACTCGATTTCTGTAACTTGCTGCTTTGAAGTTCCTTTATTTACGAAGGCTATGTTGTCGCTAACTGTTGACACATAATACCATCTTTCAGAGCCAAAGGTTGATCTGGTTGAGGGTGAACCAAACTTTCTGATAACATCTTCTTTTGTTGACTCTCCCACCTTAATTTCGGCGAGCTGAGATTCTTTTAAAACATATCCGTGTTGACGTTCTTGCGGAGTACAAGCTGCAATAAAAGCCAGAGAAGCAATGATGAAGTATTTCAATTTAGGCTCTGTTGTTGAATATATTGATAATTCCAAACTCAAGTTAGCACTATTTGATTATAGAATCAACCACTGCAAAATTATCATTATTTTCAAGACTACTACTTTGGCGATAAGCTGCATTGGCCAGCAGATTTCTCGCTGAATTATCATTAGAAGATGAGTTAATCTGATTATTTGCGAGGATTATATCTCTCACTATATCTGGTCTTGCAAGAGGTAATGCTTGCTGTGAGCTAGATTCTGTCTGCAAATCATCCACCTTGCTGACCTTCACTTCAACGGTGCTGGTTGCATAAGACAGGGGATATCCCAAATTTGGGAACTCGACTGGCTGAATGATAATCACCTTCAACGAATCCTTTTTCTAAACGTGACACAAACCTTGCAACCATTTTTTCGGCTGCTATTATATTTTTTGAGCATAATTTAAAATTATGCTAGTTTCTTGAATTATATTCTGTTTTTTAGTTTCTGTCAAACCTTTAAGCGTATATTAACTTTTTTGTGGGGATACACATGCATTTTAGAAAAATAAGAATGGTTTTATGGGCAGGAGTTGCGATTTTGCTAGGTGTGCTAGGCTATCAGCAACTAAGCGGTAAAAATCATGCTGATAGATATGAAATCGCAGGTGGAGAAGCAGCAATAGGAGGGTCATTTGCCCTCACCAACCACAAGGGAATAAGAGTTAGTGATAAAGATTTTCATGGAAAAAACTTATTAGTTTATTTCGGTTTTACTTATTGTCCTGATATTTGCCCAACTGATCTAGGGCGTTTAAACCAAGTTATTAACTTGCTTGGAGAAGAAATGAACAAGTTAAACGTAATTTTTATTACGGTTGATCCTGAAAGAGATACCGTTGAGCAACTCAATGAAAATTCAACTAACTTCAGCGATAAAATAATGTATCTCACTGGAACCAAAGAAGAAATAGAAATTGCAGCTAAGGCTTATAAGGTTTTTTATAAAAAAGTTGAGAACCACGAATATCCTGAAGATTATTTGGTCGATCACTCATCTTTCATATACTACATGAATAAGGAGGGTAAATACATTACTCACTTTAACAATACTCAACCAATTGATGAGATAGTGGCAAGGGTCAGAAAAGAGCTTTAGAATTGTTACGAAAATGCAATAGCAATGGTTTTAGTTTAATAGAGTTATCTATATGGATAACCATTATTGCGATAATAATGACTGCCTTACTTTCGTGGATAACACCTGCAACTGTCGCAGAAGTTGAGAAGCTCCGCATTACGCAATCTCGACTTAATGAAATAGAAATCGCACTAGAAAATTTTAGAGTAAAATATGGCAGACTTCCATGTGCAGCCAGTTCTATTTTATCTGACACAAGCCCTCTTGTATTTGAAGAAAACTGCACGGGTGTTGCTGGCCTAAACAAGGGAGTTCTTCCCGCAAAAACTCTTGGGATTAATAGAGATATAGCAGTTGATGGATGGGGCAGAAGATTCACATATCAAGTTGCAAACTCGATATGCGATGTCGAAGGAACGGGAGCAACTCTAAACTGCACCCCAACAGACTATAACGATAATAATGGCAACATAACCATTACCAAAGCAACCGCTTCGGTTCCTGCTGAAATTACAACAGAAGCCGCTTATGTAATTATTAGCCATGGCGCAAACGGAAATGGAGCTTATCTCTCAAATGGCGAACAACGCTCAATATCTATAGGCACAACCAATGAAAGTGAAAATCTTGATAATGATAATATATTTTGGGTTGATCCCGTCGGTTCACAACTAAATACAAGTGGTGGATATGAAGCAGGCAGAGCAAAATTTGATGACATAATCAGATTTAAAACTAAGAGCCAGATTGAATATCGAATAAGAGACACGGCAAAAATAGAAATTGCATTTGATGCAACATCCTCTTCGGCCTTAGAACTTATCTATTGCCACGATATAACTACTAATGATTATAATTCTGTCTCAGAAATCATTGAGAAATTTGATTCTGCAACGAACACATCAGTTAATAGTGCGTTTGCAGCAATGACTACTGATTATTTTGCCCCATTTAATGCTGGCGATAGAATTCTAGGGGTATTGTGGCAATTACAAGAGGTTTGCGCGAAATATTATCCTGCTGAATATGCATCTGCTAATATTCGTAAATGCCCATCTGGAAGAGTGTATAACTCATCCACCAGATCTTGCGCTTGCCCTACTGGTCAAACTTGGAGTGGCACGCAATGTTTATAAAGAAAATGCGGCTAACAAATGGATATACTTTAATAGAGCTTTCAATCGTTATAACAATTTTGAGCATTATCGCCGCAAGCACGATTACAATTTTGGGCAAGAAGAACCAAGCTGATGATATTAGGCTTACGCAAAAGAAAATGGATGTGGTGGCGGAAGCTATTCAAAACTTTTTTGATATGAATGGATACCTTCCATGCCCTGCATCAGGTGCAGCAGCAGAAAATAGCGCGAGCTTTGGAATAACTCCGACAGGCGGCGCAGATAACAACTATGACGAATCAACCAGAGAATGCGTAACAGTTGATGCAGGAATGGGCGATGCTGGTGTTGTTCCTACCAGAACACTTAATCTTCCAGATGAATATATGTATGATAGTTGGGGAAGGCGTCTTACATATCGAATCGCCTCAGGAACTGGTAATAAATCACATTTTCAGGCCGACATAACAAGGGGTGATTTATCGATAATCAATATTAATGGCAGCGAACTGACAGAAATTAATAAAGCTCCTCCGTATAATTATGGTGCGGCGTATGTAATAATCAGTCATGGCTCAAATGGATATTATGGATGGCTAAAATCTGGCATTAACATGCCTGCAAATGTCTCTTCAACGATTGAAGAAGAAAATTATGACCATCAAAACGACAAGGTTTATGTGCAGGCTGAACGCTCGACATATTTTGATGATATAACAATTTTCAGACGAATGAACGATATATCGCAAAAGAAAATGACGGTTGCCCCAATTAGATTGCAATCTATAGCCTGTAATGATGCTCAGATGATAGAAGATAACGGTCTTGGATCTTTAGAATCAGATGCAACCTATGCAGACATGGCAACAAAAGTTATTGAAGCAGCAAAAGTGCTTTCTCGTGTTTGTTCTGCACAACAACCATCATCAACCGATTGCTCTCCTAATCTAAGATGGCTTGGGCCTTCCACAACCCCCTCCAGAACATATAGCGACTGCCAATGTTTTGGAGAAAGTCAGGGATTTATAACAGCTTTTAATTATACAGATGGTGTGCTTGGTACCTGTAAACCAGATTTTACCGTCGATGTGCCTGCAACCGCTTGTGCTAACTCTCCTGTAAATAGCGCATTTACAACAGCATCTGGAATTCCACTGACAATTACGGCAAGCACGGCCAATACATGGAGTCATGATTTCCCCGCATTTGCACTTTATAGCGCGGCGGGTAGCACTTCGGCTGATGCCACTTCTCCCTCTACCAACTCACCCGTTGGTGCATTGATAGCAAGAATTGATGACGATTCAACTGCAGGCAATAAGGATGTTGATGCAGATGGAATTTTCGATGATAGTTGGTTTATGGTTGGCAGCGAAATAACTATCACTCCATCATTTTCTGGAACTATTTACTTCGCAATCAACGAACCAACTGCAACCTGCCCCCTAAGCAACAGCGGTCAAATCTCTTCAGTAAAAATCTCACAATGAAAGTGGTGGAGGGAGTAGGATTTGAACCTACGTAGGTGTACACCGGCAGATTTACAGTCTGCTGCCATTGACCGCTCGGCCATCCCTCCATCAAAAAATGTGTTATGATTCTACACACTTTTATACTAGTAAAGAGGGGTATAAATATAACATAATATCGTCATGTCAATTGATAACAGAAAAAAATATTCGACTTCCTCTAAAAACCCGCTGATTTATGGCAGACATGCAGTAATTTCGGCGCTTAACAATCCGCGAAGAAAATTCCATAGAATTATAGTCACAAAACCTGTCTATGAGAAAAACTCAGAGATTTTGGATAGGCACAAAGCAATTTTAGAGATAACGGAGCCTGCTAAAATTTCAGCATTATTGCCACAATCTGCCGTTCATCAGGGAATGGCGGCAGAAGTTGAAAACCTTCCAGAATATGATGTAACATCTTTTTTGAGCGAGATAGCTGATAAGAAAGAGGTTTTAATTGTAGCCCTTGATCAGGTGACAGATCCACATAATGTGGGGGCTATTCTAAGAAGTTCGGCAGCCTTTGGTGTTGATGGGCTCTTAATATGCGGCCATAACGCCCCTGAGCAAACATCTGTTATCACTAAAGTATCTTCGGGTGGAATAGAGTTTGTTCCAATCATTCGGGCGGGAAATTTTGCATCTACCATAAAAGAGTTCCAAAAAGCAGGATTCTGGAGCATTGGCCTAGATGGTAACACTGACAAAACAATTTCAGAAATAAAACCATCTGACAAGACTTTGCTGATTCTTGGTGCAGAGGGAGACGGCCTAAGGAGACTAACAAGAGAGAATTGTGATTACGTTGTAAAGATTCCGATTTCAAAGAACATGGAAAGTTTAAATGTTTCAAATGCTACTGCCATTGCTTTATATCAACTAAAGCACATTAAGGATTTACCGTGCGACTGAATTTGTTAGAGAACAATAAAGATTCTGAGTAGAGTATTTGGGGACTACATCAGAAGGATGTTTAGAAGTTATATGACAAATTTAGTCGTAAAAGTATACTTTTGACCAAAAGAGTTGCACATATAAATCGCTAATATATTTAATAATAGAGTCTAAAATGACATGTTTTATTCTTGTTCGGCCACAACTTCCTGAAAATATTGGTGCGGTTGCTCGCGCAATGTCTAACTTTGGTATTTCTGAATTAAGGTTAGTTAAACCCAGAGGCACTTCTTCAAAGTTACTGAAACATGAATCTATTGAGCCGATGTTGTTTAAAGATTGCTATCACAAGTCACTATACCAAGTGGCGATTAGAATGGCAGCGGGCGGAAAAGATGTAATAGAAAATGCAATAGTCTATCAAACCACAAAAGAAGCGATTGCTGACCTAAACGTTTTATATGCTACTACAGCCAGAAGGCGTGATATGGTAAAGCCAATTATGAATCCTGAACGAATGGCAGAGAATGTAATTCATGATATTCACAATGATAACCGAACGGGAATTCTTTTTGGCCCCGAAAGAACAGGCCTAGATAATGATGATATTGTCTTTGCAAATGCGATAATAGAGATTCCAACCAACCCAGATTATAGCTCTTTAAATATCGCTCAGTCAGCCGTGGTGATAGCCTATTCATTGTTCAGTAAACAGGTTGGATTAAAACAAGAACCGCTTAAAACTGGAAAATCTGAACTAGCAACTGCAAAAGAAATAACAGATTTCTACACTCATCTGGAAGGTGAATTGGAAAAAGCAGAATATTTTAAATCTGAATCAAAAAAAGAAGTTATGATTCGCAACATACGCAATATATTTGCACGAACAAACTTAACCGATCAAGAAGTTAGAACCCTAAGAGGCATTATCAAAACTTTAAGCTATAGTCACTATAAATAAGCGGCATGAGAACAGTGACTAAATCAAAATCAGAACGAATCGCAAAGTTTATTGCAGGCTCTGGCCTATGCTCGCGCAGAGAAGCAGAGCGGCTTATAGCCTTTGGCAAGGTGAGCGTTAATGGCGTTAGAATAGATTCCCCTGCCCTCAATGTAACTGCCGATGATATAATAGAAGTAAATAATAAACTTATAAAACCTGCTGATAAAACTAGACTATGGCTCTTTCATAAGCCATCTGGGTATGTTGTAAGCCGCAAAGATGAAAAAGGCCGCGAAACTATATACAATCTTCTACCTGCTGACATGCAAAATGCTATATATGTGGGCAGGCTAGACTTAACCTCAGAAGGACTTTTGCTTCTTACCAATAACGGAGATTTATCGCGTCATCTTGAGCTTCCATCTACAGGATGGATAAGGAAATATAGAGCTAGAATTTTTGGCAATTTAACCGACGAGGATATAGAGAAACTACAAAAAGGTATCACAGTTGATGGTATGAAATATGCCCCAATAACCGTTGTCAAAGAAAGTTCTACAAAAAGTAATTCATGGGTTGAATTATCTCTACGCGAAGGAAAAAATAGGGAAATCAGAAGGATAATGGAGCATCTAGGCTACCCCGTGAGCAGACTGATTAGAATATCATATGGCAGCTTTAATCTAGGTAACTTAAAAGAAGGTGAGCTAAAAGAAGTCACCCAAAAAGTTCTTGCTAATGCACTGGGTAAGTTTTTAGATGAAAATTAAAGATATTATAATCAACGACCCCACAGGACTCAGGAAGACGGCTGATCTTGATAACGAAAAAATCTCAGCAATTGCAGATCTAAAGCGTGAGAGTTTTATTGCGGTTCCAGATTTAAGCGGACCTTACACACTCGAAATAAGGTTTACAGCTTCAAAGGTTTTAATTGATGTTTTCTGCGAAACCAGTTCAAAAAAGAGACTTGCTGAGTTTTATATCACTCCCCTAAGAAGCCTGATAAGAGACTATCTAATCATTAAAGAAAGTTATAATGATGCAGTTAGGTCTGGCAACCCAGCAAGAATCGAAGCAATTGATATGGGAAGAAGAGGGTTGCATAATGAAGCTGCCGAAGTCTTAAGAGAATTGCTTGCTCCAAATATGGAAACAGACTTTGAAACTACTCGCCGACTTTTCTCACTTCTTGCCGCCGCACATATGCGCTAGGCACTGCTTCACTCTTTTCATAGTGTACGCCTTACCAAGACTTGTTTTGATTACAATATCAGCTTTTCGCCTTTTTATGTAATCTGGCATTTGACGCATTAAGATTGCTTTAAATTTTTCTTCGGTCATTGACTTATCGCGTCTAAAGACTCTGGCTTTCTGTAGCCATAAGGGAGATGAGACAACTATAACAATGTCACATTCACTATCTGCACCACTTTCATATAAAAGCGGAATATCAAATATAACAAGTTTTCGCCTGTTTCTGCGGCAAAGTTTTATAAAGCGTTCTCTATCTTGTTTAACTAGTGGGTGGATTATATTTTCAATTTTCTTTAGGTTAGCTTTGTCTTGCAAAACCAGCTTTGAGAGTGCTTCGCGGTTTATTTTTCCATCGACTA
Organism: uncultured Rickettsiales bacterium; assembly: GCA_964484565.1. Lineage (GTDB taxonomy): Bacteria > Pseudomonadota > Alphaproteobacteria > Rickettsiales > CAZAGG01 > CAZAGG01. Next base: position 40,415 of record CAZAGG010000006.1, on the reverse strand, counting down.
TTGATGATGGAAAAATGTTTTTAAATAAATCTATCGTTTCTTTACTTTGATAAATCTTGTGAACTGACTTATCTGCATCATGCACTATTGCGCCAAACTTTGTAAATTGACTGGATACGGTGGATTTACCCATTCCGATACTACCCGTAATGCCAATAACAAAGGGGTTTTTTTTCATTACTATCCGCTTATCTCGATAATAGATTTTATGGAGTCGTTAGTAATTTGAGGCTTCTTTAAAAACCACATCTCAAAACCCTTAATTGCCTGAAAAATTAGCATCTCTAACCCGTTTATAATCCTGCAACCTCTTTCTTCTGCGAGCTTTAAAAATACTGTTTTTGCTGGGTTGTATATTAAATCATAGGCTATTGCTTCTGCTTTTAAATGGCTCATATCTATGTCAAAGGGCACGCCGTCATCAAGATTTAAGCCAACAGATGTTGTATTAACAATCAAAGAGGCATTACCAAGATGATTATTGATATTTTCCAGTGAGTCATAATTTATGCTGAATTTATCAGCAATTTGCTTTGCTTTTTCGCCTGTGCGATTAAAAACGGTTATGTGCCCATAACCAACTTCTTTTAGGGCGTGAATCACGGCTCTTGCCGCGCCGCCTGCGCCTAAAACAATCGCTTTCTTATTCGCTGCATTAAACGCTTCAGAGTTTCTTAAAAGCCCTTGTGTGAAACCATAGCAGTCAGTGTTATATCCATATGTTTTAGAGTCTTTAAAAACGATGGTATTAACAGCATTAGTTGCAAGAGCAGATTCATCTAACTCATCGCATATTTGATAAGCCGTTTCTTTATGTGGAAGCGTTATATTAAGCCCCCTAAATCCAGACTTTTTAAGACCTGAGATTGCATCTTTAAAATCATCGGGAGCAATTAAAAGCGGAATATAGGCCGCATCTATTCCAAGCTCTTTTATCCATCCATTATGAAGCATTGGAGATAGAGAATGCTTGATAGGATAGCCCACTACGCCAGCAACCATTGCATTTCCTGTTATCATTCAAGAGCCTATTTTTATATTATTGCTAAATATCGCTAATTACTTATCTCAATAACCTTAAACAATTCGCCCATTTCTTCAACAGATATTAAGCGATGCAGTGCGCTTTTGATTTGCTCTTTTTGAGCATCATTTGCCTGCAACATTAGCTTTTCGGCTCTAATTAGAATTCCATTTGCAATCAGAAAATCTCTTTGAGTTGCAAGCCTTGACAGCAAGCCTTTATCTTCGGCTACTTTGTTTAGTGCTCCGAAATTCACATGAGCGGTTATATCTGCCTTGCCCACATCTTGAAGGACTGGGTGAAACTTGTGCGCTTTAACTGCCTGCAAAGTATCTGCATAACCTGCGAAATAACCGTAATCAAATATCAGTGCCGCCCCGTGATTTTGCTTAATTTGCTCACATATCAAGTTCATAATTGCTATAGATTCTTCGGATTTCTCAAAAAAGTCTGCCTGTATATCTGCGGCTATATTTGCCTTATCTTTTGATAATCCAAATTCGAGCAAATCAGTTTTATTATTATAGACCACTATTCTTTCATACCATTGATTTTCAATCTTCTGATATTGTTGAATGGGCAGAGCGTCAAAAAACTCATTGGCGATAAATAGCGTAAAGTGATTCTTCAGATTATCTAAATTATTTTGCCATCTAATATTAAAGCCAGAGTATTTTGATAGTCTATCTTTTTGAACCTGAATGAGCTGATTGCTCGCCTCAATAATTATCACGTCTAATTTTTGTGCAATTGATGAAAACTTTGAGATAATTCTAAGACAATCGGCAAGTAATGTTCCTCTACCTGCTCCAAGCTCTATCAATTGAAATCTGGTATTATTAGCTTCAACTGAAAGTAATTTATCAATGATCCAAGCTGCGACAATTTCTCCAAACATCTGGCTTATTTCAGGTGCGGTGATAAAATCTCCATCAACACCAAAGGGATTTTGATTGGCATAATATCCATATTCTTCAGATGTTAGAGCCAATTTCATAAACTCAGCAATATTAATGCTGCCAAGTTCTTTTATTTTTTGCTTAACCAACAACCCTATTCTTTCTCAAAAGCAGATATGAGCCAACCATCAGCATCGGCAAACTAAGAAATTGTCCCATTGTAATATTTCCGAATAAAAAGCCTATCTGGCTATCTGGTTCGCGGAATAGCTCACAGAACGTTCTTGCCACCCAATACCCTACGAGAAACACACCTGAAAGTGCACCTTTTCGCGCCGATATATTCGTATATCTAGCAAGTATGAACATGATAATAAATAGCAGCAATCCTTCAGTAAAGGCCTGATATAACTGGCTTGGATGTCTTGGCATTCCATCACTATTAGGAAATATCACAGCCCATGCAACATCGGTTGTGCGCCCATATAATTCGGCATTTACAAAGTTTGCAATTCTACCAAAAAATAGCCCTATAGGAGCTGCACAAGCACATATATCCATTAGTTTAAGAAAATCTAACGAGTTTTTTCGACAATAAAGATAACTTGCAGTTATAACTCCAATCGCGCCACCATGAAACGACATTCCCCCCTGCCATATCTTAAGTGCATCTATTGGATTTTCGATGTAATAAATGGGGTTATAAACCATTACATAAAAAAATCTTCCGCCCAAAATGACACCCAAAACTGCCCATGTTACGAAGTCATCAAGATTTTTGTAGCTTATTTCAAAAGAACTATGATTTGCGATTAGCTTTTTTGCGTAAAACCATCCGCCAACAATCCCCACAAGATAAGCGAGAGAATACCATCTAACGGCTAAAACGCCTATCTCAAATGCTACAGGGTCAATTTCAGGAAAAGGAATGGCCAATTTAAAAAACCTTGTGTATAATTGAGAAAGAAAACAAACTTACAGAAAACTATGCAGTTCGACAATAAACTATTTGCAGATTTTGCTAAACTAGCCTCTTCAGCTGTTAATACCGCTGGAGACATGTCAAGAGAAGCCTCTGAGCAGTTAAGAGTTCAGCTTGAAAAAGTTCTTGTTAAAATGAACTTTGTTACGCGAGATGAGTTTGATGCTCTTCGTGAGATGACTATCAAACTTAGAGATGAAAATCAGGAATTGCTGAAGCGTCTTGATGCACTAGATAAGCCCGCTAATAAAACACCAAGCAAGCCAAAAGCAAAAAAGGCATAATGCAAAAAGTTGCAATAATAGATTATGGATCAGGCAATCTTCGCTCTGTGGCCAAAGCAGTTGAAGCCGTGTCTAGTAATAAAGAAAGCATTTACATTGCAACAAAAGCGACGGATATTGCTGATGCAAGCCATATAATTCTTCCTGGAGTTGGTGCATTTGCCGACTGCATGAGTGGCCTTTCCTCTATTCCTGATATGATAGACACTCTAAGAGAGCAGGTTTTATCTAGAGGCAAGCCATTTCTTGGAATTTGCGTGGGAATGCAAATGCTTGCAGATTACGGAGTTGAGTTTGGAAAACATAAAGGTTTGGGATGGATAAAGGGCGAAATTGTAAAGATTGAGCCTGAAGATTCCAATCTCAAAATCCCTCATATGGGTTGGAACGAGCTGATAATCACTAAAGATATAACCTTGCTAAGAGGAATCAAAAGCGGCGAACACGTTTATTTCGTGCATAGTTATCAGATGTTGACAGATACAGACAATATTGCAGCTTATACAGATTACGGCTCAAAAATTTGCGCAGCAGTTGCCAAAGATAATATTATGGGGGTTCAATTCCACCCAGAAAAAAGCCAGTCAGCAGGCTTAAAAATACTAGGCAATTTCTTGTCTAACCTTTAGCGGTTGTGGGGCTTAAGACACTTAGGCTTAATCTATTATATATGTTGATATAAACAAAAAAGAGCTGCCTATTTCTAGGCGGCTCTTAATCTTAGAAATTAATTTGTCAATTAAGCGTGTTCATGATTGTGAATATGCTCCCCATGCTCGCCCGCATCAAGACCAGCTTTTTCTTCGCTGTCAGATACGCGAACTGGAATAACGAATCCAACTAACTTGATGATTATAAATGTGCAAATCATGCTGTATAAAGCTACAGCAACTGCGCCTGTAGCATTTGCTACTAACACATCACTTCCACCATTTAAAAATCCATCAGGGCCAGTAGCATTAACCGACTTAGTTGCAAGCAAGCCTGTCATAATAACACCGATAGTACCGCCAACACCATGGCAGGCAAATACATCAAGTGAATCATCGATGTTAAACTTACCCTTAACAAGGCGAGCTACGATATTGCAAACAATACCAGCTGTAAGACCGATAATCAGTGCTGAACTGATGGTTACAAAACCTGCGGCAGGTGTTATTGCAACTAAACCTGCAACAATACCGATGCATCCACCCATAGCGGTTGGTTTACCATCTTTAATGGTATCAACCAATGTCCACGCTAACAAAGCAGTAGCGGCTGAAAAGAAGGTGTTAACAAATGCCTGAGCAGCAAGTCCATTAGCACCAAGTGCTGAACCACCGTTGAAACCAAACCAGCCAAACCAAAGTAGAGCAGTTCCAAGAACTATCATACCTACGTCATATGGTTTTTGAGGTTGTCCAAAATCACGGCGTTTGCCAAACATGATAGCTGCTATCAATGCAGAGTATCCAGCGGTCATATGAACCACAAGACCACCTGCGAAATCAGCAGCACCTTTTGCAAACAACCAACCAGCTGAAGACCAAACCCAGTGAGTCACAGGAGAATAAACGATTAAGCTCCACAACACTAGAATTGCAATCCATGCTTTAAAACGAACACGTTCTGCAAATGCACCCGTAATAAGAGCAGGTGTAATGATGGCAAACATCATCTGATATGCCATAAATAGAATGTGTGGAATAGTTGCATTAGCATCTATAGGTGCTTGCCCAACGCCATTTAGCATCATGAATCCAGCGTCACCAACGAAGGGTGAACTCCCTGAAAATGCAAGGCTGTAACCAATAATTGCCCAAACAACACCTATTGCGCCAAGTGAAATAACATTTTGATATAAAGTTGAAACTGCGTTTTTGCTTCTTACCATTCCAGCATAGAAAAATGCGAGACCCGGCGTCATTAATAAAACGAGTGCCGTTGAAACAAGCATCCAAGCTGTATCACCGCTATTCACATCAGCAAACGCAGGAATCGGCGCAAGCATTGTAAATAGTAGTAACAGCAGATATTTTTTTGATTTTAACATAAATTCCCCTGTTATTGTTTTTGTAAAATCTTAGGCTCTGTTGTTGAATATATTGATGAAATTAATTATGAGTTAACATACAGAGAAATATCTAAAAATAAGACGTAAAAATGCGTTTTATCCACAAAAAGCTGGGTATTTTAGGATATCGCGACAGAAAAGGCTTAGTTTGATGCATAATATGGAATAGATGAAAATAGAACGCATCATATCATTATAGTCTAATATATTAGCAAGCAACGAATGCCTAAGAAGTAAATACCTCGTCATAAACATAAGCTATCGCAATAGATGTAAGCGGGAGGATAAAGACTAACGGTACTATAAGCATAAAAAGAGCAATAAAGTTTAAAACTATTAAAGCAAATATTATGCCTATATCATCAATTCCAAGCTCTAACACTTTGTTTTTACTGGTTTGCATAACACGTTTAACGCTCCATTTGCTATGATCAACAGCAATTAATGGAACAAAAACAAATATCGTAAAAATAAATAATCCCGGAACAGCAACAATCATGAAGTAAGGTGATAACTCAGCAAGCGAGCTAATTGCAGCAAAAGCGCAAGTAATCGTTGCGCCACAAAGCGCAAGTTTAGTTAAGTTGTCTCTTATTCTTCTAATGACAAATTTAAGATCTACATGCTGTCCGCGAGCGAGTTTGAGAGAATATATCATATACCCAGAGTATAATATGTAGCTTCCTGTAAATGCTACTAAATGACCAATAAATGGAATTACTGATAAACCAACGGCTAAAATAAGTGACATGACAATTATAATGCCCGCGTAGGCTATAGTCATTTGGTTGTAGCTTACCACCTTGCCAGAATCTTTAAGCAGACTGACTAGATTTAGGGCATGGCCTGAGCCAATGCTCATTATTGCTTGAGAGCCAGAATATTCTATATTGTCTGAGATTATCTCGTTTAGCTCTGAAAACTCATAAACTTTCTTTATGTCGCCAGAGTCATTCATGACCATAGAATCCGCTTTCAAAGACCCTGTGCGGATTTTTTTTATCATAGTTATAAGGTCATAAGGACCTTTTTTCTCGTTATCTAGAACGATATAATATTTCATTATTTTTGTTTATTTTGTTTTTTTTATTTATAGCGGATTATAATTAAGATATTGTTATCATGATTTGCGAATTATTTTACGCTTCTTTTACCATATCGCGTAGCCCTTCCTTTAGAATACCTGCTATAAGATTTGTGTATGACGTTCCTTTTGCAGTTCTTTGAATATAAACACTTCGCCTATCTCGTTCATCTCTCTTTCTTCTTACCAGAGAAAGACTTGAAAGCGTTGTCACTGCACGAGTTACGGCGGGTTTCGATATACCAATTCTTGCGGAAAGCTCTCTAACCGTTAATGGAGCAGGCGAAAGACAAACACTCATCAAAATACAAACCTGTCTGTAAGAAAGATCGCAAGGAGCATTCTTAAGAGTGCCCAAATGTGCTTTATACCAGAAATTAAGAAGAACGTTTTTCTCTGTGTCTTTCAAGTGCTTTCTCGCTGATTAGTGAATATATGGCTCTGACACAGAATGCCTCGCCTCCAACTGGCCTTCCAGCTTTTGCGGTTACATTCCACGCCATAGTATCTAAATGCACCCAATTTTTTGTTTTCTCAACAAATTCTTTTAGAAAAAGTGCGGCTGTGATTGCTCCACCGTAAGGAGACTCATAAGAATTTACCATATCAGCCACTTTGCTGGATAAAAGCTCACGATAAGGTTTCCAAAGTGGCAATCTCCACATTGGATCTTGCTCCTCAATTGATTTTTCCATCAATTCAGCGGCTAAAGAATCTGAATCGGTAAACATCGCTGGAACATCGGTTCCGAGAGCGGTTCTAGCTGCACCTGTTAAGGTTGCCATATCGATTAAAATATCTGGAGAATCTATATCTGCCTCATAAAGCGCATCGCATAATATCAATCTTCCTTCTGCATCAGTGTTTGTGACTTCAACGGTGATTCCCTTCTTGGTTTTAATGATATCAAGCGGCCTGAATGCATTGCCAGAAACGGCATTCTCAACTGCTGGAATAATAAGAGTTAAATTTACTGGAAGATTAGATTTCATAATCATTCGGGCGATAGCGATAACGGCGGCGGCTCCTCCCATATCCTTTTTCATTAGATTCATTCCAGCAGCAGTTTTAATATCTAACCCGCCAGAATCGAAGCACACGCCCTTACCAACCAAGCTGATTTTGATATAATCTTTCTTGTCGTGATTCCATTTTAACTTGATTAAACGTGGCGCATGCGAACTCGCTCTTCCCACTGCATGAACAGCATTAAACTCATTATTTAGCAACTCATCACCAACAATTTCAGAGAATTTTGCATTAAACTCCTTTGCTAATGATTTGACGATTAAAGCGATATGTTCTGGCATCATATCTTCAGCGGGAGTATTAATCATATCTCGTGCAAGGAATATAGAATTCGCCATTTCTGAGACATAATTTTCGTCATATTTACCTTTGAGTTTCGCAAAAGTTTTGCTTTTTTTTCTTATATTTTACAAAATCATAACTGGCTAGAAGCCAACCTAAAGCAGCTTTGTTTAAGTCTTCTTCTGGTAACCCTATAATTTCATAATCATATATATCTGGTAATTTCTCGGCAAGAGATGCAAAAGACCAAATTTCATAAGGCTTATGAGTGCAAAATACCACCGACTTAATACCGCGAGATTCATCTGGAATTAGGCAAAAGTTGCCTTCTTCAAACTTAAAACCAATGCTTTGAAGCCATTTTATTTCAATATCAAAATTGCCGTTCTGAAGCTCGTCTAAGCCGCCACACTTTATTATCGGTATTATGGTTTTACTCAATTGCCCTCTCCCATCGTAATAAAAATTAAATATTACTGTGATATAATCAACTGATTATGGCAAATAATATATTAGAAACTTTACAACGCATTGAAAACTGGAGAAGCGGATCTCAAAATACAGAAGATATTCGTGTCAAGCAACAATACACAAAAATTCTTGAACTGCTCAGAGATGAGGGGGTGATAAGTCTCTGTTTTAATATTCATCGCTACCAAAGAGAATGTATGGATTTTGTAAATCTACATAGAATGTCTGAAATTATAACAGATAATTTCGCTCATTTCTTAACTTCGCAACCCTTCGGAAACCTGCCACCTGCTGATCCAGATATTTACAATACCCTCGCAAAAATCTTGTTTTACAACCCTGATAAGCACGACATAGATCCTTACCCAGAATTTGAAAAAATGATAAAAGATGCTTTGGTAAGATATGAGAAAAATTGCCCTCGCGGAGAAATTTCGAGAATAGATATTCTAAATTGCGCGATTAAAACCCTAGATTATGCAATGACTAGAGACGTTAACAAACTAAGCCCGCAGAAATTTAATAGCTTCGAAGAATATATGATGTCAGAGCTTTATAACGCGAGAAAACCTAATTCTCTTTGTCGCGGTTGAAGCCTATTTCTTCACGGCGGATTAGCCGAATTATATTGGTTCTGTGCATTAGTATCACCAAAAAACATATTGCGGTTATATAAATGAAGTTTTGCTCTCCAAGTAAAACCCAAGTATAAAAAGGGGTAAGAGTGAAAGATGCTATCGCCGCAAGAGATGATATTTTAAATAGCAAAAATATTATAATCCATGTGGCAATCATTAAACCGCCAATAGGTAACGATATTACCAGAATTCCACCCAGAGAGGTTGCAACACCCTTGCCACCTTTAAACTTTAGCCAGATGGGAAAAATATGGCCAAGAACTGCGAAAAAAACCGCTGTTAACTCCGCCATTTCCATCTCTTCTGTTGCAATATGACGAGCTAAGAAAACTGCTAAAGCTCCTTTGCCCATATCAAAAAAAAGAGTTAAGGCTGCTAGTTTTTTGTTGCCAGTTCTTAAAGCATTAGTTGCACCGATATTGCCTGAGCCAATTTTTCTAATGTCACCATAGCCCATCAATTTTGATATGATAAGCCCAAAGGGAATCGACCCCAGCAAATACGCAACTAATGCAATTACATGAACCATCTATCTAATTATTGCTGTAGGCTTCTCTTCTCTCAACTTAGCCGCGTGTTTTGAGGCTATCATTTCTTCTGTAAAACCATGCTCACTGAAAGCATTTCTTAAATCAGATGCAAACATTTGTATTCTGGCAGACTGCTTAACACCTGTTTCAGGATCAACGCTATAGATAATGCTTAATGTTGGTTCGCCTCTCATCAAATGCCCTTTAGCGCATAACTCATATTTCAACTTTTCAAAAACCTCATTTGCTACATTAGGCGAAAAATCCGCTTCAACATAGGCGTACATTCCCATATTTTGAGCTGCATGACCAGTGAAACGCCAGTTGGCGTTAAGAATTTCCACAATCATTTTATCATCTTTGGTTAGCGTTATTGGCTTAAATTCTGTTGTTTTGGTTGGTTCAAAAACCTTTTCTATTGTAGCTGCAACCATAATATAACCTCCTGTTTTTTTTACTGCTATGCCCTGTTTATTTTTTGTTTTTAGTTTATTATTTGCCGATTCCATTTTCAATTAAAATACCTAAGTGGTTTAATGCCTTCTTTAAGGCCTCATTTACCGCGCGCAATGGAGCATCTGTAAGGCGAGCCTCTGAAAGTTTATTAATTGTTTGAGCCTTGTTCTCCAGTACAAGAATTGAATGTTGGCTGAAGTTGCTATCTCTTACATATACTAAAATATTTTTTAGTTGTCCGAATTCTGCTTTCACATCCTGATTTGCCAATGAATAAGCATCATCAATTATATCTACTAGAGTTTTGCCAAATCCAGAATCGCCCATGCCAACTTTTTCTGGCTTTGCAAGACCAGTTTGCATGCGAAAAAGTTTTTTTGCTCGTTCTGATATTCTTAGATCTTCTTCTGGAATTTTGAATGAATCTAAATTTTTCGTGCTGCTAACCACTTTATTCTAAACCCCCTGAGCTATGATATTTTGTTGAGTGTGTCTTGCAAAATATACGCTGCTGCGAACTTGTCAAGATGGGCTGTTTTGCGCTGCAATATAGAATTCTTGGCCTCAAAAGTGGTAAGGCTTTCATCTTGAAAGGTAATTGGCAATTTTATGTGCTCACTAATATTATCGGCAAATTGCCTGACTGATTGGCATCTTGCGCCTTCAGAGCCATCTATATTAACGGGTAAACCTATAACGATTCCGCCAATATTATTATCTGCTATAACCTTTTTTATCTTCTCAACATCGCCTAAAAATTTTTTGCGCTCAATCACTGAGTGGGGCGAGGCAAGGCTTAATCCAGAATCACTAATTGCAATTCCAATAAATTTTTTGCTCACATCAAGAGCCATCAGGCGTTTATCGCCGATTAGATTTTTGATTTCTGATGCTTCAACTATCATTAATTATCTGGGGATGCTTCTATTGCGAGGGCGTGCACAGTGGTTGCAAGCTCATGAGCTAAAATTTTATTGATTATTTTATGCTGCTCCACTCTGCTTTTACCGTTAAAATCGGCTGATTTTATAATTACTCTGTAATGAGTTTCTCCACCTTCTCTTGCGCCTGCATGCCCTTTGTGCAAGCCAGATTCATCTATCACTTCAAGATGAGAAATGTTCAACGATTCTTTCAACTTGTTAATTATCTGGTTTTTCATCATACTGGAACCTATCTCACTAATATTTAAGGATGCGACAATGCTGATTTTTGATACAATACTAGGCGAAAAACGATGTGAATATTATAAATATTCTCGAGTTTTTCAACGACGTAGTGTGCAAAAAGCAGCTTGTCCCCGCCATTTTGTTTACAAAATGGCTATCTTTAATGATACAAAGTTGGCAAGCCAACTTTTGGGGTTGTATCAAATTTTCATTACTACTTTGTCGAAAATCTCGTCTGTAGACCCCGCTACAGACATTCAATTTTCTCCTAGTATTAAAGAAAATTTGATGAACAACGCATTCCTCAAATATTAGTGAGATAGGTTCAAGGTTAAAATAAGAATAGCGGATAAAATAATAATAATGATTAGCTCAGAGTTTTTGCTCAAAATGCTGGTTTTGTAAGGTTTATTAATGGCTCCATTTGAGAGGATTCTTTTGGTTAGCTCGTCAGTATTTGCGATAATTTCTGGAATTTTTGCCAGCAGATACATATTTTCTCTAAGGCGTTTTCTGATTGCTTTAAATGATTTTAGGTTCTTATTTGCCCAGTTTTCGACTAAAGGCTTTACAACCTCCCACATATTTGCATTTGGATTATGAATTCTGCCGATTCCCTCAGCCATCATCATATTCTTTTGTAGAAGCAAAAATTGGGGTTGAAGAACCATTTCAAATGTCTCGCTTACGCTAAATAAGTGAGCGAGAAGTTTTGCAATTGAGATTTCATTTAGTGGTTTTCCAACGATTGGTTTGGCTATTGAGCGACAGGCGATTGCGAAGCTATCAACGCTATACTTTCTTGGAACGATTCCTTCATCGAAGTGAATCTTTGCAACTTTCATGTAATCTTCTCTCAAAAAACCATCAAAAACTTGAGCCAAGAATGCTCTGTTTTTCATATCTAATCTTCCCATTATGCCGAAATCGACAACGACTATATTGCCTTTTTCATCGACGAATAAATTTCCTGGATGCATATCACCATGAAAAAATCCATCACGAAAAACCTGTCTGTAAAAACTTACCGCAACTTTATTGGCAATATCGATAGAATCAAATCCTGCTTTGTTTATGGCATCTTTATCTGCAATTGGAGTTCCAGTAATTCTTTCCATCGTCATAACCTTCTGGGCGGTTAAAGCCCAAAATATTTTTGGAACGCGAAATCCATCATCATTCTTAGTGTTTTCGGCAAGCTCGCTTGCTGCTGCTGCTTCAAATCTAAGATCTGTCTCGAACTTTATCCAGCTTTCTAGTGTTGCAACAACTTCCATTGGTTGAAGCCTGCGATAAGTTTTGAATGAACGTTCAACAATCTCTGCAAGCCATTTAAAAAGATTTAAATCGCGACTAAACTCTTTTTCAATATTTGGTCTTAGAATTTTAACGGCTACTTCTTGGTTATCATTGGTTTTTGCAAAATGAACCTGTGCAATTGAAGCAGCGGCAATTGGCGATTCATCGAAAGATAAAAAAAGATTCTCTAGTTTATCATGAAGCTCATTTTCTATAATTTCTTTTGCCTGTTCAAAAGGAAATGGTGATAGTTTATCTCGAAGGAAGGCGAGTTGTTCAGCAACATCTTCTCCCACCAAGTCGGCTCTGGTAGAAAGCATTTGCCCAAGTTTAATAAACGTAGGCCCCAAAGAAACAAATGCGTTGGCTAGTCTCACGCCTTTAGGAGTTGTTTTATCCTTCTTGGCCAGCATTCTGAATAACCCAAGTGCGGGGGGAGCCATATTTATATCGCTAAGCAAAAATAGAGCATCGTTTCTAGCTAGAACCCATAATATTTTTATTAGCCTCAGAATATTTTGCATTATAACTTCCATCCCGAATGAATGGCGACAATGCCTCCGCTTAGTCTGCGGTATTTAACTGAGCCGAAGCCAGCTTCTTTTATCATGTTTGCAAAGTCTGGTGCATCGGGAAATAGTTTAATGCTTTCCACAAGGTATTGATATGAATCACCATCTTTTGCAACAAGTTGCCCAACTTTAGGAATGATGTTGAAGGAATAGAAATTATAGACTCTTTCAAGTAAGTCTATATTTACTTTACTAAACTCAAGACAGAAAAAACGCCCGCCTCTTTTTAGAACTCTAAGAGCCTCTTTTAGAGCTTTTGGCTTGTCTGTAACGTTTCTAATTCCAAAGGCAATAGCGTATAAATCAAAAGTGTTATCATCGAATGGCAAGCTCTCAGCATTGAGGCAATTTATCGAAGGTTTTTTTGGCCAGTTTTCATCTATAATTCTTTTTTGTGCCTCCGCCAGCATTTCGGTATTTATATCTGCGAGTGTTACATCTGCCATAAAATTAGTATGACGCAATATTAGCTTTGTTATATCTCCCGTTCCTCCAGCGACATCAAGTATCTTTTCGTGTGGCTTTGGGTTTGCTTGGCCTATGAAATCTCTCTTCCATATTCTATGTGTGCCAAGACTCATTAAATCGTTCATAACATCATATTTGCCTGCCACGGATTCAAAGACTCCCTTAACCATTGTGGTTTTTTCAGTAACGGGAACGGTTTTAAAACCAAAATCTGCGGTTTGACTCATTGGAATATGTATATTACGGCGATGAATTAAATATGATGATGAAGGCTTATACTATAATCAGTTTGATGGCTCAAGGCTATTAATACTTGACTTATTGACTCAAGTATTAAAAAATTAAAAGATGATTAAAAATATACTATCTGAGATAGACTCATTTTTTGCAAGAGACCCAGCGGCAAGAAGCAAGCTGGAAGTAGTGCTGTGCTATCCGGGATTCCATGCGTTGATGTTTTACAGGATTTCAAACTTCTTTTGGCGCAACCATTTCAAACTGTTAGCCAGATTTATTTCACAAGTTGCAAGATTCTTAACTGGAATAGAAATACATCCTGCTGCGAAAATTGGAAATAATCTGTTTATCGATCATGGAATGGGCGTTGTAATAGGTGAAACAGCAGTGATTGGTGATAATGTAACTATATATCATGGCGTTACGTTGGGAGGGACTTCTTGGGTTAAGGGTGTCAGGCACCCTCAAATCGGAAACGATGTGGTAATAGGTTCAGGCGCACAGCTTTTAGGCCCAATTAGTATAGGCAATAATGCGAGAGTCGGCTCAAATGCAGTGGTTGTGCGAGATGTTGCAGAGGCAGAAACAGTCGTAGGAGTTCCTGCAAGAGAAGTAAAGGCGCAAGACCCAAATAAGAAGAAGATAGGATATGAGCACTTTGATGCTTATGCGATTCCTGAAGGTGAGATTAATGACCCCCTCCAAAAGAATATAGAAACAATGATGAAAGAGATTAAAGCTCTCAAGGCAAGAGTTAAAGAGCTTGAGGTGCAAAATGATAATATCGAAAAAACCGCTGAAGGGTGGGAAGGGGGAGGCATAAATCATGATGCTAAACACTAAAGCGCGCTATGCTGTGATGGGTATGGTTTATATAGCAACTTATGGTGATAAGAAGGCAATATCTCTTGCGGAAATTTCGAACTCTCAAAGTATTCCACTCACATATCTAGAGCAAATTTTTATGTGCCTTAAAAAGGCTAATTTAGTTATTGCAGTTAGAGGGCCTGGGGGTGGCTATAAACTTGCAGATGCTAAGCAGAATATCAGAATTTCTGCGATAATAGATGCGGTTGATGAATCTATTAAAATGACTCGTTGCTCATCTTCCAGTCATTCGGGATGCACCAGCGATAGTTCGCGCTGCGTAACCCACGAATTATGGGAGGGGTTAAGCAATACAATCCATGAATATTTCGACTCAAGAACCCTATTAGATGTTTGTGAGAGCAAGCCTAAGTCATCATGTAAGACTTATAATAGCCTTCAGGATTTTAGCAGTGTCACGGTATAAAATTAGAGATTCTGAAAACAATAATAGTTGACTCCACAGGTAAGATATTGCATAATTCCAAGACTATGACTGATAAGCATACATTTTTAGATTATAACTCGACCTCTCCGCTTCATGAAAGCGTGGTGAGGTATGTCGAGTCTTTTGCGGGAATGCCGCTTAATCCCTCATCTACCCATCATTTTGGAAGACTTGCCCGAAAAGAAGTTGAATCAGCTAGAAAGAAAATAGCAGAATGTTTGTCGGTTTTTCCTCATGAAATTACTTTTACCGCAAGTGCAACTGAATCAAACAATACGGTTTTTAATAACTTTAGGGGCGAGAAAGTTGCAATATCAGCAATTGAGCATCCATCAGTTTACGCTGCGGCATCTAGTCTTTGCGATGTTCAAATAATTCCAGTTGATGAAAATGGGCTAGTGCGGTTATCTGAGTTGGAAGGAATGCTAAAAGCTGGTGGGGTTTCACTAATATCTGTAATGCTTGCAAGCAATGAAAATGGCGTGATTCAGCCAATTAAAGAGATAGCATCTCTGGCAAAGCAATACTCGGCTCTTGTGCATACCGATGCAGTTCAGGCACTTGGTAGAATATCATTTGATTTTTCATCTCTTGGTGTTGATTGCATGACTATTTCTGCGCATAAAACAGGCGGAATGGTTGGGGCAGGCGCACTTATTAGGCGTGATAAACTCTCGCTATCTCCTATGCTTCTTGGTGGTGGGCAAGAGTCTAACAGGCGAGCTGGAACCGAAAATGTTTATGCAATTGCAGCTTTTGGAGTAATTGCGGAGAATATTTCCGATATCCTATCCAGATCCAAAGCTCTAGAGGGGTATCGTTCTGAATTTGAAGCAGAACTTAAACAAGTTGACGATAGAGTAATTGTGTTTGGCGAAAAAGCTCCGAGAATTCCAAATACTTCAATGATTACAATGCCAAATGTAAAAAGTGAAACACAGCTTATTTCTCTTGATATTGATTCAATTGCTGTAAGTGCTGGTTCTGCATGCACATCAGGAAGAATCGAAGCCTCGAAAACGCTTCTGGCAATGGGTATTTCTATGGATGTTGCACAAACCGCAATTAGGGTTAGCTCAGGCTTTGCAACAACCAAGCAAGATTATCAAAGACTTTTAGAGTCATGGAAAAAACTATACAACCGCGTATCTTCTAATAACAATCACCTTAAGGCCGCATAAAGCAGATGAATAAAGCTCTCAAATTCCCGATATATTTAGACTATCAATCCACTACTCCAACAGACCCAAGAGTGGTTGAAGCAATGTTGCCATATTTCACTGAAAAGTTTGGCAATCCTCATTCGCGCAGCCATGCCTATGGCTGGGAAGCAGAAGCCGCAGTCGAAGTTGCAAGAGAGCAAGTTGCAGATTTAATAGGTGCAAATTCTAAAGAGATTATATTTACTTCGGGAGCGACTGAAAGCAATAATCTCGCACTCAAAGGTGTTGCACACTTTTATAAGGAAAAAAAGAACCATATCATAACCGTTGTCACTGAGCATAAATGCGTTCTTGATAGCTGTAGACACTTAGAGCTAGAGGGTTTTGATGTTACTTATCTTCCCGTTGAATCAAACGGTATAATCAATCTTGATAAACTCAAGAATGCAATAACTGACAAAACTTCAATCGTATCTGTAATGGCAGTAAATAACGAGATTGGAGTTATTCAGCCTCTTGCGGAGATCGGCGCAATATGTCGTGCACGCGGTGTTTTCTTCCATACTGATGCGGCGCAAGCATTTGGCAAGATTCCTCTAAATGTTGATGAAATGAACATCGACCTGATGAGTATTTCTGGTCATAAAATATATGCCCCAAAGGGTATTGGCGCGCTTTATGTTCGTCGCAGGCCAAGAGTTAGGCTAGAGCCGATTATTACAGGGGGTGGCCAAGAAAGAGGTTTTCGTTCAGGAACAGTCTCAACTCCTCTTGCAGTTGCGCTAGGTAAAGCTGCTGAAATTGCAAAGGCAGAAATGGGAGCCGACACAGAAAAGGTCAATAGATATTATAATATGTTTATTGATAAGATAGTTAATGCAATTCCAGATGTTGTAATAAACGGAGATAAAGATAAAAGGTATAAAGGCAATATTAATCTTAGTTTTGCATATGTTGAAGGCGAATCTATGATTATGGCGATTAAAGATATTGCTGTTTCATCTGGTTCTGCCTGCACTTCAGCTTCGCTAGAGCCGTCATATGTTCTAAGAGCATTAGGAGTTGAAGAAGAAATGGCACATACATCAATTCGTTTTGGTTTCGGCCGCTTTACGACTGATGAGGAAATAGACTTCGCAATTAAATTAATTGCTGGTTCAATAGATAGGCTCCGCGCTATGAGTCCGTTATGGGAAATGGTGCAAGAAGGCGTTGATCTTAAAACTATTGAATGGACAGGACATTAAGCAGTGATCGGTAATCAGGGGTCAGAGGTCAGTTTACAAAACCTGAAGTCTCAAAGTTATAAGGACTTAAAGGTTTGGAATAAGGCAATGGATCTAGTAGAAGAAATTTATAAAGTTTCTCTAATTTTTCCTAAAGAAGAGCAGTATGGATTAACCAGCCAAATTAGAAGGTCTGCAATTTCAATTCCTTCAAATATTGCAGAAGGTTGTGAGAGAGGTTCTACAAAAGATTTTATTAGATATATTAATATTGCCTACGCTTCTCTTGCAGAATTAGAAACGCAAGTATATTTAGCGGAGAGAATTAAATTTATAAATCAATTATCTACTGATGCGTTGCATGATTTAATAAATGAAATTGGTAAAATGTTAAATGGGTTAAGATCAAGTTTGAATAAAAAGCTGACTACTGACTACTGACCACTGGATACTAAAAAACTAAAGAGGATTAAAAAAAATGGCATATAGCGAAAAATTAATTGAGCATTACGAGAACCCAAGAAATGTTGGTTCGCTTGATAAAAGTGATCCGCATGTTGGAACTGGTCTTGTCGGTGCACCAGCTTGCGGTGATGTTATGAAACTGCAAATTCGTGTGAACGATGAAGGCGTGATAGAAGATGCAAAATTCAAAACCTTTGGTTGTGGCTCAGCGATTGCCTCAAGCTCACTTGCAACTGAGTGGATAAAAGGCATGAGTATAGATAAAGCTGAAACCATAAAAAACAGCCAAATAGCTGAATATCTAGCCTTGCCGCCAGTAAAAATTCATTGCTCTGTTTTAGCAGAAGATGCAATAAAAGCTGCAATTACTGACTATAAGCAAAAGAATGGCCTTACTTCTTCTGAGTCTTCATCTGAAAATATGATGTCAAGCGACGCTCAACAAGCCGCATAGTATGGCCGTTAACGGTTGCGTTTAAGCAGAGAGCGAAGTCATGATAATTAAAACATGCTCACAACCTCCACACAACCCTACGCTATGCGCTACAAGAGTTAAGCGAATTTTATTTGGTGGTTATTATCAGAGCCAAAGTATCGTGATAAATCCGGTGAAATAACGCCTTCAGGCATTTTTTGCATTACAGGTTGGGTTGGTCTTGAAACTTGAGTTTCATCGCTAAAACCTACACCTTTTGCTGGTGTATTGATTTCTTCAATTCCCACATAGGCATCTCTAAGATTTAAGGCAACCACTGCTTTCACTCTTTGAAGGTATGCCTCGCGACCGTTCTCCTCGGCAAATGCTTTTCCAGTCATTCCCTTAAAGGCTTCTTGTTTAGTATCCCACAAGAACTTATGTTGCCAGACTTCAGGGCGATTGGTTAAGAAGTTTGCAACCTGATCAATTGCCTGACCTGCATGTTTAGGATTAACATCGCGAATTAGCTGGGCTGATTCATAGAATAATTCAACTATATCTGCTTTTTGACCGCTATTGCTTGAACCGATAACAAAGTTGCCTGCACCATAAAGGGCAGACATAATAAAGTTCATTATGCCACCACTTCTTAGGCGTTTAGCTTCGTGCAGCTTTTCAACATCTTCAGCAAACTGTCTATGTTCTTCTGCTGATACGGCGTTAGACTTGCCAAGTGCTTCAACATGTTGTTTGGCCTCTTCGTGGTTTAGATCCCACCATTTTTTGATAACATTGCCGTTTTCATCTTTAACATGGAAACGATCTGGAGAGTCAACATCTGGCAGTTTTGGCTTTTTTCTGAACCATGGCAGAATTCTGATTGGTGATATTAAAACATCGCCGATTTTACTTATTGGACGTAATATTTTGATTAACGCGCCTGCTTCTTCAGGTTTTTCGCCGTATCTTTCTTTTATTTCCTGATTTTTAAGTGGTGCGCTGAACTGAGCAATAACAGGTACAACAAACATCATATTAAGACTGTGCAGCTTGAACAAGCTGCTTGCTAAACCTTTAGGATTTTCGTGCAGTTCTTCAGCTTTTTTGCTTATCCACTTGCCTGCATCGTTTTCTTTAAGGAATTTTGTAACGCCTATTTTATCTGCTATTTGACCAACGCCAGAATCTTCAACCGCTTTGGCGATGTCAATGCCTTGTGCTGATTCACCTTTTGTACGGCTGAATAAGTAAAGCCCTTGCCCAAAAGAAAGACCTAAACCAGATAAAAACTTGAAAAACCCAAGAACGCCGCCCTGACCCATTCCCGCTTCTGTGAGTGCCTTACCACTTATAAGATTAAGTGACCAAAAGCCAGTGTGAGAGTTCTTCTCAAAGAATTTATTAACTGCATCCATAGCATTTTCAGCCTGCGGGGCTTTAAACTGATCTGGATATTCTTGTAAAATTCCATCTGCTGTAAATTTCTCACGAAGTTCGGCTAATATTTTGCCAGATTGTGTTAGGCCTTCGTGCCTTCCTTCTGCTTTAAGACCAAATGCGGTGGCAACGCCTGCTGCTGCGCCATATAATAGTTCATTGGGATCTTTATTAACCAAGAGACCATTAATAATTCCAACTATATCTCCCAACCCATAGGCTAAAACCGCCAGTTTGTATCGCTGTTCAGGGCTTGGGAATGCCTCGAACACCTTCTTGCGAGCCCATTTAGGAATGGCATTAAATGGAAAGCCTACATTTTCATAATCACCTTTTATAACGGCGTCATATTCTGCTTTTTGTTTATCAATAAATGCTTGGGTGACAAACCCATCATCAGCTAGGTTTTTTTGGAACGCAAAACTATCTTTGAAGCCTTTTGCACCTTTGAATTTTATGGCGTATTCAGATCTGCCCTCATTGCTTCCATCAACTGGTTCAACCTTAGTGATATAGGCATCATTAATACCCATATCTTTAATAAGTTTGTCTTTGAGTTGTTTGATTCTATCTAAATCGCCATCTGCGCTTTTATCAAAATAAAGCACTCCATTCAGTCCTTCGGAAGAACCGATTATTAGAGGCTTTTTAGTGATTATCGCATTTGTCAAACTATGTTCTCAACAACCAAAATAAGGTTAAATAAAAATTGCTCGAATTATAACAATACTATAAAATTGCTTAAGTTTTATTACAATATCATGAAAAAGACAAAAAAATATGGAAAAACGCTCAGAAAAATTCAAAACCGAACGCGATGAATATAACAAAGTGCTAGCGAAATATGCTAACCCAGAGCAAAAACGCTTTTTCGGGCTTGATTCAACCACATACCAAGCGGGTAATTTGGATAAAAAAACCAAAGAACTTTTAGGGTTAGTTGCCTCAATGGTTTTAAGATGTGACGATTGCATATTATATCACCTTATTGAATGCCACAAGGCGGGGGTGACTAGCGCGGAACTTTCTGAGGCAACCTCTATAGGAATGCTGGTCGGTGGTTCTATCACTATTCCCCATGTCCGCCGTATGATGGATATATGGGATAAAGAACTTGGTGGTGTTTAGGTTAGCCAAACTTACCACCTCTTCCATTTGTTCTGCTTTGTTGTTGCTCTTGATACAATCCAACACCTTGGAGAACTACTTTCATGAACTCTTCAACACGAGACATAATGCTTGGTATATAGTGCCAAGTTAACCCTTTCGCGCCGTTATAGGCTGCTCCACAAACGTGGAAGGTTCTTTGCATCTCTTTATTTACTACTTCTATTCCGCCAACGCCATCATCTGCGATGTAACCTTTCTTTTTAAGTGTTTGCAGGGCGGGATTGCTGATTGGATTGCCAGGGCCAGTTGCATCAATAATAATGTCTGCGTTTATCTTACCTCCTACATCCTTTCCTGAGCCAGTTTTCTCAACAAGTTTAAACTCAAGATGATTATCTCTTTTTCTAAATTTATCAGCAACAGTTGGGATGTTACCCTTTACAATGGTTAAGCTGATGCCATCATTTCTATCATGCAAATCTACTGCAATCTTAAGTTGATTGAATAAATGCTCTATTTCTGGTGGGAGCGAGGTATCACGAATATCCCAATTTGGTTTTAGAGCTTTGATTAATGCACGCTCTTCAGTAGTTTCAAAAATATTCCAGAAGTCAAATAGGTCTGTTATCCAGAAATGTGACGAAACCACCCATTCGGGGTAAGATCTTTTGGGTTTACCTTCTGTATCGAATTTGCTGGCAGCATACTCTACTTCCTTCTTGTATAATTCTACTGTCGCATCTTTGATTCGGCGCGCTTGTTCCCCGCCCTTGCGTAATTGAGAAATCTTTTCTTTGAGTTTTTCTGGGGTAAAATACTTTGGCGTATACTCTTTGCTTAGTTTTGAATCATGGTGCTCAAGGGTTTTTCCTGCTGATGACGCCATTACAATGTCAATTTTTACATCACTTGGAATTTGTCTATTTTCTCGTAACTCATTAATCATGACCACCGCATCAATTCCAGAGTTCATAGTGCCAGCAATTACTACTGTGATTGGATCATCTGTATTTCTTCGATCGCGAATTTTTTGGTTGATTAGATTGGCAAGAGGATTGCCATTATAATTATCACGATATGCATCGATGATAGGTAATATGAAATCTTCACCATGCTGCTTTTTTATTTCTGAGAATCTGTCAATCCAGTGCATTCCTGCTGCCCATATTACAGAAGGATATACATAAGTTTTGCCATTATCATATGTGACGGTGTATGTTTCTCCTCTCTCATTATAATCAATATCTTCAACTTTGTGAGGGTGAAGTTTGAATGGAATTCCACGGTCACTTAGAAACTTAAATGCCTCAGAAATTCTCTCATTAAGATAGAGCTGAAATACCTGTCTAGAAGGTTGATCGGTTGGTTCAAGATATTCGTATCCAGCATTTTCTAATTCTTGTTTGTTATCACTAACCCATGTTGCAAAATCACCGTGAATAAGATCAATTTGCTGATTGAAGGTTAGATCTTCGGTTTTAACGCCAATTAGTTGCCTCTTTTTTACGCCAATGTAAGGTGTTTTTAGTGTAAGGCGTGGCCTTCTAAAACTTATGGTGTATCCATCACCACTACCTAATCCATAAAGGCTATTAGGATGAAAATCCTTTAGCTCTCTAGTCACTCCACCAGCTTTTGGCTCGTAAATATGGATATTTAAGTCATCTGGATCTAGAAGTTTTCCATTTTGTATTTTTAAGACTAACTCATTTAGATTGGCAAGCAGTGCAAGACCACCCCCGATGTGTGCAATTTCAACTTTAGATGTATCTCTATTTCTAGACATGATTTTCCTACTTAAATTTAAATTCTACAAAAGATTAGTGATTTATTGTTACCGTTTTATGTCAGATTTGAATTTTTCACATGCCAGATATGAAAAAATACGATTCCTAACAAAAGCCAAAGAGAAAAGTTTATGAGCGTTTCTTTTGGCATGTTTGCAACTAAAGCCAGATTAACGATAATCGCTAAAGTTGCGGTTAGAACCACTTTGGGACATCGAAACGGTCTTGGCAGTTCTGGGTGACTTTTTCTTAAAGCAACTACTGAGATGCAAGAAACTATATATATTGTAAGAGTTGCAACGCTCACCATGCTGCCCAGAATTGATATATCAAAAACCGATGCTGCAACGGCAATAAGTGCTGTGAAAAATACCGTTCCTGTAAATGGAACCTGATATTTAGGGTGAATCTCGCTTAAAAACTTGGGCAGAAGATTATCTTGCGCCATTACATAGCAAACTCTGATGTTGGCATACATATTTACCAGAATAACCGATGTTAAGGCAATTAGCGCGCCGAATTTTACCAATATTGATAGCGAGTCAACGCCTATCACATTTATTGCAACCGCAACAGGGTCGGCAACGTTGAGTTCTTTATAGTTTACAAGACCCGTCATTACAAACGCCATGGCAACATAAAGTAAAGTACTGATTGCAAGTGCAATTAACATACCATAAGCAACATCACGTTGAGGCTTTTTTGATTCTTGCGCGGCGGAAGAAACGGCCTCAAAACCAACGTATGAAAAGAATATCAAGGCTGATCCGCTTAAAACTCCTTGCCAGCCATATTGATTATCAACGCGTTCAGGTAAAAAGTCAGTGTAGTTATTAAAATCTATATAAAAAACACCAATCAAAATGAATGCAATTACGATAATTGTTTTGAGAAGAACAACAAAATTGTTGAAAAGGTTTGATTGTTTAACACCAAACAAAAGGGCGGCCGCGGTTAATATAACAATTGTAAGCGCTGGAATATTAATTCTATAGCTTAGGTTATAAGGAATTTGGCTGAGATAATCTCTAATATCTATCCCAAAACCTGCAAGCAGGCTTGTGAAATATCCTGCCCAGCCAACTGCAACGGCGGCGGCTCCAACACCGTAAAGCAATATTATGCACCATCCCACAATCCAAGCAGGAAGTCTGCCAAGAGCAACATAAGCGTAAGAATATGCTCCGCCTGACTGGGGTAATGCGCTGGCAAGTTCTGCCAAAACAAGCCCTGTAAGAGCGCAAGCAAATGCAGCTAAAATATATGATAACACAATAGCGGGACCAGCATGAGTTGCCGCAGCCGTTCCCGTCATTACAAAGATTCCAGCACCAATAGTGCCACCAATACCGATAGCAATTAGGCTTATAAGGCTAAGCTCGCGTTTCATCGCAGAGCCGCCTGAACTGCCAGAAATCTGACTGGTGAGAGAATCTATGCTTTTTTTGTGAAATAGGGTCATAATTTTATACTATCTTCCTAGTACTGAGTAAGCTGTAAATCCCCTAACTTCTGAGGGTGTTGCAGATGAGATGTTGCTGAATTGACTGATGCCGCCCTCGGTTATGTATAAAGTGCCACTAGATTTATCAAATTTGTATCCTCCGACTCCAGCAACGCTTATTCCTGCACTGATTTGAATGCTGTCAACTTTATCATTGAACTTTTGTAGTGCTGTAACATCGGTATTTTT
Source organism: uncultured Rickettsiales bacterium (assembly GCA_964484565.1). Taxonomy (GTDB): domain Bacteria; phylum Pseudomonadota; class Alphaproteobacteria; order Rickettsiales; family CAZAGG01; genus CAZAGG01. The sequence continues at coordinate 16,321 of CAZAGG010000006.1, read as the reverse complement.
GAGAAGTTCATTGCGGAGCTGCTCTTTTACTTGAGCTGCTTGTGCTTCTGTTACATCTTGTGATGGATGAAAAACTGATGCTTTGTAGACGATGCTATCAATTAATTCCTGTCTAGTATTGTAAAGAACTACATCTGGTTGTTGAACGGCTATTTTTTGTGTCATTTCAATTCATCCTCGTAAATTTTTGTATTAAAAAACCCATCGCTTTTTGCTAAAACGATGGGTCTTTGAGGAATTTCGCTGACACTTTATACTCGCTTTAGCCGTATATTTATAGTGCCCGCAAGTTGATGCTTAAATCGGCACTTCGTAAGTCATGCGTTTATAGCATAAAAAAACGTGATTGCAATAGCTGATATGTGAATTTTTTATTACTAAAATTTGACAAAACAGTTATAAAGAGTGAATGAATATACTCAAACTAGCACATAATCTTGAGTTTGCCGACCTTTACAACCGTGATGGACTTGTAAAGATTGACGCAATTTTTTTTGATTTTTTGCAAAATTCAGATTCTGAATTAGCAACCCGATTTGCATCTGCCAGAAGTAATCCAGATGCGCTTGATAATAAATCAGAATCGCAGTTAATCATAGATTTAGCACCGCATGTTGAAGATTTTATCGGCGAACTCTTTGATATTTCTAAGGAAATCAGAGAGCTACAGGCACAGCATAATGAGCTTGCGCCAATATATTCCTGTAAGCGTTTATTTGTGCAGCGTAGGGCGTTGAAGCAGGTTTCAGAGGTTAGTGATCAGGGGTCAGGTTTCAGGTTTCAGGGAACAGAGCTGGAGTTTGCAGTTAAAGTAAATAAATTGCTTGAAAATGCGGATGAAAATGCGGCTGAGCTTGACGATTATGCGAAATATGCAGCGTGGGCGGTGCTAAGTGATGAGGGCAGGGCAAAGCATAAAAACGGCGTTTTATTTAAAGTTCCGAAAAAGTTAGACATAAGTAATCTTGTTCCACTTGAAACAGAAATCAGGGATGGCTACACGGTTTTAAAGTCAAAGCACATCCGCAAGCGGCATGGATTCAAGCTGACTGATAACGGTTGCGAGAGGGCATATGCGCTCGATCAGGCTAATTACTGCATTTTCTGTCATAATCAGGGCAAGGATTCCTGCTCGAAGGGTATGCGAGACAAAGAGGGTGCATTTAAAAAGAATGAACTTGATATAACCCTTGCAGGTTGCCCGTTAGAAGAAAAAATATCCGAGATGAATATGTTAAAATCGCAAGGCTTTTCGGTGGGAGCATTGGCGATTGTAACGGTTGATAATCCGATGTGTGCGGCAACGGGGCATCGCATCTGCAACGATTGCATGAAATCGTGTATTTATCAGAAGCAGGAACCAGTGAATATTCCGCAAGTTGAATCGCAAACGCTCCGTGACGTTTTGGCCCTCCCATGGGGATTTGAGATTTATTCGCTTTTTACTCGTTGGAATCCACTTAATATTCGCCGTCCAATTCCCAAAGCTCTGACTGGCAATAATATTTTAGTGGTGGGAATGGGGCCCGCTGGGTTTACGCTCGCGCATCATCTTATGAACGATGGTCATAATATAACTGCGATTGACGCGCTAAAAATTGAGCCATTACCGCCTCATCTACTTAATAATCCTATTTATGATGCGAGGCGTGAGCTATTTGAAGAACTAGACGAACGTATAATCTGGGGCTTCGGAGGTGTTGCCGAATATGGAATTACCGTAAGATGGGATAAAAACTTCCTGAAATTGATTCGTTTATTGTTGCAACGTCGGGCGCAATTTGAGGTTTATGGCGGGGTGCGTTTAGGCAGCCAGATAACCGTTGAATCGGCATTTGAATATTATCAATTTGATCATATTGCTCTATGTATGGGGGCGGGAAAGCCCACAATTCCCGATATTCCTAATGCACTTGCAAGAGGGGCTAGGGCTGCATCTGATTTTCTGATGGCATTACAACTCACGGGGGCAGCTAAGGAAAAATCACTTGCGAACTTACAAATTCGCCTGCCTGTTGTGGTGATTGGGGGTGGCTTGACGGCTATTGATACTGCTACCGAGTCGCTTGCTTATTATCCCGTGCAGGTTGAGAAATTTCTGAAACGTATGGAAATTATCGGCAAAGATAAGCTGTATGCAAAACTAAATGAGGAAGAACGAGAGATTGCTGATGAGTTCATTTTGCATGCTAAAATGTTAAGGGAGGCTCCAAAAGCAAGGCATATTGAACTTATGAAACAGTGGGGCGGGGTTAAGGTTTTATATCGCAAGGAATTATCTGATGCGCCAAGTTACCGACTGAATCACGAGGAGGTTGAACTGGCAATGGAAGAGGGTATTGAGTTTGTTCCGAATGTTACTCCCACTGCAGTTGAGGTTGACGGTAGAGGTCATGTTTTGGGGATCAGGTGTCAGAAAACCCCCTCCCCCTCTATGGGGGAGGGTAGGGGTGGGGGTGATGAAATAACCAGTGGGGGTTATGAGATAGCTGCCAGAACAATCCTTTATGCAGCGGGAACGAGCCCAAACACTGTTCTTGCGCGTGAAAGTGTCTATGAAATCGAACTGGATGGAAAATACTTCAAAGCCATTGATGAAAACGGCGAATGGGTAGTTCCTGAGCGAGTTGCCAAGCCAAGCAAGCCTTTTGTGCTGATGAATAGGTTTCAGGGTTCAGGTGTCAGAAGTCAGAAGTCAGAAAGCAGAGGTCAAAAAACTCCCTCCCCCTTTATGGGGGAGGGCAGGGGTGGGGGTGATGAAATAACCAGTGGCAGCAAAGATAAATTTATTTCTTTCTTTGGTGATTTGCATCCATCGTATGCAGGGAATGTGGTCAAAGCGATGGCAAGTGCCAAGCAGGGGTATTCGGTGGTTAGTGGTCAGTTGTCAGTTGTCGGGGGTCAGAAAACCCCCACCCTAACCCTCCCCCATAGAGGGGGAGGGGACAAGAAAACTCCCTCCCCCTTTATGGGGGAGGGCAGGGTTGGGGGTGTCAACTATGAACTCACTGCAACAGTTCATCAAATAAATCGCTTAACTCCGACAATAGTAGAAGTCGTCATTAAAGCCCCTGCTGCAGCGCGTGAGTTTAAGGCAGGGCAGTTTTATCGGTTGCAGAATTATGAGGTCACCCCCACCCTAACCCGAGGGGGAGGGGACTCCGAAACTCCCTCCCCCTTTATGGGGGAGGGCAGGGGTGGGGGTCAAATTATGGAACCTTTAGCCATGACAGGCGCATGGGTTGATAAAGAGCAAGGATTAATATCAGTCATCGCCCTTGAAATGGGGGGATCATCTAGCTTGCTTCAGTATTTGCAAGAAGGTGAGCCAATAATTCTCATGGGACCTACGGGAACTCCAACGGAAATATATGCTAATAAAAATATAATGCTGGTTGGCGGCGGGCTTGGAAACGCTGTACTCTTCTCAATCGGCAAGGCAATGCGTGAATCAGGCTCAAAAGTGCTATATTTCGCAGGCTATAAAAAAGCGATTGATAGATATAAAGTTGAAGAAATTGAAGCCGCCGCCGATGTTGTGGTGTGGTGCTGTGACGAAGAATCGGACTTTAAAGCAAACCGACAAAGTGATAGAACTTTTACAGGAAACATAATCGAAGCAATCAAGGCTTATGGCGAAGGAATAATTGCTGGTGAAATTGCCCTGAACGAAATTGATCACATAATCGCAATCGGCTCAGATAAAATGATGGAGGCGGTTGCAAATGCCCGCCATAACGCACTCAAGCCATATTTACAAGCTAAGCACACCGCCGTTGGTAGTATAAACTCGCCGATGCAGTGCATGATGAAAGAAATTTGCGCGCAGTGTTTGCAGAAACATATCGACCCAGAAACAGGTGAGGAAACCTATGTTTTTTCATGCTTTAATCAAGATCAAGAACTTGACAGAGTATCCTTCCCACATCTTAATGAAAGGCTTAAGCAAAATAGCTTGCAGGAAAAACTTGCAGCAATGTTAATCGCCGAAAGGTTAGATGTATGAATAAAATAAGGTTCATGCCACGCGGACTTTTTGCCAGAGCCTTTCTGATACTCATAATTCCAACTATTTTAGTTCAGGCAACCTCAATATATGTATTCTACGAGAGGCACTGGGAGAGTGTAAGCCGAAACATGGCAGAAACATTAGCAGGCGAGATTTCAACGATTGTTACTTTAATCGAAGATGCAAGTCCAAAAGAGCGTGAAAAAATACTGAGAGCCGCAAGTAATTTCATGAAGATAGATATCGAGTTTATTTCTCGTGAGAAAATCCCTGCTGAGCAAATATCTGATGGGAATTATAATTTCTTGCTCAGAACGATAAGAAATAATCTTGATAATCAAGTGGTTGTTACAGATGCAAGGCAAGCGGGATATATAGTAGTAAACGTAGCGACAAAAAAAGGTGTTTTGCGTTTTATAACGACTAGCAAGAAACTCGAAAATCCAACAACTTATATATTTATTTCATGGTTGATTGGTTCGGCGGTAATATTCTTTTTTATATCGCTGATATTCCTGAGAAACCAAATAAGGCCAATTACAAGTTTGTCAGAAGCAGCAGAAAAATTTGGTAAAGGCTTTGATATGCCCTATATCAAGCCATCTGGCGCAATAGAAGTAAGAAAGGCAACGGCGGCCTTCATAACTATGAGCAAAAGAATTAAGAGGCAGGTTAATCAAAGATTCGAGATGCTGGCGGGAATTTCTCACGATCTCAGAACCCCCCTAACGCGCATGAAACTGGAGCTGGCAATGCTTGATAAAAGTGAGGCAGTCAAAGGATTGGAAGATGATGTATCTGAAATGCAAAGAATGGTTGATGGCTACATAAACTTTGTAAAAGGCGAAGGCAAAGAGCAACCAATAACTACAAACCTAAATAACTTCTTAGCGGAAATAGTCCAAAAATATGATAGGATGGGCAAGAACATTGATTTTGCACCAAATTCGTTAGTTGCTGATTGTGAAATCAGGCAAAATGCAGTTTCTAGAGCAATAACAAATATTATCGATAATGCTATAAGATATGCAGATAAGGTTTCAGTTGCGCTCGAGAAAACAGAAAATAGTGTCGCAATTATAGTGGATGATAATGGTTTGGGAATTCCAGATAACGAGAAAAACAAGATATTCAGGGCGTTTTATAGAGTTGATAAATCAAGAAATTCTCAAACTGGCGGTGTGGGGCTTGGCCTTACCATCGCAAGAGATATTGCAATTACTCACGGAGGAGATATAGAAGTTTCAGATTCCCCAATAGGCGGTGCAAGATTTATCTTTCGTATAGCTATAATTTAAGTAAAATAGCGATGCTTAAGCCCTTTTGCGTAACTCGAAATATATTCCTGCTGAAAGAAATGGAAGTTTTAAGAGTTGTTCTGCAAGGTTTGGCGCATAGCGCGAGATCGATATAAGTGCTGCGTTAATTGGCAGTCTGATTAAATTGATACGGGGATATGACAAGCTAACTCGCATCAAGACTTGTGCTTCTTCTAAAATACTTTCAGCGTAGTGAATGTTGCTTCCCCCTGTGTAATATTTCATGCTTCTTAAGGTAAAGAAATTACAGTGTGTTGGATCATCATAGGCATCAAGACTTAAAACATGTGGAACTGAAAATCTAAGCAAGCCATTTGGTTTAAGAACTCTATTTATTTCGCTTAACGCAAATGAAACATCTTCGATATGCTCAAACACATATCGACTGATTACAAAGTCGAAAGTGTTATCTTCAAACGGTAGTTTTTCATTTGGTTTTACAACATAATCTGCATCAGATTTTTCTGACACATCAACGCCGATGTGATTAGGATTTTTTCTATTGCCGCAGCCGAAATTGAGAACTTTTCCCTCTAAATTATCACTGTCAAAAAAGATATTTTCTGGATCAATCTTGGCTTTTAATTTGCTTAAAACCTGCTTCATAAAAATTCAGCAACTTTGCTGAGATAATCTTTGGTGTTAAGCCATTTTTGATCTTTACCAACCAGCAATGCTAAGTCTTTGGTCATGAAGCCTGATTCAACGGCTTTGATGCAGGCTTTTTCTAGCCTTTCAGCAAAGTCTGCAACTTCAGGAGTTCCGTCAAATTCAGCGCGGTATTTAAGACCTGTTGTCCATGCAAATATTGATGCTATTGGATTAGTTGAGGTTTCTTCACCCTTTTGCCACTGTCTATAATGTCGGGTTACGGTTCCGTGAGCGGCTTCTGCCTCCACACATTTTCCATCTGGGGTTAGTAGAACTGAGGTCATAAGACCAAGTGAGCCGAAGCCTTGCGCGACAATGTCAGATTCAACATCGCCGTCATAATTTTTACATGCCCAAACGTATCCACCTTCTGATTTTAGTGCGAATGCCACCATGTCATCAATTAGGCGGTGTTCATAAGTTAGTTTTAGAGCGTCAAACTTAGCCTTAAATTCTTGCTGATAGATGCGCTCAAATATATCTTTGAACCTTCCATCATACGCCTTTAAGATGGTGTTTTTAGTTGAGAAATAAAGGCTTTGCTTGCGTGAAAGGGCGTAGTTGAATGAAGCTCTTGCAAATCCCTCGATTGATTCATCAAGATTATACATAGCGAGTGCAACACCAGAACTTGGGAAGTTGAAAACTTCATGCTCAATTTTTTCGCCGCCATTTTCAGGAACGAAGGTGATTGTGAGTTTGCCTTTAGATGGAACCGTAAAATTGGTGCAAGCGTATTGATCGCCGTAAGCATGACGACCGATTATGATCGGCTTTTCCCAGCTAGGAACAAGCCTTGGAACGTTTTTACAAATGATAGGCTCGCGAAATACAGTGCCGTTTAATATATTGCGGATTGTTCCATTCGGCGACTTCCACATCTTTTTTAAGTTGAATTCTTTAACCCTTGCTTCATCGGGGGTAATCGTCGCGCATTTTATGCCAACCCCATATTGTTTTATGGCATTCGCGGCATCTATCGTGATTTTATCATCTGTCTCATCGCGTTTTTCGATTGAGAGATCGTAATATTTTATATCAATATCAAGGTAAGGAAGTATCAATATTTCTTTAATCCAAGCCCAGATTATGCGGGTCATTTCATCGCCATCTAAATCAACTACAGGATTTTTTACTTTAATTTTGCTCATGTTAATTCCCGCTCTTGTTTTTGTTTAAATTGCCTCTATAAATAGTTAGAAATAATTAATAACAGGTAAAGGCTATGACAAAAGATATCTGGTTATCATTTAAAAATCACAATCCAGCAATTTATGGAAATGCAGAAGAAATTGGATTCCTAAGTATTCGCGGCTTAACGGAAGAAAAAGCATATGAGATGCTCGATTTCTTGCATAGAGCACGAGGTGTAAAAAGTGCAATAATAAGAATTAAAGATAGAACAAATAATGATCCAGATTCGTTCGTGATAGTAAAAAATAAAGAAGATGGGATTGGAAAGATGCTTAGATTTATTCATATTCCAGATCACAACATTGAATTTATGGTGCTCGCAGATAGAGAAGACTTGCTCAATGGCGGAATTAACGTTGCGAGTGTGTATGAGACAAAAATCAGATGGCAGGTCGCGCAAACTGATAGACTTAATCACATGGGGCATGCTGACTTAGCATTATATAAAGATGTTAGGTCGGGAATCGGTGAAGGCCTATACATGGATATATTAGATATATGCGAAAAGATCGAAGAAATTTTAAGGGCTAAGCTAAAGGTTAGAACTTCAAAGGCATGTGAAGAGTTTTTAAATGCGATTTTAAGATCGACTGAAGCTCTTGCTCTAGTAACTGTTATGGATAGAGTTTATACTTCAAGGCTAGATCTTTCAAGGGAAGAGTTTGTTGAAAATGGCTCTGGAAGTCACCCAGCGATAGTTTCAAGACTCAAAGTTTTAGAAGATATGGTTTCTGAGAACTGGGAACTTATCAAAAATAGCTTTGTAGTATTAACGCAGGCAATAGATTTCTTGATTGAAAATGAAGCAAGCAATAAGCATTTTTCACTTGAGGAGCTTTTCGAGTTAAAGGAATTAAAAGTTCAATTGATTGGCAACGGCAAACTAGATCCTCAAAATGCAAGTCTTGTGGGTGAGTTGATTGCGCGAATTTATCCACCAAGTCATGAAGCTCTTTCAATGTAGTTTTGTGCAGCGCAGCATAAGTATTTTGTTTCTATGCAGAATTAATCTTGAACAGTTCTAAGTGTTGTGTAAAAATAGAAAATAAAAGTTCATAAAATTTTCACAAGGTTGACAGGGAAAGCTAAATGCCTAATCTCGCACGTAAAAACAATATTGAAGAGCTTAAAGTGAAATCACCATCTTACCCCGCCTCAAAAGAGGAATTGATTAAGTTTTATAAAGAGATGCTACTAATTAGACGCTTTGAAGAAAAAGCTGGTCAGTTGTATGGCATGGGTTTTATCGCTGGTTTTTGCCACCTTTATATAGGGCAAGAAGCTGTGGTTGTGGGTATGCAAAATGCCCTTAAAGAAGGTGACGCAGTTATCGCAAGTTATCGCGATCATGGTCATGCACTTGCTTGTGGAATGACTCCGCGTGAAATAATGGCAGAACTAACTGGAAGGGCAACAGGTTGTTCAAAAGGTAAGGGCGGCTCAATGCATATGTTCTCAGTTGAGAAGCGTTTCTTCGGTGGGCATGGAATTGTGGGGGCGCAAGTTCCTCTTGGTGCAGGCATAGCATTTGCACTTAAATATAATGAAAGTGATAATGTGTGCTTAACCTATTTTGGTGATGGCTCTGCCAACCAAGGGCAGGTTTACGAGGCGTTCAACATGGCATCTCTATGGAAGTTGCCAGTTATTTTCATAATTGAGAATAACGAGTATGGAATGGGAACTTCGGTAAAGCGTTCGTCTGCTGGCGGTGATTTCCATAAGCGCGGTGAGCCGTGGGGAATTCCAGGGCGTATGGTCGATGGAATGGATGTTTTAAAAGTAAGACAAGCTGCAAAAGAAGCGGTTGAATATGTTCGTGAAGGTAATGGTCCTATTTTCTTAGAGATGAAAACGTATCGTTATCGTGGTCACTCAATGTCTGATCCTGCAAAATACCGCACGAAAGAAGAAGTGGCAGAATATCGTGAGAAACGTGATCCAATTGATAATCTAAGATCGCAGATTATCGAAGGGAAGCATTTCTCAGAAGACGAAATGAAGAAGTTAGAAAATGAAATAAGAGACATAGTAAATGATTCGGCGGAATTTGCGAAAGATAGTCCGTTGCCAGATGAATCAGAGCTAATGACAGATGTGTTTATAGGGGAGTAGTTGAAGATGGCTTTAATGACGGTGAGAGATGCTTTAAGAGATGCGATGGCAGAAGAAATGCGTCGTGACGACAAGGTTTTTTTGATGGGCGAAGAGGTTGCAGAATATCAGGGAGCCTATAAAGTTTCTCAAGGTTTGCTGCAAGAATTTGGCAGTAAAAGAGTTATTGATACTCCTATTACAGAGATGGGATTTGCAGGCTTAGGGGTTGGTGCTTCTTTCATGGGGCTAAAACCAATTGTTGAGTTTATGACTTTCAACTTCTCAATGCAGGCGATTGACCATGTTATAAACTCTGCGGCGAAAACCTGTTATATGTCTGGTGGTCAGGTTAGTTCGCCTATAGTTTTTCGTGGACCTAACGGCGCGGCCTCAAGGGTTGGAGCGCAACACTCGCAATGTTATGCAAGTTGGTATGCGCACTGTCCAGGAATAAAGGTAATTGCTCCATATTCAGCAGATGATGCAAAAGGGCTGCTTAAATCGGCTATTCGTGATCCTAATCCAGTTGTATTTCTTGAAAATGAAATTCTATATGGCCAGAGTTTTGAAGTTCCAGATGATGCAGATTACACTGTTCCAATTGGTAAGGCTAGAATTGTACGCGAAGGAACAGATGTTACAATTACTGCGTTTTCAATTACGGTTGGCTACGCATTAAAAGCTGCTGAAGAGCTTGCTGCACAAGGTATTAGTGCGGAGGTGATTGATCTAAGAACCATTAGGCCATTTGATAAAGAAACAGTAATTAATTCAGTTATGAAAACTAACAGAATGGTTTCAGTTGAAGAAGGTTGGCCATTTGCAGGAATTGGCTCAGAGATTGCTGCAATTATTATGGAAGAGGCATTTGATTACCTAGATGCCCCTGTGGTGAGAGTTGCGGGTGTTGATGTGCCGCTTGCTTATGCTGCAAATTTAGAGAAGTTATCTTTCCCAACTCCAGATAAGATAGTTGCTGCTGCACATGCAGTTTGCTATCGAGAAAAGATGGCTGCCTAACTAATGTTTAGCAGGCTTAAGAAATCTGGAAAAACTTCTTATCCTGAATTTAGTGAGGATGTTTCTGGTGTTGTTAAAACCCAGAGGTACATAGTCGAACGTCTTGATTCAATAGAAGCTAAGTTAGATATATTGATTCAAAATACTAGCACAGATTCCTCTGAAACTAGGGGAATGCTCTCTAAGATTATGAATAACCAAGCTGCAATATATTTGAAATTGCTTCTTGCAAGGCTTAATTTTATTGAATTATCAGAGGGTAGGCAAATATCAGTAAGTGAGAATGAAAAGGTTGAGCTAGACAATAGTTTTACTCAAAAACCTCAAAAAGGTATTATGCGTTTACCCAAATTGATTAAAGTAGGGCAAGAAAATAATACCACCAAACACTAATATGACTAATTAAAACAGAGAGACAAGAATGCCAATAGATATAACAATGCCAGCACTTTCACCCACAATGACAGAGGGAACACTAGCGAAATGGCTAAAGAAAGAAGGCGATAAAATTAAATCTGGTGATGTTATTGCTGAGATCGAAACAGATAAAGCAACAATGGAAGTTGAAGCGGTAGATGAAGGGATTCTTGGCAAAATTCTTGTTCAAGGCGGTACAGAGGGTGTTGCTGTAAATAAAGTTATTGCGGTTTTATTAGCTGATGGGGAAGATGCAAAATCATTAGAGGGATATGCCGCAAATGACGCTTCACCAACATCTGCAAAGAAAGATGAAGCTGCTAACGATGCAGTTGCAGCGAGTAAAATGGGGGCAAGCCAACCCTCACTGACAAGCGCACCGCAAACCGCTTCAAACTCAGGAGCAAGGGTTTTTGCAAGTCCTTTGGCGAAAAGAGTTGCAGCTAATGCAGGTTTAGATATTGCCAGAGTCAAGGGAACTGGCCCTCACGGAAGAGTCATTCGCGCAGACGTTGAAGAGGCTATGAAATCAGGAGGAGCTAAATCTTCCGCATCCACAACTTCGCTTTCGTCAGGTCATGGCTATGGAAGAAATCCTGTGGAACAAACCGAAATTCCGCTTAATACAATGCGTAAGGTGATAGCAAAGCGTTTGCTTGAGTCTAAACAGACGATTCCTCATTTTTACCTTAGTGTTGATTGCAAGATAGATGATATTCTTAAAGCAAGAGCAAAGATGAACGAATCAGCCCCAAAAGTTGATGGAAAGCCGCTTTATAAGCTAACAGTAAATGATTTTGTTATTAAGGCCTCAGCACTTGCGCTCAGAGATGTTCCTGCTGCTAATTCTTCATGGACAGATAGCGCGATAATTCAATATAACAATGTTGATGTTTCAGTTGCAGTTGCAATTGATGGCGGCTTGATTACTCCAATTGTTAGAAATGCTGATCAAAAGTCGCTATCAGCAATTTCATTGGAGATGAAAGACTTAGCGTCCAGAGCAAAAGAAAATAAGTTAAAGCCAGAAGAGTTTCAAGGCGGTGGATTTTCAATCTCAAATCTTGGAATGTATGGTGTAAAGCAGTTTAATGCGATTATTAATCCGCCACAAAGCGCAATTCTGGCTGTCGGTGCAAGTGAAGAAAGAGTGGTTGTTGAAGGTGGCCAGATGAAAGTTGCCAATATCATGACAGTGACCTTATCATCAGATCACAGGGTGGTAGATGGCGCAGTTGGTGCAGAATTCCTTGCAGCATTTAAGAGATATATCGAAGATCCAATGCTGATGTTGGTTTAGCCTCTCTCTATTACTATAGTATTTCTATTTTTATCTGATAGCGGCGCATTTCATCGGTCTCACCGTGCTCACTTATTATTTATAAGCTCCGCGCGCCTCGCCTCGAAATACTTGCTCTCAAATAAAACTAGAAACACTATAAACTTCTTTTTTGCCCTCGATTCGCAGTGATAAATAGAGACCAAAATGTTTTGCATTTTGGAAGTGCTATGTTTAACGCAGAGTCATTGCGCGTAAGATGGAGTCTGACGCTATCAGATGAAAATAGAAATGCTATAGACTGAAAGGGCTATAAAACCATTCAGCCTGCTGAGATGTTTAGGTCTCGAGCAGGCTGTCAGTTGATTGGTTTTCGGGTCAATCAGAGCCCATAAACATAAAAACTAAAGAGAGGCAAACCCCCTAGCTTTATAGTTATACCCGATTGAATTATGATCAACTGTCTTACTAGACATCGGATTACCTCCTCTCATTAGTTAATAAAAATCTGTATTCATTCTATCATGAATACAGATTATATACACAGTTATTTCACACTTTATCCACAGTTTTATTATCTTCAGCTTTGAAATATAGGCGCAACCATTGCATTATGGATTTCAACATCCTGCCAGACATTAAGGGTTATATATGGCTCTGATTTAAGCCAGTTATCCACATCTGCCTTTGACGGCATATCCACAACCATCATTGAACCTTGCATTTTACCTTCATCATCAAGAATGGCGGCTGCATAGAGCAGCTTTGCTTCATCCTTCATTTGTTTGGCAAGTTTTAAGTGAGCTTCTCTAGCGTTAGCCCTTCTTGAAGCCGCCTCTGTATCTTTGCCATCTTTACCTATTATAATGAATTGCATGTTTACCCTTCCAAGTTTAGTTATAACTATATGTTTATGAAAGAAGCAAAAAGCAGCGGCAGAATAAAATCAATCTTTTTTTCTTTGGCAAAATACCTTTTGGCATTTGGATTGCTCTATCTCGCCATAAGCTCTGCTGATTCTGAAAAAATATACTCTTATATCTCGCAAATTGGTTATGAGAGTTTTTTTCTATCTGCTTTATTTCTGATTCTAGCTCAATGTGCTAGTGCAGAAAGAATGAGGTTTTACGCAAAAGAAAAAGGGGTTAAACTTGGATTTATTTACTCTTTAAAGCTATATTATGTGGGAATGTTTTATAACAACATTCTTCCTTCTGGCATTGGTGGAGACGGTTATAAGGCACTTGTAATTAATAAGATTCACCACTTAAGTTTTAAAAAGTCTGTTCAAATAATGTTATCTGATAGGGCAAATGGAATGCTCGCATTGCTGATAATTCTATACACGCTAGTTTTGATGAGTGGGATTTATAATACATTTCCTTATGGTCTATTTCTTACCCTTGCTTTAATCGCCGCGACTATACCTTGCTATTTGATTGCCTCTAAAATTTTGATGTCTGAAAGGGCAGGGGATTCTGCAATCGCACTATGCTACTCTATGATTGTTCAGGTTATATCTTTGCTTGCTTCGATTTCCATAATTACGGGGCTTGGTTTTTCTCTTTTTGAATTTGCTAGCTACCAAAATATCTTGATTGTCTATCTTGCCGCATCAATTTTGTCAGCGGTTTTACCAATATCGGTTGGAGGGATTGGCATAAGGGAAATATCATTTGTATACGCCGCATTTTACATCGATATTGACACCGAAAAAGCTATAGCATTCTCAGTGGGATATTACGTCGTCTATTTCGCAATATCCCTGATAGGGTTGTTTTATTTGAATGCTTTTAAAATATTTAACAACAGAGCCTAAGCCTACTTCGCCCAGTCAGGAAGAACTGAAGGGGTAATGTCAAAAACACTTTGCATTATTGTCATTGCTATTAACATAACAATTATATAAGCGGCGATGTTTACAAGAATTCCTCCTTTAACCATCTCGGTGATTTTAACGTGACCCGTACCAAATACTATAGCGTTTGAGGCCGTAGAAACTGGAAGAACAAATGCACAGCTAGATATAATCGTAGCGGGAATCAGAAACAGCAGAGGGTTTTCGCCCATTCCAATGGCGATAGGCGCAATCACAGGAACCATCATTGTAATTGTTGCAACGTTACTCATAAACTCTGTGCATAGCATTGTAACCAATACTACAAGCGCGATGATTATGAGATGTGGCAAGATTGTTCCCGTACCTTCAAATTGAGAGCCAATCCATGTGCCTAGTCCCGATGTTTCAAATCCATGCGCCATACTTAATCCGCCACCAAATAGCAAAAGAACTCCCCATGGCAGTTTCTCAGCATCCTTCCAAGTTAGTATTGGTTTGTTGGTTTTAAGACTCACGGGAATTAAAAACGTTAGAAGTGCACCCATCATGGCAATTATTGTATCATTAATTTGCGGTATGCCAGAAAAGTGAATGTCGCCAATGTGAAATCCGTTTGAGATTGGCTGTTGGAATACCCATCCTAAAGCGACGAATAAAAAGATGAATAGCGCAACTTTCTCAGCCTTTGACATTCTGCCGAGATTTTCCAGTTCGCTCCTAATAATTTCATATAAGTGATCTGAATCTTCTAATCGAACTCTAAAAACCACCTTTACTAAAATAACCCACATTGCAATAGTCAATAGAATAACTATCGGAGCGCCAATTTGCATCCAGTCAAAGAAAGAAATTTCATAGCCAAAGGTTTTCTCCATATATCCTTTGAGAAATGCATTGGTTGGGGTTCCTATGATGGTTCCCATGCCGCCAATTCCTGATGCGTATGCAAGGCCAAGCATCATGCAAAGAGCAAAGTTGTGAAGATCGCCATGCGAATCTTTATCCATCTGCTTTTTTAGTAAGGTAATAACGGAAAGTGCCATTGGCAGCATCATAATAACGGTTGCTGTATTGCTAATCCACATGCTAAGAAAGGCTGTTGCAGCCATGAAGCCCGCGATCATCCTATCTGGTCTTGTTCCGATGATTCGCACAATGTTAAGAGCGATCCTCAAATGTAACTTCGATTTTTCTATGGCTAGGGCAATTATAAACCCTCCCATAAATAAAAAGATTACTGGCTCAGCGTATGGCTTTGCAGCTTCTCGAAGGTCCATTACTCCAAGCATGGGGTATGCAACAAGAGGCAACATCGCAGTAACAGGCAGCGGAACAGCCTCAGAAACCCACCAAGTAATCATCCAAAAAGCAAGAGCAGCAGACATCCAAGTTGCTTGTTGCATTCCTTCAGGGATTGGAAGCATAAGAGTTGCAATAAATATCGCAGGGCCTAATAGGAAGCCCATTGTTTTAAATCTTGAATTTGCCGCTTCTTCAGTCTGCATTGTGACTTCCCTGTATTGTTTAAATAGCTCGTAACAACGTTTAGCATAAAAATCTTATCTGTGTAGTAGATTATTATGTATGTTTCTAAGTTGCTGAATTTGAAGGCTCTAGTGAAAAAAATGACAACTTTAACGAAAAATTGAAAAATTGTTGTTGACTGGTGAGGGTCATATGGCTATAACGACAATCCCTTCACTGAGAGGGCGAAATTTCTCAGATGATTTCTTGCTTCCAAAGTCGAAGCAGTTGTTTGCTAAAGTAAAGTTTTTATGAAGGTAGTGGTGCTCAGAAAAATGAGCTTTTGCTTTTTAGTGTTGTAATTTTGCTAACTGCGGATTGCAAATGCGAAGTAAAAGCTAAATCTAGTGCATTACTACTGAACAGTCAGTAATTAATGTGCGAGCAGTTAATTCTTTGATATGCATTGCTTAATGGTGCGAGAGCTTAATATCCATAGGCTATATTCAGTGCATAACTTGCAAAGATGGATCAAAACATGAGAGTTTGATCCTGGCTCAGAACGAACGCTGGCGGCGTGCTTAACACATGCAAGTCGAACGATCCTTAGGGATAGTGGCGCACGGGTGAGTAACGCGTGGGAATCTGCCCTGAAGTACGGAATAACTACGGGAAACTGTAGCTAATACCGTATATTGCCGAGAGGTGAAAGATTTATCGCTTCAGGATGAGCCCGCGTAAGATTAGCTAGTTGGTAGGGTAATGGCCTACCAAGGCT